>DAOUJA010000001.1:0-9032 GCA_034423175.1 Dehalococcoidia bacterium
CCCCCCCCCCCCCCCCCCCCCCCCCCGATCCACTCCTACAGGACGGCGCAACTGGCCTGCGCGCCAAGCTGGGGAATAGCCGTGGATAAGGGTGAGGCACTGTCCAAATTGCGGGAGCTGGTGGGACAAGACCTCCGCGAGCTGGCAGACAGGTTTGGCATCAAAGTCTGGATCAACGGCAAGATGCAGAAAGGATGGGCGGGCCACGTAGTCGAGCGATACCTCGGAATACCACTCAACTCATCAAGAAACCCCAATCTAGGTTCTTGGGAACTGAAAGTCGTGCCCCTGAAACCCAACGCGGGCGGCCACTGGGGACTGAAGGAGACGATGTGGATCACCACAATTGATCCCGTGGAAGTGGCGAAGAAGAGTTTTGAGGAGAGCCATCTCTACAGGAAGCTGCGGAAGGTCATCGTTGTGTCACGAACTCGCGAGAACCCCCAAGAGACACGTTCTATCTGCAGAGACGTTCATGCCTTTGACTTGGAGGAGACTGCGCTCTACAGCCAAGTCGTCGAAGACTACCGTGCTATACAACGAGTTATCAGAGAGGATGGCTTTGAAGCCCTCAATGGCAATATAGGTGTGTATGTGCAGCCAAGGACGAAGGGGAAGGGACACGGCAGCAAATCGAGGGCCTTCTACGCGAAAAAGAACTTCCTTGAATACATCACCGGGCGAGAGGAGAGTCCACGCTTACCGGAACGACTCGCAATTGGCATGTGCCCTGTACACTCCGGCCAAGACAACGAGGCCAGTCGACAGCCCTTGGAAGGCCACATGGCCAGTCTCCCCGCAAACCAGTCAGGCGCTGGCAGACATAAGTGTCCGTACTGCGCATACGAGGAAGGCTACCGGCAGGCACTCGTTGACGCTTCCACCGCTGTAGAGCGTCTCCGCGCCTAAGGCTGCCCTGCTTCACCCAGTCCCTTCCTCCCCTGCCTCCCGATACACCCGCAGCACTGCCTCCGTGGGGACGTAGTGCACCCCGCGGCCGGTGCCGTGCCGGGTGAGCAGCCGCTCCGTCACCATCTCGCGCAGGTGCCTCGCCGCCGTCTGGTTGCCGACGCCGGCAATGTCGCGGTATTCGCTGTTTGCGACGGACCCCTCCTGGCAAGCAATCCAGAGCGCGATAAGCCGGGCGTCGTCGCCGCGTAACGCCTCTGCGAATGCCCCTTCCAGCCTGTCGATCTGCGCTTCGTGCAGTTGGGTCTCCGCAGCTGCGGCGCCTGCCTGCGCTGCGTGTGCGCGCAGGTAGTAGTCCGTCCATGGCGTCACGTCGCTGTCCTGAGGGTCGTAAACCGAGCCGAGCGAGTTGGCTATCGCGTGGTAGTAGCCCTGCGTGTCGCGCCCGAAGTACGCCTCCAGCGACACGAGCTCCTGCGACCTGTAGCCCGCGAGGTAGAGGACGAGCGCTTCGAGTATGCGCGCCGTGCGCCCGTTGCCGTCGTCGAATGGGTGGATGGCCACGAAGTTCAGGTGGGCGAGCGCGGCGCGGTAGTAGGGCGGCAGCCCCTGGCGCGGCGCGTTGAGCCACTGGACGTACTCCTCCATGAGGGGCTGGACCCGCTCAGGCGGCGGAGGCCGGAACAGCGGACGTTGCGTTGCGCTGTTGATGACGAAGTTCTGCACGGACCGGTACTGCCCGGGGTTGTAGCCGCCGGGGAGCGACTTGGTGACGAGGAAGTGGATGGTCTTGACCGTCTCCTCGGTGATGCGCGGCGCGGCTGCATCGGCGACGACCTGGGCGTACTGCATCGCCTCGCGGTAGTTGAGCGCTTCCTGCTGCTGGCTGATGGGCGCGGCGATCTGCCTGCCGCGCAGGAGGCTCTCGACCTGCTCCAGCGTGAGCGTGTTGCCCTCGATGCGCGTCGAGTAGTGGACGCTCAGGGCGATGGCGTGCCGCCGCAACTCGCCCATGTATGCGCTGGGGATGCTCCGGTAGCGGTCGAGGGTCTCGCGGGCGCGTTGCAGTTCGTCCAGCATGCGGCTGGCGTTGAGCGACGGAGTGAAGCGCAGGTAGAGCATAGCGACGATTAAACCGATGCATCACACGATTAAATCGTGTGATGCATGCATTCTAATGCATCAACAGCTATGCGGCTACGCTCGGACGACGTGTGGGCTCAGGCCTGCGCCTTCGCGGGCCTTTCTGACTCGCGGAGCGCGGCCAGGATGCGGCGCATGAGTGCGAGGTTGAATTGCGCGAGCTCGTCTGCGTTCGCCTGGCGCTTGCCTGCGAGGTGGGGCTTGACGAAGCGCTCCCACGCTTCGCGGAACTCCGGGTACAGGGGAAGGAAGCGCGCCTCGAAGTCCTCGATGGACGCGCCGAGGACATCGAACGTGTCAGGATGGATCCGCAGCAGGGCGTACTCGCCCGCGTCCAGGACGAAGTGGGGCTGGACCGGCTGTTCGAGCAGGTGCAACGTGTCCATGTCCGCGTAGTAGAAGGGTGCGCAGACGGCCAGCCGGGTCTCGTCCCAATGGAGTGCGGCGTACGGGGGAGCGCCGGTGGATATCGCGGCGTCCAGGCGCGCGCGTTCCTCAGCAGTGAGGCGGCCCTGCCGCGCGGCGAGGGAGGCGGCTTCGGTGAATGTCATCGCGTCCATAGCGGTTCGCCTCCCTCTTGAACGGTTACGCTAGGGGCGCGGTGTGCTATAGCGCAGGCGGCGGATGCGTTGTCTATTGCCACACTCACCCCTACACGCCCACCTTGGCGCGCTTGCGGGGCTTGGGGGCAGGCGCGGGCGCCGGCTCCTCAGGCGCGACGCCGTGCTTGGCGAGCGCGTCGCGGAGGAAGGCGGCGGTGCGCGACTCCGGGTGCGCGGCGACCCGCTCCGGCGTCCCCTCGATGACGATGTCGCCGCCGTGGATGCCGGGGCCGGGGCCCATGTCGATGATCCAGTCCGCGTTCTTGATGAGGTCCAGGTGGTGCTCGATGAGCAGCACCGTGTTGCCGCCGTCCACCAGCCGGTGCAGCACGCGCAGCAGGTGCGCCGCATCCTCGAACGACAGCCCCGTCGTCGGCTCGTCCAGGATGTACAGCGTCTTGCCGGTCGCGCGCTTGGAGAGCTCGGTGGCGAGCTTCACGCGCTGCGCCTCCCCGCCGCTGATGGTCGTCGCCGGCTGGCCGAGCCGGATGTAGCCGAGGCCGACCGCCTCCAGCGTCTCCAGCTTGGACTTGATGCGCGGGATGTTGGCGAACACTTCATGCGCCTCGGTGACCGTCATCTCCAGCACGTCTGCGATGCTCTTGCCCCGGAACGTTATCTCCAGCGCGTCCTCGTTGTAGCGCCTGCCGTTGCACACCTCGCACGACACCGTCACGTCCGGCAGGAACTGCATCTGGATCTGCACGTAGCCGTCGCCCTGGCACGCCTCGCAGCGTCCGCCCTTCACGTTGAACGAGAAGCGGCCCGGCATGTAGCCGCGCGCCTTCGACTCCGGCAGGGCGGCGAACAGCTCCCGTATGGGGGTGAACGCGCCGGTGTACGTTGCCGGGTTGCTGCGGGGCGTCCTGCCGATGGGCGACTGGTCGATGTTCACGACCTTGTCCACGTGGTCCAGGCCGTCGACGCCGTCGCTCGCGCCGGGGCGGTCCTTGGCGCGGTAGAGGCGCTGCGCCAGCCACTTGTAGAGCACCTCGTAGACCAGCGTGGACTTGCCGGAGCCGGAGACGCCGGTGACGCAGATCAGCCTGCCGAGCGGGAAGTCCACGTCCAGGCCGCGCAGGTTGTTCTCCCGCGCGTTCTTCACCCGCAGCCGCCTCCCGTTGCCCTTGCGCCGCGCGAGCGGCATCGAGATCTCGCGCCGACCGGAGAGGTACGCGCCGGTGAGCGACGCCTCGCTCGATTCGATGTCGTCGATGACGCCCTCGGCGACGATCCAGCCGCCGTGCTCGCCTGCGCCGGGGCCGAGGTCCACGAGGTGGTCGGCGGAGCGCATCATCGCCTCGTCGTGCTCGACGATGAGGACGGTGTTGCCGAGGTCGCGCAGCCCCTTGAGCGTTTCGATGAGGCGCGCGTTGTCGGTGGGATGCAGGCCCACGGACGGCTCGTCGCAGACGTAGAGCACGCCCATGAGCCCGGAGCCGATCTGCGTCGCGAGCCGGATGCGCTGGCCCTCGCCGCCGCTGAGCGTGCCCGCGGCGCGCCCGAGCGACAGGTACTCCAGTCCGACGTTGAGCAGGAAGGAGAGGCGCGAGCCGATCTCCTTCAGTATCTGGTTGGCGATGGTCAGCTCGCGCTCGGTGAACACCGGCGCGTCGGCGTGCTCCGGCCAGCGCGGCTGGACGGGCAGCTCCGGCGCCAGTCCCTGCACGGACAGCGCCCACTCGCTCGCCTCGGCGACGGAGAGCGCGGTGACCTGCATGATGGAGCGGTTGCCGATGGTGACCGCGAGCGTCTCCGGCCGCAGCCGTTCGCCGCCGCACGCCTCGCAGGGCAGGGCGGTCATGTACCGCTCGATCTCGTTGCGCATGTAGTCGGACTGCGTATCGCGGTAGCGGCGCTCCAGGTTGGGGATGATGCCCTCGTAACGGGACTCCCACTCGAACACGCGCCCGTGGTGCGTGCGGTGGCGCACCTTCACCCTGCGCCGGTCCGGGTAGCCGTAGAGGACCGTCTTCCGGACGTGCTCCGGCATCTTCCGCCAGGGCGTGTGCATGCCGACGCCCTCCGCTTCCGCGACGCCGCGCAGGATGCTGAAGTACCACGCGGTGCTGGAGCCCGCGCGCGACCACGGGTGTATCGCGCCGTCGTCCAGGCTGAGCGAGACGTCCGGCACGATGAGCTCGGGGTCGACGACGAGCTTCTGGCCGAGCCCGGAGCAGGTGGGGCACGCGCCGTGCGGGCTGTTGAACGAGAAGGTGCGCGGCTCTATCTCAGCGAAGCTGATGCCGCAGTACGGGCACGCGAACTGCTCCGAGAAGACCTGCTCCTCGCCCGAGTCCACGTCGATCGCGAGCATCCGCCCATCGCCGTAGCGGAGCGACGTCTCGACAGAGTCGAGGACGCGGCTGCGCTCGGTCTCGCCGTCGAGGACGAGCCGGTCGACGACGATCTCGATGGTGTGCCACTGCTGCTTGTTCAGGTCGATGCTCTCGTCCAGGCTGCGGACCTCGCCGTTGACGCGGACGCGGACGAAGCCGGCGGACCGCGCCTCGTCCAGCACGTCCTTGTGCTCCCCCTTCTTGTGGACGACGCGGGGCGCGAGCAGCATGAGGCGCGCGCCCCGCCGGGCGAGCACCGCCTCCGTCACCTGCTGTGCCGTCTGGTGCTGCACGGGCCTGCCGCACCGGTAGCAGTGCGGGCGCCCGACGCGCGCGAAGAGCAGGCGGAGGTAGTCGTACACCTCGGTGACGGTGCCGACGGTGGAGCGCGGGTTGTTCGAAACGCCCTTCTGGTCGATGGAGATCGCGGGCGACAGCCCCTCGATGTACTCGACGTCCGGCTTGTCCATGCGGCCGAGGAACTGGCGCGCATACGCCGAGAGCGACTCCACGTAGCGCCGCTGCCCCTCCGCGTAGATGGTGTCGAAGGCGAGCGTCGACTTGCCGGAGCCGGACGGGCCGGTGATGACGACGAGCCGGTCGCGCGGGATGGTGACGTCTATGTTCTTGAGGTTGTGCTCGCGAGCGCCGCGAACGACGATGCTTTCGAGGGCCATGGGACCTTGCGTCGGGGATTGTCTCGCGGCGGGGGCTCCGCCGGGGGTTAGATGGTACGTCAGCGGGCGGGGCGCGACAACGCAGCCTCTGCCTTGCTGGCGAATTCCCGCAGCAGCACGCTTGCGCCGTCGATCTCTATCGCAACGACGCGGTCTGCCTTGTCGTAGTCCAGGACGACACCCTCGGCGACTTCAACCGACCGGACGCTCGGTTTCTCCTCGAGCTGCACCCGGAGGATGTCCGATTCCTTGTCGTAGATGGTCTCCGGTTTTCGCATTGCTATTTCCGCGGGAGCGGAGGCCCCGGCAGGCGTGCCCACACGCCGCCGTCCCGCACGAACGTCTCGTACGCCGTCGTGTCGTACGTGTAGCGGTCGAGGCACTCGCCGGTGACGACGTCGAAGACCGCCGAGTGCAGCGGGCACACGACCTCCCCGGGGAGCACCATCCCGTAGGAGAGCATCGCGCCCTGGTGCGGGCAGAAGTTGTCCAGCGCCCCCGTGCGCTCGCCGTCCCAGAAGAGGGCGAGCTCCCACTTGCGGTACTTCGGGTGCTCGAAGTCGACGACGATCACGCCCTCCTTCTGCAGCTCCTTGAGCGGGCAGAGGTAGTACTCGCCGGGCTCCGGCTGGGGCTGGGTCGTCATGCGCTACTGGATCTCCAGCAGCGGCTGACCGGCCTCGACGGCCTGGTTCTTCTTCACCTTCACGCCCTTCACGACGCCGCCGCGGGCCATGCGCACGCTCTGTTCCATCTTCATGGACTCCAGCAGGCAAATCTCGTCGCCCGCCTGCAGCTCCTGGCCCTTGGTGATGGTGACCGAGACGATCTTGCCGGGCAGCGGACAGCGGATCACGCGCTCGTCGCCCTGCGTGATGCCGCGAAGGCCCGGCTGCTCCGTCTTCATCGCCGCGGCGCGGCGGACCGGCGGCGCGCCCGTGTCCGACGGGTCACCGACCTCCACCAGGTACTCCTCGCCGTCCACCACCACCTCGACGGGGCGCTGGTAGACGTCGCCTACCTCGACGTCGTACCACTCGTCGTTCACTCGTATGCGTACGCGCTTCACTACATCACTCCACTGCTGCTCAGGCGGTTCACCATCGCCATGCGGCGACCGTGCATCCGCCACCTGCTGAACTCTACCTGCTGTGTGGACTCGTCTTCCAGCGCGAGCGCCACGGCTATCGCGGCGGCGAGCGCGCTGTTGCGCGCCGGTTCGTTCAGCATCCGCTCCAGGAACGCGTTGTCGAACGTCGCCTCCCGGAACTCCTTGTGCTCCAGCACCCGCCTCACCAGCGGGATGTTCACGACCGGCCCCTCGATGACGTACTGCTTCAGCGCCGCGAGCATGTTCGCGATCGCCTCTTCCCGCGTCTCCCCGTGGACGATCAGCTTCGCCATCATCGACTCGTAGTACGGCGACACCTCGTAGCCCTGGTACAGCGCGCTGTCGACGCGCACGTTCGGCCCCTCCGGCTCCACGAGCACGTCCACCGTGCCCGCGGTCGGCAGCAGCATCACCGGGTCCTCCGGGTAGATGCGCGCCTCGATCGCTGCGCCGTGCTGGTGTATGTCGCTCTGCGACAGCGGCAGACGCTCGCCCGCCGCGACCCGCAGCTGCAGCTCGACGAGGTCCAGCCCCGTCACCATCTCCGTTATGGGGTGCTCCACCTGCAGCCGCGTGTTCATCTCCAGGAAGTAGAAGCGCTCATCCCTGGCGTCGTACAGGTACTCGATCGTCCCCGCGTTCGTGTAGCCGATGCTCTTCACGAGCCGCACCGCGGATTCGAGCAGTGCCTCCCGCACTTCCGGCGTCAGCTTCGCGCACGGCGTCTCCTCCACCACCTTCTGGTTGCGCCGCTGCACGGAGCAGTCCCGCTCGAACAGGTGCAGCGCCTTGCCGTGGTGGTCGGCGATGATCTGCACCTCCACGTGCGACGCGTTCTCGATGCGACGCTCCATGTAGATGCGGCTGCTGCCGAACGCGTTCAGCGCCTGCGACCGCGCCCGCTCCATCGCCTCAGGCACCTCGTCGATGTTGTTCACCACGCGGATGCCCATGCCGCCGCCGCCGTCCGCTGCCTTGATCATCAGCGGGAAGCCGATGCCCCGCGCTATCGCCACCGCCTGCGCGTCGTCTATCTCCCCCTCCGCGCCGGGGCTGATCGGCACCCCGGCCTCACGCGCCAGCCGACGCGCCATGATCTTGTCGCCCATCTGCGCGATGACCTTCGACGTCGGCCCGATGAACGTGAGCCCTTCCTTCTCGACCGCCTCGACGAACGACGGGTTCTCGGAGAGGAAGCCGTAGCCGGGGTGGATGGCCTGCGCCTTCGCCTTCTTCGCCGCCTTGATGATGTTCTCGCCGTTCAGGTACGACTCCGACGCGGGCGCCCCGCCTATCTGGATGGCGCGGTCGGCCATCTGCACGTGCAGCGCCTTCGCGTCGGCGGACGAGTAGACCGCGACCGTCTGGATGCCGAGACGCTGGCACGTCCGGATGACGCGGCAGGCGATCTCCCCCCGGTTGGCGATGAGGACCGTGTCGAACATAGACGCCTAGTTTACAATCCCGCCGTGGCTACGCTCTACCGCTTCTCCCGGTGGGACGGCTCCCAGGAGCCGTTCGAGGCCGACGCCGACGCGCTCCTCGACGCCATGGCCGAGGACGTCATCGAGCACGGCGACATCCGCCACGCGCTCCGCGACCTCCTCCGGCGCGGCGCCAACAACGACGACGCGCGCCTCCCCGGACTGAACGACCTCCTCGAACGCCTCCGCTCCCGGCGCAACCAGACCCTCGACCGCTACGACGTCGACTCCGTGATGCGCGGCCTCCGGGAGCGGCTCGAAGACGTCATCCGCACCGAGCGCGCCGGCACCGACCGCCGCCTCGGCGAGATCGACGACGACCTCGCCGGGATGAGCGGCGACGAGGCCGAGCAGGCCCAGAAACTCCGCGACCTCTTCAAACAGCGCGCCGACCGCAACCGCGAGCGCCTCGACCAGCTCCCCGAGAGCACCGCGGGCGCCATCCGCGAGCTCCAGGACTTCGACTTCATCGACCCCGAGGCGCAGCGCAAGTTCCAGGAGCTCATGGACGAGCTGCGCAGGGAGATGCTCGGCTCCGTCGCCTCGGAGATGCGCCAGCAGATCGAGAACATGGACCCGGAGCAGATGGCCGCCATGCGCGAGATGCTGCGCGACCTCAACCAGATGATGCGCGACAGGCTCGACGGCCTCGAACCGGACTTCGACGGCTTCATGGACAAGTGGGGCGCCATGTTCGGCGACGACCCGCCCCGCAGCTTCGACGAGCTCATGGAGATGCTCGCCCGCCAGATGGGCCAGATGCAGTC
>DAOUJA010000002.1:0-1837 GCA_034423175.1 Dehalococcoidia bacterium
CACGGCATGACGCTCCCCCCGGCGCGGTTTCCGCTGCGCGGCTTCGACCGCAACGGGCAGGTCAACTGGCGTCAGACGGCGCTCTTCGACACGCGGAGAGCGATCAGAAAGCGGGAGATTCTGAACAGGCTGACCTTCGGACTGTTGTGGCGGTAGCCGGGCCGGGAGCGCATCGGGCGCTCGGTGAACTTTTGTGAACGATTTGGCGGCAGTTTGCCGAAGGGGTCTCCCAGGCCCTCTTCTGCGCTGTCGTGAGCGGCGACAATGACTTCGCTGTTTGGCTTTCTCCAAGGTTTCCGACCCTAGAAACCTGGGTGCACGGTCCCTGTGGCACGGGTCCGACCGGAGGATGATTCGCTCTCCCCCGGTCGCCCAAGAGGGAATGCTGCCGAAGCGGAGTGACAAGCCCTTCGCAGGCAGCGCGGGCAGAGACGACGGAGTTGACGCTGGTCCTTCGTCCTCGGTCCAGGTCTGGCGGCTGGAGTGACAAGTCCTTCCGCCGCCGGACACCCGCCTGATGGTCGGAGTTGATCGCTCCTTCCGTTGGGCAATCGTCTGACGGTTGGGGTTGATCGCCTCATCCTCTGGACGCCTGGGACGGAGCGTTGAGCCTCGTCCTCCACAAGTCGGTCGGAGCGAGCCTGCCTGTTGCAGACGGGTCTGTCGCTCCGACCGGCTCCTCATGCTCTGCGGGACGGCTGGCACGCAGCCGGGCCGCAGCTTCGTCATGCGCCGGTCTGCGTACCCAAGGCAGGCTGGCCGCTTCACGCCGCGCGGCTTTCCCACTGACGTTGCTCACATGGGTCAAGCTGCGTCTTCCCCGATGCGCCGTGCCGCGCTATGCGCGTGACGGCCGCTCCCATCACCGCAGTTCCCCCCCTGAGTCCGATTCCCCGCGAATAAGACCCTGGGCGGAGCTGCGTCCTCTTTCATCCCACTCCGCCTTGCACGTCCGGCATCCGACCGTGGGCGGAGTGCGTCCCTCGTAACCCATTAGCCATGACCCGCGCCAGGGATGCCGGCGCGGGCCGCAGACACAAAAGGAGGTGCATATGCACGACAAGGCGCAGGGCCGGGCCGACGCTGCCCGGGTGTGCGCTGAACCATAGACGCTGACGGCGGGGCCTCCGGGTCTCGCTCCAGCACCCCGATTCGCAAGGGCCGTCTCTTCGGAGGCGGCCCTTCTTCTTTGCCCCCGAGCGGGCTTCACGTCAGAGGCAGACACCACAGCACAACAGAAGGAGGACGGACCGATGACGACGGCAACACAGGCAACCGGAACGAGGACGACGAAGGAGAGTGAGCTCAGGGCTGCGGCGAGACGGCGCGGGATCACGATGAAGGAGCTCGCGGCCCTGATGGGCGTGTCGGCGGGCTACCTGTCGGAGATGGCGAACGGACACAGGCCGTGGACTCCGAAGATGCGCGAGAAGGTCATGGCGGTGCTGGGAGAGGTCCCCGGACAGGGCACCGTCTACCGCCTGGGCGGGGTCGCGGTGACCAGCGAGAGCTGCTACATCCGGGAGCGCGCCCGCGAGATGGGCATGACCATGCGGGACGTGGCGGACCGGGCCGGGGTCTCCTACGGATACCTGATCGAGTCTTCCCGGGGTCGCAAGAACATGGGCGTGAAGATGCAGGCCAGGGTCGAGGCGGTGTTGCAGGCCCCGGCGAAGATCGCTCCCGCAAGCTGCGCCAACCGCCCGGAGAGCGTGGCGGTTGGGCAGAGCAGCTTCATCAGGGAGCGCGCCCGCGCCCTGGGCATGAGCATGAGGGAGCTGGCCGAGAAGGTGGGCGTGTCCAGCGGATACCTGTCGCAGGTGTCCCGGGGGCGCAA
>DAOUJA010000003.1:0-2970 GCA_034423175.1 Dehalococcoidia bacterium
CCGTCCGGGGTGATCACCAGTTCGCCGTCGTGGCGGAGGCCGGAATCGCGGTCGCGCACTTCGAACGTGATGCGTCCCTGGTGGGCCTCCCGCCTGCCTTCCGGCGTGACGTAGGAGAACTCCGGGCCCTCCCCGTCGATCTCGATGGAGACCCGCTCCGCGCCCGGCTCCCGTACGCTGACGGTGGCACCATGGCCTGCGGCGATCGCCGCGGTCTGCTCGTGGGCTACTCCAGCGGCGTAGTCCGCGCATGAAGGCCCGTCGCTCGATGGGTTGGGCTCTTCAGCATCCGCATCGAGGATGCGTACGAACGCCTGGTAGTAACCGTCGGACGTGGGCGTCATCTGCACCGTTATGGACTCTCGAGAGCCTCCGATCTCCGCGGTAGCGCAGCCTTCGTCCGTCGGCGTTACATCCGCTGCGGCCGCGGTGACGAGGAGCGTGTTGTGGGCGTTCGCCCCGTTGGAGGCGTAGAGCACGCCGTCGAACAGCGTGGGCCGGGGCGCGACCCGCGGGTGGTGCAGGAACGCGACATCGTCCGCCGTGAGCGAGCCGGGCATTGCGCCGAGGGTTGGCGCGGTTGGGGAAGGCTCCACGGGGAGGTAGACGACGTCGCCGGTCGGGGCGTAGACGGTCCGTTCCAGCTTCTCCGTCTGCGCGTCCGAGATGTCCGCGAAGACGCCGACGCTCAGGCCTTCCGAGTCGATCCTGCCATCGGTGAGGTCGGAGAAGGGCTGGCCGGACGCGGGCAGCACGGCTCCCGCAGCCGTCAGCGCCGCAATCAGCGCGAGGGCGGCTGCGCCCGTCGGCGAGTACTCGCCCACCGCAGCACCTCGAAACTCATCCGAATGAGGCCATGGCTGGATTGGGGACAGCTACCTCCCAACCCGCTCGAAGACCAGCGTGTGCCCACCCTCGCTATGGAGGGTGAGTCGTTCCGCCGAGACCTCGAACCGCTCTACTGTCGCCAGCGAGTCCTGCATCCGTTGTTCCTGCCGGAATAGCGCCTGGGATGGGCAGCCCGCCTCCGTCCACGACAGGTCGTCAAGGCGCAGCTCCGAGTCCCGCGTGCTGTATCTCGCCGAGTAGGAGTTGCAGGCCGTAAACCCCGTCATATCCCCAGCGGCGGTGAACTCGGCGGTTGCGTTGCCGCCCACCACCTCGGCGGGAGCGTCGGCATTACCCAGGGCGACCAGCCGCCACTCCGTGTCGGCCAACGGACTCCCTTCGCCGCCACAGGCCGCCAGGAGAAGCACGAAGGCAAGCAGAAGCCAGCGCATCAACCTTCTCCTTTCAGTGGGTGGCCTTCCCTAGACGCCGCCGCACGATCCGCCGTCGTTGTCGGCAACCTTCACGTAGACGCCGGTGACGGAGGCGCCGTCACCGCCCGCCGGGGCGTGGCCGTCGACGAGCTGCCAGACGTACTCGCCCATGTTGCTGCCTGCCCACACGTAGTTCCCTTGCGCGTCCCGGTTGTGGGTGCCGTTGCCCGGGCCGACGTAGACGTAGTCGTAGCCGATATTCGAGACGGTGCTCAGCAGCAGGACGATCAGCTGCTCGGAGCAGCTGTCGGCGTCGTCCGCGCCGGTGACGGTGACTGTCTGCGGCGTGCTCCAGTTGCCCGACGTGCCAGCGGTGAAGGTCAGCGTCTGCGGCATGACAGTCGCGGCGTTCATGTTCCAGCGGTGGTCGGAATCGCCGACGTCGGACTGGAAGTACTGCGTGTTCACGAGGGTGATGGAGGCGTCGGTTCCGGGGTCACCGGAGAGAGCGACGGTGAACGAGGCGGACGCGCCTTCCGTGACGTCGAGGTCGAAGTGGCCGGCGCCGCGCGAGGTGTCCAGGTCCGTGCCAGCAAGCTCCACGCCGGATGCCGGAGCGGCGGGCCGCTTCAGCTCCAGCGTGACCGTGTCGCCCGCCGACCAGGCGACGCTGCTGGTAGGAATGGCCAACTGTTGTCCGCCACCGGTACTTGCTGTCGCGGTGGCACCGGCCAGCGGGTGCGCCGTCCCATCCACGTAGAGCACCGCGACCTCCTTGAGAATAGCCGGGAGAGGCTTGTTGATGATGACAACAAACTCGTCGTCAGTGGCGACCTGTCGTAGGAGAGTGACATCGTATGACGTCCCGCCATACGTGAAGTCATCGTCCGTGAGAACGCTCGTCTGGCTGCATTTCTTGCCCACTGCTTCGGCATTGGAACATCCCCGTGCAACCCCCGCAGCGCCCCATGACTTCACGGTCAGCGTGGCCGACCAGTAGGTCTCTTCATCCCCGTGGTCGGCGGCGGCGGGCCGGGCGTCGTGGACCAGGAGCACGCTAGCTGCCACCAGCATGGCGACCAGCAGCAGGAAGGGCGAGGCGAGGCGTCGCCGGGCCGTCATGACCGACCCCAAAATCGGGGGGGGGGGTAGATGGCATGGCCGCCCTCAGCAAGCGGCGCGCGGTTGTCGGAGCCTTTGTCAGTTTCATCGAATCACCTCCAGTGCGACGTTCGGCGGGTCCCGGCAAGGCCGGCCGCCTTGAGACCTGATTGCGCGGTGCGGGGTATGTCGTCCGCACGGCCTATATCCCTCCTGCGTGGTTGACGGCCGCCTGTTTGATCTCCGACCAGGCGATGGGGTTTATCCCGTTGTCGGAGGCCACCTGCACGTCGTACGCGCCGTCCTCAAGCGGGCCGATGGAGTAGCTGGTCTGGTCTGTCTGACGAGGGCCGCTCCACGCCGCCTCCGGGGTCCGGTTCGCCTCCCGCCAGCGCACGCGGTACCAGACCCGGCCCGCGTCCTCCACTGCGCTCCATCTCACCTGGATGGCGGGAGTGAGTCCCGTTCCCGGCTTGGTGGGCGTCAGCGTCAACCCCGCCGGCGCGGGCGCGGGACTCAGCGTGGTCACCTGCTTTTCAGCGCCGGATTGGCTGATCACGGTGAAGTCGGGGTCCGTGACCGGCCCGCTGAGCTCGACCAGGTGGGC
>DAOUJA010000004.1:0-48187 GCA_034423175.1 Dehalococcoidia bacterium
GGGCGGTTAGCTCAGTTGGTTAGAGCGCTTGCTTCACACGCAAGAGGTCACAGGTTCAAGTCCTGTATCGCCCACCACTGTGTAGGGCGTGCCGAGGTGGCGGAACGGCAGACGCGCTGTGTTCAGGGCGCAGTGTCCTTACGGGCGTGCGAGTTCAAATCTCGCCCTCGGCACCAAAATGAAACATGACGGCCGGTCCAGAGACCGGCATACAGAGCGCGCGCTAGTAGCTCAGTCAGGATAGAGCGCATCCCTGCGGAGGATGAGGTCGTGGGTTCGAGTCCCACCTAGCGCGCCACTCTTCCACCCCCGTAGACTGGCTTCCGGAACCTCCGGCTGCCCACGATGAACGACGCCATGTCCCTCCATCAACGCTACCTGCCATGGATGCTTGCGCTCACGGCGCTGTTCGTGCTGCGCGTGCTGGCGCAGGCCGTGCAGTGGGCGGGCCCTGTGCCGTTCCTGCCGTCTTTCGATTCGTGGCAGGGTTCGGGCCTGCCGTACCCGGCGCTGCTGGCGTCGCAGGTGGTCATCATCGCGCTGCTTGCGCGGGCGCTCGTGGTCGTGCGGTCGCGGTCGATCAGGCCTGCGTCGTGGAAACACCGCGCGTGCTTCTTGCTCGGCGGGGCGTACTTCGCGGCGATGGCGTTCCGGCTGCTCGCGGGGCTCACGTTCTTTTCGGACGTCGAGTGGTTCGCGCAGAGCCTCCCCGCGCTCTTCCACCTGGTGCTCGCGGCATTCGTGCTGCTGTTCGGCCACTACGTCTACAGC
Source organism: Dehalococcoidia bacterium (assembly GCA_034423175.1). Taxonomy (GTDB): domain Bacteria; phylum Chloroflexota; class Dehalococcoidia; order Lucifugimonadales; family Australimonadaceae; genus Bin16. Next base: position 772 of record DAOUJA010000004.1, read on the forward strand.
GCTGGCCGGAAGAGCGGGGATGCCGCATGAGCGCGGAGAAAGGGGACACGGCGCTCGCCCGCCTCGTCGTCGTGGGGTCGTACCCGGCGGTGCTGGCGATCGGGTTCGCGGTCTACGCGGCGCTCGTGGGGCTCGGCTGGCAGGTGACGGCCGCCTCGTGGGTCGCGGTCATCACGGGCGCCGCGCTGGTGACGTTGCACGAGGCCCGGCTGCCGTACCGGCGGGAGTGGCACCCGTCGATGAGCGACGTGCGCGCCGATGCGATGTTCCTGGCGTCGGTGCAGGCGGTGCTGCCGCTGCTGTTCGCGGTGACCGCGGTGGTCGCGCTGGCGGACCTGCTCAACGCGGGAGGGCTGGCGGTCGATGGGCTATGGCCGCACGACTTCCCCCTCGCGGCGCAGGTCGTCCTGATGATCGCGGCGGCGGACTTCCCGCGCTACTGGCTGCACCGGGCGTTCCACCGCTTCGCCCTCATGTGGCGTCTGCACGCGGTGCACCACTCGCCGCACCGGCTCTACTGGCTGAACGTAGGCCGCTTCCACCCCATCGAAAAGGCTATCCAGTACACGGTGGACACGTTGCCGTTCGCGCTGGTCGGCGTGCCGCCGGAGGTGCTCGCGGCGTACTTCGTCTTCTACGCCCTCAACGGCTTCTACCAGCATTCCAACTGCCGTGTGCGGCTGGGACCGCTCAACTACGTGGTGAGCGGGCCTGAGCTGCACCGCTGGCACCACTCGGAGATTACGGTGGAATCGGACAACAACTTCGGTAACAACCTCATCGTCTGGGACGTGCTGTTCGGCACGCGGTTCCTGCCCGCAGACCGGGAAGTAGGCATCCTGGGGCTGCACAACCGCGATTACCCGCTGGGCTTCCTGGCGCAGATGCGCACGCCGTTCGTCGCGGGGCTGGAGCGGTGAGCAGCCTGACCTACAAGGCGTTCAAGGCGGCGCTGAGCGCGACGCAGGCGCGGCGCTACAAGCGGATGATGCGCGCCGCCGAGTCGCCCCGGGAAACGCAGGAGGCGGTGCTGCGCCGCATCCTGACCGCGAACCTGGAGACGGAGTTCGGCAGAGAGCACGGCTTCTCCCGCGTCGCTGGTGTGGACGATTACCGACAGGCAGTGCCGGTGCTGACGTACGAGGACCTTCGCGAGGCGATCGAGCGGCAGGAGTTGACCGGCGAACGCTGCCTGACGCGGGAGCGGCCGGTCTACTACCACCGTACGAGCGGCACGGTCGGCGCACCGAAGAACATCCCGGTTACAGCGTCCGGCCTCGCGCAGATGAAGCGGGACCAGCGCCTCTCCGCTTATGTGTGGGCGCGCGACTCCGCTGTTCTGGAGGGCAAGGTGTTCGCCGTCAGCGGAGCGGCGGTGGAGGGGCACATGGCCGGAGGAACGCCGTTCGGCTCGGCGTCCGGCCTGTTGTACCGTCACCAGTCGCGCTTCGTGCAGTCGCGCTACGTGCTGCCCGCTGCGGTATCGGACATCGAGGACTACGACGTCCGCTACCTGGCGATGGCGGTCTGCGGCCTCGCGGAGCCGGGCGTGACCAGCGCGGCGACCGCGAACCCGTCGACGTTCCTCCGCCTGCTGTCGGTCGTGCACGACAACGCCGACGCCGTTCTCGGCGCGATAGCGACGGGGCAGCTGCCCGGCGAGGCCTCCAGCCTGCCGCTGACGCCCCGACCGGAGCGGGCGCGCGAGTTGGAGCGTCGACTGAGCGCGGCGGGGAGGCTCACGTACGACGACATCTGGCCCGGCCTGCGCGGCATCGTGACGTGGACGGGCGGCAGTTGCGGCATCGCGCTCGGCAACCTGTCGCCGCTGCTGCCTGACGGCGTGCAGATCATCGAGTGGGGGTACTCGTCTAGCGAGTTCCGCGGAACGCTGAACGTGGACGCACAACTTAACGCATGCCTGCCGACGCTGCTCGGCACGTTCTTCGAGTTCGCCGAGCGTGGAGCGTGGGAGGCGGACGAGGGCAACTTCCTCTGCCTCGACGAGCTGGAGGACGGGCGCGAGTACTACGTCTTCGTCACGACGGGCGACGGCCTCTACCGCTACGACATCAACGACATCGTGCGGGTGAACGGCTGGGTGGGGAACACGCCGACGTTCGCGTTCGTGCAGAAAGGCAAGGGCGTCACGAACATCACCGGCGAGAAGGTCACGGAGTCGCAGGTGCTGGACGCGGTGACATCCGCGTTCGCCCCGTCCGGCGCGCCCCCGGACTTCTTCGTCATGCTGGCGGATGAGGCGGCGTCCGGCTATACGCTCTACGTGGAGACCAGCGCGTCCGCGTTCGCCGGAGGCGATGCCGCGGACGCGCTCGACCGGTTGCTCAGCGTGTCGAACATCGAGTACGAGAGCAAGCGCAAGAGCGGACGGCTCGCCCCGCTCCGCGTGCGACTGCTGCCGGCGGGCGCGGGCGGGCGCTATCGCGAGAGTTGCGTCGCATCGGGCCAGCGGGACGCCCAGTTCAAGTACCTGCACCTGCAGTATGCGCGCGACTGCGCGTTCGACTTCGATGCCATCGCCGTGGCGGAGTGAGCCGTTGCGCATCGAGCGATTGGACGCCTACAGCTTCCCGGTACCGTTCAAGGCGGTGTTCCGTCACGCGTCGGCGAGCCGCTCCCGCGCCGAAAACCTCATCGTCGCGGCGCGCTCGGCGGGCGGCGTCACCGGCTACGGTGAGGGCTGCCCGCGCGACTACGTGACCGGTGAGACGGTCGAGGGCGGCGCCGCGTTCATTCGACGTCACGCGCAGGCTATCGCGGACGACGTGACGGACGGCGCAGGCCTGCGGACGTGGGCGGACGCGCACCGGAGCGAGATAGACGAGCACCCCGCGGCGTTCTGCGCCATCGAGCTCGCTGTGCTGGACCTGCTCGGCAAGACGGAGGGCGTGCCGGTCGAGGACATCGTCGGCGTGCCGCGCCTGGATGGCGGTTTCACCTACAGCGCTGTGCTCGGCGACTCGCCGTACCTCGTGTACCGTCTGCAGTTCTTCCGCTATCGGAGGAAGGGGTTCACGGACTTCAAGGTAAAGGTCTCCGGCGACCTTGGACGGGACCGTCGGAAGATGCGCGTGTTCGGGCATGAGGACCTGCGGGTACGGCTCGACGCCAACAACCTCTGGGGCGACGTCGAGACTTGCATCGCGCACCTGCACGCGCTGGGCGGCGGCGTGTACGCGGTCGAGGAGCCCCTGTCAGCGGGCGACCTCGCGGGATTCGAGCGCGTAAGCGAGGAGTGCGGCGTACGCATCATCCTGGACGAGAGCCTGCTGCGCGCCTCGCAGCTCGACGGTCTCGGCAAGCCGGAGCGGTGGATCGCAAACGTGCGCGTCTCCAAGATGGGCGGCATCGGGAGATCGCTCGAGGTGGTCGAGCGCGCCGTGGACCTGGGGATGGGCGTCATCGTCGGGGCGCAGGTGGGCGAAACGAGCATCCTCACGCGGGCGGGGCTGACGGTGATGCGGGCGGCGCGCCCCGCACTGGTCGCGTCCGAGGGAGCGTTCGGGACGCACCTGTTGCGCGAGGACCTGACATCGGAGAGTCTGATGTTCGGCGACGGCGGCGTGCTGGCCGTGGCGGACAACGCCGCGCCGGGCTTGGGGCTCGCGGTGCGCGAGGGGATGCTGGTGGAGGTGTAGCGCATCGTCCGGCTCGTTGTTGTATCGTAGCCGTGCCGCAGGCGAACGGCGGCGGGAGGCACGAGGTCATGCTCAGCGCCGAGGACAACGCTCTGCTCACCGCAACGTCGCGCGGGACGGCGATGGGCGATCTGCTGCGCCGCTTCTGGGTGCCGTTCCTCCTCTCCGACGAGGTGCCGAGACCGGACTGCCCGCCGGTCCGCACGCGCCTGATGAACGAGGCTCTCGTGGCGTTCCGCGACACGTCCGGGCGCGTGGGGCTGTTGGCGGAGCGCTGCCCGCACCGCCGCGCCAGCCTCTTCTTTGGACGGAACGAGGAGAACGGCCTGCGCTGCATCTACCACGGTTGGAAGTTCGACGTGGGCGGCCAGTGCCTGGACATGCCGTCCGAGCCCGCGACGAGCAACTACAAGGAGAAGGTGCGCCAGACCGCCTACCCGACCGTCGAGGCCGGTGGCGTCGTCTGGGCGTATCTCGGCCCGCCGGAGGCAACGCCAGCGATGCCGGACTTCTCGTGGCTGCACCTGCCGCCGTCGCACGTCCACGTCACCAAGCGGCTGGAGCGCACGAACTGGGTGCAGGGCCTCGAAGGCGGCATCGACTCGGCGCATTCCAACTTTCTGCACTCGACGGTGGACTCGTTCCGCCGGACGCCCGCGTGGCTGGAGCGCGCCCACTCCGCGACCGACCTGCGCACCCGCTACCACGCGCTGGACCGCTCGCCCGTTTTCCTGCCGGAGGATACCGACTATGGGTTGCGCGTCGGGGCGCGCCGCGACATCGGCGAGGGGGCGCACTACTGGCGCTTCACCCACTGGCTGATGCCGTTCTACAACCTGTTCAGGCAAGGTTCGGCGAAGCCGGGCATGAACAGCGCGGGCATCGCGTGGACGCCGATAGACGACGCCAACTGCTGGACGATCGTGGCGACGTGGAACGAGGAGCGCCCGCTGAGCGGCGAGGACATCGAGGCTGCAGAGGAGTTCGCGGGCCCTGCGTTGCCAGGCTCGTTCCTGCCCGTCCGCAACATGGAGAACGACTACATGATCGACCGGGAGTTGCAGGTGAACGGGACGTTCAGCGGCATCCCGGGAATACAGGCGCAGGACATGGCCGTGCAGGAGAGCATGGGCTCCATCGTAGCGCGGTTTGAAGAGCACCTCGGCACCAGCGACGCCGCCATCATCAGGATGCGGCGGAGGCTGATCCGGCAGGCCCGCGCCCTCGCGGACGGCGCGGACGCTCCGCTGGCCTCGCGCGACGGCTCGGTGTACCGGGTGCGCTTCGCGGACACGCTCATACAGGAGGGCGAGGAGCTCGACGCGGCAGCACGCGAGCGGCTGTGCTTGCCCGCCGCACCGTAGGCTGGTTGGGTCCGAACACAGCAGAGGAGGGACGACATGGCGCGCATGACGATAGCTGACCTGCAGCAGATGAAGAACGACGGCAAGAAGATCGCGGCGGGCGTCTGCTACGACGTGCAGATGACGCGCATCCTGGAGCGCGCGGGCGTCGACCTGCTCTCGGTCGGCGACAGCGTGAGCAGGACGTTCCTCGGCATGGAGAGCGACGACGAGTTCTCGCTGGATGCGATGCTGCTCTTCGGCAAGGCGGTGAGCCGCGTCGCGGAGCGGGCGGTCATCAACGTGGATATGCCGACGGTCGTCTGCAACGCGGGGCCGAAGGCGGTGGAGGAGGCCACGCGCCGCATCAAGGCGGAGACGGGCGCGGACATGACGAAGGTCGACATCCGCACGCAGGAGGAGGAGCTGTTCGACGACGTGCTTGCGGTGATCGAGGCGGGGCTTCCGGTATATCCACAGATAGGCTTCCAGGTGTTCGAGCCGCGCCACGGCGGACCGGAGGCGCACGAGCACATCATGAAGTGGGCGAATGCCGTGCAGGACGCGGGCGCGGTGATGATCGACCTCACCAACGTGACGCTGGACATCTACGCCGACGTGGCGAAGACCATGCGCATCCCGGTGATCGGCGGGCAGACGGGGCCGGAGTCGGATGGGCGCATCTACGTGAGCTACGGGCTGGTAGGCTATCGCGCCGACTCGATAGACCGCACGGACGGCGGGCCGAGCGCGGCGCGCTACATCCACGAGGTCGCCGAGAAGGCGATAGCGAGCGTCCACGACGCCACGTGGGTCGCGCCGTAAGGGAGATGCCGGGAAAGCAACGGCCCATGTCCCTCGTCCGGCACTTCACCTCCACCGGCTTCGTCGTCCAGGACGGAGCGACGCTGCTGCATTGGCACCCCAAGCTGGGCATGTGGTTGCCTCCCGGCGGACACATCGAGGAGAACGAGGACCCGGTGCAGGCGGTGGTGCGGGAGGTGGAGGAAGAGACCGGGATACCGGTCGAGGTCGTGCCGACGGGAGAATTCGAGGACGATCACGCCTACCCCGTCCAGATACCGCCCCCGCTGACCATCCTGATCGAGGACGTCGACGACCCGGTGGACGGCTTGCACCAGCACATCGACTTCATCTACGTGTGCCGCCCGAAGCACGCGGTGGCTGACCTTCCGCGGGACTGGCGGTGGGTGACGGAGGAAGAGCTTGCCTCCGGCGCCGCTCTCGAACGCCCCGGCGCGGTCCCGGAGCCTCCGCGCGACGACGTGCGGTTGCGGGGCGCTCAGGCGTTCCGGGCCGCTCGGGCGAGCGGGCTGATGGAGTAGCTACGGTCCGCTGACCTGCAGCGTGTGGCCGGTCGGGACCTCGCCGGTGTAGGCCCATTCCGGCATGTCGAAGTCGACGCCTTCGATGGCGAGCATACGCTTGTACTCCTCGCGGATGAACGGGTCCTCCGCCTGGTAGGTGATGCTGCGCCCGCCCATCTCCAGCGGCAGATTGCCGGATATCTCGGTCTCGCCCTGTCGCATGAGCTGTATGCCGACGCCCTGGGGAACCCCGCCGAAGACGAGGAGCCGCAGCGGCTCCCTGCCGGTGCTGTGGTGCATGTGGAACCAGCCGGTGCCGCCGGGGTTGTTCACCACCATGCCGCCGGGGCGGTAGTCCTGCCGCATCACGGACTCGCCGTTGCCGGACTCCCACGGGCGTATCGTCGCGCTCTGCGGCCACGCGACCGTGTAGCCGGAGCCCTTGATGCATATGAGGACGACGGAGCCTGGGCCGGGCGGGTGGTGCGCCATGGAGTAGCGTCCGCTGTGGTGCTCGCCCACGAACATGTTGAACCGTCCGTGCGCCATCTGCGGGATGACGCGCCGGTAGCCGGGCGAGCGTTGATTGTCCAGCGGGAGCTCGCACGTCGCCATGTCCGGGATGAGGTTGGTGACGCGCATGGCGCGCTCCCGCATCGGGTCGGCCACGAGCGGCGCGTCCTTCGGGCGGAAGTAGTCGTCCGAGTCGTCGAAGCGATCGGTGAAGGCGAAGTCGCTCTCGAAGATGAATCGCTCGCTGTCGAAGAGGCTGAAGAGGGGCGGCGCGGTGGTGCCGCCGACGAGGACGACGGGACCGGAGCTTGCGTTGATGATGCGGTGGTTCGTGTTGACCGGGATCGCGAACAGGCTGCCGGCCTGCCATTCGAACGTGTGCCGGCGGTCGCTGCCTTCGCGCCAGACCTCCGTCGTGCCGCGGCCCTCGAAGACGTAGTAGACCTCCTCGTAGACGTGGCGTTCGACGGTCGACTCGGAGCGCGGAGGCAGTTCCCAGGCATACATGCCGAGCTTGCCGTCTGTGCCGTCCAGCTGGATGAAGGAGCCGAGGCCGCCCATGCGCTTCCACGGGGACTTCGGTATCTCGCGGATGTCGTACATGCCGAGGCCGCGATGGATCGGGATCTCCTGCGCCTCCATGAACCGGTCGTACGGGGTGCGCGGTATCTTCCAGGAGCCGACTCCCGCGCGCTCCTTCTCGCCCGTTGGCTCGATAAAGGCCTTCGCCTCGTCGACCTCCGACATAGGTCACCTCCCGCCGTCAGCTGATGTCAGCCGCAATCTTGGCCCGTATCGCCCGTCGTGGCAAGCGGGGGTGAGGTCGGGTCGAGTTCGCTTACGACTGCTCCTCGCCGGACGTCGGAGGAGGACTGACCGGCGGGCGCGGCGGGTGCGATGCGAGATAGCGGTTGCGGGCGCGTCTGAGGAGCCGCACCGCGATGAACGCGACGACGATGAGCGGGATGAAGACAACCACCCAGATGAGGATGTAGAAGAGCGCGACACCCACCGCTGAGAGTGCGCGGACTGCGGTCTTGAACGTTCCCTCGAGGTCCACGCCGCCCACTACGAACCCTTGCGATTCAGTGACACTTACGTCGAAGGCGGCCGAGGCTGATATGCGCCCGGCGTCGCTCATGGCGCTGACGGTGAGCTCGACGGTGTAGGGGAAAGGCCGGTAGTCGGTGTAGGAGTGCGCGGTTTCGACGCGGGTGCCCTCGTCTATCTGCCCGGCGACGGAGGGTGAGCCGTCGCCGAAGTCCCACTGGTACTCGTAGTCCCACAGCTCGTCGGGCGCAGTGAACGACGCCGCGTAGCGGACCTCGTCACCTTCCTCGACGGTGCGACTCTCACCGGCGAACACCTCGATGGAGGGCACCTCAGTGAGGGTCGCGAGCAGGGAGTCCGTGCCTTCAGCGATGCCGCCCTCGCCCTGGCCGGTGATCTCGACGGAGACGATGTAGGGAGAATCGTGGTCGTCGGGGTAGACGTGGTTCACGGTCGCGGTAACGCGCTGGCCGTTGGGAGTTGGGGCAGTGTTCGTGCCGGCGACCGTGGAGCCGTCGCCGAAGTCCCAGGTGAACGAGAACTCGTCTATGTCCGGCGGGGGCGTGAACGTCGCGCGGAACCTGGCGGGCTGGCCGACCCTGAAGGACTCGTCCGGACCCACGTCGACGCTCATCTCGAGGGGCGCGACGGTAAGGTCAACCTGGATGAGCGAGAAAGCCGAGACCTGGTCGAAGTAGTTGAGCCGGCCCTGCATCTCCTCGATCTGGAGCTGGATGAAGGAGAGTTCCTGCTGGACTTCGAGTGCCTCCTCGACGTTCTGTGTCTGTTCGAGGAAGCCCAGGAGGCGCGTCTCAGTGGCCCGGAGGCTGTTCAGGCGCGATTGCGTGTCCACGTACTGGTCGGTCACGTCCTCGCTCGTCACGGTCTCGGAGACGACGTCAAGCGCCGCGCTACCGATCATCTCGATCGCCCGGTCCAGCGAAGCTGCCGGCACGCGGATGGCGACCGCCCCGGTGTGGCGCGATACACGGTCGGAACTGACGAGCCACCCGCCGAGCGAAGCCGCGATGCCCGCTACCCGGTCGACCGCGGCGGCGACGTCGTCCACGATGAGCGACATGTGCGCCGTGTGGATGATGACCCGGTTCTGCGCGAGCGGAGAGACACGAACGCTGCCGGAGCCGCCCTCGGCCCCGGAGGGACCGGGGGCCCCCGCCAACGCGGGTTCGGCAGAAGCCTCCTCCATCGCCAACGCCTTCTCCTCAGCCTCGAACGCGTCCTCCACCATTGCGCCGTCGGATGCGATCGACTCTTCCCGGTCGGCCATCACGGCAGCGCTCGGTCCGTCACCGGCGCAGGCCGCAGCCAGCAGTAGCGCAACCGCAACCAGCGTCATTGGCAGCATTCTGAAAATCGTCTGCAGCTTTTGCATGGCTCTTTCCGTGTCCTCCCAGTCTACGCGCCCTCGCACCCGGCACGCTCACACCTTGCGGTGCTCTTGGAGTAGTATGCGCTCACCGCGCGAAACGTTCCCCGGGAGCGCTGCGCGGTGACACCTTCCGCATCGCGAAGGAGCAACGGACCAGATGATCATCGACTCCCATGGCCACTACACCACTGCGCCCGCCGGGGTGCAGATCTTCCGCGCCACCCAGATCACCTTCATGGGCGCGCCGGTCAAGCACCCCGTCAACGTCTCCGACGACGAGATACGCGCATCGCTCGAGAACGGACAGCTCAAGCTGCAGAACGAGCGCGGCACCGACGTCGCCATCTTCTCGCCGCGCGCCTCGTGGATGGGCCACCACTTCGGCGGCGAGCTCATCAGCCGCTACTGGACCGAGATCAACAACGACATGATCAAGCGCGTCTGCGACATCTACCCGGACCGCTTTATCGGTGCTTGCTCGCTGCCGCAGTCGCCCGGCGTGCCGCCGGAGAAGGGCGTCGTGCAGGAGCTGGAGCGCGCCGTCAACGACCTGGGCTTCGTCGGCTGCAACCTCAACCCGGACCCGTCCGGCGGCTACTGGACCGACCCGCCGCTCGGCGACCGCTACTGGTATCCGCTCTACGAGAAGATGGTGGAGCTGGACGTACCCGCCATGATCCACGGCTCCGGCACGTGCAACCCCGCGTTCACAACCACCGGTTCCCACTACATGAACGTGGACAACACCGGCTTCGTCCAGCTCATGGACTCCAATATCTTCCAGGACTTCCCCGGCATCAGGTTCATCCTGCCGCACGGCGGTGGAGCGATCCCCTACCAGTACGCCCGCTTCAAGGGGCTGAGCATCATGGCGAAGCGCGAGCCGTTCGACGAGTTCCTCAGCCGCCTCTACTTCGACACCGCCATCTACAATCAGGCCGCGACCGAGTTCATGCTCAAGACGATCGGCGTCGACAACGTGATCTTCGCCTCCGAGATGATCGGCGGCGTGCAGGCTATCGACCCCGACACCGGGCGCTGGTACGACGACACGAAGCCGTACATCGACGGCATCGACTGGCTGACCGACGAGGACCGGTACAAGCTGTTCCACGGCAACGTGCTGAAGGCTTACCCGCGCGCGAAGCCGTACATCGAGAATATCGAGGCAGGGAAGGCGTAGCGACAACGAAGGAGGAAGCCATGGAGACGACGCTGGCAGCAGTCAAGGTTGCGCCCCGCACCGCGGAGATTCAGGAGATCGACGTCCCCGACATCGACTACAACAGCGCTCTGATGAAGGTGGAGGCCGCCGGCATGTGCGGCTCCTACGGCTACTTCACGAGAGAGGGAGGCGGACGAGGCCCGGTGCCCGGGATGAACGCCCACGAGAACGCCGGCGTCATCGTGAAGGCCGGGCAGGGGTTCCTGGACCGCCACGGCGTCGAGGAAGGCGAACTCGTCGCGCTGGAGGAGTATCTCCCCTGCGGACACTGCGAATGGTGCCGCATCGGCGAGTTCAGGCACTGCTGGCTCACCGACACGCACAACAACCCCAACCCCAGCAGGCTGGACGGCGGCTTCCGGCAGTACCTCTACCTTCCGCCTAACGTGGTGCTGCACAAGGTGGCGCAGACGATGACGCCCGACGAGGCTGCGCTTGCCCTCCCGGTAGGCAACGGTGTGCAGTGGGCGGTCAAGGAGGGCGAGGCTGCTCCGGGCAAGACGGTCGTCGTGCAGGGGCCGGGGTCCAAGGGTCTCGGCGCCACCCTCGCGGCCAAGAAGGCCGGCGCGACGGTCATCGTTACCGGACTGTCCAAGGACGCCGCCCGGCTCGAAGCGGCAAGGCGGCTCGGCGCGGACCACACCATCGACGTGCAGACCAACGACTTCGTCTCCACCATCATGGACATCACGAACGGGCGCGGCGCTGACGCCGTCGTGGACTGCACGACCGGCCGCATCCCCGTTATCTTCAACCAGGCCATAGAAGTCCTGGTGCGGCGCGGCGGCATCGTCGTCACGCAGGCCTACGAGCTCGAGTCCTTCTCGCTGGAACTGCTGACGGGCAAGTACGGACAGCTCCGCGCGTGCCGGGGCCACAGCTACGCGAGCGTGGCGATGGGCCTCGAGATGATCGCGTCGGGCGACTACCCGCTCAAGGAGATGGTGACGCACAACTATCCGCTGGAGCTCACCGGCGAGGCCTGCCTCGCTTCGGGCGGCGAGGGCGACGGCGCCGACGCCGTCTGGGTGATGGTCAACCCCAACATGGCCGCGTGACAATCCCCTCTGCTGGGTGCTGGGGGCAGGGTGAGGGTGGGCACGACAGGCGACCGCGAAAGGAGCGACGGACATGGCCACACTCGTAGGGACCTTCTTCCATTCCCACGGGGGCACGACGTCGCTCCCGCCCGAGCTGTGGGTGGCCCGCCGGAACGCGCGCCCCATACGGGAGGACGTCCCTAACGAGTCCCTCGAAGTGAACATCGAGAAGGCCAACCGCACGCACGAGGGCTTCCGCGTCCTCCGCGAGCGCATCGCCGAGCTCGAGCCTGACGTGCTCGTCATCTTCAGCGACGACCAGTTGGAGTGCTTCGACTTCAACAACTACCCCGCGTTCGCCCTCTACGTCGGGGAGAGCTTCGCGAAGTCCCCGCGCGAGCCGCGCACCGCGGAGATCGGGCGGCACGCCGAGCCCGGCTACCGCTTCCCCGGCCACCCGGAGCTGGCCGTGCATCTGCTCTCCGGCGTCATGCAGCGCGGCTTCGACCCCGCCTTCTGCATGGACATGCCGAAACCGGACCGCGGCCTCGCGGGCGGCGTCATCCGGTCGGTCGAGGAGCTGACCGACTTCTCCCTGCCCTCCGTGCCCATCATGATGAACCTCTACTTCGCGCCGCAGGTGTCCGGCCTGCGCAGCTACCAGTTCGGGAAGGCCGTGCGCGAGGCGCTGGACGACGCGCCGTCCGACCTGCGGGTCGCCGTCGCGGCGTCGGGCGGCCTCTGGCACACGCCGGGGATGCCGGGCGCGTGGCTGAACGAAGAGTTCGACCGCGCGATACTCGCGCGCCTCGAAGAGGGCGACGCCCGCGGCATGGCCGACTACTTCGACTCCTACGTCATCCCGGAGGACGACACGAGCCAGGACGCGGCCTACCGTGGGCGCGTCAGCACCGGCATGCCGTCGCCGGGCGGCCCCGCCTTCGGCACGCGCGAGACCTGCGCGTGGATAGCCGCCGCCGCCGTCACCGAGGGCCGCCCCACCACCATCGTCGACTACATCGAGGTCTACGCCTCGCCGGTTGGCAACGCCTTCGCCTACTGCGACGACGTGTGAGGGTGGGGTATCACTCTCCCGGCGTGGTTCCCAGGGATTCCTGCCCATCAAGCGGCCGAGCACGGCGTCCGATAGCAGGACAAGCGCGGGCAGGATGCCGGCGATTCCCAAACCCCAGGCGGCCAGCGGCATCAGCCAGATGAATGTGAGCGTAGCTGGCAATGCAGCAACGGCTGCGAGCAAGAGATAGAGCATTCGCCGGTTAGCCCTCGCCTTAGCTGAGAGGAAGGTGAACACGATAACCGCCACCGTCAACACTCCATTCACAAGATACGCCTGGGGATGACTGGCAGGACCGTAAGTGGCAGAGCCGGGACCGGTGATTTCGACGATGGGCAACAGGATACCGATGTAGAGCGCTGCTCCGGCAGCGCCTCCCGCGCATGCACTCCCTTGCCGTGCCTGCAAGGCGCCCGCGCCTCCGAAGACGCACACGAACAGGCTTACGCCGAGGATTATTCCCATGCTTCGTTTCTCAGCCCGCGGCTGCCCGCGGCTGCCTCCCCACCGGGAGTGGACTGCGAGTGGGAGGCAGCCCCCTACTCCGGGAACATCGCCACGATCTCGTCGATCTTGGGGTTGTAGGCTTGGTGGCCGTAGTAGATCATCCGCGCCTGGTTGCGGTCCGGCGTGTAATACACCTTCTCCTGCGTCATCTCGATGCACTGGTTCGTCTCAGGGTCCCGGAACACGTTCATCGGGTCGCCGCCGTCCGCGACCGTCTCCATCGCCTCGTTCAGCATCTTGCGCAGCAGGATGACGCCCGTGTCGGACTCGCCCAGCTTCTCTCGCGTGCGGTCGGCGATGGGCGTCTGCGTCACCCACGCCATGAAGTCCTGCACCAGCGGTAGCTCCACGTTCAGCTCGCCGTTCGCGTCGTACAGCGGAATCTCGTAGTACGGCACCGTCTCCTGCGGCGGCACGTGTACCTCAGGCGGGAACTGGTAGCGCGTGTAGACCACGTGCAGCGTGTTCTCGTCGTCGACCGGCACGCGGATCTGGAACTCGGTGCTCGTCGTGCCCGTCGTGGAGCGGAGGATGTTGGGGAACACCCATGGGTGGCCGACCTTCCAGATGTCGTCCTCCTCGGTGCTGCCCTCGACGATGCGCTTTTTGAAGACGCCGTTGGCGAACTGCTGGAAGCCGATGCGCTGGTGGGGCCGCATCATCGCCTTGCGCCACGGCGGCACCTCCTCGCCCGTCTTCTGCGCGAGGTACCAGCCGTAGACGCCGTGCAGCCACTCGGCGTGCACGGGGTCGGCTGAGTTCTCCTGGCACTGCAGCCAGTTGCAGGGGAGCATCGTGAAACCGATGTCGCGCCACGCGTGGTCGGTCACGAACAGGTCCCACCGGGGGACGAGCGGCGCCGGCAGCGGGCCCATGTACGCGAACAGCAGGCCGCCGAGCTCCTCGACCGGGTACGCGGCGACCTTCACCTTCTCCTTGAAGCGCCCGTCCGGGTGCACCGTCTCCTCGAACGGCTGCTCGATGCACTGGCCGGTCTCGTCCATCATCCAGCCGTGGTACATGCAGCGCAGCCCGTGCTCCTCCGGGATGCCGTAGGAGAGGTCGACCCGCCGGTGCGGGCAGAAGCGGTCGATGAGCCCCAGCGTGCCGGACCTGTCCTTGTAGAGGACGAGGTCCTCGCCGAGGAGCCGCACCGGCTTGGCGGGGCGCTCGTCCATCTCCGCCGCCGCCGCGATGGGGTGCCAGTAGCGGCGCATCAGCTCGCCCATCGGCGTCCCAGGCCCGACCTGCGTGAGGCGTTCGTTCTCCCGCTGCGTGAGCATGGCGCGACCTCCTGTGCGCGCGGATTGTAGCGCACCACGGCAACGGCAGCGGACGTATAATGCGCCCCATCAAGGGGCATAAGGAGGCGGGCGATGGCTACCTACGGGTTCGAGGACCACTGCTGGCAGGACGTGGTGAGCGCGGAGGACGTCGAGCTCTACAAGCACTACCAGCGTGAACTGTTCGTCGGACGGCGTCCGGCGATACTGGCGATCGATCTGTACAACTCGGCGTACCAGGGCGGCCCGTTGCCCGTCCACGAGGTGGCGAAGGAGTTCCCGAGCGCCTGCGGCGAGCATGCGTGGAATGCGATCGAGCCGACGAAGCAGCTGTTCGCGATGGCGCGGGCCCGCGGCTTCCCGGTGTTCTACACCACGGGCGAGGACAGGCCGGAGGCGCGCCCGAACCGCCTGCGCTCGACGAACCGCAGTCCCAGGAACCAGGGCGAGAACCCGTTCGGCATCTACGAGGCGTTCGCGCCGGAGCCGGAGGACCTCATCATCTACAAGCAGCGCGCGAGCGGTTTCTATGGGACACCGCTGGTGGCGCAACTCGTGCAGATGGGCGTCGACACTGTTCTCGTGTGCGGCGAGAGCACCAGCGGCTGTGTCCGGGCGTCGGTACTGGACGCCTACTCCAACGGTTTCCACGTCGTCATCGCCGAGGAGTGCGTCTACGACCGCGCTCAGCTGTCGCACAAGGTCAACCTGTTCGACATGCACCACAAGTACGCGGACGTCATGCACCTGGACGAGCTTGCCGAGCACCTCGAGGCCTTCCCCGAGGCGTAGGGGGGATCGCTAGCGAAGCAGGCCGATGAGTTCGGCTGGAGAAACGTCAGCATCCCGGATGAGCCTGCGTAGCAGGCCCCTGTCCAACTCTCGGTGCCGCGGCACCGAGAGGCCGCGTCGGCTCGCGTGCTTCAGGAACATATGGCTGCCTTCCATGCGGACCATCTCATACCCGATCTGTCGGAGTGCTCGGACCAGTTGATCTCCGGAGATTACCGGGAGAGGTGGCATCAGGCAGGAATCTCTAGTTGTTCAGTGCTGAGTTCTTCAGGGGTATTCTCTCCCCAGTATTGCAGGCCGGCGACATATCCTCGCGCCGCTTCCCGTATGTTGCGTCTGGCCTCGTCGAGGGTGCGGCCCTGGGAATGGCAGCCGGGAAGCGCGGGCACGCTGGCGATAACGTATCCGTCCTCGCCGCGTGCGAAGGTGACGGTCAGCCGGAGAGTCGCGCCTGCTGTGAGAGCTTTCTCATCGGCAAGGAAATAAAGGACCTCGCGCCCCGTGCGCTCCTTGCTGATGAGCCCCTTGCCCGCCAGATCGACGAGCGATTGCGCCAACGTTTCGACGTTGTATCCGTGCTGTTCCGCCAGCCGCTCGGTGTCTGGGCCGACCCTCTTGTACCTCTTGCCCCTGTGGGCTTGCATCTCCTCGTACACGATGCGTCTCGAAGGGGACAGGTGCTCGGTTGTCATCATGAAACCCCCCGGCAGGTCGATTGAGCAACGATTATACAACAGATAGACAACCGTTCACCTCACCGCTGCGACCCCTGCACGCGGGACTTGCGGCCCGCCCACTCGCGCTCGCGCAGGACGTACTTCTGGATCTTCCCCGTCGCCGTCTTGGGGAGGTCGCCGAACTCGACGTGGCGCGGCGCCTTGAAGTGCGCGATGCGGTCGCGGCAGAAGGCGGTGATCTCCTCGGCGGTGGGCCCGGCGCCCTCGCGGAGCGTGATGAACGCCTTGGGGGTCTCGCCCCAGCGGTCGTCCGGTACGGCTATCACGGAGACTTCCAGCACCCCGGGGTGCTCCATGATGACCTTCTCCACCTCCTGGCTGGAGATGTTCTCGCCCCCGGAGATGATGACGTCCTTCGCCCGGTCCTTCAGCTCGATCTGGCCGTCCGGGTGCCAGACACCGAGGTCGCCTGAGTGGAACCAGCCGCCCGAGAACGCCTTCGCCGTCGCGTCCGGGTCGTCAAGATAGCCGGCCATGACGCCATTGGAGCGCATGACCACCTCGCCCATCGTCTCGCCGTCGCGGGGAACGTCGATCATCTGCTCGTCGACGACGCGCAGGCCGGTGCCGGCGTGGACGTAGGGCACGCCCTGCTTCGCCTTCGCGACGGCCCGCTCCTCCGATGTCATCTCGTCCCACTCCGGCTGGGGGACGCAGAGCGTGATGGGGCCGTAGGTCTCGGTGAGGCCGTAGAGGTGGATGATGTTCGCGCCCATGCCCTCCATCGTGCGGACGACCTGGGGGGCGGGGGGCGCGCCGCCGGTGGCGATGGTGAGGCCGGAGAGGTCCCGCCCTTCCGCGGCGGGCGAGGAGTACATGCCCGTGAGCACCGTAGGCGCTCCGCACATGTTGGTGACGCCGTGCTGCTCGATGAGCCGGTAGACCTCGACGGGATCGACGCGCCGGAGGCAGACGTGCGTGCCGCCGACCGCGGTGACGGCCCAGGTGTGGCACCATCCGTTGCAGTGGAACATAGGGAGCGTCCAGAGGTAGACGCTGCGCCAGTTCAGCCCGGTCTCGATGACCTCGCCGAGGGCGTTGAGGTACGCGCCGCGCGCGTGGTACTGCACGCCCTTCGGCATGCCGGTCGTGCCGGACGTGTAGTTGACGGTGATGATGTCCATCTCGGAGGCGATGGGGTCGCGGTGCTCGCCGTTCGGGGCGGATGCGAGGAACTCCTCGTAGTCGGGGCCGGGGATGTCGTCCGCTCGGGGGACCTCGTCCACGACCTGCACGTAGAGCGATACGCCGGGGACCTGGTCGCGCACCTCGCGCACGGTGGGCGCGAACTCGGAATCGAACACGAGCACCCTGGCCTTCGAGTGGTTGAGGATGTAGGCGATCTCGCGCGGCGACAGGCGCGTGTTGATGGCTACGAGCGCCGCGCCGATGCTCATGGGACCGTAGTGCGCCTCCAGGAGCGGCGGGAGGTTCGGCACGATGAAGGCGATACGGTCGCCCCGGCCGACGCCTGCGTTCTTCAGCGCTCCGGCGAGCCGGTTCACCCGGTCCCGCAGCTCGCTGTAAGTGTAGGTGCGCTCGCCATAGATGACGGCGGGCTTGTCCGGGTAGACGAACGCGCTCCGCTCCAGGAACGAGAACGGCTCCAGGTTCTGGTAGAAGACGCTGTTGTCCATGCGCAGGACCTCCGCGGACCGGCGGGATGCGGGGCTATTCTACGCACCCAGGGGCAGTGGTGGGGGCTATTCGAGCGGGTGCTATCATCCTTGCGAGGGGCAGTCGCTGTCCCGATCTCCCATGAGGTGTTGTGCCGTGTCAGTTGCCGAGGACCGTTTGCAGGAGTTGGGTCTGGAGTTGCCGGAGGTATCTACTCCGGTGGCGAACTACGTTCCCGCCGTTCGCACGGGAAACTTGCTGTTCGTGGCAGGACAGGTGCCGCGCGGCGCGGACGGGGCGATGATCACCGGCAAGGTGGGCGCGGACATGGATGTCGACGACGCCTACAACGCGGCACGCGCATGTGGCCTCTCCGCACTGGCCGTAGCGAAGCGGGAACTCGGTAATCTGGACAACGTCGTGCGTGTCGTCCGGGTGATGGGCCTGGTGAACGCCATTCCGGAGTACACGCAGCAGCCGCAGGTCATCAACGGCTTCTCGGACCTGATGGTAGCGGTGTTCGGGGAGGCAGGACGCCACGCGCGCGTCGCGTACGGAGCGGGTTCGCTGCCCGGCGGCGCGGCGGTGGAGGTCGAGTCGCTGTTCGAGGTGCGATAGGCGGCCGGACCGTGGTCGGCACGCTGGCCGGCCGCGTGTGTCCCGGGGCCGGATGGAGTGCACACCCTTATCGAAACTCATTCTCAAATACAGGCCGTGATGCCCTGACGCCCTTCCTAACGTAGTGCATATGCGGGATACTTCGCGTGCGAGGGTTGAGGCTTCAACGCCGGCCCGGCAAGGACCTCCAACTGTATGGGGAGAACGCCATGAAGAGATGGTCGATTCAACAGCTCGCGTTGGTGTGTCTGCTGGGAGTTACGGTGCTTCTCCTGGCGGCCTGTGGGGACGATGGGAGCGACGAGCCGTTCAGGATCGGAGTGATGGAGTCACTCACCGGCCCGGGCGAGACCTATGGGACGGTGTCCAGCCAGGCCAAGCAGCTGGCTGTCGACGAGATCAATGCGGCTGGCGGCATCGATGGTCGCATGATCGAGCTCATCGTCCAGGACTCGAAATGCAGTGCCCAGGATGCCATCACCGCGTACAACAAGCTCACCGACGTGGACGGAGTGAAGATCATCCTTGGCACGTCGTGCAGCGGCGCGATGCTCGGCGCTGCACCGCTCGCCGAAGCCGACGGCGTTGTCCTCTTCTCAGGGCTCGCGACGAACCCGGACATAGCGGACGCCGGAGACTACATCTTCAGGACGGCGATGAGCGACGCCCAACTGGGCATCGACACCGGCAACGTCCTCTGGACCGACGGCATCCGTACGCTGGCCACCATCACGGAAGCGACCGATTACGCCGAAGGCGTGCGGCGCTCGTCCGTTGCCCAGTTCGAGAGTCTGGGCGGCCGAATGGTTGCCGAGGAGCGCTACCCGTCCGACATCACCGACTTCAGAAGCCAGTTGACGAAGCTGTTCGGTGCGGACCCGGACGCGCTGCACATCGCCGCTCAGGCGGAGTTCAGCGGCGGCACCATAGTGAAACAGGCCCGTGAGCTTGGCTATGACGGGCCCATCTATGGCGAGGTCGTGGTCATAGGAGCGACAGCCCTCGAGGTCGCGGGCGAGGCCGCTACGGGCGTGAAAGCGATAACGGCGGACCTCGATCCTGCCAACCAGACGGCACGGGAGGTCCTCCAGAACTTCCGGGCGACCTACGACTACGTCACGCTCCCCTGGTACCTGGGGTCGGCATACGACGACGTGTACATCACGGCAGAGTGTCTCAAGCAGACAGGCGACGACCAGGATGCGGACGGCTTCAGGGATTGCCTCTACGGGATCACCTGGAGCGGCGCCATCGGCGATAACTTCAGCTTCGATGACAAGGGTGAGGTGGTTGGCCTCTCCAACGTGGTCGTGGAAGTGCTGCCGTTAGCCGAGAGGACGGAAGACAACCAGGGCTACAGGGTCCTGGGCGGCGCTCCGACGCCGTAAAGAGCATCACCTGGATGGATACCCCCGCGGCGGCGGTCGCGGGGGTAAGATTCCCCGGTGCTACGCTTTGCGGCATATCGTGAACGCCCCGACAGGGTACTTGCGGCGTCCCTTGCGCTGGCGGCTGCGGCCTACCTGGTCTGGAAGATAGTCGAGTCCCCGGACCAGGCCGTGCAGTTCGCGTTCAACGGCTTGTCTGTGGGCGCCGTGTACGCTCTACTTGCGCTGGGTTTCACCCTCGTCTACGGCACTGTCTGGTTCTTCGACCTCTACTACGGCGCCGCCGCCGCCATGGGAGCGTACGGCGTCTTCTACCTGAGGACCTCGGAGTCCGTGGGCGGGAGCCATGTCAACAATCCGTACGTAAGCGCGCTGTTCGCCCTGATCGTCGCCGGGGTGATCGCGTGGGTGCTCCACGAGGCCCTGTTCCGTCGACTGCAACGCCGGTTCAGGCCCAGGTCACTGCGCGTGGGAGGAGCACTGCTGGCCGCCGTCGCGGGGGTGTACACCGGGTTCGTCCTCACCAACCCGGACAACCTCCATCTTCTGCTCAGCCCCGCTGTGGGAGTAGTCTCCGCTGTTGTCGTCGCACGGCTGGTACACGGAGTCCTTCAACGGCTCTTCGCCGGAGCGCCTTCGGCGCTACTCCTGGTCATCGGACCGGCCACGGGAGCTCTCGCCGGGGCATACGCCGGGTTCCTGCTGGCCGACGCTCCGGGTTCGCGGCTCTACCTGAGCTGGGCGGTCTCCTGCCTGGTGGCCGGATGCGTTGGCGTTGCGTTGTACCGGGGTCTGTACGTCTCCATGCGCAAGCGGGCCCGGTCCCCTCTCATCATGCTGGTCGCTTCGCTGGGCGTGCTGCTCGCCATCACTGCTGCGACGGCCATCGTGTTCGAGAGCGCTCCCCGTCCGCTCCCACGGGCGTTCGGGAGCGAACCGTGGACGCTCTGGGGCGGAAATATCAAGGGATTCAACGTATTTGCCGTTGGGGTGGCCATCGCCGGCTTCGTGGGGCTGCTCATCCTCCTGAAGGGGACTTCCCTGGGCAGAACGATACGGGCGATCGGCGACGACGAGGAAGTCGCCAAGGTGGTCGGGATAAACACCACCGTTGTCATAGCGGTCGTGTTCTTCATCGGAGCGGTCTTCGCGGCTGCCGCGGGTCTCCTGAGCGGCCACGATACTGCGATACAGCCCCGCATGGGTCTGCTGCTCATGCTGAAGGGTTGGATAGCCTCGGTGGTGGGGGGGATGGGGAACCTCTACGGTGCGATGCTGGGAGGATTCGCGCTGGGCATGGTGGAACAGTTCGGTATCTGGGACCTGGCTGGAGAGTGGAAGGATGTCATCTCCTTCTTCTTGCTGATCCTCTTCTTGTCCTTCTGGCCCAGGGGACTGCTGCCGAGGGGGTAGGGCCATGTCGATGAACGGCGGGGAGAGAGTTGCCGGCCTCATGAGGTCAACGCGGGAGGCGCGATTATTCCAGCGCCTGGCCAGGGGCAATCTCGAGATGTGGGCGAACCTGGTAGTCATCGCATGGGCTGTCGGCTTCGCGGTCTGGTTGGGCGCGGGTTTCGCCATCGCGCTTGGGACGGTCTTCGCGGTCTGGGCGATCCTGGCGGTCAGCCTGAACCTCGTCGTGGGGTTCACGGGACTGCTCTCCGTCGGCCACATCGGCTTCTTCGGCATCGGTGCGTACGCCGTTGCCATCCTCACCTCGGATGCGGCCTATGAACAGTTGCGGACCGAGGCCATCCCTACGTTCGGATGGCCGTTCTTCGCTGCGCTGCCTGTCGGCATCGCCCTTGCCGGGCTGACGGCGATAGCGGTGGGAGTCGTGTTCAACAGGTTCAGGGACGACATCTTCGTGCTCGTCTCGTTCGGGTTCACCGTCATCTGTTTCAACGTCTTCCTGAACGCGCGGGCCGTAACGAGAGGAGCGTTCGGCATCCACGACATCGCCAAGCCTGCCGTAGGTGGGTGGGTCTTCGACAGCGAAGCCGAGTTCCTCGGGCTTGTGCTCGTGTTCCTCGCCATCGTCGTGCTTATCTCCTGGTTCATCGTGTCCTCGTCGTTCGGGCGGGTGCTGACAGCCATCCGGGAGGACGAGCGCGCGACGGAGGTCTTCGGCTACCAGGTGACGCATTACAAGCTGGCGGTCTGGGTGCTGTCGGCCATGATGGCCGGGGCCGCTGGCGGGCTGTTCGCCAGTTGGACGACGTTCATCGATCCCAACTCGTTCATCCTGCTGGAATCGATCCTGCTGGTGTCCATCGTGATTCTGGGCGGTCTGGCCACGATCTGGGGCTCGCTACTGGGAGCGATGGCGTTCGTGCTGCTGGAGGAGGGCATGCGGGTGTTGCCGTTCCTGCCCGATGCGTACGTTGGCCAGGCGCGACAGGTCGTCCTTGGTGTGCTGCTGGTGCTCCTGATGCTCTTCAGGCCCCAAGGGCTGATGGGGAGGTACAAGCTATGAGCGATGCCGCAGCGGAGAGCCCGACGCCCTACGCGCTCGAGACGATGGATGTGCGCAAGCACTTCGGCGGCGTGCATGCGGTCGACGGGCTCTCCATCGCGATACCTCGTGGACAGATAACCTGCGTCGTCGGCCCGAACGGGTCCGGCAAGTCGACGCTCATCAACCTCCTGAGCGGGATGCTGCCGCTGGACGGAGGCCTGGTCGTCGTCGACGGCGTGCGCCTGCGCGTGGTGAAGCCCCACGAGACGCCTGGCCTCGGCATCACCCGCACGTTCCAGGACGTACGAGTGTTCGACCAGATCAGCGTCTGGGACAACATCATGGTCGTGCTGACGGAGCGGCGTCTTATTCCCGCGCTCCTGGAGCGGGGCAGACCCAGCCAGCGCGAGCGGGCGGAGCAGGTACTGCGCACCGTCGGCATGTGGGAGAAACGGCGTTCCCTCGCGATGGACCTCTCCTATGGCCAGCGCAAGCTCCTGGAGATAGGCCGGGCGCTGGCCCTGAACGTCAACACCTACCTCTTCGACGAACCGTTCGCCGGATTGTTCCCGCAGATGCTCGAACGGGCGAAGGACATCATGCGCCGGATGCGCAGCGAAGGCAGGACCATCCTGTTCATCTCGCACAACATGGAGATCGTGCGGGAGCTATCTGACCACTTGATCGTCATGGACAGCGGAAGGCTGCTCACCGAGGGCGATGCTGAAGACGTACTGGCTCGCTCCGAGGTGATCGAGGCGTACCTGGGGGTCTAGGGACCGACGACTGTAGGACCGGTGAGAACATGGAAGCACACGACGAGCAACCGGACCTGATACCGGCGAACGGCGGAGGGCCGCCTGACGGCGCGTTCACGCTGGAGATGGTCAACGTCTCCGTGCGATACGGGGCTGTCAGCGCCCTCGAGGACGCCTGCCTCGGCGTCCGTACAGGTGAAGTGGTGGCGGTGATGGGCCCGAACGGAGCGGGGAAGTCGACAGTGCTGAAGGGGATCATGGGGTTGGCGCCCGTCGTGGCGGGACAGGTCTATTGGCGCGGGGAGCCACTGACCTCGGCGACGCACGAGATCGTGAGACACGGCATCGCGTTCGTCCCGCAGGGGAGGCGGCTCTTCACCCACCTCACTATCGAGGAGAACCTCGAGATGGGTTGTCCGTACCTTCGGGAGAGGGCGGAGGTGCGCCGCCGCATGGACTCGGTCATGGACCTCTTCCCCGTCCTCCATCAGAAGCGGCGCGATCTGGCGAGCCAGATGTCGGGCGGGCAACAGCAGATGCTGGCGCTCGGACGGGGCCTCATGGCTGGCCCGGAGGTGCTGCTGTTGGATGAACCTACACTCGGCCTGGCCCCCAACATAGTGAAAGAGGTCTTCCGGACGGTCGCGCTCATCAGCGAGCGGCTGGGCACGACGATCATGGTAGTGGAGCACAACATCAAGGGTGTTCTGGACATCGTCGACCGCGCCTACGTTCTGGACACGGGACGCGTCGTATTCGAGGGCACGCCGGAGTCGGTACGCGATACGAACATCCTCGCGGAAGTGTTCCTCGGCAGGGTGCAGCAAGAGGACCCTGACGAAGCGTAGGCGGCGCCCGCAGCGGAGACTCTCTTACGCTCCCCGGTCAAGAGACATAGCGTCCACGATGCCGGAAACCGACGCCTCGTCCTCGAACGCCCACAACCGCGACAAGAGCCGATCGGCCTGCTCCCGCGGCATCACGCCTTCTGCAAGCGAGCGGAACTTGGACTCGACCTCCTCGTCCGAGAGCGGGTTGGCGGCGTTGCCCTTCGAGTTGTCGATGGCCACCACGTACGTTTCGCCGCCGGCCACTGCCTCGATGCGGGCCGCCTGAGCTCGGGGGAACAACGCCGTCATCTCAGGGTCTTCGGTTACTTCGACGCGCGCCATCAGTTCCTGCACAGCTGGGTCGGCGATACGCTGGTCCGTGAACTGCCGTGTGGTGACCTCGCCGTCGAGGAGCGCCGCCGCGATGACGTAAGGCATCGAGTGGTCGGCGGTCTCACGGTCGTGCACGCGCCACTTCTCGGGGTCTGCGGAACTCGTGACCGCCTGGCGGTAGGTGCGCACCGAGATCCTGTCCGGCAGCGCACCTCCGAGCCGCTCGCGCAGCCCGAGCGCCGCCCATATCGCCGCCTGCGCGTTGAACTGCGCGGGGAACGCCTTGATGCTGCTCAGCCCCGTGTGGAACCGGTGCGACGCTCCGCCGAGCGCCGGCAGCGGCGTCCGGGCGCCGAGCATCCCGGCGAGTCCGCTGTCGGCGTAGAAGGGCTCGTCCGGCCCCGTCATCCCCTTCTGTGCCAGCCTCGCCGCGAAGATGGCCGCCTGCGCCGAGTTGGCGGCCGACCCCGCCTTCCACATGGACAGCTTTCCGTCGCGGGAGATGCGCAGTGCCAGGTTCGACGTGAGCGCGATGGAGATGGCGTGGGAGGTACACGTGGCGTTCAGACCCAGCGCTTTCGACGCTCCCGCCGCTGAACCAATCGCGACGTGCAGCGAGTGGTCGATGAACTTCGTCGAGGGCCTCTGCACCTCCCCCAGGCCGCAGAACACTTCGTACCCGCACACCATCGCAACGAGCGCGTCCCGCCCGCTCAGGCCGAGCGCGTCCGCCAATGTCACCGTGGCTGCGATGGTGTCGCTCGGGTGACCGCCGTCCAACGCGAAGTACGTGTCGTTGAAATCGAGATAGCGGACCATCAGTTCATTGGCGAAGGCGGCGAGCTCAGGAGTCGTACGCTCGTCCGTGAACCACACCCGGCCCGGAGTTACGCCTTTCGCTTCTCGCGCCAGTGCTCGCGCAACTGCCACCGGCTCCCCGTCCTGACCGCCGATAGCGCACCCGATCGTGTCGACCAGGCGGACCTTCATCCCGTGCACGGCGTCCGCCGGGATGTCGTCGTAGACCAGGCCGGCCACGTAGGTGCTGAGATGCTCGGTCAGAGCGTCCATGACGCCCGGCATCCTAGCAGGGTCACGTCACCGCAGCAGTTCCTCGACGTACTCCGGAAACAGACGCTCCAGCTCCTCGAGCCCGGCTTGCAGTTCCTGCGGCTGGCCATCCGGAGCTCCCGGCGCGTCCTGGACCTGCCGCATGTGGCCTTGAAGCCATCCCGCGAGCTCCTCGATCACGTCGTGAGGAACGACTTCCAGAAGCGCGGTCTGGTAGAGACCGCCGTGGCGCTCCATGCTGTCGATGAGCCGTGCAAGGTAGGGCACGAGTTCGTCGCGCTCGTCGCAGATCCGTTGGACTATCGCCCGCGAGACGGGATATTCCATGCAGATGCTCCTCCGGCCCTCTGTGCGCCCCGCGCGTCGCGGCCCTGGTTGGTTCTGTCGTCCCCTCTGGTTGGTTCTGTCGTCCCCTACAGAGGAGGGCCCCCCGCGGCTTCCGGATCGGGCATCAGTCGGTCTTCGCCGAGGTCCATCAACGTTTCGTGGCCGTCTACGGGTGTATCCAGCCTGACGTTGTAGAGACCTGGAAAGGGGTTCTCTACCACCGTTCCGGCAAGGGCCGGCCACGGCAAGGCCGGGATCAGCTCGGGGCTGAGGTCGCGCATGTTGACGATGACCCTGTCGCCCGTCCGGTACGGCATAGTGTGTCTCCTGGAACGTCGATGACGCTGGCCATCATACCGCTTTGTCGGTGGACTGCAGTGGACGGGAATCTTCGGGTTGGCCGCCGAAACAAAAGGGAGTAGATTGAGGCCTGCCGGGCTCTATGGGGAGGCAGCGGCGCCCGTGCGGAGCAAGTCGATCGCCCCAACCCAAAGCGGTCTGCGTCTATGGTAAGAAGATAGGAGGAGAGACATGGTGAACATCCTTCCGTCGCTCGGTGACCGGTCCCTGCGCAGCCTCGTCGACCTCGATCGGGGCATGATCAGCCGCGAAATCTACGTCAACGAGGAGATCTACAAGCAGGAGTTGGAGCAGGTCTACGGTCGTGCCTGGCTCTTCATCGGACACGAGTCGCTCGTGCCAAACCCCGGCGACTTCTTCAAGTCCCGGATGGGTGAAGAGTCGGTAATCCTCGTCCGCGACCACAAGGGCGCGCTTCACGTGTTCCTCAACACGTGCAGGCACCGCGGCATGAAGGTCTGCCGCTACGACGACGGCAACACGCGCCTCTTCACCTGCCCCTTCCACGGCTGGAGCTACGATACCGACGGCAAGCTGGTGGGCGTGCCGCACTTCAAGACCGCCTTCCACGAGGAGTTGGACAAGAGCGAGTTCGGACTCCACGAGGTAGCCCATCTCTGCAATTTCTACGGCTCTATCTGGGCAACCTGGGACCGGGATGCCCCCTCGTTCGAAGACTACCTGGGCGCCTACGCCGACGGTGTTCGCCGGTGCTTCGAGAGCATGGACGGCGTCGACAACGGCGTGGAACTCTTCCAACCCGTGCAGCGCTGGCGTCTTCCCTGCAACTGGAAGTTCCCGGCCTTCAGCTTCGACGGCGACCGCATGCATGGCGTTACGACCCACCGGTCGATCAACGTCGCCGCCATCGGGCCGCAGGGCGACCGCAACGAGGGAGACAGGCATCCGATGAGGGCCCGGTTCCCTTCTACCGCCTACGAGATGTCGATCCGCGAGTTGGGGCACGGAGGGCACAACGACATCTATGAACAACCCGGCGTTGCGCCCTACGTCGACACCTGGCAGACCGAGCCCCCTGAAGTTGACGAGTACTACCGTCAGGCGCGGGAGAAGAAAGCGAAGAAATACGAGGGACAGTACCTCCATGGCGGCGGCGCCCTGATCTTCCCCAATGTGAACATCCAGGAGCAGCGGATCCTGCACTGGCACCCCCACGGCGTGGGGGCGACCGAGAGTTGGCGTCTCTACCAGGTGGACAGGAATGCGCCCCAGGTCGTGCGCGACGCTCAGCGCCGCTACATGATGCGCTACTGCGGCCCGGCAGGGCTCACCGAGTCCGATGACATGGAGAACTGGAACTACGCATCGGAAGCAAGCAGCGGCATGATGGCCCGACGGTTGCCGTACCCCTTCAAGGCAGGCCTCGGCCACAACCACGGCGACGACCGTGTTCCCGGGATGACGCTCAACTTCGATATCGCCGAAGAGAACCAGCGCTCCCGTCTCGCGCGATGGCTCGCCTTCATGGAAGCAGGCAGCTGGAACGACCTCTACCCGCTCAAGAAGGGGAGATAGCGAGCGCCGGCACTTTCACACGGAGAGACCGACATGACTACTGACATGACCGTCGAGACCATGCGGCAGATGTTGGAGCGCCTGATGCTTCAGCGGGACATCGAGGAGTTTCTCTCGATGGAGGCTGAGCTGCTGGACGAGCGGCGCTACGACGAGTGGCTCGAGTACATCGCGGATGACATCCACTACCACATGCCCATCAGGCGGAACGTGAAGTTCGGCGAGCAGTACCGGGAGAACACCAGCGCGGACTCTGAGATATCGTGGATAGACGAGGGGAAGCGCGTGCTTATCGGGCGCGTACGCCAGATCAACACCGGCATCCACTGGTGCGAGGAGCCGCTCTCCCGCGTGCGCCACGTTGTCTCCAACGTGCAGGTCTACGATCCGGAGGGCGACGAGGTGAAGGTGCGCAGCCGCTTCATCGTCTATCGCAACCGGATGGAGGATGAGGTGGACCTCTTCGCAGGCAAGCGGGAGGACGTCCTGCGGCGCGACACCGTCACGGGCTGGAAGATAGCCAGGCGGACCATCATCCTGGACCAGAACGTCCTGCTGGCGAAGAACATCACGTTCTTCTTCTAAGCAGCTCAGCCATGTAGCGACCCGTTGGAGAACGAGCGGCCATGACGCAAAGCGAACCGTCCAAGCAGTTCCGTCGCACGAGGGGAGCGGAGATCATGCTCCAGGATCTCCCCCTTGGCACCCGCCTGATCCTGAAAGGCGGGGTGGAGGTGGAGATCGTGGAGAACCCGCGGGATGGGCAGTGGCTGTTCGTGCGCCCCGTCGGCTCCGCTGATGACCCGGAGTTGGTCTTCGCCGCCGATGTCGCTGAGTTGCCGGAGCAGTAACTCTGCAGACCCGCTCCGTTCGCTGCGAGCCTGTCGGACCGGGGGTGAGAGTACTCGGTCGGCTGAAGCGTGAGGCTGGTGGAGATAGGGGGACTCGAACCCCCAACCTCCGCATTGCGAACGCGGCGCTCTCCCAGTTGAGCTATATCCCCACGCATGCACGCTGCCCCGAAGAATACGAGGGCAGACTACCTTCATACTATAGCATACGCAGCTCTTGCCCCAGGGCCTCGACGGGCTCTCCGGGTAGCCGCAAGGCTATCCGCCCCAACTGCCTTGCGGTTATCCGGCGTTTGCTACAATAGACTCCGCGCTTGGAATGGCGCGAGCGTTCCCGCGTAGCTCAGTTGGTAGAGCGGTCGGCTGTTAACCGATTGGTCGTAGGTTCGAGTCCTACCGCGGGAGCCAGGCCAACACGCACAAAGGAGATGCACATCATGGCGCTACGCATCAACGACACTGCTCCCGACTTCACTGCCGACACCAGCGAAGGGGCTGTCAACTTCCACGACTGGGTTGGCGACGGCTGGGCGGTGCTCTTCTCCCACCCCAAGGACTTCACTCCCGTCTGCGCTACCGAGCTCGGCTACGTAGCCAGCCTCAACGACGAGTTCGCCAAACGCAACTGCAAGGTCATCGGCCTCAGCGTCGACAAGGTGGAGGACCACCAGCGCTGGGCCGCTGACATCGAGGAGATCGGTGGGACCGCCCTCAACTTCCCCATCATCGCCGACGACCAGCTCAACGTCGCCAAGCTCTACGACATGCTTCCCGCAGAGGAAGAGCCTTCGGAGAGCCGCACCGCGGCCACGAACCAGACCGTGCGGACCGTCTTCCTCGTCGGACCGGACAAGAAGATCAAGATGAGCCTCACCTACCCGATGAGCACGGGGCGCAACTTCGACGAGTTGCTGCGCGTCCTGGACTCCTGCCAGCTCACGGCCGGCCACAAGGTGGCCACCCCGGCGAACTGGAACAAAGGCGACGACGTCATCATCCTGCCTGCCATCGACAACGAGGCCGCAAAGGAACTCTTCCCGGACGGCTGGGAGACGGTGAAGCCCTACCTCCGCAAGGTGAAGGATCCCAGCCAGTAGCCCCGGCGTTCCCTCTCCTGGGAGAGAGGCTGGGGTGATCGGTTACATCGCCAGCCTCGATCTGGAACGAATGAAATGCCCCCGTGCCATTTGCACGGGGGCTTTCTTTGCTGCCGCTGCTGGCGACCCGGACCGGATTTGAACCGGCGATCTCCGCCTTGACAGGGCGGTGTGTTAAACCAGGCTACACCACCGGGCCGCGGTAGCTGGCCCCGGCCACGCCGGGGCGGTCAGAATGCTCAACCGATCCCATGATACCCCACGATGACGAGTTCTCCCTCCACCATCACCGGCGTCACTCGCTCGCCACCCGTTAGCCGCTCCAACTCCCCGACGAACTCGGGGTGCTCCTCCAGGTCTATCTGCCGGTACTCGACCCCATCCTTCCTGAGGTCGTGCAGCAGCGCGTCCGAGTACGTGCAGTCGGGGCGTGTATAGATGACCAGTCCGGGATCGCTGACCATTGCGTGCTTCATCATACCAGCGTGGCGCCTGATAGGCTAGGGAGCCCGATGTCAGGGACACGCGTACACGTACACGCGTACGCGCACGGAGCCGCCTATGCCCATGATGCAAGCCGCCATACTCAGAGGTCTGCGGGACATCGTTTGCGACGAGGTCCCAGTCCCCGGGACGGACGGAGGAAGGGCGCTCGTACGGATGCACATGGCGTCCATCTGCGGCACGGACCTGCACTACGTCTACTACGGCTGGCCCCGGAACACGTATCCCATGGAGCCCGGCGAACCCGGACACGAGGGAGTTGGCACCATCGTCGACCCCGGAGAGACCGGTCTGCGTGAGGGCGCGCTCGTCCTCACAGTCCCCAACATCTGGCAGGCCCGGAACTTCGCCGAGTACCAGGCCGTATCTCCGCACTTCATCGTCGAACTGCCGGAGGGGCGCCCCCTCGCAGAGTTGATGATGGCCCAGCAGCTTGGCACTGTCGTCTTCGCGGCCCGCAAGCTGCCTGATATGGCGGGCAAGACTGCCGTCGTCATCGGCCAGGGCAGCGCCGGCCTCTTCCACGACTTCTATCTCAGAAGGCTTGGCGCGGCGCGGATCATCACCATCGAGCCGAACCCGCACCGGCGCGCCGCGGGCGTCGCTCTTGGCGCGGACGACGCCATAGACGTCACAGGCGATGCGGCGGTGAACGCCGTGTTGCAGCTGACGGAAGGACAGGGCGCCGAAGTGGTCGTGGACGCCGTAGGCGGCCATGAGACGCTGGACCAGGCCGTACGTATGGCGAAGGCCGAGGGACACGTGCACGTCTTCGGCCTGCCCACCGGCTTCGACCGCGTGCCGTTCGACCTCGGGACCTACTTTCTCAAGCGGCTGGACGTCCGCACCATCTTCGGAGCCCAGGATGAACCGGGCCTCGTCTCGTTCCGGCAGGCGCTGCGGCTCATCGCCGAGGGAGAGATCGATATGTCTCCCTATGTCACGCACACGCTGCCGCTGGAGCAGGTTCGGGACGCCTTCGAACTGGCGCACGAACCCTCAGGCGCGCTCAAGGTCTCCCTCACCATGTAGGCATACACACGGTCGATGGTGTTCGTGGTGAGCTTGTCGGACCGGGGGGCCTCCCTGCATCCGGGCGTGCGGTGGTGCGTAACCCGCTCACGGGGATGAGGAGTATTCGCTGCAAGCGTTACGAGGGATGGGACGGAATGACCTGCGCTGGGTTGAGTGCGGTTGCGGAGAAGTCTCGGCGCGGTAGGGAGTTGTTCCCTCCGCAACCGGAATCGGGTATGATTGGCGAACGCTTGACACGCAGCGGCAAACCCTTATAGCCTCTGCGCCGCACTCGCGGTAAACACGTTGTTGTCTGGCTGCGAGCATTGGGTTAAGGAGGAAAGCCGTGATTCGAACGCATTCGCAACTGTCGCCGCGGTTCGCTTTGGTTTCATTGGCCGCTGCTGTTCTGGTTGGGCTCGCCCTCGCGGCGGCGCTTTCCATGAGCGGAGGTGTGCGTGCCGATGGGCACGTCACGGGCACGGAGACGCTCGTCGTTACGCCGAACGAGGCGGACTTTGTCCCGGGGACCCGCAGCTCTCGCACTGCGGTGTGGATCTACGGATCGGGCTTCAACGCCGGGCAGAGCCTGCTTGTCCTGATTGGTGACCAGCGCGGCGTCGCCACGGACGTTGGCGCCCTTTCGGGCGTCGATGTCGTTGCCAACGACGAAGGCGCGTTCGGGTTCCAGTGGACGTTCGGCCGGTTCACCCGCTCCGGTGTTGGCGGCGAGAGCATGCAGTCAGTCATGGCCGTGGACGCGGGCTCGTTTGACCCGCTGGCGTCCGCTCCGCTCGCACTCTGCAACCTGAGTGGCCGTGGCGAGGGCGACGATGTCCCTGGGCACTGCTCGGCCTGATGCCCTTAACCCTTGAAGAATCGTTGAGCAGGAGGACTCAGTGACAGGCGCTACAACAATAGTGACGAAGAGGTTCACGGTTATTCTGGCCGCAGGCCTCTTCACAGCCGGCATGCTGCTCGCGATTGCGCTTTCCACAGGTGAGGGCGCAAGCGCCGACGGCCACGTTACCGGAGGGGAGACCATCGTGCTCTCCCACACCGAGGTCGAATTTGACACGGGTGCAGGCCGCTCCCCTGAAGAGGTCTGGATCTACGGCTCCGGGTTCACCCCCGGGATCGAAGTCGAGCTCCTCGTGGCGGACTTCCAGGGCGCGCTCTACGTGATCAGCGCTTGTCGCTGGGACAACGAGGGCAACTGTGACCCAGGGCGCTATCGCGACGGGGCAGGCAGCGTCTGGCCGCTTATCGTCAATGACGATGGGGCTTTTGCCACCAAGTGGCGGCTCGGCCGCTTCACGCGCCCGAACGTAGGCACGGAGCGCATGGCCACCATGTGGGCCGTGGACAAGGGCACCTACAGTTTCCTGGCCAGTGCGCCGATAGCGCTCTGTGACCTGACCCGCAATGAAGATCTTGAAGAAGGCGCAGAACCCGCGGAAGTCCCAGACTTCTGCTCGGCGTAAGGCGTTGAGGTCCACAGGAGGTAATCGTGACTAAGACAATCGCAACTCACCCCCGGGCCATGGTTCTGGCGCTTATCGCAGCGGGACTGCTGTTCGGCCTCGTGGCCGGGAACACCGTGTTCTCCCCGAGGGCATCTGCCGACGGCCACGTCACAGGCGTGGAGAGCGTCGTCACCGAGGGCTCCGTCGTCAACCACCAGTTGGGTGCGCGGTCATCCAGAGTGAGTGTCCGCATCTGGGGCTCCGGCTACGCTCCGGGTCAGGAGGTCATCCTCCTCATCAACGACGGCCCTGGCACTCCTTCCGACATCACGAACTACGTGACGAACACCAGCGACGACAACACACTCGTTGCGAACGACCAGGGCGCGTGGGCCACGGTCTGGACGCTCGGGCGGTTCACCCGCCAGCGCTCCGGCATCGGACCCGGCGACGGCGATGTCGAGCGCATGCGGACCCTCAGCGTGATCGACCCCGGCACGCTCGACGTCATCACTTCGACACCGTTGGCTTTCTGCCGCCTGACCGACCGCGTCGCCAATGCGGAAGAGATCGCTGAGTTGCAGGCTGAACTCGCGAGTGTCCAGGCTGACCGCGACGAGGGCCTCGGCGAGAAGCCGGTCAACGTCTCTGACGCTGCGTGGGCGTTGGCAACCGCGTTCTACCCCGCCTTCGAGGCACAACTCGATGCGGAGATCGCCGGACTGACTGCGGACATCGCAGCCGTGGAGGCGGACCAGGACGTTCCCAGCCACTGCCCGGCCTAGCATCCCGGTTCCTCGAAGAGAGTACACAAGGCCCTCCGGTTGACCCCGGAGGGCCTTCTCTTTGCCCGCGTTCTGGCTGTCGGTCCTGTAAGGGCAACATCCGTCGTTCCTGCGGAGGCAGGAACCTCGCCTCCTGGACTGGCCCCCACGGGAGAAGCTGCTTCGGAGCGTGCTGCGACACCGGCCCCTTACGCGGTCGCCCCTTCGTCCGCTACGCTGGTTGCATGACTCGGTATCCGGCCCTTTCTGCCAACTCCGCCCGCGTACTTGTGAAGTACTCGTCTGTCCTCTTCACCAGGGCGCCCGAACTTGTGAAACCGTTGGCCACCTTGTTTGCCCGGCCAACTTTTGAAACATTGGCACTCTTGACACTCTTGATGCTCCGACGCCCCGGAAGCAGGCCATGGCCATGGAAACACTGCTATCAAGAATCTCAAGGATGCCAAACGGCACTCTCCGTTTACTCCTGGAGTGCGGATCAAGAGTGCCAGAATTCTACTGCCATTGGCACCCTTGATCGCGCGCGGCTGGGGCGAGACGGACCGCGCTTGCTAAAATCCCATCCGTTGAATCTGAGACAGCGAGGCCCTGCATGCAGTCCTACCGCGGCATAGACCTTCTGGACATCGAGTCCCAGCTCACTGATGACGAACGACAGGTGCGCGACACCGTGCGCAATTTCGTCGAGGCCGAGGCGATGCCGGCCGTCGTCCCGCATTTCCGCGAGGGCACGTTCCCGATGGAGCTCGTCCCGCGCATGGGGGAGTTGGGCCTGTTCGGCGCGCATCTCGAGGGCTACGGCTGCGCCGGACTCGGTCCCGTTGCCTACGGCCTCGTCATGCAGGAGCTCGAGCGCGCCGACTCCGGCTATCGCTCCTTCGCGTCCGTCCAGTCGTCACTGGCGATGACCGCCATCCACCACTTCGGCACCGAGGAGCA
This sequence comes from Dehalococcoidia bacterium, assembly GCA_034423175.1. GTDB lineage: Bacteria > Chloroflexota > Dehalococcoidia > Lucifugimonadales > Australimonadaceae > Bin16. The sequence continues at coordinate 34,666 of DAOUJA010000004.1, forward strand.
GCGCGAGCGCTACCTGCCCGATATGGCCGCGGGGCGCCTGCTTGGTGCGTTCGGCCTCACGGAAGCCGACCACGGTTCGGACCCCGGCGGCATGGAAACGCACGCCGTCGAGACCTCTGATGGGTTCACCCTCAACGGCGGCAAGATGTGGATCACCAACGCCGGCATCGCCGATGTCGTGGTCGTCTGGGCGAAGCTGGGCGATGCAGTGCGCGGCTTCCTCGTCGACACAACCCTGCCCGGAGTGCGGCGGGAGGACATCCACAACAAGCTCTCGATGCGCATGAGCGTTACCAGCGCACTCTTCCTGGAGGACGTGTGCGTGGGGGAAGACGCGCTGCTTCCCGGCACTCGCGGGCTCGGCTCCGCGCTGGACTGCCTCAACTCCGCACGCTACAGCATCGCGTGGGGTGTCTGTGGCGCAGCAGCGGACTGCTTGCACACAGCCATCGAATACACGAAGGAGCGCGAGCAGTTCGGGCGTCCCCTCGCTTCGTTCCAACTCGTCCAGCAGAAGCTGGCGGACATGGCAACGTCCCTCTCCAAGGCGCAGTTGCTCGCGCTGCAACTCGGGCGGCTGAAGGCGGCGGGAGCGCTGCACTGGTCGCACGTGAGCATGGCGAAGTACAGCAATACCCTCGCAGCACTGGAGATCGCGCGCACCAGCCGCGACCTGCTCGGCGCTGCCGGCATCACCGACGACCTCTCCCCGATGCGCCACGCAATGAACCTGGAAACGGTGCACACGTACGAAGGCACCCAACACATGCACCAGCTCATCCTTGGTCGTCATCTGACCGGCATCAACGCTATCTCCTGACTCCCGTCACTCGAGCAGCGGCCGGAGTAAGTGCGTCACAGGTCGCTCGATGGTGCGTAGGGCTGGGAAGGTCCTGATTGCCCTGGCCACCCGCGAGGGGGATAATCGACTCGTGTAGAAGGAGGATCGATGAAGGCGGTGCGATACCACGAATGCGGCGGACCGGAAGTGCTCCGCCTCGAAGACGCTCCCGACCCTGAACCGGGCGACGACGACGTGCTCGTGCGGCTCGCGGCCTCCGGCGTCAACCCGGCGGAGGTATCGCGCCGCGGCGGACGCATGGGACAGGTTGTGGACTTCCCCGCGATGCTTGGCATAGAAGGCGCGGGCGTCGTTGCGGAAGTGGGGAAGGATGTTGCGTCAGTGAGTGTGGGTGACCGCGTCATCGTGCGCCAGCCGCCCTACTCGTATGCCGAGTACGTCTCTGTGCCGGAGCGCTCCCTATACGCCGTGCCGGACAACCTCAGCCTCGTCGAGGCGGCGACCATCACCACCATCTACACCACAGCCTGGTCCGCTCTGCGCGTCCGGGGTGGCGGCGAGGCAGGCGGCGCCGTCCTGGTGCAAGCCGCCGCCAGTGGCGTTGGCATCGCCGCCATCCAGCTCGCGAAGCAGATAGGCATGACCGCGCTCGGCACCGCGAGCAGCGCTGAGAAGCTGGAGTGGGCGGCCCGGTACGGGCTGGACCACGGGATCAACTACGTGGAGCAGGACTTCGTCGCGGAGGCGAAGCGGCTCACGGACGGACGCGGCGTCGACGTCATCGTGGACGGTGTCGGCGGCGACGTATTGGCGAAAGGCATCGGCGCCCTGGCGCGCGGAGGACGGCTCTCTGTCTTCGGCGGCGCAGGCGGGCGCGAGACCAGCTTCCCCGTTGCCGAGCTCTACCGCAACTCGGTCTCGATACTCGGCGCGGGCGGCGGACTCACCCCGCGCGGGGACTTTGAGATGATCCTCGGCTGGTTCGCCGAGGGCAGGCTCAAGCCAACCATAGACCGCACGTGGCCTCTCGCAGAGGCGGCAGAGGCCCACCGCTACCAGGAGTCGCGCCAGATCAAGGGCAAGAGCGCGCTGGTCATCAGCGAGGACAACTGACCCGCGCACGGGACACGTGAGACCGACCAGCCAGGGAGGAGAGCGATGGCGTCTGAATGGGTGAGCATCAAGGTGGACGGCAAGCCGGTGGACGCGTACCTCGCTCTGCCGGATGCTGGCGGCCCCCACCCCGGTGTCGTCTTGGCGATGCACGTCTTCGGTATAGACCGCTTCGTCCAGGAGAAGTGCGACGAGCTTGCGCAGGCGGGCTACGCCGCCATAGCGCCTTACCTCTTCCACCGCTCGGAGGTGACGAACACGCAGTTGATCGGCTACGCCTTCGAAGACCCCGCCCGCCGCGAAGTGGCGCTCCCGCTGAAGGACGGCCTCCGCGACGACGAGCTGATACAGGACATGCTGGGAGGGCTGGAGCACCTGCGCGGCCTGCCGAACGTGTCCGGCCCCTTCGGAGTTACCGGTTTCTGCATCGGCGGGCGCATCGCCTACATGCTTGCGGTGCGCACCCACGAGTTCGCCGCCTGCGCGGACTTCTACGGCGTGGACGTGGACCTGTCCTGGGGCGACGGCCCCACGCCGCTGAGCCTCACCGCGCACCTGGACTGTGCGCTTACCGGCTTCTTCGGCGACCGGGACGCGAACCCGGCCCCGCCGGACGTCGACAGGTTGGAAGCCGCGCTGCGCGCCGAGGGCAAGCCCTTCACCTTCCACCGCTATCCCACGGGTCAGCACGCATTCAACGACCCCTATAACCCCGTGCGGTATGACCCTGAGATCTCCGCCGACTCCTGGCCGAAGCTGATCGGCTTCTTCGACAGCGCATTGAAAGCGAGGGAACCCGTCGCATGACCGCTGTCGTTGGCATATTCGACAACCGTACGGCTGCCGTTGCCGCGGAGCAGTTGCTGGAAGAGGCGGGTTTCGGCGACCGGACCGGGGTCACCTACGTTCTCCCGGACGATGGCCCCGCGCCTCCGCGCCTGACTCGTCGCGGCGAGAGCATGCTGCGCGCCGCGGTGAAGTGGGGCATCCTTGCCTCGCTCATCATCGAGGTGCCGTCGCTCATCGCGCTGCTCATCGTTCCGATGGACCTCAACGTGAAGATCCTGCTGGCCGCCACCGTCTGGAAGTTCGGCGCGGCGTTCGGCTCCTGGATAGGGGCCATGTCCGCGGGGGAGGAGGGCCTCGACGACGAGCACGCCGCCGAGTACGAGGCGCTCCTTGGAGCGGGCTACGCGCTCATCGCCGTGGATGTTCGCACCCGCCACCGGCCCGGCATACGCGGGGCGCTGCTGGAGAGCGGTGCGCTGAGCCTCCGCGACGTGCGGGGCACGTTCGTCCTCAAGCAACCGCCTCGTCGGTCGGGAGTCGCCGTCGCCTCGTAGGCTGCGGTCAGGGCGCTGGTTGATCGAGCCGCTTCGCCATCGGTACGTGGTCGATGCCCGCCTCCACGAATCCGGGTCCCGTGACCGTGTACCCGTGCCGCTCGTAGAGCGCTTGCACGTACGTCTGAGAGTGCAGGCTCACCTCAGGTATCCCCCGAAGCGCGGCCTCGGCTTCCAGCGCCGCGAGCAGCATGCCCGCGATGCCGCGCCGCCGCCATGGGGCCAGCACAGCGACGCGCCCTATCCTTGCCTCACCGTCCTGGGTCAGTCGCGCGGTGCCCACTACCGTCCCCTTGTCGCAAGCCACGACGTGCACTGCTCCGGCGTCGGCTTCGTCCTGCTCCAGCTCCAGGGGAACCCCCTGCCCCTGCACGAACACCTCGTGCCGGACGGCGAGCGCACCCTGCATATCGGCGGGACCGGACGCCACTCGCACCTCGATATGCTGCTGCCCGGTCATGCGGCGATTATAGGAGCACCGCTATAATCCGGTTCACTCTCTCCCGGAGCGTTCCCCATGAAGCTTTCTACAGACCGCATCCTCACGACCCACGTCGGCAGCCTGCCCCGCCCGGACGATGTCGCCGCGCTGCTCCTGAAGAAGGAGCGTGAAGAGGAGTACGACGCCGTGGAGTTGGACGCGCTCGTACGGCAGGGTGTTGCCGATATCGTCGTACGGCAACACGCCGCCGGCGTCGACGTGGTGAGCGACGGCGAGATGAGCAAAGTAGCGTACTCCACCTATGCCAAGGACCGGCTCACCGGATTCGAGGGGGACAGCGAGCGTCGCCCCAACCTTGACGTTGCGCCCTATCCCGACTTTCGGGCCAAGATGGCGCGGATGACCGGAGACCAGCCGATGCGCCGCCCGAAGTGCGTGGCGCCGGTGGAAGTGAAGGACCGGGAGCCGCTGCGGAAGGACCTGGAGAACTTCAAGGCAGCGGTCGAGGGGGCGGGCGTTACTGAGGCGTTCATGACCTCGTCCTCGCCGGGCGTGGCATCTGTTTTCATGCCGAACGCCTACTACCCAACGCACGAGGCGTACATCGAGGCGCTGGGGGAGGCGATGCAGGAGGAGTATGAGGCCATCGTCGGGGCGGGATTCGTTCTGCAGGTGGACTGCCCGGACCTGGCGATGGCGTTCCATACCGGTTTCCAGGGGCTGACCGAAGAGGAGTTCCTGCGGCGCGCTGAGTTCCACATCGAGGTGCTGAACGCGGCATTGGCGAACGTGCCGGCGGGGTCCGTTCGGATGCACGTCTGCTGGGGCAACTACGAGGGACCGCATGACTACGACATCCCCGTGTCGAAGATCATGCCCATCCTCCTGCGGGCGAAGCCCTCCGCTATCCAGTTCGAGGCATCGAACCCTCGGCACGCCCATGAGTGGAAGGAGTGGCGCGACGCCAGCGTCCCCGACGACAAGGTGCTGATCCCCGGCGTGCTCGACTCCACGAGCAACTTCGTGGAGCACCCGGAACTGGTCGCGCAGCGCATCGAGACGTTCGCCGCAATCGTGGGACGGGAGCGGGTACTTGCGGGGTCGGACTGCGGGTTCGGGACTTTCGCGGGGTACGGAAAGATGGACCCGGGCATCATCTTCCGCAAGCTGGAGGCGATGGCGGAGGGCGCGGCCATCGCCTCCGAGCGTCTCTGGGGATGAGGACTAGCGGGTTGCTTTCAGCAGCACGGTGCGCTCGTTGATCTCGTCCGCCTCCACGGTGGAGAAGCCGGCTTCCTTCAGCCACTGGACGTGCATGTCCACGCCCCCGGCCTGTGCGGCGTAGTCCAGGTTGGCGAACATGCCGCCGTCCGCCATGAGGTCGTGGATGTCCCGGTAGATGCTGGAGATGAGGCCGTCGTCGTACATGTTGTGGATGGCGATGGCGGACATGACGAAGTCGAACGGCCCGCCGAGCCCGGACGCCCAGCCCCGCTGAGAGAAGTCGCTCCTGACGTAGTTGGTACGCTCCGAGTAGGCCGCAAGGCGCTCCTTCGCGTGCCCGAACATCGGCTCGGATATGTCCTGCAGTGTCACGTGCGCGTTGGGGTACTTTGCCAGCAGGTAACCGGAGAGCAGGCCGTAGCCTGAGCCGACATCCAGCGCGCGGATCGCCTGGTCGGTTGGAAATGGGGCGGCGTCCACTGTTGCCCGGATCATGGGCCCGCGCTGGTCCTGTCTACCGTCGTCGCGCGTTACCCAGTTGTCTACGAACTTCTGCTCCTCCCACTGCTCCGGGACGTCGTGCGTCTGCGCCCATGCAGCTTTCCGGTGGCGATCCGTGGTCATCGATCGATCTCCTCTCTGGTCCAGCCGAGCGGATGTGCTCCGCTGAGTATGGTCTCCATCGTCTCGTGCAGCGGCTCGTGCAGCCTTGCGCCGAAGCCGGTGACGACCCGGGCCGCCGCGAACGAGCCGAGCTTACCAGCATCGGTGGGGTTCAGGCCATGCGTCAGCCCGTAGAGGGCGCCTGCGGCAAAGACGTCGCCCGCCCCGGTCGTATCTACGACGGGAACGACATGGCCGCTCACGTGAGTGATCTCGCCCGCATCGTATACGAGCGCCCCGTCCGCTCCGCACGTCATGAACACGAGCGGGGCGTCGGCGCCGACGGTGCGCAGCCGCTCCTCGCGGGAGCCGCGGCCCGCGTAGATCTCCGCCTCATGCTCGTTACAGAAGAGGATGTCGACGTACTGCCGGACCACGCGCCGGAACTGTTCGGCGAAGTGCGCGGCTATGGCAGGGTCGGAGAGGCTGAGCGCTACTTTGACGCCTGCGTCCGACGCAGCGGCCATCGCACGCTCGGCGGCTTCCGCAGAAGGAGAAGTGCTCAGCAGGTAGCCTTCCACGTAGACGATCCGGCTCGAGCGCAGGACATCGAGGGCGACGTCGTCCGGCCCCAGCGTGGAAGCAGCGCCGAGGCTCGTCTGCATCGTGCGCTCGCCGTCCGGTGTCACCAGGATGACGCAGGCGCCGGTGGGTTCGTCGTCTGTTGGCGTCATATCGAACTCTACCCCGGCCTCGGCGAGGCTCTCACGGTAGAGGGCGCCGTGCATGTCGTCGCCTATCTTTCCGGTGAAGAAGGCGCTGCCCCCGAAATGGGCCACCGCAGTCATGGTGTTCGCCGCCGAGCCTCCAGCGGAGCCGTGCCGCGCGCGGCCCGCGAGGCTCTCCAACAATGTCGCCTGCGCCTCGGCTGACACCAGCGTCATGATGCCCTTGTCCATGCTGTGGCCCGCAAGGAAGGAGTCTTCCACCTCTACTTCGGTGTCGACTATCGCGTTGCCGACGCCGTAGACGTCATATTCGTAAGCCATCAATCCGTCGTACCTCGTTAGATCTCGTTATCGCACAAGGGGGCAACCTACACTGCCCTTGTTCAGGGAGTCAACGCGCGGTGGATAGCAGCGGGGCCTCGACCGCACAACCGGCAGATGTCACAAACGTGAAAGCGCCAGGAAGAAACGGATGAGGCCGTCATGGTATGACAAGGACAGGGGCGCCCCCGCGAGGGGTACCCCTGTCCTGTACGGTGCTACCCGGTCCTGACAGGCGCGGTGTGTCCTCAGTTGACCGTCAAGGTGCCGACGCCGCTCAGTTCGAGCGCAATCTCGCGAGTCTCTTCGCTGGCGTTCAGCACGCGGTCGATTATCTCCTGGATGTCTTCGGCCCTGCCGTAGCCGTAGGAGTCCTCGTAACCGGCGATGGTGAGTTGCTCGATGAACGTCGGGTCCACCACGATCTGGTCGAATGCCGACTGCCAGTATTGCGCCACGTCGTCCGCCACACCTTCAGGCATGACAAAGACGCGCGACAACTCGACGATGAGCAGGTTCAGTTCGAGCGCCTCCGCCTGAGCCTGATTGAAGTTGAGGCCGGGCAGTTCGCGGAAGGAGGGAAGCGGTGGGCCGGTGTATCCGAGGTTGGCAAGCCACGCATCGTTGTAGGGCTTGGTCCTGTAGAAGATGGGGATGAGGCGTCCCTGCTCTATCCATTCGGGGTAGAGGCGGCCGGCATTGCCCGGGCCGCAGCGGCCTGTTCCGTCCGTCTCGCCGCGGTCGAACGCCGCCATGATTTCGGACGAGCCGCCGTAGCCGTAGATGAGCTTGAAGGGGGCACCGTTCTCGACCATGAACTCGATGTGAGGCTCATTCCCCGGTCCGACCGACCCGACCCTTATCGTGAGGTCGCGGTCCAGCACCTCCTGCCAGGATGAAGCGAAGCTCTTGTCAAGGCAGAAGCCGTCCTCGTTGATGGCGAACGTCGGGGAGCCGAGGATGTGGATGCTGTTGAGATCGAACCCGTCGACATCGCCGACGAGCATCTGGCGCGCGAACCAGCGCGAGTGAACAGGGCCGATGGTGAAGCCGTCAGGATCTGAGGCCAGTACGGCGCGGAGGCCGCGGAGCTGTCCGGCACCGGGGAGGTTCTGCACGATGAAGCGCGTAGTCTCCGGGAAGTACCGTTCAGCCGTGGCGGCGACGATCCTGCTGAAGGTGTCGAAGCCGCCACCCGGGCTGGTGCCGGTGATGATGCGGATGGTTCTGCCGCCGAAGTACTCTTCCGCGTCGAAACCGGGAGGCGGAGGGACGGGCGTGGGGGTCGGCCTCGGGGCGGCAGTGGGAGTAGGTCCCTCCATCATCGCCTCGGCTGTGGGAGTAGGCTCCTCCATCATCGCCTCGGCTGTGGGAGTGGGTTGCTCCATCATTGCCTCTGGCGTGGGCGTGGGCTGCTCCTCCATCGTCTGGGGAGCGGACGTCGGGGTGGCCGTGGGGTCTTCACTGCCGCACGCTGCGAAGAGCGCCAAGACCACGGCCATCGCGCCGAGGGCCAGGAATCGGTGGATGTTCATCGCTTCCCTCCTACGTTCGCTGCTCACGGATGCGCGTTGTCGTAATCTCGTCACTGCATGAGCGGGTCGCGCTGCGATCCATCGCAACATGCCCATCCATCATGCGATTCGCTGCGCATGCTATATCCCCAGCGAATGTCCACGCAACGGAGCGCTGGCCAGGAAAGCTACCGCTCATGCACCGTTTCCAATCCGGGCTTCGACAACTCGCCATGAGCTGCTTGAAGCGCACAACGAGCGAGGCCTGGGCAGTCGCGTTTGACACTCCCAGAGGCGGGGGATAGACTCGCTGTATACCCCGTGGTGCTGACCTGATGGGGCTTATGGAAGAGTTGCCCTAAATGTACGGCGAACGCCGACCCGAATTCGATCCGGACCAGGTGGTCCAGAACCTCCGACAGAGTTGGGATGGCATACGCTCACGCCTTCCGGGCGGCGGTTCCCGTCTCATCATCCTCGGTCTTGTCGTCGTTGCGGTCGCCCTGTGGCTGGGCACGGGGTTCTACACCGTGCAGCCGTCCGAGCAGGCGGCACTCCGCCTCTTCGGCGAGTTCCGCGGCACCGAGGAACAAGGACTCCACTGGTACCCGCCGGCGCCCATCGGCACGGTGGACGTTGTCTCCGTCGAAGAGACCCGTGGCATGGAGCTTGGCTTCAGGACCGGCGCCGGCGGCGTCATCACGGACGAAGTGGTCGAGTCCAAGATGATTACGGGCGACCTCAACATCGTAACCATCGACCTCGTTGTTCAGTACCGCATCAGGGACCTCGGCTCTTTCCTCTTCAACGTCGCTGACCCCGGCGACCCGGCCCGGCCGGAGGCAGTGGAGGGCCGCCCGGATGGGCGGACGCTCAAGGATGCAGCCGAGGCCGCGCTGCGGCAGGTCGTGGGGCAGCGATCGATAGACGATCCGTTGCGTATCGGCAGGGAGGCGGTGCAGACCGACACGCAGAACCTGCTGCAGCAGATCGTCGACGACTACAACGCGGGCATCGAGATATTGAGCGTGCAGTTGCAGGAGGTCCAGCCCCCGGAGGACGTTCGGGAGGCGTTCGACGATGTCAACAGGGCGCGCGTCGACAGGGAGAGCCGCATCAACGAGTCGCTCGCCTACGAGCAGGACAGGCTCCCGGTGGCGCGCGGTGAAGCCCGGCAGATCACCGAGGCGGCTCAGGCGTTCAAGGACGCCCGTATCGCCAGGGCGCAGGGTGAAGCGGCGGAGTTCACCGCGGTCTTCACCGAATATGCGCTCTCTCAAGAGGTGACGCGGACGCGGCTCTTCCTCGAGGCGATCGAGGATATCCTGCCCGGCGTTACGCTCTTCATCCTGGATGAATCCACCGACAACGTGGTGCCGTTCCTACCGCTGACGGAAGGCGTTCTTCCGTCGACCACCGGCCCGGCTGCTGTGGCTTCGGGGGACGGGGGCTAACATGAAACTCCTCGTTCCTTTCCTCATACTCATCATCGCGGCGGTCATCGTCGTTCCGCAGGCGCTGTACACGGTCGACGAGACGCAATACGTGGTTGTCACCCGTTTCGGTGAGATACAGAACATCGTGCGCACACCGGGCCTGAAGGTGAAGGCGCCGTTCGTGGACACCGCGAACGTGCTGGACAAGCGCATCCTGCGCATAGACGTGACGCCCACGTCCATGCCGGACCAGGACAACCAGTTCCTGGAGGTGGACGCCTACGTCCGCTACCGCATCGAGGACCCGCGCAAGTTCATCGAGCGCCTGCGCAGCGAGAGCAACGCCGACTCGAGGATCCAGCAGATCGTCATTGCGGCGCTCCGCGACGAGGTCGGCCGCAGCACCCAGCCAGAGATCATCGGCGGGCGGCTCATCGGCATCGAGGAGGACCGCACCACCGTCGAGCCGCTGGTGAACGACCAGGGCGTCGCCACACGCGCGGCCATCGTCGACCGGGCGCTGAAGACGGCCAATCAGATCGTCAAGTCCGCCGAGAACGACTTCGGCGTCGATATCGTCGACATCCGCATCAAGCGCGCCGACTTCCCTGGGGCTACGGAGGCGAATATCTTCAACCGCATGAGGACAGAGCGCTCCGTGCAGGCGCAGCGTCTCCGCGCGGAAGGCCAGGAGTTATACCTCCAGCGCATCGCCGACGTCGACCGGCAGGTGGAAATCATCGCGGCAGAGGCGGATGAGACGGCCAACCAGCTCCGCGGTGAAGGTGAAGGTGAGGCGATCCGCATCCTCGCCGAGGCCCTTGAACAGGACCCCGAGTTCTTCGCGTTCCGCCGCAGCCTTGCGGCGTACCGGGCCGTGCTCGGCGACAACTCGACGCTCGTACTGCCCGCTGACTCCGACCTCTTCCGGTACCTCCAGTCGTCAACCGGGGAAGGCGACTCCGATGGAGCGGATGCCTTGGAAGGGCTGTTCGGCCTCATCGGCGCTGCGATGGAATCCGGCATGATGGAGGACGGAGACGCCGCCTCCGACGGCTCTTAGAGCCTCCCTGCTAGAATGAGGGGCGTGGACCCCTCTCTCATCCGCAACTTTTGCATCATCGCCCACATCGACCACGGTAAGTCGACGCTCGCCGACCGCATCCTGGAGATCACGGGCGCCGTCTCCGCGCGCGAGATGCACGACCAACTGCTCGACTCGATGGACCTCGAGCGGGAACGCGGCATCACGATCAAGGCGCAGGCGGTCCGGATGGGGCTCTCGTACCAGGGCCGCGACTACGAGCTGAACCTCATCGATACCCCCGGGCACGTCGACTTCTCGTACGAGGTGTCGCGGTCGCTCGCGGCGTGCGAAGGCGCTCTGCTTGTCGTCGACGCTGCGCAGGGGATCCAGGCGCAGACGCTTGCCAACGTTTACCTCGCGCTGGAGCACGACCTCACGATTATCCCGGTGGTGAACAAGATAGACCTGCCCGCCGCCGAACCGGACCGGGTCATAGAAGAGCTGGGCACAGCGTTCGGGTTCGTCCCGGACGAGGTGCTGCGCGTTTCGGCGAAGGACGGCACGGGTGTGCGCGCGCTGCTGGAGGCGGTGATCGAACGTGTACCACCGCCGGAGGCGCACGAGGAGCGTCCGCTCCGCGCGCTCGTATTCGACTCCAAGTACGACTCGTACAAGGGCGTGATGGCATATGTGCGGGTTGTGGACGGCTCGGTAAAGGGCACCGACCGCGTGCAGATGATGGCGACCGGCACGGAAGCGGACCTGCTGGAGGTGGGTGCGTTCAGGCCTGCGATGGCCAAGGCGGCCAACCTGACGGCGGGTGAAGTGGGGTATCTGGCGACGGGACTGAAGAGCGTGGGGGACTGCCGCGTGGGCGATACTGTCACGCATGCCCGGTCAGGAGCGGCAGAGCCACTCCCCGGTTACGGCGAGCAGAAGCCGATGGTGTTCGCGGGACTGTATCCGACCGACGGCAACGAGTTCCACAATCTGCGTGAGTCATTGGAGCGCCTGCAGATGAACGACGCGGCCCTCGTGTACGAGCCGGAGAGCTCGCCCGCGCTGGGGCCCGGTTTCCGGTGCGGCTTCCTTGGTCTATTGCATATGGAGATCGTGCAGGAGCGGCTGGAGCGCGAGTACGGCATGGACCTTGTCGTGACCGCTCCGAGCGTGGTCTACCGCGTGACGATGAACGACGATTCGATACGAGAGGTGTCGCGTCCCACGGACCTGCCGACTGGCGGGGAGTCGCAGCAGGTAGAGGAGCCGTGGCTGGACCTGTCGATCCTCACGCCGTCGCGATTCGTTGGACCGATGATGGAGCTGATCAACTCGCGCCGGGGCGAGTTCAAGCGCACGGAGTACCTGGACTCGGCTACCGGCGGCGCCGGGGGCGCAGATGCCTCACCGTCCTCCGATCCGCGCGTACTGCTCGAAGCGTCGGCGCCGATGGCCGAGGTGCTGGTGGACTTCTACGACCAGGTGAAGACGCGCAGCCGGGGCTACGCGTCGCTGGACTACTCGTTCAACGGCTACCGGTCGGCGCCGCTCGTGCGACTGGACATCCTCGTGAACCAGTCACCCGTCGACGCGCTGTCACTCATCACGCACCGCGACCGCGCCTACCACCAGGGGCGGGCGCTGGTGGAGCGTCTGCGGAAGCTCATCCCGCGGCAGCTGTTCGACGTGCCGATACAGGCGGCGATCGGGAGCAAGGTCATCGCTCGTGAGACGGTTACGGCGATGCGGAAGAACGTGCTGGCCAAGTGCTACGGTGGCGACGTGACGCGCAAGCGGAAGCTGCTGGAGAAGCAGGCCGAGGGCAAGAAGCGGATGAAGCGTATCGGGCGCGTCGAGGTACCGCAGGAGGCGTTCCTCGCCGTCATCAAGATGGACCGGTAGGAAGCCCTTCTTACAGCCGCTCCGCCAGTTCCCTGATCCACGAACGCATAGCGTCGGCGTAGTCCGGGCGGCGGAGCGCGATCTCCACGGCGGTCTGCATGAGACCGAGCGGTGTGCCAGCGTCGAAGCGCTCGCCCTCGAACCGGTAGGCGTGGACCGGTTCGCGCTGGGCGAGGAGGGCGATGCCGTCAGTGAGCTGGAGCTCGCCTATCGCTCCGGTGGTTATCTCTTCGAGGCAGTCGAAGATTGCGGGCGAGAAGACGTAAGGGCCGACGATGGCGAGGTTGGACGGGGCCTCATCGCGGGGCGGCTTCTCGACGCTGCGCGTGAGCCGCGTCTCACGGTCGGAGAGGGGTTCGCCCTCGACAACGCCGTAGCGAGAGACATCGTCCCACGGCACCTGGACGACGCCGATGGCGTTGCCGCGGCGTTCGTAGGCGTCGAGCATCTGGCGGGTGACGGAGGGTTCGCCGAGGAGTATCTCGTCGGGCAGGTAGACGATGAACGGCTCGTTGCCAACGGCTTCCTTTGCCATGAGCACGGCATGGCCGAGGCCGAGCGGCTCCGGTTGGCGCACCGCGATGACGCGGGCCATGCGCCCTACGCGCTCAACGGGTCCGAGCTTCGCGTTGCCGCGCTCGCGGAGGGTGCGTTCGAGCTCAGGGGCGACATCGAAGTAGTCCTCCATGGCGGTCTTGCCGCGCGACGTCACGAGGACGACGCGCTCGATTCCGGCCTCGGTGGCTTGCTCGACCGCGTACTGAAGGACGGGTCGGTCAACGAGGGGCAGCATCTCCTTGGGGACCGACTTGGAGATAGGGAGGAAGCGCGTGCCGACTCCGGCGGCGGTGATGACGGCGGTGCGGACTGGCATGACGGTAGAAGGATAGCAGGCAGTCGAGAGTTGAGGGAGAGACTCCGCGTTGACCTGCCGCTCCCCGGCGCATAGCATGGCTGTGGCCGTGCTAGACGGGGAGCTAGCGGTGCCCTGCACCCGAAATCCGCTTCAGCGGGGTTGAACTCCTCTCTAGAGGGCCGGTCTCGCCGTCTCTGGCCCGGAAACGGAC
>DAOUJA010000005.1:0-3594 GCA_034423175.1 Dehalococcoidia bacterium
CTTCTTCGCCTGGTCGGGCATCTGACGGAGCGGATCGAGGCGAATCCCGGCGACACCGAGGCCCTTGGCGCCAGGGGGCTGGCATACGCCGAGCTGGGGGACCACCGCCGCGCGGTGGAGGACTACGGCAGGGTCATCGCCCTGAACCCCGGCGACGCGGACGCCCATCTCGAAAGAGCGCGGGCCCACTCCGAGTTGAGGGAGCTGCGTGCGGCGGTTGAAGACTACGACGCCGCCATCCGGCTGGCCCCCGGCAACGCCGTGGCGCACTACAGCCGTGGGGGATGCAACGCCGAGCTGGGCAACCTGGCCGAGGCGGTCAACGACTTCGACGTGGCCATCCTTCTGGCCCCCGACGACGCCGACGCCCACTACAACCGGGGGTTGACCTACGCCGCGATGGGGGAGCCCCTCCAGGCTGTGGAGGACCTGAGCAGGGCGATTGACCTCAACCCCCATCTCCCGGAGGCATACCACAACCGGGGCTCGGCCTACCGCGACCTCGGGGAGTTGGACAGGGCCATCGAGGACTTCGATGCGGCCATCGGGCTCCAACCGCTCAACAACCTCTCGCGCCACTCCAGGGGGGTCTCCAGGCTCAATCTCGGGCAGTTCGACCGCGCTCTCCAGGACCTCGACGCGGTCCTGGACCTGGACCCGGACAACGCGGGCGCTCACCGCGACAGAGGCATCGCCCTCGGCAGCCTGGGCCGTGATGAGGAGGCGCTGGGGGAGCTCGACCGGTCCCTGGACCTCGACCCCGGCAACGTGGAGGCCCTCACCGCCAGGGGCCTGGCCCGTGCCAACCTGGGGCGGTACGGCGAGGCAATCGACGACTACACCAGGGTCATCGAGACCAACCCCGGCGACGCCAGGGTCCTGTACGAGAGGGGGACCGCTCTCCTGTTCGTGGACCGGAAGGGCGACGCCATAGACGACTTCAGCGCCGTGCTGAAGATCGAGCCTGACGACATCGGCGCCGTCTACGCGAGGGGAATGACCCGCATGTCGTTGGGGAAGAACGAAGAGGCGATAGAGGACTTCAACAGGCTCGTCGGGCTCAAGCCGGACGATACCGAAGCCTACTACCTGCGAGGGTGCGCCCACGTCAAGGCTGGTGAGACGCGCCGGGCCGCGGAGGACTTCGACAGGTCCGTCTCCCTCGATCCGAGCAACGTCAGCTCCGTGCGCAACGCATCGGTGTCCTACCTTGACCTGGGAGAGCCGGACAGGGCCATGAAGTACCTCGACAGGCTCGTCGAGCTGGCCCCGGACGACAGTGAAGCGTACGACCTGAGAGGGTGCGCCTACTCCCAGGCGGGCGAGACGCGCCGGGCCGCCGAGGACTTCGACAGGGCCATCGCTCTCAATCCGAACAACATCAACGCCGTGCGAAACGCAGGGGTGTCCTACCTGGAGTTGGAAGAGCCGGACAGGGCCATGAAGCATCTCGACAGGATCGTCGGTCTCGAACCCGAAAACGCCGACGCCCGCCACGACCGGGGGTGCGCGCTGAGCGACCTCGGCAGGCATCGCGCTGCGGTCGAGG
Source organism: Dehalococcoidia bacterium (assembly GCA_034423175.1). Taxonomy (GTDB): domain Bacteria; phylum Chloroflexota; class Dehalococcoidia; order Lucifugimonadales; family Australimonadaceae; genus Bin16. Next base: position 1,550 of record DAOUJA010000005.1, read on the forward strand.
ACTTCACCAGGGTCATAGGGCTTGACCCGGACGACGCCGAGTCCCACTACCGGAGGGGCAAGTCCCGCGTCGAGCTCGGTGAATACCGCCTGGCGGTCGAGGACTTCGACAAGGCCATCGGGCTGGACCCGGACCACCCATCCGCCGCCCGGGATAGGGGAGCCGCCGTCGGGTTGGCGGAGAGCAACGATTCCGAGGGAAGCGCCGGGCAGGAGTGACCGGCCCGCGGTGCGGTTGCGAGACATCGCCGGAAACGCAAAAGGGCGGCATACATGGGTGGATCGGGAGAGGACGCCGACAAACGACGCCCTCTCCCGAATCCCTGCGGCCCGGCGACCCGCGCCTGCCCGTAGCTAGGCAGACAGGCCGACCGTCTCCTTCTCGCGCTCCTGCTCCATCGCCCACTCGAACATCGAGAGGCTTGCGGGCTGGGGCTTCCCGTTGCGGCGCTTCGGCCTGACCGGCTCCTCGGCCATGAACTCGGCCCAGGAGAACAGCGACTGCTGCGGCTCCGGTTCCTCGGCCTCGTCGTGGTGGCCGTTCGCTCCGTTCCCGTTGACCGGCACGGGCGAGTGACCGTTCCTGTCGGCCCCGTTGCCGATGGCAGGGACCAGCTCGACCATCGGCCCGAAGATGTCCGACCCGTGACCGTTGCCGTTGACCGCTATGGTCTCCGGCTCCACTTCGATGGCCTTCCAGCCGTCGTCCACCAGCAGCTCCTCGGCGGCGGCCTCGGCGTCCCGCGCCTGGGCGAACACCTCTTCCACCGTCTCCGTCTCGTCCTCCTCGCCGCCGACGATCTTGCGAGCCAGTGCCATCATCAGGTCGTCACCCTCGTCGCCGAAGGCGGCCAGCCCGTCCTCCGGCAGCTCGCCCTCCACGGCCAGGGAGCTTTGCAGCTTCTTCGCCACCAGCTTCAGGGCGTCGGCCTGGAGCGTGTTCCGGTAGGCCATGAACACCACCTTGACCGGACGGGTCTGCCCGATGCGCCACGAGCGTCTCGACGCCTGCCTGACCACATAAATGCTGTAGTCCGACTCGTACCAGCAAAGGGTCTGAAAGTCGATCAGGTCGAGGCCGGTCTGCACCAGCCTGGGGTGGCAGATGAGCACGTCGACGCCCTGTTTGACCCTATCGGCGACCCACTTCTCCCTCTTGTTGGGGGCAACGGCGTCGGCCTTCATCACCGCCACCTTGAACCCGTGCCGGGTCAGGATGTCGTCCATCCGCCCGGTGATGTCCCGGGTCCCCGTGTGGGTGACGTAGACCAGCACCCGCCGTCCCTCCATGCGCTCGGCGGCCACCAGGTCGATGAGCGCCCTCTCCTTCGGGTACAGCTTCTCCTCCGACAGCGGCGGCACCTGGACGATGACGTCGCCGCTCCTGGGGTCGAATACCGTCTCGCCCCTGGTGCAGCCATCGGGGTAGGCGAGCAGGCTTTGCAGGTAGGTCGCCAGCAGCCGCTTGGACCCCGCCTTGAGAGCCGCCGCCAGCTCCTTCTTCAGCTCCTCGAACACCGTGTTGTAGGCGCTGCGCTGGCTGTAGCCGGTGCCGTCCTCCTCCGTGTCCATCGAGGACAGGAGGATCTTCTCTTCGTAGTCCGGCAGGCCCGTCGCCACGTCGGAGAGGCGCAGGAACACGGTGTTGTGGATGATGTGGAAGAGGGCCGAGGGCACCAGCCCCGGCCTCTCCCGCACGGTCTTGCGGTACTTGCGCCGCCTGCTGTTGCGCCCGTCCTCCAGGGCGTCGTCGTCGGGTTTGCCGACGGTGACCTCCTCGAAGCCGTACCGCTGAATCCAGCGGTGCTCGTCGGAGCGTCCGAACTCCGAGCGAATTTCCGGCGAAAACCTGTAGAGAAGGTGAAAGATGGTCGAGGCATAGCCGCCGAGCAGGGTCCCGGTGAGGCTGAGGGACTTACCGCAGGCTTCGGCCAGGACCCCCGCGGCGATGCCCTGGGCCGAGCCGCGAGACTTAAACTCATGCACCTCGTCTCCGATGAGCAGGTCGAAGAAGCCCCGCATGTGGTGCTTCACGTAGTCGCTGAG
>DAOUJA010000006.1:0-59398 GCA_034423175.1 Dehalococcoidia bacterium
ATGTAGGGGCATCCTCTTTTGAGGTGCCCTTGCCCCCGTCGTTCCCGCACACGGCTGGGGCCCCCGTCGTTCCTGCGCTTCAGCGCACGCGCAGGCAGGAACCTCGCATCCCAGGCCCCGTCTTTCCAGCGCAGGCTGGAATCCAGACGCGTGGCGCAGCCAGGCAGGGGTGAGGGTTGTTTCCGCGACACGCCCCCGTTGCGCAGACGCCACACCCCTCCCTACGATGAGTGCATGACTACACAACCACTGACCCCTGCCGCACAACCCGACCCGACGGACACCCTCCCCCCCCAGGACGCCGCATACCTCGCCCGCATCGAACACGCCCTCCGATGCGGCGTCCCCGGCTGCGACTGCGCAGGCGGCCCCGCGCTCCACTGTCCGACCCACCCCAACCCCATGGTCCCCACCCTCTCCGTCTCCTACGACGAGAGGGGCTTCTCCTTCGAGTGCACCCGCTGCCCGACCGGCAAGGTCTGGGAGGCCCTCGCGAGGCGCGGACTCACGCCCCGCTCCCACCTCTACACCTCCACCGGCGCTGTCGAGGCCGGGCTGGACCCCTTCGCCTTCTTCATCCAGCAGCCACAGGACTGGCTCTGGCCCAACCGCATCCCGCTCGGCAAGCTCACCCTCATCGCCGGGTACCCCTCCTCCGGCAAGACCGCCGTCGCGCTGGACATCGCCGCCCGCGTCTCGCGCGGCGCAGCCGCCCCCGATCAGCCGGACGCCCTGTTCCCCGCCGCCCCCGTCGTCCTGGCCCCCCTCAACGGCAACCCGAAGGCCGACGTCCTCCCCACGCTCCGCCTCTTCGGCGCCGACCTCGACTTCATCTACCTCGCCGACCTCCTCTCCCCCACGCACTCCCTCGACTACTACCCCGACGACCCGCCCGGCGACAACGACGACGAAGAGGACGATTGGGGTAAGGGCTACGACGATAACGATGACCATGAAGGGCGCGGCACGCCCCTTGGCCGCCCGTCGCCCATTACCGGGAAACCCAGGATATTCCCCCTGCACGAGGAGTCTGCGCCCCCTGCGCCGAAGCTCGCAGCCCCTTGGCCCGGCCTCGATCACGTCATGGGACGCCTCGCCAACTACATCGAGGCCGGAAGCGCCGCTCTCCTCGTCGTCGACCAGGTGGAGGACCTCGCCTCCATGCACCGCGCGCAGCCCGCTACCGTCCTCGGCATGCTCAAGGCCCTCGCCGCGCGCACCGGGGCAGCCGTGCTCGCCCTCACCCACAACCCCGCGCCCAACTACCCCCGCGCCGTCTCTGCCATGCAGCACCGTCTCGCGCAGGCATCCGTCGTCTTCACCACCGCCCTCGTCGGCCCCGGCGAGCGCCGCTTCCTCGTCCCCCTCCGCCCCGCCATGAGCGACGACGCCCCCGCCATCCCCTTCGTCCTCCCCCCAGCGCATTCCTCGTCGTTCCTGCGGAGGCAGGAACCTCGCAGTCCCGTCGTTCCCCCCTCCGCCGTCGTTCCTCCTTCACCCGTCGTTCCCCCTTCACCCGTCGTTCCCCCTTCACCCGTCATTCCCCCTTCACCCGTCATTCCCGCGAAAGCGGGAACCCAGAGCCCCCCTTCTGACAGCTTCGCCGTCGCCTGGCGCAAACCCGTCTTCCCCGCCCACATGGAAGCCCTCGCCACGCCGCGCCGCAACGACGGCGCGAAGGTGCGCGCGGCGCAGGCGTTCCTTACCCGCGCCCTCGCCGGTGGCCCCTGCCCCGCCGCCAGGATTGAACGCGAGGCCGCCATGCAGGGCATCACCAGGCGTACCCTCTTTAGGGCCCGCGCCCTCTGCAATGTCGTGCGTGCGCGCGTGAGTGTGCCCGGCGGACCTCACGGTTCGGGAGAATGGCGCTGGTCGCTGCCTGCGGAGGCCCTCGCGCAACAGGATGCAACACCCGATGATCGCTCCAGATCTTGAAAACGTTGGCACTCTTGAGATTCTTGATGCTTCCGAGCTCGGGAAGCAGGCCACGGCCTTGGAAAACCCGAACTCAAGAGTCTCAAGAGTGCCAACTGCAACCCCCCATTGGCACTCTTGATCGCCTGCCCTTGAGCGCGTGCTGCGGCGCGCCTATGATGGCCCCGGTATCCTGAGGCGCGAGGAGGTGCGGCGATGCAACTCGTTCTGGACCGTGCGGCGTTGTTGCTGGTGGACGTTCAGCGGGACGCGCTCCACCCGGACGGGGCGCTCGGGCGCGCAGGACAGGCGCCCGGCGCAGCCGAAGTATCGCGGCTCCTCGACGCGTGGGGGCGGCTCGTTGACCTCATGCGGGAGGCCGGCAGACCCGTCGTCTGGGTGAAAACCGGCCTGCGCCCGGACTTCGCCGACACCACCTACGCGCCGGTCTGGCTGGAGCGCCGCCAGGCGGAGGTCGGCCCGTTCTTCATCGATGGCTCCTGGGGCGCCGAGCTCATGGACGGCGTCGACTCCCGGCCGGACGACTACGTCGTGACCAAGAAGGGGCACAGCGCCTACGACAACACCCACCTGGACCGGCTGCTCACGAACCTGGGCGTCACCCAGTGCATCGTCGTTGGCGGCGGCGTGACGGACACGATCGCCGAGACCGCGCGCACCGGCGGGCGGCTGGGGTACGAGCAGTTCGTCGTGGAGGACGCCCTCTACCCGCCGGACGCCGCTCAACTGCACGCGCCGCGCAAACAGGCGGAGGTCGTCTCGCTGGAGGACGTGTTCGCCGCCGCGTCCGCCGACCCCGAGCCCGCGCGGCCCGGCCCGGACTACGCCATGGTGCTCGTGGACATGCAGAACGACTTCATGAACGCGGAGCGCCCGCACGTCCTCTACGGCCTGAGCGACCCGATGCCGGAGGAGAAGCGGGTGAGCGTCGTGGAGAACACGCAGAAGCTGAGCGCGGCGATGCGCGAGCGCGGCTGGCCGGTCGTCTACGTGCGCGTGGTGCGCCGCCAGGACAACTCGGACGACGTCCACAGCAGGACGCACCGCCGCGCGCGCACGCTCCCGCCGGGCGTGACGCACTGCGCCTACGGCACGTGGGGCGCGGAGATGGTGGACGAGCTCACCCCCGAGAGCGACGACTACGTGGTCGAGAAGAAGGGCGGCAGCGGCTTCGGCTACACGCCGCTGCACCGCATCCTGCGCAACCTCAACGCCCAGCGCCTGCTCATGACCGGCGGGGCCGTCACCGGCTGCGTATGGGCGACGGCCCTGGACGGCGTCGCCCTCGGCTACGACATAACCGTCATCGCGGACGCCACGTACCCGCCCGACTCGCCGGACCTGGGCACGCTCGCCGGGTGGTGCGCCGTCCGCCCGACCGCCGACGTGCTCGCGGGTCTGTGAGGTGGTGAGCTTGTCGAACCCCGTTCGTGGTGAGCTTGTCGAACCACGGGCGGAAGCTAGGGATGAGAGAGTGCAGAGGGCTGCGCCCTCTGCCACGGGCTTTAGCCCGCGGTGTGGAGGTGTCCCCCACAAGCGTTTGGGTGGGTGGGTGGGAAGAACTACGCAGTGCCGGACGAGGTTGCGCAAGACCCCGATTGCCCGAGACCCGTCGGGCTCGCGGGTTTGCGTCTCCGCCGGTAGAATGGTTAACATCTGGTTCACCAGTCCTGACCCCCCGGAGCGAGGCTCTCTTGGCGATAGGCCGTCCGTTGCCTGACGTTGAGTCCGACGCTCCCCGCGAAGCGTGCGGGGTCATCGGCGCATACCTCCCCGGATCGACCGGCGACGAAGCCGCACAGGTAGCTTTCTACGGGCTGTTCGCCCTCCAGCACCGCGGCCAGGAGAGCGCCGGCATCGCCGCCGCCGACGGGCGGACGCTCCGCAACTTCACCAACCAGGGGCTCGTCTCCAACGTCTTCCGCCAGGAGGACCTCGAGCGCCTGCCCGGCCACATCGCCATCGGGCACACGCGCTACTCCACTACCGGCTCCAGCAGCCCGCTGAACGCCCAGCCCATCGTCTCCAGGGGCCCGCGCGGCGAGCTCGCGCTCGCACACAACGGCAACGTCATCAACGCCGCGGAGATACGCCAGCGGCTGCTGGACGACTGGGGCGTCACCTGCTCGACCGGCACCGACTCGGAGGTCATCGCGCACCTGCTCGCGTGGGCGCCCGGCGATTCGTGGGAGGAGAGGACCGCCCACCTCATGCGCTCGCTGAAGGGCGCCTACTGCCTCACGGTCTGCACCGCCGACACGCTGATCGGCATCCGCGACCCGCTCGGCGTGCACCCGCTCTGCATCGGGCGCATCGAGCACAGCGGCTGGATCATCGCGTCGGAGACCTGCGCCCTGGACCACGTCGGTGCGCAGTTCGTGCGCGACGTCGAGCCTGGCGAGACCGTCGTCATCGGCCGCACCGGCCTGCGGAGCATCCCGTCGCAGGTGCCCGACACCCGCAACGCGCACTGCGTCTTCGAGCACATCTATTTCGCCCGCCCGGACTCGATACTGGACGGCTCCCTCACGCACAGCTCCCGGACGCGCATGGGGATGGCGCTTGCACGGGCGCACCCGGTGGACGCCGACATCGTCATCCCGGTGCCGGAGTCGGCCAACTCCGCCGCCATCGGCTACGCGCAGGAGTCCGGTATCCCGTTCAGCTACGGCCTCATCAAGAACCGCTACATGGGGCGCACGTTCATCGAGCCGGACCAGTGGTTCCGGGAGTTGGGCGTGCGCAACAAGTTCAACCCCCTGCCGGCGGTGCTGAGCGGCAAGCGCGTGATCGTCGTGGATGACAGCATCGTCCGCGGCACCACCACGCCGCGCATCGTCGCGCTCCTCCGCAAGGCGGGCGCGCGGGAGGTGCATGTGCGCGTCTGCGCGCCGCCCATCACCGACCCCTGCTTCTTCGGCGTCGACATGGCCACCAAGGCCGAGTTCATCGCGACCGGCAGGTCCATCCCGGAGATATGCAAGGAGATCGACGCGGACTCGCTGGGCTACCTCAGCGTCGATCAGCTGCACGAGGCCGTCAGCGGCGACCCGTCCGGCAAAGGGTTCTGCGACGCCTGCTTCACCGGCCGGTACCCCATCCCCGTCCAACTGCAGCTGGACAAGTTGGCGCTGGAACGCACGCTCCCGCTCTCGGATACCGCAGACACACCGCTTTGACCGCAGCCCTGTTGTCTCCGTCCATCCTCAACCTGCGCGCGCAGGCAGACCTGCTCGCGCGGGACGATGCGGCGCGCTTCCGCCGCATCTACGACGTGACGGAGAGCGAAGGCCGGCTGCGCGTCCCTTCGACGATGGCGCCGTGGGTGGAGCGCACGTTCGGCAGCGTGGCGGCCGTGGAGTCCCAGCGCATCGTCCGCGTCTCGAACATCGTCACGGGCGAGGGCGCGATCTTCAACGAACTGCGCGCGCGACGCCCGGTGCGGGGCGGCGCATCGGGCGGGGACATCAGCGACGAGCTGGCGAACGACCCCTGGGCACGCCCCGAGGAGTCGACGCCGGAGGACCTGTTCGGACGCCTCCGCAACGCCGCGGCGCTGACCGCCGCGAACGTGGCGAAGTACGACGCGCACCACAGCCTGATCGTCTTCACCGAGGCAGACCCGCTGCGGTTCGACCGCGCGTCCGTGCTGGGGTGCGTGGAACTGGCGGACCGGTGGTTCGCCGCCGCCAACGAGGCCGACCCGGACGCCGTCTACCCGCTCTTCCTGTGGAACTGCCTCTGGCGCGCGGGAGGCTCCATCGTGCACGGACACGCGCAGGTGCAGTTGGCGCGCAGCCGCCACTACGCCCGCATCGAGTCGCTCCGCCGCTGCGCCGCTGCGTACCGCGCGGAGCACGGCGCGGACTACTTCGACGACCTCACGGCGGTGCACGCCGCGCTCGGACTCGGTTGGACCCGCGGGAGCGTGCGCGTTCTGGCGAGCCTCACGCCCACGAAGGAGAAGGAGACGCTCATCCTCGCGCCGTCGTTCGACGGGGACGCAGCGGAGGCGCTCTATGCGACGCTCGCCGTGTTCCGCGACGCGCTCGGCGTGCAGTCGTTCAACGCGGTCGCGCTCCTGCCGCCGTTGCGGCCGGTCAACGAGGACTGGAGCGGCTTTCCATGCGTGCTCCGGGTCGTAGACCGGGGCCCGCTCAACGTGAAGTCCAGCGACATCGGCAGCATGGAGCTGTTCGCCGAACCCGTCATCGCCTCGGACCCGTTCGCCATTGCCGGGGCCCTGAAGGAGCAGCAGTAGCCGATGGCAACCGTGGACGTCGTCATACCCGTGCTGAACGAGGAGCACTCGCTCGGACGCTGCATCGAGACGCTGGGCGCCTTCCTGCGCGAGAACCTCGCGCACGAATGGCGCATCGTCGTCGCCGACAACGGCTCGACCGACGCGACGCTGGCGGTCGCGAACGCTCTCGCGGAGTCGCGTCCGGGCGAGGTGGGCGTCATTCACCTGGACGAGCGCGGGCGCGGGCGCGCGCTCAAGCGCGCATGGCGCGAGAGCGCGGCGGACGTGGTCTCCTACATGGACGTGGACCTCTCGACGGGCCTGGACGCGTTCCCGCCGCTCATCGCCGCGATCGCGGACGAGGGTTGCCACCTCGCGTGGGGCTCGCGGCTCTCGCGGGAGTCGCAGACCGAGCGATCGTTCAAGCGCGAGTTCATCTCCCGCACCTACAACCGCATCATCCGTCTGAGCATGGGCACGCACTTCCGAGACGCGCAGTGCGGCTTCAAGGCGATGAGCCGCGCGGCTGCGGACGCGCTCCTCCCGCACATAGAGGACAACGGATGGTTCTTCGACACGGAGCTTCTGGTCATCGCGGAGAAGCGCGGCTTCCGCTGGAAGGAGGTCCCGGTCGCGTGGGAGGAAGACCCGGACACGCGGGTGAAGGTCGTCAAGACGGCGATGGACGACCTGCGCGGCCTCGCGCGGCTGCGGTTCGGGGGGCTTCCTGACATCCAGGCGCCGTAGCGCGCAGCCGCGCCAATCGGGAACGGTCATGTATTGATACCCCGTTCCGGGCGGCATAGCATGCACATGCCCTCTCGCCCGGGTCTGCATCATGCAGATGCGCAACCCAACATTCGAAGTGCGTCCGTCGGTTATCACCGGCGACACTGCCGACGTTTACCTGCACCGGACGCAGCGCATCCTTCGCAACGAAGGGCTGAACCCCACCGTCTCCATGCAGTTCTCCGCCAGCCGCGAGGCGGTCATCAGCGGCTCGCTGGAGGTGAAGGCCCTCATCGGCAAGGTGACGTCCGAGGGCAACCGCGAGCTGTGGGCCGTCGAGGAAGGCTCGCACGTCGGCCAGAACGAGGTCTGCCTGGAGATCAAGGCCCCGTATTCGTCGTTCGGACTGTACGAGACGGCCGTCTGCGGGGTACTCGCGCACCAGACCGGCTGGGCGACCGCCGCGCGGGACCTCGTGAAGACTGCGAACGGTGTCCCCGTCGTCTCGCTGGGCGCACACAACGTGCATCCGTCCGTCGCGGCGGTCATGGACTACGCCGCCGTTGTCGGGGGGTGTGTCTCCGGCTCCACGGTGCTGGGGGCCCAGCTCGCGGGAACGGCGCCTGTGGCCACGGTCTCCGGCGCGCTCGTGCAACTGATGGGCACCGCCGTGCAGGCGATGCTCGCGTTCGACAAGGCGGTCGCTCCGGACGTGCAGCGCATCGCCTACGTGGACCCGAGAAAGGACCTCGTGGCGCAGGTGGAGGAGCTCGCGCGGGCCTCAGGGCCCAACCTGGACAGCGTTCGTCTTGCCCGCACGGCGGGCGGAAGACCGGTAGCCGCGGAAGATGTGCAGCGCGTGCGGGACAAGCTGGACAGCATGGGCGCGAGCAAGGTGAGCATCGTCCTGAGCGGGCGCCTCACACCTGATCGCATCAAGCAGTTGCTGGACGCGGGCGCTCCGGTAGACGTGTTCCACGACGTGAGCTACATCGCCTCCGCCGCGCCGGTGGCGTTCCTGCCCAACATCCGCACCATCAGCGATCGCGAAGTGCCGCAGGAGACGGAACCTCCCCCGCCGAACCACAGGCTGCGGCGGCTGCTCTAGGGCTCCTCCTCTACTCCACGACGTGGACGCCGAGGGCGAAGCCCGCGTCGTTCGCGAGGGCAGCCACGCTGGTGACCGGCTTCTCGAAGTCCGCGAAGGACCCCCTCGTCACGGTGAAGAGCGCTGCTTCCGCCGCCGTGGACGCGTCGAAATCGCTCGACTGGTCGTCCCGCACGTCGTTCGTCTCATAGGTGGCGACGTAGCGGGCAACGCCGTCCTCCAACGGCACCTCGCGCACGGTCAGGCCGTCGCGCCGGACGACGGCCATCCAGCCCGTGTCGCCGCGGAGCGGCACGGCGGCGGCGATGCGGGGCGTGTCGTAGGCGTCGTGCTCGTAGTCCATCGCCAGCAGCGTCAGGGCCATGGCGTCGCGCATCGGCAGGCCTGCGTTCACCTTCTCGGTGATGGGGTCCGTGTGGGAACCGTTCGTAGCGATAGCCCAGTCGCCCGCCAGGCGGAGTGCGTTGTAGGAGATGTAGGGGCTCTGCTGGAGATCGCTCTCGAAGCCGGGCCGTGGGACGATGACCATCGTGCCATCGCGGTCGACGGCCATGCGGTTGGGAAAGGAGCGACTCGAGACGCGGTAAGCGACAGCGTTATAGCCGCTCCGCGTCCTGCCCGCTGCGACGATGCGTCCGACGTACATGCGTTCGATCCTTCATGCCAGGGCGAGGCTCGGCGCGACGTCGAGGTCGAGTCCGTGCGACGCCCCCCTGATGTGACGGTAGAAGCCTGCGGCGGCGATCATGGAGCCGTTGTCCGTGCACAGACGCGGCGCGGGGATGAGCACCGGTACCGGCGAGCGTTCCCTGCACGCCTGCCGCAGGGGTCCGTTCGCGGAGACGCCCCCGCCAAGGACGAGCCCCTTCGCGTCGTACATCCGAACCGCCTCGGCCGCCTTCGCCGAGATGACGTCCACCACGGACTCCTGGAACGCGGCAGCAAGCTCAGCGACGACTTCCGGGTCCGCGCCTTCCTCCGGCGCCGGGTAGACGCCCATCTCCTGTGCCTTGTGCAGCAGCGCCGTCTTCAGCCCGGAGAAGCTGAAGTCGAGCGAGCCCCTCAGCCATGCGCGAGGCAGCTGGAAACCGGGCGCCACGCCCTCCGCGGTGCGCTGCACGACGGGACCTCCGGGGAACCCGAGGCCCAGGAGCCGCGCCGCCTTGTCGAACGCCTCACCGGAGGCGTCGTCGCGGGTGCGACCCAGCAGTTCGTAGTCGCCGTGGCCGCGCATGAGGATGAGGTCCGTGTGCGCGCCGGAGGCGATGAGCACGACGAGAGGAAAGCCCGGGTCGGTTGCCGGGTCGTCGAACTCAAGCCATGCGGCGTAGGTGTGCCCCTCCAGGTGGTGGACGCCCACGAGCGGCAACCCTCGTGCGAATGCGAGCGCCTTTGCCGCGTTCACGCCCACCATCAGCGCACCCGCGAGACCGGGCCCGTACGTCACGGCGACTCCGGAGATGTCGTCCAGGCTCACCTCGGCCTCGCTCAGCGCGCCCTCGATGACCGGCACGATCTGGAGCAGGTGCTGGCGCGAGGCCACCTCCGGCACGACGCCGCCGTAGCGGGCGTGCAGCGCGACCTGGGACGAGACCGTGTCTGACAGCACACGCCGTCCGTCTTCAACCACAGCGGCAGCGGTCTCGTCGCAGGAGCTTTCGATACCCAGGATAAGCATGTCGGCAGCGGCGCCGTGCGCCACGTCTTATGCTACCATCCCCGCCATGACATATCGTTACCGGTGCGTGAAGGGACACCTCGCGCCGGAGAGAGGTTCCCACGATGTGGAGCGACGTTAGCACCGCCAGCGTGATGCTGCTGGCGGTGTTTCTTTTCTTCTCGGCATTCTTCTCCGGTTCGGAGGCGGCGCTGCTCTCCGTGCAGCGGCTGCGACTGCGACACCTGGTCAGCACCGGGACCACCGGGGCGGCCCGCGTCGAGCGCATGATCGAGCATCCGGAACGTCTGCTGCCGCCCATCCTTCTCGGCAACAACCTCGTGAACACCGGTGCAGCCGCTATCGCCACGAGCATCGCGCTGCTCCTCATCACAGATGAGAACCTGGCTGTCGCCGTCGCCACCGCCGCCGTCACCATCGCGCTATTGATCTTCGGTGAGACTATCCCCAAGACGGTTGCGGCACGGCATGCCGAGCGCGTCGCCATCCTGGTAGCCCCGGTGATCCAAGGCATCGGTTGGGGCCTCAAACCAGTCTCCGTCATCCTCCAGTGGATCAGCCAGCGGATCGCCGGACTGTTCGGCGGCGGCTCGCTCAACCGCCCCGTCACCGGCGAAGAGATCCGGGCGATGGTCGATGTCGGGAGCGAGTCCGGCACGGTGGAGCAAGGCGAGGCCGACATCATCCGCCGCGTGCTGAACTTCGGCGACCGACGGGTCAGCGAGCTGATGACGCCGCGTCCCGAGATCGTGACGGTCAAGACCGGCGCAACGATCCAGGACTTCCTGAACCTCTACAGCGAGAGTTACCACACGCGCTTCCCGGTTGTGGGCGACCAGCTCGACGACGTCGTCGGGACGGTCAGCGTAAAGGACGTGGTCCGGCAGCTGGCAGGCGGCGCTGAGCCGGACGCCCCCGCCCCGGTGGAGTCCCGGCCTCCCCGCTTCGTCCCGGAGACCAAGCGCCTGGACGACCTCTTCGACGAGATGCGCTCCAATGGGGACCCCGTCGTGATGGTGGCAGACGAATTCGGCGGCGTCGCAGGCCTCGTCACCTTCAAGCGGCTGGTCGAGTCCATCGTCGGCAGGGTGGAAGAAGAGGGAGACGAGGAGAACGCGGCGCCGCAGGTAGAGGTGCTGGACGAGTACACCGCATACCTGGACGGCAGGCTCTCCATCGCGGATGCCAACGAGCAGTTATCGCTTGACCTGCCCAGCGGGGAGTACGAAACGGTTGCTGGATTCCTGCTGGAGCGCCTGGGCAGCATACCGGAGGTCGGAGCGGAGGTCTCGTTCGGGAACCTGCATTTCGCGGTGCTGGAGATGCAGGGCGTCCGCATCGGACGCGTGCGCGTCAGGCGGGATCCCGAGCCGAAAGGGGAATGACGCCCTCCGGCTCACGCAGCGCGGCACGGCGGGTGGCCATGGCGATGCGCCGCGCGCTCGCACGGCACCGCGGGCAACTGGGCAATGGCGGGCTGCTGCTCGCTGTATCCGGCGGCGCAGACTCGATGGCGATGCTTCTCGCCTCCGCCGAGGTTGGCGCACGGACACGGCGCCGCATGGTGGCCGCGCACTTCTCTCACGGCCTGCGCCCCACCGCGGACCGCCGCGAGCGGGCCTCCGTGCGGCGCGCCGCCGCGTCGCTCGGCGTGCCCTTCACGTCCGGCGCGGCGCAGTCGCCGTCCGACGAGGCGGGAGCCCGGGAGGCCCGCTATCGGTTCCTGACCGACGCAGCCGGCGCCCACGGCGCGGTTGCGGTGCTCACTGCCCACACCCAGGATGACCAGGCAGAGACCGTGCTGCTGCGCCTGACGCGGGGGAGCGGGCTGCGCGGCGCCGGGGCGATCCGCGAATGCTCGGAGCGCAACGTCGACGGCCGCACGCTCACGCTGTTGCGGCCGCTGCTGCACGTCACCCGCGCCGAGACGGAGGCCGTCTGCGCGGAGGCTGGGGTCCGGCCGGCCCGCGACGCCACGAACCGCTCGCTGCGCTACGCCCGCAACCGCGTGCGCCTGCGCGTGCTGCGCGAGCTCGCCCCGCTCAATCCGCATGTCCGCGCAGCACTGGCAGGATTCGCCGAGCGCGCCGCCGATGACGACGCACTCCTCGATCAGCTTGCGGCGGAGGCCGTCAGCGAGGTCGAGGAACGATCGGGAGCGTCGGTGTCATGGCCGAAGGGCGCATTGCGGAAGCTGCCTCCCGCGCTGTTGCCGCGCGTGCTGGAACGCGCATGGCGCTCGCTGCGCGGCGACGGCGCCACGCTGGGGCATCAGAAGCTGGCGCAGGCGGCGCACGTCGTGGCGCGCGGCGGACGGCTGTCGTTGGGAAGGGGCGGAAGCCTGAGCGTCGGACCGGGGCCGTTGGCCTGCATGACGATCGAACCGAACGACTGAGGGAAGTACGCGGCTACGACTTGCGGCGGAAGATGTCCCAGAAGCTCTTGGGCTGTTCCGGAGGCTCGGGAGTGTTCTCGTCGACCTCTTCGACGAGCTTGTTGAGCTCCGCCTCCATCGTCTGCGGCTCTTCTTCGGCTTCCGGCTCGGCAGCTACGGGAATATCCAGGACCGCTTCCAATTCTTCCAGCGCGGCGGGGTCCACCCATCGCAATTCATAGATGCGGCGCATCGCCGCATAGACGCCTTCCCGGGCGGTCGCGGACCGCAACGGGAGGGCGATGGCATGACCGGGCGCGTACAGGTGGAGCGCCCCCTCCGTGTCCGGGAACGCCCACCCGGTGAGCATGTAGATGCCCGCCAGTATGGGCAGTCCGCCCAGGACTACCGAGAGGACCTGAATCTCCAGGATGAACCAGCTCAGCCCGCCAAGAACGAGACCGACAGCAGCCAGCACGATGCCCTGCCCCAGCCGTTCCAGTGAGCGTCCGCTGTCGGACACCTCAACGGCGGCGAGGTCGCTGAGCGGGAACATGCTCACGACCCGTGCGCCCTCGGCGACACCGTCCCGCAACACGCGCTCGTTCGTGACGACGAGTGCTTCGCCACGCGGGTCGGACTCCGAGAGAAGCCCGTTGCGGGCGTCGAACACCATCTCGATTGATTCGCCCGGCAGGAGCGGTACCCGCGGGACAGCGTCGGTGGAGGAGTCATTCATAATCATCAGGCGGCTAGCATACGTATGCATCTGAACACGGTCAACGAGACAAGCATGCATTTATTCCCTTACATGGACATGAGCGCGCAGCTTCTCGTAGGTGCCGGTCCCGATCCCGGAAACAGCCATGATCTGGTCGATGCGCAGGAAGGGGCCGTTCTGCTCACGATAGGCCACGATACGCCCGGCGAGAGTCTCACCGATGCCGGGGAGCGCCATCAACTGCCGCACGGAGGCGGTGTTGAGGTTGACGGAGAGCTGCGGCCCGGCAGTCGGTGTCGTTGTACCGCCTGAGTCATCCGGCAAGACAGCAGCGATTACAGAGGGCGTGGGCCGGACGATCTCGACGCCGGGGCTGGGTTCCGGCGCGACGACTGACCAGGCTGCGCCGGCAAGAGCCAGGAGCGCAATGAGACTGAGTGCGATGCGGTAAGTAGCGTTCCAGTCCATGTGCCGAACACGAGTGTATCAGCACATGGATACATCGTCACTAGCGCCGGAAGTTGATGCGCCGGAAGAGTTCCGCGTAGGTGAGGTCGTGGCCGTGCTCCGCTGCGCGTTCGGCGGCCGTCTCGGCGCGGCGCTTCACGAAGGTCTCGATACGGACGGGGTCGGAGGAGAGCTGGCTCTCGTGCGCGGCAAGGGCCTGCATCTTGGTCTCGATGGTGTCGGCGATGTCTACGACGACGTCCGGTTTCTCCGAGCCCCAGAGGAGAACGGAGCCGACCTTGTGCGGCTCCAGTCCCCGCACGATGTGCTCCGGGTAGTGCAGGCGGTCACGCGCGTAGGGAAAGCAGGCGTCCATCGCCGCCAGTCCGGAGATGCGGTGGTCGCGGTGGCCGTGCCCCTCCAACCGAACGGGGTCCATGGCCAGCACGACGTCGGGTTTCCAACGGCGCACCTGTTCGACGAGCCGCCCGCGGAACTCGCGCGTGTCCTCCAGTTCGCCGTCGCCGTAGCGGAGGAAGACCACGTCCTCGGCGCCCGCGGTTGCAGCAGCCTTGCGCTGCTCTTCCTCGCGCATCGCGGCAAGCCGCTCGCTCGTCATCTCAGGGTCGGAGGAACCCTTGTCGCCGTTCGTGCAAACGACGTAGAGGATGCGGGACCCGTCGCGCGACCACTTGGCGACGCTGCCGCCCGCGCCTGACTCGCCGTCGTCGGGATGGGGAATCACGAGCATGGCCCGTTCCGGGGTGTCGATCGTTTCCATGCGCCTCCCAGGGAATCGAATAGGGGTCTGGTAAGATGATACGCGTTCCGCCACGCTCATGCCGAACCCTCCCAGCATACGCTCGTACACTCCTGACGACCTCGAGGCGCTCGCCGGGCTGCGTCTGGGGCACACACCGTCCCCTGCGGAATCGGCAGCACTCGCACGGTGGCTGGCTCAGCCGAACGTCGACGCCAGGCGCGACTGCCTGCTCGCGTTCACCGACGACGGCACTCCCGCAGGGTACGCCTTGCTCATCCGCGAACCCGCCATCGGCCGCGGCGTGCTGGAGATGAAGGGCAGCAACCAGCACCGGGGAGGCGGTGCAGGCGACGCGCTCCTGCGGGAGACGTCGGAACGGGCCCGCGCTGCCGGACTTGGCGTACTGCAGGTCGACGTGCCGGAGTCCGACGAGGCGCGCCGCGCGGCGTTCGCCGGGCGGGGTTGGGCGCACATACGCACGCACCTCCACCTGCGCCGCGAGGGAACCGAGCCCGTCAACGCGCCCGTGCCGGACGGCATGACGCTCCGTCTGGCCGAGCCCGAGGACGCTCCCGCAGTAACGGACGTGCAGAACACGGCGTTCACCGGCAGCTGGGGATATGCGCCGAACACACCGGCGGAGATCGCGTACCGCATCTTCGAACTGCCGGACCTGCGCCCTGACCCTGTCGCGCTGTTGGAGGAGAGTGGCGCACTCCTGGGCTACTGCTGGTGCCACCGAGAGGCGGAGGATGCGCCGGGCATCGTAGGGATGGTTGGCGTGCTGCCGGGCCGCCAGGGACAGGGGCTGGGCCGCGCGGTGACTGGAGCGGGCATGGACAGACTGCTGGAACTGGGCTCGCCGAGCCTGGAGATCACGGTGGACAGCGAGAACCCCCCCGCCATCCGCGTCTATGAGAACCTGGGCTTCGTGCGCGACTGGCGCTCCTTCTGGTATGAGCTGCAGCTTCCTTAGCGTGCGCTCAGGTCTCCAACGCCTGCCGACACCACTTGCCGATAGACTTCCGCGAGGCGCACGGCTGACGCTTCCCACGTGAAGGGCTCAGCCAGCGCCAGGCCCGCCTCGCCCATCCGACGCGCTCGCGACGGACCACCAAGCACAGCATCGAGCGCCTCCGCAAGGGCGGCGGCATCGCCGGGCCTGCAGAGCAGGCCGGTCTCGCCGTGGCGCACGAGTCCGCGGAGTCCGCCCGCGTCGGACGCCACGACAGGCGTCCCGCAGGCCATCGCCTCGAGCGCCGCGAGCCCGAACGTCTCGTGCAGCGACGGCACAGCGCACACGTCGGCAGCGGCGTAGTACGGGGGGAGTTCAGGCTGCGGGACCGCCGCGCGCCAGTCCAACAGGTCGATCACACCGCTCAGGCGTGCAGTCTTGTGCAGCCAATCGACGCCCGGTTCCCCCTCGCTGCCGCCGACAACGAGCAGGCGGACGTCGCGAGGGCCGCGCAGGAGGGCAAGCGACCGCACGAGCATGTCCGTCCCCTTGTACGGTTCGATGCGCCCCACGGACAGCACTACCCGATCGTGGGGACCGATTCCGAGCGCAGCGCGCGCCTCAGCACGCGGCTGTGGCCTGAAGAGCGTCGGGTCCACGCCCATCGGGACCGTGTGCGCCCTGCCCGGTGGGAGTCCGAGCAGGGCGTGGAGCAACGTGGACTCTTCCTCCGTAAACGTGACGACAGCGTGGGACAGGCGCAACGCAACGGCCTCTATTTTCTTCCGGGCCTCCTGCTCCGGCGCGCCGCCGGCATGCTCTTTGATGACGGCGACGGTGTGGCCGGTAAAGACGTGCGGCACGCCCAGCCGTTCGGCGAGTCGGAGGCCCGGCTCAACCGAGGTCCAGTAGTGGCTATGGACGAGGTCGTAACGCACGCCGGACGCCTCTACTGCGGCAAGAAGGTCGTCCGCGAAGTCCGGCGCGTCCTCCGCGGCGACGTGGGTAAGGCTCAGCGATACAGCACCGGTGGGAACCTGGCACCGCCCGTGGGAAGCGGCGTAGACATCCACCTCCACGCCCGCGCGAGCGAGTGCATGCGCGACGCTTCGCAGGAAGACGCTCATCCCCCCCGCCGAACCGGTGCCCGGAGCGGACAGCGGACAGCCGTGGGCCGAGATGCAGGCCACGCGGATAGCGTTCATCGTGCGGGGGTCAGCGCTTCACGACGATGCGGTGGATGCGCCCGTCCACCGCGCCAAGGTGGTACTTGTAGTGCTCCGCGCCCCTGAGCAGATCGAAGTAGGTCAGTCCGTTCTCTATCGCATCCTTGATGCAGAGCGCCTTGAGCATGAGCCCGGCGGCCAGGTGGTCGTAGGCGTGTCGGAAGCCGCTGTTGTAGAGGAGCCGCCTGCCCGCGTAGTCAAACGCGAGGACGGCAGCCGCCGCTGGGTCGTCGTCTATCTCCATCAGGAAGAGGCGCAGGCGGCCCTCTTCCTGCATCCGGGCAGTCACGCGGCGGAAGAACGCTTCACGTTCAGGAATGAGGAACTCGCTCTTCTCCTCCCGGCTCTCTGCCATCACCTCGCGGAAGAGCAACAGGTCGCGCTCCAGCGTGCCGGCGTCGACGAGCCGGACGCGCACGTCGCCTGCGGACTCCAGCCTCCGCAGCTTGCGCCGCAACTCGTGCCGGTCCTTCTTCCGGAGGCCCGCCAGGTACGAGTCCCACGACTCCGGAAGCACCACGCCGGGCACCACGTCTTCTTCCTCGACCGTCACGGCGCAGCCGTGCTCCCGGGCCGCCTGTGGCAGCAATGTGAACGTTGGAGACCATTCCGGAACGGACGAGAGTTCCATTTCGCTCCACGGTTCGCTTTCCAGGCAGTCCAGGAGCTCGGAGTAGAACGCAGCGTCTGGGGCAATGAAGTCGTGGTAGTCGAAGAGGTCCGTGCCGCCGATGAACGTGATGCGTCCATCGCGCAGATGGAGCGGCGCGAGTCCCAGCGGCGCGTCCGCAGGACCCACGACGATGAGCCGCAACTCGTCGTCCTGGCCGAACTCGTCCCACCACGCCTCCTGCCACTCCGGCGTCATGAAGATGCTGCTCCACGGCAGACGTTCCAGCAGTCCCCGCCAGACCGTACGGACCGGCGCGAATGACCTCGTAGCCTCGGCGCACGTCAATGCAGTCCCTCTTGCAGCAGGCTGAGCGCCTCCGCCCGGGTTGCCTCGTCCGAGACGAAGACGCCGCGCAGCGCGGAGGTGACGATGGACGTGCCCGGCTTGCGTACGCCGCGCATAGACATGCAGAGGTGCTCGGCGCGCATCACCACCGCCGCACCTGACGGCTGGACCGTCTCCATGATGGCGTCCGCGATCTGGGAGGTGAGGCGCTCCTGCACCTGCGGGCGCTTCGCAAAGATATCCACGGCGCGCGCCAGCTTGCTGATGCCGACGATCTTGCCGTGGGGGATATAGGCGACGTGCGCCGTTCCGAAGAAGGGAAGGAGGTGGTGCTCGCAGAGCGAGTAGAAGGGCATGTCGCGCATCAGCACCATCTCCTGGTGCGATTCGTCAAACTGCACGGAGAGCACTTCTTTCGCGTTCTGGTCGATGCCTCCCGTGACCTCCTCGTACATCCGGGCAACGCGGCCTGGCGTATCGCGCAATCCCTCGCGTTCCGGGTCCTCGCCTATGGCAAGCAGCAGTTCGCGAACGGCGCGCTCCACCCTGGCCGAGTCTATCGTCAACGTCTCCTCCTCAACCCTGCGTGATCACCCGCGCGACCTCACGGACGTCCGGCGGAGCGGACTCCGGTCGGCGCGTCGCGAGGCGTTCCGCCACCGGTGTGTCCTTCAGTCCGCTCCCTGTGATGATGCACACCACGGTCGCCGACGAGAAGTCGCCGCCGGCGCGCGCCTGCTTGATGAGTCCGGCAACGCCGGCGGCGGACGCGGGTTCGCAGAAGATGCCTTCCATACTCGGCAGCAGTCCGTACGCTTCGAGTATCTCGTCGTCCGTGACGGCGTCTATCGTTCCCCCGGACTCGTCGCGAGCGGCGACGGCCCCCGCCCAGTTCGCGGGGTTGCCGATGCGGATCGCCGAGGCAACGGTCTCCGGCTTGAGGACGGGAGCGCCTCTGACGATCGGGGCCGCTCCGGCGGCCTCCATCCCCATCATGCGAGGGCGGCGCGTCGAGACGCCCGATTGGTGATACTCGACGAACCCCCGCCAGTAGGCCGTGATGTTGCCAGCGTTCCCCACGGGGATGAACAGGTAGTCCGGCGCGTCGCCGATGTCGTCGACGATCTCGAATGCCGCGGTCTTCTGCCCTTCGAGCCGGTTCGGGTTCACGGAGTTGACCAGCGCGAAACGTTCCTCGTACGAGGCCAGTTCGCGCGCGATGCGGAGCGCGTCGTCGAAGTTGCCCTGGATGGTGACGATGCGCGCGCCGTAGGCGACGGCCTGGCTCATCTTGCCTGGCGCTACGCTGCCCTCCGGCACGAGGACCACCGTCTCCAGCCCCGCCGCAGCCCCGAATGCGGACGCCGATGCGCTGGTGTTGCCCGTGGAAGCGCAGAGCAGGCGCGTCATGCCCTCCTCCATCGCCTTAGCCACGGCAACTACCATCCCCCGGTCCTTGAACGATCCCGTGGGGTTGCAGCCTTCCAGCTTGAAGTACAGCGTCCCAACGCCGAATTCTCTTTCCAGGTTGCGCGAGCGAACGAGCGGCGTGTTCCCCTCGCCGATGGTCAGCGCCGGAGTCGCCGCCGTGAGCGGCAGCCGACTCGCGTATCGTTTCAGGACTCCTTCGCTCACGCTTCCTCCGCGGTCCTCGTCCTACGCCGAGCCGTCCTCGATGCGCACGAGTTTCAGCGCGCCGTAGACCACCGCCAGCGCCTCGAGTTTACGTACAGCCTCCTGCACTGCCGACTCCCGCGCCTTGTGGGTGATGATAACGACTTCGGCGGGAGTCCCCGCGTCCTCAGGAACTTCCTTCTGGATGATGGACGCGAGGCTGACGCCCATCTCTCCCAGCACGCCGGTGATCTGCGCCATCACGCCGGGCTTGTCGTACGCTCGCAGTCGAAGATAGTACTTCGTCTCCAGCTCTGTCACCGGCAGCATGGAGACGCGTTCACGTACATCCGGGTACCCGGATGGCGCGCCGCCGGATGCCGAAGCCCGCACGATGGCGAGCAGGTCTCCGATGATGGCCGACGTGGTAGGAGAAGCGCCCGCGCCCGGCCCCTGGAACATCGTCCATCCAACGAGGTCTCCCTCCAACTCCACCGCGTTGTAGACGCCGTCCACCTTTGCGAGGGGATGCCGCTCCGGCAGGAATACGGGATGGATACGCGCCTGCACGGCGCCGTCCTGCAACCGGCTCGTCGCCAGCAGCTTGATGACGTAACCAAGCTCGCGCGCATACTCGAAATCGGCAGCGTCCAGCCCCCGGATGCCCTCCCGGTACACATCCGGCTCACGAACGGCGCACCGGAATGCGAGGGTGCTGAGGATGGCGAGCTTGTAGGCGGCGTCCCTGCCGTCGATGTCGTCCGACGGGTCGGCTTCGGCATAGCCCTTACGCTGCGCCTCAGCGAGTGCTTCTTCGTACGCCGCTTCCTGCGCCATGCGGGTGAGTATGTAGTTCGTCGTGCCGTTGATGACGGCATTGACCGCCGTGATGCGGTTCCCCGCAAGGTCGCGCACCAGTGGCCCGATGATGGGGATGCCTCCGCCGACGCTCGCTTCGAACCCGAGAGTCACACCGCGTTCCGCCGCAAGGGCGAGCAACTCCGGTCCGTGCCGTGCCATCACCAGCTTGTTGGCAGTGACAACGTGCTTCCCCGCGCGCAGGGCGGACTCGATACAGGAAAGCGCAGGCTGCTCTCCTCCCATCACCTCTATGACGATGTCCACGTCATCTGCAGCGGGCAGCGCGGCGGGGTCGCTGGTGAGGCGCACGTCCTGCGGGAGTCCGGCCCTGGGCCTCGCGGTGTCGCGGACCAGCACGCCGACCAGCCGGAGCGGACGGCCACCGGAGCCTGCGAGTGCGCCGGCCCTGTCGGCGAGCGTCTGCGCCACACCAGCCCCGACCGTACCCGCGCCGAGGAGCGCCACGCCGACCGACTCGCGTTTGCCCATCAACGGTCCTCCAGCTGGTCCACCAGCCATTGGGCATCGTCTGTCGTGAAGTAGTACAGCATCCCAAAGGCCTGTGCGTCTATCCACTCCTGGAAATCGTTCTGCGCCCACAGCTCCCGCATCACACCGGTCAGGGGTTGGTCCGCCGGACCGTCCGTAATGCGGAAGACGATGGTACCAAGGCCCGTCGTATTCGGCCCTTGGACCTCGCCCTGTTCGACACCCTCCGCGAACAGAAGGCTGTCCACGTCGGACTGCAGCACCCCTTCCGGCACCCAGCCCACGACGCCTTCCGCATCCGCGAAGAAGAGGTCTTCGTTCAACTCACCGGCGACCTCAGCGAACTCCTCGCCTTCTTCGAGGCGCACAACCGCGTCACGCGCGTCCGTCACGTTCGTGGTCACGATCCATTCGACGTGTACCTGCTCTGTCGTCTCCGGGGCCTGGATATCGAAATGTTCGAGCGCAGCCTCTCGTCGCAACTGGCCCGCGGTCCACGCCCGGTAATCGTCTTCAGTGACTCCGAAGAGTTCAAGGTAACTCTCGAACGATTCACGCCCTTCCTCGCTCAAGCCCGCGGGCGGTTCGGCTTCCTCCCCTTCCGAGGACGGCTCGAACCGCCGCACAATGGTGGACTCCACCGCGCCGGGTTCGATCACCGCGCCTATCTCGGAACCCTTGCGCTCGATGATGCCGTCGCCAAGGAGGTTGTTGAGTCCCTGGTCCGGTGTAAACGAGCCGGTCACCGAGGCGTCCAGCATCGCGTAAGGAAGCACATCCCGCAGCTGGTACTGCACGCCGTCGATCTCGGCTACCACCTTGCGCGGTACACGGTACTGGTTCATGTACCAGCCCACCGCGAGCATGGCGACGAGCCCCAGCAGCACCACCACGATGGCAACAAGGAGCAACCGCTGGCGCTGCCGTTCGTTGAGACGACGGCCCGCGATCTGGGGAGAGGCTGAGCGTGCCGATTGCTGGCGTTCCGCGCGGCGGCGTTGTCGCATGAAGGCGTTTACTACTCTTCGGAGTCTGCCGTACCCTCGGCGGCCTCAGGGGCTTCTCCTTCGGCAGCCGGCACAGCCTCGGCAGCGGCTTCCGCTTCGGCAACGGGAGCTTCCGCCGGGGCCTCGGCAATGGCGCCCTCTGCGGGAGCCTCGGGAGCGGAAGCGGTCTCGGCGCCCGCTGCAGCGACCGGGGCGCTTGTGTCAGCGGTTGTCTCAACAGGGGGCCTGCTGCCTGGACGCCCGAACCCACCTTCGCGGGGACCGGTCCGACGCGGGCCGCGGTCCGGACGGGTCAGCTCGATGAGGCTGTGACCGCCGGTGTACGGAAGCAGTGCGAGGAAGCGCGCGCGCTTGATGGCCACTGCAAGCTTGCGCTGGTGGCGCGCTCGTGTGCCCGTGCGCCGGCTCGACTCGATCTTCCCCCACTCGGAGACGAACCGTCGCAGGACGGGAACGTCCTTGTAGTCAGGTGTCTTCTTCTCCGCGCTGAAGTAGCAGACCTTCCGCCTGGGGAAAAACCGGCGCCCCCCGGGCCGCCGCCGTCGTACGTTCTGCATCTACGTGCTCTCCTCCGTGGTCCACGCGGGCCGGTTAGACCCGTGGTGTGCTTCCTTCAAAAGGGCAGGTCGTCCGGCGAAAGCACGTCGTGCCCGCCGTAGTCGGCGGCGCCTCCGCTCTGCGCGTAGGGCCCTCCGCCGTATTCGCCGCTCTCGTCCCCTGCGCCCGGCCTGTCCAGGAACCGCACCGTAGAAGCAATTATCTCGCTGCGGTACCGCATCTGGCCGTCGTTCCCTTGGAAAGAATGGCTGTGGAAACGCCCCTCAACAAAGGCTCTCCGCCCCTTGGACAGGTACTGGTTCACCTGCTCGGCAAGGTTATCCCACGCCGTCACCGTGAACCATTCCGTCTCCTGCCGCCGCTCGCCTTCGCGCGTGTTATACGTTCGGCTCACAGCGATGCGGAAGGAGGTCACCGGAGAGCCGGAGGGCGTATACCGCATCTCCGGGTCCGTTCCCACGTTCCCGATCACCATTATCTTGTTGTACCCGACCAACGCTGCGCTCCCTTAGTCCTCATCCAGGCGGATGAGGAGATGCCGGATGACGTCGTCCGTCAGTTTGAGGGAGTTCTCCAGCACCGCGGTCCCCGTGCCTTCCATCTCGAGGTTCGCCAGGTGATAGTTGGCCTCGGTGAAACGGCCTATCTTGTAGGCCAGCTTGCGCTTGCCCCAGTTGTTCTCACCCACGACGTCGCCGCCGTGGTCGGCCGCCACGCGCCGGACGCGCTCAACGACCGCTCCCAGCCGTTCTTCGTCGGCATCAGGATGGACCAGCAATACCAACTCGTACTGACGCACTCCCGCTCCCTCTCTGGTTCCGTAAGTCTTTCGCGCCTGAACCGAAAACCGCGCGGACTGATTCCGCGCACGTCACGCAATTATAGCACGCGCAGCGGTGGGAACCGCAACCGCGCCTAGTCGTCCAGCCCCGGCACAGGGAAGCCCGCCGTCAGCTGGCCAACCTCGTCGGCGATGGCGTTGAGCGCGGCCTCGTCGTCCCGGCTGTGCAGCGTCCGCACGAGGAGTTGCGCCACCTTCTGGCATTCCTCGACCCCAAACCCTCGTGCCGTGACCGCCGGTGTACCGAGCCGCAGGCCGCTCGTGACGCGCGGGGGCTGCGGGTCGTTCGGGATGGCGTTCTTGTTCACCGTGATGCGCACTCTCCCGAGGGCTTCCTCCGCCTCTTGTCCCGTCCAGCCGAGGGGCCGCAGGTCTACGAGCATCAGGTGGTTGTCCGTGCCGCCGGACACGATGCGCAGGCCCTCGCCCTCCAGCGCCGCCGCCATGGCGCGGGCGTTCTCCACGATCTGATGACCGTATGCGGCGAATTCCGGCTGCAGCGCCTCGCCGAAGCAGACTGCTTTGGCCGCTATCGCGTGCATGAGCGGCCCTCCCTGCGCGTACGGGAACACGGCGCGGTCTATGTTGCGCCGGTGCTCCTCCGTACAGAGGATGAACGCGCCGCGCGGCCCGCGCAGCGACTTGTGGGTCGTGCTGGTTACGACCGACGCGTGCGGCAGCGGTGAAGGATGCGCTCCTGCAGCGACCAGCCCCGCTATATGCGCCATGTCCACCATGAGCACGGCGCCCACTTCCTCGGCAATCTCCGCGAACCGCGCGAAATCTATCGTTCTCGGGTACGCCGTGTATCCCGCAACGATGACCTTCGGCCTGACTTCCCGCGCCTGTTCGGCGATGGCGTCGTAGTCCAGTTGTTCCGTTTCGGGGTCGAGTCCGTAGGCGGAGAAGTTGTAGAGCTTCGCCGAGAAGTTGACGGGGCTGCCGTGGGTCAGGTGACCGCCCTGGTCCAACTGCAGGCCCATGATGGTGTCGCCGACGTCGCAGAGCGCGGCGTACGCCTCCATGTTGGCAGTGGCGCCCGCATGAGGCTGCACGTTGGCATGCTCCGCTCCGAAAAGCTGCTTCGCACGGTCGATAGCGAGTTGCTCGGCGATGTCCACGAACTCGCAGGACCCGTAGTAGCGCCTTCCAGGGTAGCCCTCCGCGTACTTGTTCGTCAGGGGCGAGCCCTGCGCCTCCATCACCGCGCGGCTCGCGTAGTTCTCAGAAGCGATGAGAACGATGTTCCTGCGCTGCCGGTCAGACTCTTTCCGGATAGCCTCCGCGATCTCAGGGTCCCGCTCGATCAGCACGCTCACGACGATTCCACCTCTCTCCATGATGTGGGAAGGGGCCATCCGAGCGCACAGGAGCGCTCATAAACCTCGGCCACGCCCTTCAGGAAAAGGATATGCCCGCATGGGAACGGCGGCAAACCGCCGGTGACAGGTCATGCCCGGCAGGGATTGACCCTTGCCCGAGCCCATCCTATAGTCGTTCATCCCGGCCGCATGGCGCTGTGGGAGGCGCTCGTCCACGGCGGGCTTACCCGACATTGAGGAGATGTGTACTAATGCCAGAATTGCAGGGCACACAGAGTGAGCAGAACCTGAAGCACGCGTTCGCAGCCGAGGCGCAGGCGAACAGACGGTACCTGTACTTCGCCCGCCGCGCCGACATCGAGGGCTACCCGGAGATCGGCGGACTCTTCCGCGACATCTCTGAGGCTGAGACCGGCCACGCCTTCGGCCACCTCGACTTCCTCAAAGAGATCGGCGACCCCACGACCGGCGAGCCTATCGGCAGCACGGAGGACAACCTCAGGGCCGCCGTCGCCGGCGAGACCTACGACTACACCGAGATGTACCCCAGCTTCGCGCGCACTGCCCGCGACGAGGGCTTCGACGAACTCGCGGAGTGGTTCGAGACCCTGGCGCGCGCCGAGCGTGCCCACGCAGGCCGGTTCATGAGGGGCATCGAGACGCTCTCACAATAGAGTCCTGCCATGCAAGAAACGCCCCCGGGGTCTTGAGGCCTCCGGGGGCGTCCTGCTATCCGCGATCTTTCGCGCAGCGACTATGCCAGGTCGTAGCGGTCCAGGTTCATCACCTTGTTCCACGCGCTCACGAAGTCGCTGACGAATTGCTCCTGCCCGTCGTCGCATCCGTAGACCTCGGCGAGAGCCCTGAGCTCCGAGTTCGACCCGAAGACCAGATCCACCCTGGTGCCGGTCCACTTGACTGCTCCGCTCTGGCGGTCGCGTCCCTCGAACACGTCCTGCGACGAAGAGGTCGGCCCCCACTCGGTGCCCATGTCGAGCAGGTTCACGAAATAGTCGTTGCTCAACGTCCCAGGCCTGTCGGTCAGGACGCCATGGGCGGACTGCCCGGTATTCGCGCCCAGGACGCGCAGGCCGCCAACGAGCGCCGTCATCTCGGGAGCGGTCAGCGTCAGCATGTATGCACGCTCCACCAGCAGGTCTTCAGGCTTCCCTGCCTGACCAGCCTGCACGTAGTTGCGGAAGCCGTCTGCAGTCGGTTCGAGCACGGCGAACGACTCGACATCGGTCCACTCCTGTGTCGCGTCAGTGCGACCCGGCGAGAACGGGACCTGTACGTCGTGACCGGCACTCCTGGCGGCCTGCTCGACGCCCGCACATCCGGCAAGGACGATCAGGTCGGCGAGGGAAACACTCTTCCCGCCGCTGTTGAACTCGGCCTGGATGCCCTCCAGCGTCTGCAGCACGCCGCTGAGCGCTGCGGGGTCGTTCACTTCCCAGTCTTTCTGGGGCGCGAGGCGGACGCGGGCGCCGTTCGCTCCGCCGCGCTTGTCGGTGCCGCGGAACGATGCAGCGGACGCCCAGGCGGTCGAGACCAGCTGGGAAACGGACAGCCCGGAGGCGAGGACCTTCGCCTTGAGGTCGGCGACGTCCTGCTCCCCGATCAGCTCGTGGTTGGCAGCGGGGACGGGGTCCTGCCAGAGCAGCGCCTCTTCAGGGACCAGCGGGCCGACGTAGCGGCTGCGGGGGCCCATGTCGCGGTGGATCAGCTTGAACCACGCCCTGGCGAATGCGTCCTCGAAGACCGCGAAGTTCTCGAGGAACCGTTTCGAGATCGCCGCGTACTCGGGGTCCGTCCGCAGCGAAAGGTCGGTCGTGAGCATCATGGGAGCGTGCTTCCTGGCGGGGTCGTGTGCATCCGGCACGGTCGCGGCCGAGGCCGCATTCGTGGGCGTGTACTGCGACTTGCCCGCCGGGCTCTTGGTCAGCTCCCACTCGTGCCCGTGCAGGTTCTCGAAGAAGTTGTTGTCCCACTTCACTGGGTCGTTGGTCCAGGCGCCTTCGAGGCCGCTGGTGATCGTGTCGCCGGCCTTGCCGCTGCCGTAGTTGTTCTTCCAGCCGAAGCCCTGCTCGGCGATACCGGCCCCCTCCGGTTCCGGGCCGACGTGGAGGGAGTCCGGCGCGGCGCCGTGCGCCTTGCCGAACGTGTGCCCGCCGGCGATGAGGGCAACCGTCTCTTCGTCGTTCATAGCCATGCGCTTGAACGTCTGGCGGATGTACTTCGCTGCCTCCATCGGGTCCGGGTTGCCGTTCGGCCCTTCGGGGTTCACGTAGATGAGGCCCATGTGGTCAGCGCCGAGGGGGCCCTGGAGCTCTCCGCCGCCGCCGTGGCGCTGGTCGTCGAGCCACGTCTGCTCGGAGCCCCAGTCGGTCTCGTCGGCCTCCCAGACGTCCGGGCGTCCGAAGGCGAAACCGAAGGACTTGAAGCCCATCGACTCCAGCGCGCAGTTGCCGGCGAAGATGATGAGGTCGGCCCAGGAGAGGTTCCGGCCGTACTTCTGCTTGACGGGCCAGAGCAGGCGGCGCGCCTTGTCCAGGTTCCCGTTGTCGGGCCAGCTGTTGAGCGGCGCGAAGCGCTGGTGGCCCGAGCCTCCGCCTCCCCGGCCGTCGCTGATGCGGTAGGTGCCGGCGGCGTGCCAGGTCATGCGGATGAAGAGTGGCCCATAGTGGCCGTAGTCGGCGGGCCACCAGTCCTGGGAGGTCGTCATCACCTCCTCGATGTCCTTCTTCAGTTGCTCGACGTCGAGGCTCTTCACCGCCTCGGCGTAGTCGAAGTCTGCACCCATCGGGTCGGACTGGGGGGAATTCTGGCGCAGAGGCTTCAGGTCTAGCTGGTCTGGCCACCAGTACTGGTTGGAAGTCATCTCGTCCCTCCTCTTGAAACTTCTGAGTGTGGCGCGACTCTGCAGCGCCGTCGCAGCCTGCCGGATTGTAGCCCCATCAGCAGCCTTTTGGAAGCCTTCGATCAGGGGCGCGCGTCTCCGGCCCGAACAACGCCATGACGACCGCGCTCCCGCCGAGCCAGGCAGCCGTGGCGAGGAATGCGGGCGCGAAGCCCCATGCGTCGACGATGGCCCCGGCGGCGAGCGGCCCGACGAACGAACCGAGGTTCTGGGATATGGACCACGCTCCAAGGAATGTGCCGCGCTGCGCCTCCGGTGCGAGGTCCATCGCGAAGGTCTGCGACGCTCCCAGCGTCATCGATTGTCCGAGGCCATAGGCGAGCGCCACCATGAGCGCGCCGGTATAGTCCCGGCTCATCGCCAGGAGTACGGCCGTCCCCGCCAACAGGAGCAGGCCGGGCACGAGCGACGGTTTCCTCCCGAAGCGGTCCACGATCATCCCGTTGGGGAACGCGAACAGCAACGTGACGACGCTGGCGATGCTGACCAGCGTTCCCACGTCGCCGGCGGACAGCCCCGCCTGCTCTTTCGACTGGATGGGGAAGAGCGACTGGAAGACGCCCTGGGTCATGAGGTGGATGCCGAACGTTGTTATCGCGAGCACCGCGAAGCTCCGGCTCAACATGATGGGCAGTACCGCCCGGAGACCTCCTGCGCCGGCTGGGGGCCGCTCCCTGGCACGGCCGGACACCTCCGGCTCCGGTCTCGTCTCAGCCATCATCTTGATGATGATGAACATGACGATGAGTTTCGCCGCGGCGTTGATGAGGAAGACGTACCGGAGACCGAACGCGTACGCGACACCTGCTGCCAGCAACGGCCCCGCCACCTGGCCAACCCTGAGCGCCGTCGTCCGCAGCGCGACCGCGCGTCCCCGGTTCTCTCGTTCGCTCAGGTCCGCGATCATGACGATGGACGTGGTGTTGAACATCGTGAGGCCGATGGCCCCGATGAACTCCAGGGCGAAGAACTGGACGTAGTTCTGTGCGAACACGTCTCCCACGGAGCAGGCCGCCCTGATGCCACTGCCCGTTGCGGCCAGCGGCCTGCGTCCCACGCGGTCGACCAGGAACCCGGTGATCGGGCCAGCCACGATCCGCGAGAGCGCAAGCGACGAGATGAGCAACGTGACGAGGAAGACCGACCCGCTGAACTCGAACGCCAGCAGCGGGCGGCCCAGGGTCTGGGCCCCGCTCCCCGCGCCCCAGACAAGGAACGCAGCGAACAGCGGGAGGCCTCCCCGGCTGATCAGGGCTGTCGCTCGCGCTTGTTGGAGTAGGCGCATAGGCGCTCGCCCTACACCTTCGTCAGGGGGAGAGGTGGTCTGCCAGACTGGCAGGGCAGCAGTGTAGTCGGCGCCGGGTGTCGGCGCTAACAACCGCGGTACGTAGCCTAGCTCGCCGGCGCGGCCTGCAGCGCCTCCTCCAGCTCCGCGAACGTGGCGTAGCCCTCGAAGCGCTCGGCGATGCGCGCGTCCGCGCCGATGACGAACGTCCAGGACTCGTTGCGGTAGTGAGGGACCTGGTCTATGCCCCACTCCGCCAGCACCGGCGAGAGCACACCCTTGGTGAGGTCTCCCTGGATCTCGTCCGGGTTGTCGTACACCTCGACGTGGATGTAGTCCGCGGCGTCCGGGTACGCTTCCCGCAGCTCCGTTACCGTCTCGACCTGTGGCCCGCAGGTGGGCGTCGTGCAGAAGGCGGGCGACGCGAACACCACCACCGACGGCCTGCCGCTGAACAGCGACTCACCGACCGTTACCTCGTAAAGCGCCGGGTCAGGGCGGTAGTGGGAGGTGATGCGCGTGAGGTCTCCACCCTCGCTCTCCAGCGTCTTGGTGTTGCTGAAGAGGCCTATCTCCCCGATGTCCCGCACGATGGATGTCTCGTCCACCTGTACGTCCAGTGTGGCCTCGCCGCCCTCGCCCTCGATTTCGAGCCGCCACATACCCGTCTGCGGAAAGGCCAACCGCGTCACGTAGGAGCCGCGGGTGCCTAGCGGCCACTCGTGGAACTGCGCGGTCACGGTCTCGCCGTCCGCGTTGCCGTCAAGGAAGCTCGTAGTGACGGTCGCCTCTGGGATGCGCACCAACCCCGTACCCGCAGCGAGCAGGAACGCGATGCGCTGCGTCCCTGTGCGCAGCACGGTCGTGCCGAGAATCGGCTCCCACTCCTGCATCTCAGGCGTAGGAGTGGGGACCGGGGTCGGCGTCGGCCCAGGGGAGCACGCGGGAAGGAGCACTACGGCGGCAAGCGCTCCGAGAGTCGCCAGCGTGATGTACAGGCTCCGCATACCCCTAGGACTCCTGCCTGCCGATGGAAACGTCCGGCACCTCATGGCCCGCCTCTGCCATCAGCGCGCGGATGTGGTGCTCGGTCCGCTCGTACGCGCCTTCGCCGAAGTGGGTGTAGCGGATGACGCCGCTCGCGTCGACCAGGTACACCGCGGGCCAGTACCGATTGTTGTAGGAGCGCCACGTGCGGAAGCTGTTGTCCTGCGCAATGGGCCAGACGACACCCAGTTCCGCGGCGGCCTCGATAACGTTCTCAGTCAGCTTCTCAAACTCGAACTCCGGCGTGTGCACGCCGACGACCGTGAACCCGTCGCCGGCGTACTTTGCGTTCCAGTCTGCCACGTACGGCACGGTACGTATGCAGTTGATTCAGGTGTACGTCCAGAAGTCCACCAGCACCACTTTCCCCCGCAGCTCCTCCATCGTCAGCGGATCGCTGTTCAGCCACTGTGCGATACCCGTAAACTCGGAAGCGCTGTCACCTATCTTGCCGCCTGCGTTTCCGGACGTCTGGAATGCGGGGAGTGCCGGCGAGGGGGTGGGGATGGGCGTCGGCGTTGCGGTTGGCGGGAGCGTGGGCGTGGGAGTGGGGTCGGGTGTGGACTCGGATGAGCACGCCACCGCCAGGCATGCACCGAACAGCAGACCAAGGACGGCGATATGCGGGCGCAGAATTCGCATCCCGGTCCGCTAGAAGACCTCGACTTCGTTGTAGGAGCCGAACGTGAGCGCGAATAGTGCGAAGTGCGGGGAGTTCGACGAGAACTTCAACTCCGCGTCGCCGAACTCCGGCAGCGAAATCACGTTGTACAGGTCCGGCTCGTCCACCACGAAGTAGCTGCGTCCGCCCCTGATGAGGATGTGCTCTCCAGCCTCGTCCTCGGTCAGCGGCCGGTAGGACAACTCCGTTCCCGGCTCGGCGTCCGCAGGCAGGCTCTCAGCGAGCGTGACTTCAACCTCGAACGGCTCCACGCCCTCTTCCAGGTCAACGACAATGTTGACGGAACGGGCGAAGAAGCGGAGTGCTATGTAGTCCTCGTAGTCCTCGGTCTCCCTCCCGTGGGTTATCGCTTCGAGGTCCGAGGTCCAGGAGCCGTGCAGGTACATGACCTGGTTCAGGTGGTTGCCCGGGTCGCGATAGAACTGCGTGAGACCCTGCGCATCGTAGTACTGCGGGTGCGCGATGTAGAACCCGGTGGTCGACGCGTTGCGCTGCCAGCCCCCGTAGATCTCCCGTGTCTGCTGGTTGTCGACTGACGTCCCACGCGCCCGCAGGTCGAACGTCGGTCCGGAGTCCTCGCCCGCGGCGATGTCCGAAACGTCGTTACCCGCCTCTTCCAGCAAGGCGCGGATATGGTGCTCCGTCTCGTCGTACGCACCCTCGCCGAAGTGCGTGTACCGCACGATACCGTCCGCGTCGATCAGGTACTTCGCGGGCCAGAACCGGTTGTTGTAGGAGCGCCACGTGCGGAAGTCGTTGTCCTGGGCGACGGGCCAGACGACGCCCAGCTCCTCGTTCGCGGCGACAACATTCTCGGTTATCTTCTCGAAATCGAACTCCGGGGTGTGCACGCCCACCATGGTGAGTCCACGGTCCGCATACTTGTCGTTCCACTCGCGCAGGTACGGCATCGTGCGGATGCAGTTCACGCAGGTGTACGTCCAGAAGTCGATGAGCACAACGTCCCCGCGCAGACCCTGCATCGTCAGCGCTTCGCCGTTGAGCCACTGATCGATGCCACTGAACTCCGGGGCCATGTCGCCGACCTCACCGCCCGTGCGGTCCGTCAACTGGAACTCCGGCATCATGGGCGTTGGCGGCGGCGGACCCGCTGGTTCGGCAGGCGTATCGGTCGCCGTGGCCGTGGCCTGAGCTGCAGGCTCGCTGGTGGGAGTTTCCTCCTCTTCTGCGCTGCAGCCAGCCACGACGGCAAGCAGCGACAGGAGCAAAACGCCCAGAGCGATGGAAAGGATCGAACCTTGGAGTTTCATGCGGCACCCTCCGCCCCATGTGCCCATGCCTTCCGCATGTCACGTTATCATTATATCCTCACCCTTCGGACTGACTGACGCACTACCTTCGGAGCCTGTCTTCCTGATGCGTGTTCCTCTCTCATGGCTTGCCGGGTACGTCCCATTGCGGATGCCTCCGGCGGAATTGGCCCACCGCCTGACCATGGCCGGTCTGGAGACCACGTACGACCCGGGGCCCGGCGGCGGGTGGGAGAACGTCGTCGTCGGCTATGTCGTGGACGTGCACCCGCACCCCAACGCTGACCGGCTGCGGCTGGCGGAGGTGGACACGGGCAGCGGGACGTCCACGGTAGTCTGTGGAGCGCCGAACGTTGGGGCAGGTCAGAAAATCGCGTTCGCCAGCGTGGGCGCCGTGCTTACGAGCGGAAAGACCGGCGAGCCGATGGAGCTGACCGCGGCGGTGATACGCGGCGTCGAGTCGGCGGGCATGGTCTGCTCGGAGCGCGAACTCGGGCTGAGCGACGAGCATGAGGGCATCCTCGTGCTGCCGGACGACAGCCCGGTCGGCGAACCGCTTGCGTCCGTCCTGCCGTCGTCGGGGGCGCTGGAGGTGGAGGTCACGCCGAACCGGGGCGACTGCCTCTCCGTACTCGGTATCGCACACGAGACCGCTGCCATAACGGGCGAGTTGGTAGCCGAACCCCCGGCAGGCTACGATGAGAGCGGTGGAGCGATCGAGGAGAGCGTGAGCATCGAGATAACCGACCCGGAGCTCTGCTCGCGCTACACGTGCACGCTCATACGAGGCGTACGCATCGGGCCATCGCCGGACTGGCTGCGCCAGAGCCTTCAGGACGCGGGCCACCGCTCCATCAACAACGTGGTGGACGTGACCAACTACGTGATGCTGGAGTACGGCCAGCCACTGCATGCGTTCGACCTGGACCAGGTGCGCGATGCGAAGGTCATCGTGCGCCCCGCCGGGAACGGCGAGCGTTTCACGAGCCTGGACGGCCAGGAGCATGAGTTGCGCTCCCCCATGCTGATGATTGCCGATCCGGAGCGGTCGATAGGACTCGCGGGCGTGATGGGCGGCGCAAACTCCGAGATGACGGACGCCACGCGGAACGTGCTGCTGGAGTCCGCGACTTTCAACGCCATCAACACCCGGCGCACGTCCAACGCCCTGAAGCTGCGGACGGACGCCTCGCTCCGCTTCGAGAAGGGGCTGAACCCGGAGCTGGCCGTGCGCGCGGTGCGGCGGGCAACGCGCCTCATCCTTGAGACCGCGGGCGGCGAGGCTGCGCAGGGCGTATACGACGTCTTCCCCGGCCGCAGCGAGCCCCCGCGCATCCCGTTCTCCCACGAGAGCCTGCGCCGTGTGCTGGGCGTCGACTTCCCCACCGAGCAGGTTACGCGCGTGCTCTCCTCGCTCGGCTTCACCGTCGAGCAGGGCACGGACGGCGCGATGACCGTCGTGCCGCCCTACTGGCGCACCGACGTCGGTATCGAAGAGGACGTGGTCGAAGAGATCGCGCGGGTCATCGGCTACGACGCCGTCGAGGGTGAACCGCTCGGCGGTCGCGTGCCGGAGGCCATCCGGCAGCCCGACCGTGAACTGCGTGAGGAGTTGCGCGACGCGTTCGTGTCGTTCGGGCTCCAGGAAGCGATCTTCCATACCCTCGTGAGCGGAGAAGACGCGGCGCTGCCGGACGGCGCCGCCCCTCTCGGCGCCGTGAACCCCATGAGCCAGGAGCAGGCGTACCTCCGCACGTCGCTCCGTCCCGCTCTCCTGCGCGGCGCGGTGAGCGCTATGCGCCAACAGGGCGGCGCGGCGATGTTCGAGGTCGGACGCGTCTTCATTCCGCGTCACGGCGACCTGCCGGACGAGCGCGAGATAGCCGCCGTGGTCCTCGCCGGGCCGCGCGGCAGCCTGCTCTGGGACCAGGACACGGAGCCGCTCGGTTTCTTCGACGCAAAAGGTGTCGTAGAGAGCGCGCTTGCTCGCCTGGGGCTGAGCGCCGCGTTCGAGCGCACGAGCGACCCGCTGCTCCACCCCGGGCGGACCGCCGCCGTGCTGGTCAACGGCGAGCAGGTGGGTACGCTGGGCGAACTTCGCCCGCAGACCGTCTCCCGGTACGACCTGCCGGTTTCCCAGGCCGCGCTCGTCGAACTGGACATGCAGCTCCTCGCGCCGCATGTCCCCGCGATGCGCTCCTCCTTCTCCGCCTTCTCTCGCTATCCCAGCGCGGTACGCGACCTCGCACTGGTATTGGACGCCGGCGTACCCGCGCGGCGGGCACGGGAGATCATCGAGAGCGGGCCCCTTGTCGTCCGCGCCACTCTCTTCGACCTGTTCGACGGCGACCCCCTGCCGGACGGCAAGAAGTCCCTTGCGTTCAAGGTTGAGTTCCAGTCGCCGCACAAGACGCTCGAAACAACAGAAGTAAACGACGCAGTCGCCGCCATCGTCGCGCAAATGGAGCGCGAGACCGGCGCGGCGCTCAGGGCGTGACCCATGACAGAGCACGGACACCATCACGGACACGAGCACGGGCACGGCGCGCACGAGTCCCACGCGCACCAATCGCATGGGCACGACCACGGGGCGCACGGTCACGGCGGACACGACCATGGTGGGCATGTACACAGCGAGCACGCTCACGCCCACCCGCGCACCGCTGACATGCTCAGCGTGGAGGACGCGCTCGACCGCGTGCTCCGCCTCGTACACGAGTTGCCGGTCGAGCGCGTCCCGATCCTTGAGGCGGATGGGCTCACGCTCGCGGAGGACGTGCATTCGCCGTTCGACATCCCCGCGCTGACCAACTCCGCGATGGACGGCTACGCTGTGCGCGCCGCGGACGTCGCAGGGGCGTCGGAATCATCGCCGGTCACGTTGGAGATCGTGGGGCAGGTGCAGGCGGGGCAGCTCCCCTCCGCGACCGTGCGCGACGGCGAGACCGTCCGCATCATGACCGGCGCTCCCACGCCGGATGGCGCGGACGCCATCGTCCCCTACGAGTTCACGGATGAAGTGGAGCGGCGTACAACCGGCCTCGCGCTCAAGTACATCGCCATACGCCACGCCGCACACACCGGCGACCACATGCGTCCCGCGGGCGAGGACGCTGCAAAGGGCGCGTTGATATTGGAGAAGGGTCGCGTGCTCGACCCACCCGCCATCGGCCTGCTCGCCTCGTTCGGGTTCGCCGACGCCCCCGTCGTCCGGAGGCCGCGTGTCGCGGTGCTCGCGACGGGAGACGAGGTGCAGACGCCCGGAGAAGCACTCGACCCCGGGCGGCTCTTCGACAGCAACAGCTACGGGACGGCGGCTGCCCTGCGCCGCTGGGGCACCGAACCGGTGTTGCTCGGCATCGCACGCGACAATATGGACGACCTCCGCGCCAAGATCCGCCGGGGACTGGAGGCCGACCTGCTCATCACGAGCGCCGGAGTGAGCGCGGGCGCGTTCGACATGGTGAAGGAAACACTCGCCGAGCTCGGCAGCATCGACTTCTGGTCAGTCAGGATGCGCCCCGCCCGTCCCATCGCGTTCGGACTGCTGCGCGCGCCGGACGGACGGGAAGTCCCGCACCTCGGCCTTCCGGGCAATCCGGTCAGCGCGCTCGTGGCGCTCGTGGAACTGGGCAGGCCCGCGCTTGCGAAAATGATGGGGCGCGAGCCTCAGCCGCTCCCCACGGTGCGCGCCACGATGGACGACGACCTCTTGAACACAGACGAGCGGCGCGTGTACGCTCGCGTAACGCTCGAACGTCGCGAGGACGGACTGCACGCCCGCCTCACGGGCGGGCAGGGTTCGAACCTGCTCACGTCCATGGGGCTCGCGCAGGGGCTCGCCATCTGCCCGGAGGACATGCCCGTCCGGCGGGCAGGGGAGCGCGCTCCCGTGCAACTGCTGGACTGGCTGGACCACTCCGGCATCCTGACCGAACGGCTCGATATCACGAAACATCAAATCGACTGAAAGGCGCTGCATGACGAGTAACGCTCCCGCTGATACCGTCTCCCCGGAGAACGACGAGAACCCCAGCTACACCTTCAACCCCGATCTGATCGCGAACCAGGGGCGCTCCGTGGGCGTCGTGCTGGGCACGCGCCTCTGCGAGGCCGCGAAGGCGAAGCTCAAAGGCGCGCCGGAGGACCTCACCTACAAGGAATTGCATGCGCTCTTCAGGTCCCACTGCGCGGGGCAGGAGGGTTACCTCTCACCGCAGCACCCTGTGCTGGAAACGGTAGCCCGGATACTGCTGGCCGCGCCGGAAGACGCGCTGCCGCTCTCGGAGATATACGAACAGGTCTCGGAGCTCTGGCTCACGTCCGCCTGGTCGCCGTCGCTCGACGCCAACGCCATGCGGCGCCTCCTGGACCACGCCCAGGCTCAGGGCATTACACGCGCATAACGCCGCGAGGCGCTAGGCCGCGACGGCAAGTTGCGCCTTGACCTGCTCCGCGAGATGCCCGAACGCGTCGGGGTCCGCCATGGCCAGGTCGGCGAGCACCTTGCGGTCCAGGTCCACGTTCGCCAGCTTCAGGCCGTGCATGAACTGCGAGTAGGACACCCCGTGCTCGCGGGCGGCAGCCCCGATCCGCACGACCCACAGCCTGCGCATGTCGCCCTTGCGCTCCCGGCGGTGGGCGTAGGAGTACGCCAGGGCGTGGAGCATGGACTCGTGCGCCCGGCGGTAGAGAGCGTGCTTCGTGCCCCGGTGTCCCTTCGTGAACTGGAGCACCTTCTTGTGTCTTCGGTGCGCGGTCACTCCGCGCTTCACGCGTGCCATCTTTTCAGAACTCCTACTTGTTGAGCGAGGGGACGAGCTTCTTGATCCGCTTGCGGCTGCTGGAACTCGCCGTCACGGTGTCGCTGTAGGTGCGGGTCACGGAGCGGGGCTTCTTCCGGCGCAGGTGGCTGGAATGCCGCTTCATGCGCAGCAGCTTGCCTGAACCGCTCACGCGGAAGCGCCGTGCTGCGCCCTTATGCGTCTTCATCTTCGGCATCTTCTTGGGTCTCCTTCACTGCCACTGGTTCGGTGCGGCTGGGCACCGTCTTTGCCGGAGCGAGCACGATGCTGATGAAACGGCCCTCCTGCTTGGGAGGCTGCTCCAACTTCGCGCTCTCCTTCACGGCCTCGTGCACCTGCTTCAGCAGGCCCACGGAGAGGTCCCGGTGGTCCAACTCGCGCCCGCGGTGCATCACCGACACCTTAACCTTGTTGCCCTCATCCAGCAGCTTCACCACGAGACGCTCTTTCGCCTCGATGTCGTGCCGCCCGATGCGGGGACGGAAGCGCACCTCGCGCAGCCCCACGTTTTTGTGGGACCTGCGCATCTCGCGCTCCTTCGTGGACTGCAGGTAGCGGAACTTCCCGTAGTCCAGGAGCCGGCAGACCGGCGGATCGGAGTTGGGCGCCACCTCTACAAGGTCGAGGTCGTGCTCGCGTGCAAGGGCGAGAGCATCGGCTATGGTCATGACGCCGAACTGCTCGCCTCGCTCATCGATGACCCGTACCTGGGGCACCCGGATGCGCTCGTTGACGCGGTATTCCCTGGCTATCGCTTTCCTTCCTGTCCCCTCAGAGTGTGAAACGCCGCTTACGCGGCGATTCCGGCAATGCAGGATACACCCTGCATATCGCAAGCGTAAAGGTGCGCGCGGCGCGCACACGCTGGACCCCTGGCACGACCGGTTGAACGAAAACTGCATCCGGAAACGTATGGAACCCGCCTCCCTGCGGGGCTTATGCTGCCCGCACGCAGTCCGGTGCCGCACGGAGTGCCTCCTGTGCGCCGCTGCGCGCAAGGAGGTCGCTCATGCTCGGAACACGTCTCCTTTCCATCTACCTCACTCTGGTGGGGGTCGCGGTAGCCGTGCACTTCATCGTGGTGCCTTGGTACCACCCTGGCGGAGACGAACCGTACCCCCTCTGGGAACTGCTGGACTGGTTCATGGCGGTTGCCATCGTCATCGCCCTCATCAGCACGTTCGTCCACAAGCGCCGCCACGACGCCGGCGACGGCTCCAACGTGCTCGAACACGTCTCCGTCAACGCCCTGTTCTACGGCGCCCTCAGCGTGGGGGTCCTCTTCTTCTGGAACTGGTCCAACCTGCTGCGGGAGACCGGCGACGCCGACTGGCTGGTCTGGAACTTCATAGACGTCGCGCTGCCGCTCGTGCTGGTCGCCGCCGGGTGCAGGCTGTGGCGCGCCTCGTGACTCCTGCGAGCAACACCGCAACACCCGGGCTTGCCTGCAAGCCCCCATGCACAGAGGAGATACAACCATGGGCATACTGCTGAAACTGCTCTCGGCTTACACGATGCTGGTGGCCCTGCTCGTTGCCGTCAAATTCATCTTCGGCATCGACCAGCCGGAATGGTCCGTGCTGAACTGGCTCATGGCCGCCGGCGTCATCATCGCCGTGGGAGGCGCCATCAACTGCAAGCGGCAGCTGGAGGTGGACGGTGGAGAAGGAGACGTCCGGCGCCTCCTGGACGTCAACGTACCCTTCTACGCCGCCACGGCGCTCCTCATCGCTTTCGCCTTTCAATGGTCCTCGGAGTTGAACGACCACGTC
This sequence comes from Dehalococcoidia bacterium, assembly GCA_034423175.1. Taxonomy (GTDB): domain Bacteria; phylum Chloroflexota; class Dehalococcoidia; order Lucifugimonadales; family Australimonadaceae; genus Bin16. The sequence continues at coordinate 37,612 of DAOUJA010000006.1, forward strand.
CAGGCGACCGCGCTCATGGCTGGTGAGGAGATCAGCATCGGCTCCATGTGGGCCTACATCGACACGGCGTACATCATCGTCACCGGAATGATAGGCGTGCGGATGTGGAACGCGCGCTGGCCTACGGGGGACTAGCGGAGCCGCGCCTACTGAACGGCGGTCACGGAGGTTCGACCACCAGATGGGAACGCGCCTGCTTGCCCTCTACCTGATGCTGACGGCACTAGCGGTCGCCGTCTACTTCATCGCCGTCTCCTGGCAGTACTCCGGAGCGGACCAGCAGCATCCCGTCGAGCCGTATCCGGAATGGGAAGTGCTGCACTGGTTCATGGCCGCCGCCATCCTCATCGCACTCGCCAGCACGTTCGCCCGGAAGCTGCGCCTCGGCCCCGGCGACGGCGTCCGGGAGAATCTCTCCGCCAACGCGCTCTTCTACGCGCTCCTCGGGGTAGGGCTGCTCTTCTTCAGGGTCTGGCCTTCCCTGCTCAGGGGAGGCGAGCAAGACCTGTTCGTCTGGAGCTCCATCAACATGGTCCTGCCGGTTGTCCTCGCCGCCGCCGGCGTGCGGATGTGGCGGGCTGGCGACGCTGAGGAGGATTGAGCCATGCGGCTGCTCGTCAGACTGCTTGCGGTCTACAACATGCTCGTGGCTCTTGCCGTCACCGTAAAGTCGGTGTTCGACGTGCCGCAGCCGGACTGGGAGCTCCTGAGCTGGCTGATGGCGCCTGCCGTCGTGATCGCGCTGGCGGCTGCCTACTGGTTCAAGCGACGGTTCGATGCCGACAGTGAGAGCGCCGGCGACGTGGTGCGCCTCCTGGACGTGAACGTCCACTTCTACGCGGCGGCCATCCTCTTCGCAGGGTACGGCTTTCAGTGGTCCGCATACCTGAACGACCTCCCGTGGGGCAGGTCGGCGCTCTCCAACACGGGCTCGCTCTGGATTTACGTCGACACGCTCGTCATCATGGTCGCCGCGGTCATGGGCGTGCGGATGTGGAAGGCCGCAACAAGAGCGTAGGTCCCACGGACAGGGGCGCTATGGCTCGTGCCCATCGGGAAGGATTACGTTGTAACCGGCACGTCCCGCTTAGTAGAGGTGCGGCTGCGCCAGTGCGATGACCGACAGCTCGATGTCCGTGATCGCCTGCGACATCGCCTGGCCGATGAGGTCCAGCTTGCGCACGTCCTCGACACGCTGGGAAGCCCGTTCGAGTTCCTCCCGCGTGACCAGCCGCGCGAGGATGCCGCACGCATCCGCCAGGCAGATGAGCATCACGTCGCGCGGGTCGGGGATCTCGTCGCTGAAGAGGACCTCCATGATCCGCAGCTTCACTTCGCGCTCTTCCCTGCCGTCGACAGACGGATAGCGGCGGGACTTGAACACCCAGAGGAAGCGTTCGTCCCGCTCTTCCAGGATGCCTGCGCTTACCAGCCGGGAGAGCGCCTCTTCCCGGATAGCGTCGCCGGTGTGGGCCGTCCGCTCCACCCAGAAGCTGAGGTTCCGCTCCTCCACTGTCTGGATATCGGCCAGCGCGGGGTCGAGCAGGCTGTCGCCGGTGGGCGTGCCGTCGATCAGCGTCAGCTTCTCCACGTCCGTGTCGATGCGGTTCTCCATCGCCAGGTCCATGAGGACCCCGCCGGCCAAGGCGTAGTTCAGCGCGAGCCTTGGCACGTGGGCGAACGAACCGTCTTCGTCGTCCAGGAGCAGCAGCACGATCTCTTCGGCGAATCTCAGCATGGTATTGGGTTCCCCTGTTCAGACCAGCGACGCTGGTGGGATGTAACCATTATGGCCTACGTCATAAGGCCATAGCAACGCTCTGGACCCCGCCTTCACGCCATTGCCGCCGATTGATACGCACTCTCACGGCCGGGGGCAGGTCCATCGTCTGCATCCCTGTGCAACCTTGATATAATCTGTAGCATACCTATTGACATGTCTTCTTGGTCTTGATATAGTTCATATCAAGTCATGCGAGCCGCTATGAGCTAAGGCTCGTAACGAACAAGGAGGAGACTCATGGCTATCGAACGTTGGACCCCCTTCCGAGACCTGCGCAGGTTCGAGCATCTGCACCGCCACTTCGGCGTACCCTACCACTACCCCTACGCCGGAGGCTGGGCGATCCCGCTCGACGTTGCAAGGGACGGTGACGACTTCGTCGTCCGCGGCACGCTGCCCGGCGTGGCGCCCTCTGACATCGGCATCACGATCGAGGACGGCGTCCTCACCATCGAGGCGAACACCGCGTCTGAGGGTGAGCACGAGGAGCGCGGCTACCTCCTGCGCGAGCGCCGCACCGGCTCCTTCCGCCGCTCCGTCCGCCTGCCGGAGAGCGTTGACGTGGACAACGCGGCGTCCTCGTACGAGCACGGCGTCGTGACTGTCCGCCTGCCGCTGGCGGAGAGCCGCAAGGCCAAGCGCCTCACGCTCCACGTCACCGACGAGGCCCCCGCGCCAGACCCCGCCCCTGCGGCGTAGGGCCGCGCGACTCTAGGCCCCGAAACGAGAGGCCCCGCGATTGCTCGCGGGGGCTTCTCGTTGGGCCCTACAACCCCAGGCTGGGGAGCGGCTCCGGCGCTCCCAGGTGCGTAACCCGCAGCTCCGGCAGCCGCCTCGCCATCTCGACCGCCACGTCCATGCGGTGACACTCCCGCGGGTCTCGCTCCAGGCACATGATCGCAACCGTCCCGTGGCGCTTCAGCAGCGCGCTCAGCTCGGCGAAGCCTTCTTCGGGCTTGTGGATGACCACTCTGCCTGCGCCTGAGAACTTCCCGGCGTTGCCCAGCGTCCTCAGGTAGACGTAAGTGATGCCTGACTCTCCCAGCGCGGCCGCCAGGCGGTTCTTGGAGAACTCCGGCTTGAACCGGCTGCTCGCCCACATCCGCACGTCAACCAGGACAGAGACCGCGTGCTCGCGCAGCATGCCGATGACCTCGTCAACGCTCCGCCTCGAGTATCCGATCGTGAACAGTCGCATGCGCCGCAAGATACCACGCCTGCCATGCATCCCGGGTACCCGCGGGTTACGAGTAACGCGCCCCGGCCTGTATACTGACATCCCATGACCGACGCCCCCACGCAGGACGCTGCCGCCGTACGCGACGCAGCACTCGAAGCTCTGGAACGCGCCGACTCGGCCGACGCGCTCGAGGCGTGGCGCGTCGAATACCTGGGCCGCTCCGGCAGGATGACGCAGGTGCTGCGCGGTGTCGCGCAGCTCCCGCCGGAGGACCGCCGCGCAGCGGGCGCTGCGGCGAACGAGGCGAAAAACGTCCTGGAGCAGCGGCTCGCCGACCGCCGCGCAGCGATCGAGGCCGCGATCGCCGAGGGCCTCGGCGCCGACGCCATCGACGTCACACTCCCCGGGAGGCCCGCCCCGAACGGGCGCTACCACCCCTCCACCATCGTCATGCGGGAGATCGAAACCATCTTCCGCGGTATGGGCTTCCAGGTCGCCGAGGGCCCCGAGGTCGAGTGGGACCGCTACAACTTCGAGATGCTCAACATCCCGAAAGACCACCCGGCCCGCGACATGTTCGACACCTTCTGGCTCGACGCCAACCGCGATCCGGACGGCGGCTTCACCACCCTCCTCCGCACCCACACCTCGCCGATGCAGGCGCGCATCATGGAGGCGCACCAGCCCCCCATCCGCGTCATCGTCCCCGGCAAGTGCTACCGCTACGAGGCCACCGACGCTACCCATGAGTCCCAGTTCCACCAGATCGAGGGGCTCGCCGTGGACAAGGGCATCACCTTCGCCAACCTCAAGCACACGCTCTTCCAGTTCGCCCGGCAGATGTTCGGCCCGGGTACGCGCGTCCGCTTCCGCTGCGACTATTTCCCGTTCGTCGAGCCCGGCGTAGACATGGCAATCGAGTGGCGCGGCGACTGGCTGGAGATCCTCGGCGCGGGCATGGTGCACCCCAACGTGCTGCGAGCCGTCGGCTACGACCCGGACGTCTACACCGGCTTCGCCTTCGGCATGGGGCCGGAGCGGATCGCCATGCTCAAGTACGGCATCAACGATGTCCGCCATTTCCTCGCCAACGACGTCCGCTTCCTCAACCAGTTCCGCTAGCCCCACGGTCCCGTCTATCCTCCCCTTGCCCGTCTTTCCTCCCTTGCCCGTCTTTCCAGCGGAGGCTGGAATCCAGACGCGCGCCGCGCCGATGGTCCGTCTTTCCCGCACCGGCGGGGGACCAGTGTGCGCGGGCAGCGCACGCGGTGTGAGGACTGGGATGGGACACGCCCTTTCAGGAACCTCGCAGCCACCTGGCACAGGGGCGTATGCTATACACCATGGCCGCGATAGTTCCCGAAACCGAGCGCGAGCGGAGCTACTACCGCTGGTACGAGCTGAGCCTGCTCTACTACGACGCCGTCCGCAGGGGCGTCCCCGTCGCCGAGGTGCAGGCGACCAAGGTGCTCGCCGACGAGGCATGGGACGCCTACATCGAGACGATCTCCGACCTGAACGGGCCGCGGCAGGAGTAACGCCGTGGCAACCGACTTCATCTCCATCGACGACGTCACGAACGCCGAGCTCGCATGGCTGCTCGATACCGGCGCCTCCTATGCCGCGCAGCGCGAGGGTGGACCGCAGCCCCTGCAGGGGCGGACGGTTGCGATGCTCTTCGAGAAGCCGTCGCTCCGCACCAAGGTCTCGTTCGACATCGCCGCCTACGAGCTGGGCGGGCACGCCGTCTACCTCGGCGCCGACGAGGTCGGACTGGACAAGCGCGAGCCGGTCGAGGACGTAGCCCGTGTCCTGGAGCGCTGGGCGTCCGTCATCGTCGCCCGCGTCATGGCGCACAGCACGCTGGAGCGTTTCGCGGCGAACGCCTCCGTCCCCGTCGTCAACGCGCTCTCGGACGTCGAGCACCCCTGCCAGGCGGTAGCCGACCTCCTCACGATCCGCCAGAACAGGGGGCGCGTCGACGGCCTCAAGGTCACCTACATCGGCGACGCCAACAACTGCGCGCTTAGCCTCGGACTCGGGGCGCTCGCGCTCGGCGCGGACTTCGCCGTCGCATCGCCCGACGGCTACGCCTTTCCCGACCCGGACGCCAAACGCCTGAGGACCCGCTCGACGGGCGGCGCGCTCATGCTCACCGGCGACCCCGACGAGGCCGCCGACGGCGCGGACGTCCTCTACACCGACGTCTGGACGAGCATGGGGCAGGAGGAGGAGACCGCGCAGCGCCGAGCCGCTTTCCAGGGATTCCAGGTCAACGAGCGCCTGCTGGCCCGCGCCAACACCGGCGCGCTCGTCATGCACCCAATGCCCGTCCACTATGGAGAGGAGATGGGGCCGGGGATGCTGGAGCACCCGCAGTCCGTCGCCTACACTCAGGCGGAGAACCGCCTGCACGCGCAGAAGGCCGTCCTGCGCCTTCTCGTCGCCGGCGAGTAGCACTATGACCAACGCCGCCGCACAGACGGCGGGCGCCCCGCCCGCCACGACGCTCGTTGCCATCGTAGGACGCCCCAACGTCGGCAAGTCCAGCCTGTTCAACGCGCTCCTCGGCAGACGCTCCGCCATCGTCGCCGAGGAGTCCGGCACGACCCGCGACCGCATGATCGCGCCCGCCGAGTTCGAGGGGCGACACTTCCTGCTCGCCGACACCGGCGGCCTGCTCCCGGAGCCCGAGTCGGAGATCGAGGCGCACATCGCCGCGCAGGTCGAGGCCGCCGTCGCGGGCGCGGACGCCGTCATCTTCGTCACCGACGCCCGCACCGGCCCCGCCTACGCCGACCAGTACGTCGCGCAGCGGCTGCGGCAGGCGCGCAAGCCTACGGTCATCGCCGTCAACAAGGCCGACAACCCGGACCAGGAGTTGCTCGCGAACGACGCCTACGCGCTCGGCCTCGGCGAGCCCGTCCCCGTGAGCGCCCTGCACCGGCGCGGGCTCGGCGACGTTATGGACGCCCTCATGGCGCAGGTGCCGATGGACGACGCAGCGAGCGGGCCGGACCCCGACACGCCCCGCATCGCCATCATCGGCAGGCCGAACGTCGGCAAGTCCGCGCTCACCAACGCCATCCTGCATGAGGAGCGCTCCATCGTGAGTCCGGTGCCCGGCACGACGCGCGACGCGCTCGATACGCCGTTCGAGTTCGAAGGCGCGCCCGCCGTCCTCATCGACACCGCCGGCATCCGGCGCCGCGGCGCCGTGCAGCCGGGCATCGAGAAGTTCAGCGTCCTGCGCGCCGCGGCCGCCATCCACCGCTGCGACGTCGCCATGCTCGTGCTGGACGCCACCAACCCCGGCACCGACCAGGACCTCCACGTCGCGGGGCAGGCGGCGGATGCCTTCAAGTCGCTGCTCGTCGTCGCCAACAAGTGGGACCTCGTCGATCAGGACGACCCGCGGCGGGAGCAGCGCCGCTTCACGCGGTTCATCCACTCGCGCATGCGCTTCCTCCCCGGTGTCCCGGTCGTGTTCACGTCCGCCGTCGACGGCGGGGGAGTGCCGGGGGCGCTCCGCATGGCGTTCGACCTCCACGCGAAGCGGATGCAGTGGGTGGACGGCCCCCTGCTCAACCGAGCCGTCGTGGACGCCGTTTCGCGTCACCTTCCGCCCACGAGCGCGGCCAAGGGCTCGCTCAAGCTCTACCGCGTCAAGCAGGAGTCCGTCCGCCCGCCCACGTTCCTCTTCTTCGTGAACAACACCGGCCGCATCCACTTCTCCTACGAGCGCTATCTCGCCAACACGATCCGCGAGGAGTTCGGCTTCCACGGCGTGCCGCTCAAGATCGAGTTCCGGGGCAAGGGCGGCGTGCACGTCATCGGCGACAACCGGTCCAAGGCCGCCGCGCGTGCCCGGCGCTCAAGCAACGGGAGAGCGCGGCCCTCCAAAAACCTCTCGTCCCCGCCCTCTCCTTCGTTCCAGCCCTCTCCGTCATCCCCGCGAAAGCGGGGACCCCGCAGCCGTCCGGGGTCGCAGGGATAGGGGTAGCCAATGGAGTGGCTGCTCGTCCCCGCCGCCTACCTCCTCGGCAGCGTGCAACCGGGCCTGCTCCTCGTCCGCCTCGTGATGCGCCGCGACGTCCGGGAGGTCGGCAGCGGCAAGACGGGCATGACGAACGTCATGCGCGCCGCGGGCAAGAAGGCGGCGGCGCTCGTGTTCATGCTCGACGTGGCGAAGGGGGTGGCGCCCCCGCTTGTGGCCGTCAGCGTCTCCGGCGACCCATGGGTGGAAGCGGGCGCCGCCCTGGCCGTGGTCGTAGGCCACATCTTCCCCGTATTCGCGGGCTTCCGTGGAGGACGAGGCGTCGCGACGGGCGTCGGTACGGCGGGCGCGCTGCTGCCGTGGGCCGGTCTGGCGGGCATCGTCGTGTTCATCCCCGTCGTGGCGCTCACGCGCTACGTCTCGCTCGGCTCCGTCCTGGGAGTGGCGGCGGTATTCACGGGTTTCGTCGTGGCGGCGGTCGCCTACGACCTTCCCACCGCGCACATGGTCTTCGCCCTCTTCTGCGGTCCGCTCATCATCGGCATGCACCGCGACAACATCGTCCGCCTCCTCCGCGGCGCCGAACGCCGCATCGGCCAGCGCGACGAGGAGAGATAGGCCCTCCCCGTCGTTCCTGCGCAGGCAGGAACCTCGCAGCCACTACCTGCACCCCTTGGGAAAAGACTTCCTCGCCTTCACCAACGCGTCCACCCGTGCGAACCAGGGCGCCAGTCGGTCGTACTCTCCCTGAAGCCCGGGGTCTTGATTCTGAAGCTCTTGGAACAATTCTCTTGCGCTGCGCATATTACCCATAGCACACCCCCACCATGACACCCGCCCCTTCCGCGAACGCCCCGTGCCCGAGTACCCTGTCCTGGGCGGCTTCGTATCCACTCGGCGCTCCCGGAAGCCCTTGTTGCAGATTGTTGCATTCCGTTGCCCTGTTGTTGCGCTCTGTTGAGATGAGCAACGCGGATCGTAGCCCGATTGTTGCGGAAGGGGGCCCGCGTTTACGAGGCGAGACCGGCAGATGCAACAGAATTCAGAGAAAATTCGTCCTTACGCCAAGGACTAGGGCTCTGGCGTTCCTCAGCATCGCCGCCCCGGGGCCGGGCGTGAGGGTGGCCCGGCAGGTGTAGAATCCGGACATGGCGCGAGAGACCCTGCTCATCGCTACGAACAACGCCCACAAGGTCACCGAGTTCCGCCGGATCCTCGGCGAACTGGACGTGACGCTGCTCACGCCTGCCGACGCCGGCATCGCGCTCGACGTCGAGGAGACCAGCGCGACGTTCGAGGAGAACGCGCGGCTCAAGGCGCGGGCATTCTGCGCCGCGAGCGGCCTGCCGGCGCTCGCCGACGACTCCGGAATCGAGGTCGACGCTCTCGGCGGACGCCCCGGCGTGCGCTCGGCGCGCTACGGCGGCGAGGGGCTGGACGACGCGGACCGCACGCAACTGCTGCTCGACGAGCTGGCGGACGTGCCGGAGGAGCGGCGCACCTGCCGCTACCGTGTCGTGCTCGTGCTCGCCAGGCCGGACGGCTCCGAGGAGGTCGTGGACGGCGCCTGCGAGGGCCGCGCCGCCTTTGCTCCCTCCGGACAGAACGGCTTCGGCTACGACCCCATCTTCTACGTCCCGCGCTTCGGAAAGACGATGGCCGAGCTGGACCCCGCCGAGAAAGACGCGCTCAGCCACCGGGGGCAGGCCGCCCGACGCATGGCCGGCCTCCTCCGCGAGCGAGCGCTGCAGGGGGCCGCGCAATGACGGCGCAGATCACCGACACCCTCGGCAGGCCGGTGCGCGACCTCCGCATCTCCGTCACCGACCGCTGCAACTTCCGTTGCACCTATTGCATGCCCGCCGAGGTCTACGGCGAGCGCTACCACTTCCTCCCCCGCGAGGCCATCCTTTCCTACGAGGAGACCGCCCGCCTCACCCGCCTCTTCGTCGACCTCGGCGTCAGCAAGGTGCGCATCACCGGCGGCGAGCCGCTCGTCCGGCAGGGCCTCGAACACCTCGTCTCGATGCTGAACGGCATCGACGGCATCGACGACCTCACCCTCACGACCAACGGCTACCTCCTCGCCGAGCAGGCGGACACGCTCCGGAGCGCCGGGCTGCGCCGCGTCACGGTCAGCCTCGACACGCTCGACCCGGATATCTTCGGCGTGATGAACGGCAAGGGCTACAGCCCGGACGCGGTGCTGGACGGCATCGCCGCAGCCGAGCGCGCAGGCTTCGATCCCATCAAGATCAACGCCGTCGTGGAGCGCGGCGTGAACGACCACACCGTGCTGGACATGGTGCGGCACTTCAAGGGCACCGGCCACATCGTCCGCTTCATCGAGTTCATGGACGTCGGCACGCTGAACGCCTGGCAGCGCGACAAGGTCGTGCCGTCGGCGGAGCTCGTCGAGCAGGTCAACGCCGTCTTCCCCATCGAACCGCTCGCTCCGAACTATCGCGGCGAGGTCGCCGAGCGCTGGCGCTTCCTCGACGGCGATGGCGAGGTCGGCTTCATCTCGTCGGTCACGCAGCCGTTCTGCGGCGACTGCAACCGCGTCCGCATCACGCCGCAGGGTGAGGTCGTGACCTGCCTCTTCGCCACCGGCGGCGCCGACCTGAAGACCCCGCTCCGCTCCGGCGAGTCCGACGACGACCTCCGCGACCGCATCGCCAACATCTGGCGCGCCCGCACCGACCGTTACTCCGAGCTCCGCGCCTCCCTCCGCTCCACCGAAACCCGCAAGATCGAGATGTTCCAGATAGGCGGTTAGGATGACCTCCGACGCCAGCCCCGGCCAGAAGTCGGTCACCATCCACACCGACGGCGCCTGCCTCGGCAACCCCGGCCGCGGAGGCTACGGGGCCGTGCTCGACTACCAGGGCACCCGCAGGGAACTCTCCGGCGGGTTCCGGCTGACGACCAACAACCGGATGGAGTTGCTGGCCGTCATCACGGCTCTGGAGACACTGAAGGAGCCTTGCCGCGCGACCGTCTACAGCGACTCGCAATACGTGGTCGACGCCATCGAGAAGGGCTGGGCGCGCCGCTGGAAGGCCAACGGCTGGAAGCGGAACAAGAAAGAGCACGCGATCAATCCCGACCTCTGGGAGCGCTTGCTCAACCTTACGGACAAACACGCGGTAACATTCCGGTGGGTACGCGGACACGCGGGGAACGTCGAGAACGAGCGGTGCGACCGGTTGGCCGTCGAAGCTGCGAATGGACACGACCTTGAGACTGACGCCGTTTACGAGTCGTCGAGCGCGTACGGACGGGTACAGATGGTGTAGGCGTGACTGAACTCACCCACATAGATCCCCACGGCAACGCCCGCATGGTGGACGTGGGCGACAAGCCGGACTCCGTCCGCACGGCGGCCGCTTCCGGCGCAGTCACGATGCGGCCGGAGACGCTGTCGCTCATCGTGGAGGGCCGCGCGGAGAAGGGCGACGTCTTCACGGTCGCGCGCATCGCGGGCATCAACGCCGCGAAGCACACATGGGAACTTATCCCGCTCGCGCACCAGGTCCCGCTCAGCCACGTATCGGTGGATCTGGAGGCGGAGCCGGGCGCGGACGTCGCCCGCGTCCGTATCACGGCACAGGCCCGAACAACGGCCAAGACCGGCGTCGAGATGGAGGCGCTCACCGCCGTCTCCGTCGCCGCGCTCACGGTCTACGATATGTGCAAGGCCGTGGACCGCGGCATGACCATCGAGGGCGTGCGGCTCGTCGAGAAGACGGGCGGCACGCACGGCGACTACCGCGCCGAAGGCGCGTGACCAGACAGCACAGGACGAGAGGAGGAGAGCGATGGCAGGACTAGGCGTGCAAGGTATGACCCACTGGTCGATCCCCGTGAACAACCTGGACGAGGCCGAGGAGTTCTACGGCGGCCTGCTCGGCCTCGAGCACAAGGGAAGGCTGGGCAACAACTCCATGTCGTGCTACAGCACCGGCGACACCAACCTCCTGCTCTGCGAACAGAAGACGCCGGTCAACGGCTCGCCGCCGGGCGTCCACCACTCCTTCACCGTTACGCCGGAGACGCTGGAGCAGGCGTGCAAGCTCTTCCGCGAGAAGGGCGTCAAGATAGACAGCCTCGTCTACCGGGCGCAGGGACACTTCACCGGCCGCGAGCTCTACTTCTTCGACCCCACCGGCAACCGGCTGGAACTCCGCGACCCCACCTGGAGCAAGGGGATGCCGGAGCCCCCGCTGGAGGAACTCTCCCGGTAGGAGACGCTAGTCCGGCAGGCTCACCTTGAACTCGGTCCTGCCGGGGAAGTAGCGCCGCATGTCCGGCCGGGCGCCGCGCTTCAGGCACTCCTCCTCGAACAGGTCCAGCACCAGCGGGTTCTCGTCCTCGTACTCCACCTGCATGCCACCCTGCCTCTGGCTCACGTCGCCAAGGCCGGAGCCCGCGAACGGCGTGTGAAGCCCCGCAGCGGTGCCGCCCGAGCCGTAGCCGAGCGCCATGTAGCGCGCCCGCCGCGTGCCGGTGTTGAAGTGCTGGTGGTAGCAGGCGTCGCTTGGCACGACGACCATCGCGCCCAACTGCCAGTCCGCCTTCACCATGTCGGACATGTCTTCCTCGTGCCAGAGGAGCGAGTAGCCCGCGTCGCCGCTGAGGATGAGCAGGTGCGCTCCCGGCCCGTGCCGGTGCCCCTTCTTGTACGTGCCCACCGGGAACTCGGAGACATGGCCCTTCATGGCGTTGCCCGCCATCTCGAACAGCGCGTTGATGCCGCCCGCGCCGCGCTCAACCCACGAGTAGAGCGGCATGTCCGGCACGTTCGGGATGAAGCTGGCGTCCCACACACGTCCCTTGTACAACGTCCCGTTGCCGCTGAAGTAGTCGTCCTCTCCCTTGAACCGCCTGGAGAAGACGAAATCGTTGTTGAAGATAAAGTCGTCGTCTTTGAACAGCCGCATCGTCGGCGGCGCCGTGGTGACGGAGAGGTAGCGCGCCGGCTCCGTGCCGCTGCCGTTGAATACCTGGTACCAAGCGTTGAGCGGAATGGCGAACAGGCTGCCCTGCTTCCACTCGAACGTGCGCTTCGGCCCGTCGCCGACCCATACGCTCGTGGCGCCGCGCCCGCTCACGATGTAGACGATCTCCTCGTAGAGATGGTGCTCCGGCTCTGACGATCCACCGGGCCTGATCTCGACGAGCTGGGCGTCGTTGATGAGCACGGGGTACGGGATGTTGAGCGCGGCGCCCATGCCGCCCTTCCGCTCCCACGGCCCGAGTTCCACCTTCGCGAGGTCCTCGAAGGCGTACTCCTCGATGACCTTCACGCCCTCCCGCGCGAGCCAGGCGCGGTACGGGTCTTCCAGCTCGAGTTGCTCGAGAGTGTCGGGGTCCGGCTCCGCCGCTCGCAGGATGTCGGCGTCAGGGTCTACAGTCGTCATGGCGGTCCTCCTCGGTAGGTGATAAGCACAGGTATCCCCCGCGTCCGGCGGGAAGCATCCTTGCCGTGCCAGGTTCCCGCCGTGCAGGCATGATAAGCAAGAGAGCGCATAGCCGCACCTCTCTTTGACACTCAACGGGCCCCCGGCTATACTCTCCCTTCGGGCGTTACGCCCAAACCTCGGAAAGCGCAGAGACGTGCCCAAGCGTACATGGCAACCGAAGAAGCGGCGCCGTCAGCGGCGTCACGGGTTCATGGCGCGCATGCACACGCCGGGCGGCCGCAGGGTGCTGAGCGCACGACGCCTGAAGGGTCGCCACCGTCTCGCAGTCTAAGGACCACCTTGCGGGATTCGTCTCCCCATGACGGGGCAGGGTATCAGCCGCGCGCAGCGTCTTCGCCGCCAGCGCGACTTTCAAGCATTGCGCGAGCACGGCGCATCACGTGCGCACCCCCTGCTGGTCATGCGCGCGATGCCCAACTCCCTCGCGCTCTCCCGCTTCGGATTCATCGTCAGCAAGCGTGCCGCGCCGTTGTCGGTTACCCGCAACCGCGTGCGCCGCAGGATGCGGGAAACTGTCAGGGCGCTGCCTTTCCTGGACGGCTGGGACGTGCTGCTCATCGCCCGGCAGGCCACGGCGAACGCATCATTCAACGCCCTGCAGGATGCAACCGCGTCGCTCGCGCGGAGGATGCGCCTGCTGGGGCTGGCGGACGACTCAGGGACCGACGGGGAAGCGAGTCGTGATGCGTAAGACCGCGGTGGTGCTGATCTCGGTCTACCAGCGGGTCTTTTCGCCCTACTGGCCGTCGTCGTGCCGGTACGAGCCGACCTGCTCCCACTACGGACAGGAAGCCATAGCCGTCCATGGCACGCTCAAGGGCGGATGGCTCACCCTGAAGCGGCTCGCCCGCTGCGCCCCGTGGGGCGGCAGCGGCTACGACCCTGTGCCTCCCCGGCACCCCAAAGCGAACGAGAACGCCGGGGCCGGTCTCGCGTAGACCTCCTCCGGTTACATCGGAGCGTCCTGCCCTGCACGGACGCCCCTGAAAAGGATGCAGCTAGGTTGAACCAGACCGGCGCCTATCCCGGCCGGACGCGGCTCTCTCCCGCGCTCGTACTGCTCACGGCCATACTGCTGGCCGTGATGCTGGCCGGGTGCGCGCAAAGCCGGAACGCTGCGACGCAGAGCTGGTCCGGCGTAGCCGTCGAGGGCGACTCCACCTACGTCGGGACCCGTGAAGGACGCCTCATCAAGCTCTCGCTGGACGCCGGACTCGCCCAGATCGGACCGTTCCAGGTCCCTCAGCCGGACCAAGAGCAGGGCTTCCCTGCCTTGTACGGCACACCGATCGTCGACGGCGGGCGCGTCTACGCAGGGACGTACAACGGAGTGGTGCTCTCACTCAACGCAGAGAACCTCGGTGACCCGCGCACGTTCGAGATACCCGGCAACGACCTGGCGAAGGGCATCGCCGGCTCGGTCGTGCCGCACAATGGCTCGCTGGTCGTGGCTGCGGCGGAGGATGCCGGGGCGGGCAGGCTGTACGTGCTCGAAGCAGACAGCCTCATCGAATCGTGCCGTTACCCGGCCCGCAACGAACCGGCGGTGGGTCAGCTCTGGACAACGCCGGTCATCCACCAGGGCATCGCCTACTTCGGCGACCTCAGCAAGCAGGTGCACGCCGTCTCCGTGGCGGACTGCCGCCTCGTGTGGGACCGGCCGGCGGAGCTGGACGGGGCGATCGTTGCGCCGCCCGTGCTCGCCGGAAGTCATCTCTACCTCGGCGCCTTCGACCGCGCCTTCTATCGAGTCGAAATGGCCACCGGCGCAACGGATAAGCTCTTCGAAGCGAACGGCTGGTTCTGGGGCGCCGCGGTGACGGACGGGACAGTGCTGTACATACCCAACATGGACGGCAACGTCTACGCGTACGACAGCGTGTCGGGGCGCGTCCTCTGGAGCTACCCCGGCGACGACGAGGGCGAGCCGGTGCTCGCCTCTCCTGTGCTCTCGAACGGAGAACTGGTGTCCGCGTCGGACTCCGGCGTTATGGTAGTGCTGGACACGAGGAACGGGAACCGCCAGTGGGACCGCAGGGTGGGGAACGAGGTACGCGCGCCGCTCACCGTCGATGGGAGGACCGTGTTCCTCCACTCGCTGGACGAGACGATTACGGCGATAGATCTGGACACGAAGCAGCTGGCGTGGGAACGCAGCCTGGACGACGTGAATTAGGCGGCTGAGCACATGGAACTGCTGTCACTGCTCTGGGAAGAGGTCATCACCAAGCCGATGACCAACAGCCTGCTCGTGCTCTACGTCTGGCTGGGGTCCAACCTGGGTATCGCTATCATTGCGTTCACCGTCATCGTGAGGGCGCTCACCTACCCGCTCGTCGTTCGACAGCTCCGGCAGACCCGCAAGCTCCAGGGGCTCCAGCCGCGCATCAAGGAGATCAACGAGAAGTACAAGAACAACCCCCAGGTGCGCGGCCAGGAGGTGATGAAGCTCTATAAGGAGATGGGGGTCAACCCCGTGGGCTGTCTCGGCCCGCTGGTGATCCAGATGCCCATCTTCATCGGCCTGTTCTGGGCCATCAACGGTGTGCTGCCGTTCACTCCTGAGAACCTGGCCGGGCTCTCCGGCAAGCTGTACAGCTGGCTGCCTTTCCTGGACAGCGCAGTCCCCGTGGACCGCAACTTCCTGGGGATGGACCTTGCGCTGGAGCCCATGCGCGTCGGCAGCATCCTCGGCTACACGCTCGTGGCGCTCTCCGGCCTGAGTATGTTCGTCCAGCAGAAGATGAGCCAGGTCGCTTCGGCAGACCCATCCCAGCAGAGCACCCAGCGCATGATGCTGTTCATGTTCCCGGTGATGTTCGGGATGTTCAGCCTCTTCTTCCCCATTGGCCTCGTCGTCTACTGGGTGGCGTCGACGCTCATCGGCATCGTGATGCAGTATTTCGTTACCGGCTGGGGCGGCCTCTTCCCGCAGGCCGAGCAGGCCCGGGGCGCCGGGACTCCGAAACTCGGCCCCACGCTGACCGCCGCTCTACCGGACAAGGAGGAAGGCGATGGAGGACCAGAGCCTAGTCAGGTCAGCGAAGACAGTCGAGGAGGCAATCGAGCTCGCAATGCTGGAGCTCGGCGTCGGTCGCGACGAAATCGAAATCGACGTCATTAGCCAGGGTCGCGGTGGGATTCTCGGCATCGGCGCCGAGGACGCCAGGGTTCGCGTCCGGCCCATCACGGGCGGGGATGGTTCCGCTGCTGCCGCACTCGGCATCGTGGAACGCTTCCTCGACTGGATGGACGTCGACGCTGCGGCAAACATACGCAGCTCCGGTGGTGGCGAGGAGATGCCCGTCATTGATATCCAGGGCAATGACGCGGGTCTGCTCATCGGCCACCGCGGCGAGACCCTGCGCGCCTTCCAATTCCTCGTCAACATCACACTGGGCAGAAGCGAAGGCCGTTCCACCGGCATCGTGCTGGACGTCGAGCAGTACCGCGAACGTCGGACGCGTCAACTCGCCGCACTTGCCCGGCGCATGGCCCAGCGGGCCATCTCCAACGGCAGGCCGGTCGCGCTCGACCCCATGTCACCCGCCGACCGCAGGGTGATCCACTCCACGCTTGCGGACTACCAGGGTGTGGAGACGCAGAGTGAGGGCGAAGGCCCGGACCGCCGCGTCGTCATCACCGCTACCGGCGCGGCCCCACGCTCGTCCCGCGGAGGACGAGGGGACGGCGGCCGCCGCTCCCGCTCCTAGCGCACCATGATGGCGCAGCCCACGCCGGAGATGCGCCTGGCGGACAGGCGCAAATTGCTGCTGACGCTCGCTTTCCCGCTCGGGCTGCTGCTGCTCTCATCTCTCGCCGCCTGGCCATGGCGCGCGCTCGACCTGCCGGGAACGCTCGGCGCGCTCACGCCGCTCAGCTTCGTCCTGCTCGCTTTGACCGTGGGCGCCTCCACCTACGCGCTCCGTCGGAAGCTGCCGCTCTCCATGATCACCTGGCTGCCCGCCGGACAGGGGGCCATCGTCCTGCTCGCCACAGGGCTCCTCGCGGGCGGAGCACAGGAGCAGCTCACTGCCCTCGCGTTCATCGTCGCCTACGGCCTTATCTTCCTCATCGTGCTCGGCATCACGACGGCTATAGCCGCCCACGGCGGTCCCGTTGCCATCGCCTTCATCTCGTTCTTCGTCTTCACCCAGGCCGCGCGCTTCCCCATCTTCGAGGTCGAGGGTGCGGCCACAGCGAACGCCAGCCTGCTCACGCTTGCTGCCGCCGCGATCGCCGTCGTGGAACTGGCGCTGATGGCGTGGCTCGCTCGCAGGCTTGTGGAAGCAGCGGACCAATCGGCCATGGGGACCGCGCTCTGGATCGTGGCGCTGACGCTTGGACACGGCATCCTTGCCGGGTGGCGGGACCCGATGCTGGAGGGTTCCTTCAACGTGGGGGCCTACGCCGAGCAGGTCGTTCGCTGGTTCACGTTCGCGGGCATCCAACTCGGCATGGCGGGCGTGCTCATCCGCTTCCGACGAGCCCAGTTCCGCGAGCAGCAGACGCAGCAGGACTTGCAGCTTGCGAACGAGGAGGAGGAGCCGCCTCCCGCCCCGGAGGCGGCGCCGGTACGTCAGCCTCACCGGGGCGGGCGTCCCACGCCGAGACGACGACGCCGGTGATGTGACACCCGGTGCTTACGCGATGCGCCCCGGCGCGTTACGCTGGAATCACGACCCTTACACTCCCGCCGGGACGTCAAACGTGACCACCGCAGTAAACGCCACTCCTCACGCGCCTCCGCGGGAGAGGGCCGCCGTCGCTCACTATGCGGAGGTTGTGGTGGACGCGCGCACCGGCAAACCCGGCGGTACGTTCACCTACGCCATCCCTCCGCACATGCACGTGCAGCCGGGACACGTCGTCCTGGTGCCGTTCGGCCCACGCATGCTGCACGGGGTCGTCACCGGCCTGCTCGAAACGCCGAACGTCGACTACACCCGCCCCATCGCGTCGCTGGTGGAGGAGCAGCCCATGCTCTCGGCGGAGCGCATCCAACTCGGAAGCTGGCTCGCACGGTACTATCGCGCATCCTTGTTCGACGCCCTGACGCCCATGCTGCCGCCCGGCACACGCAGGGGCGCCCGCGCCCACGTACAAGCCGCCACCGACCCACCGCATGGAGCGGATGAGCGGCTACCCAAGGGCGCCCGGCGACTCCTCTCTTACCTGCGTGCGAACCCGCGGCCGCATCGCGTCGCCGCGCTGGTGGCGACCCTCGGCCCGTGGGCGCGGAACGCCATCCGCGCGCTCGTAGAGGCAGGTCTGGCCTCGGAGTGGTTGAGCGAACCCCGGCACAAGCCGCACGTCCGGAAGAATTCCTGGCTCGCTCCCGAGGCTCCCAGCGGCGCCCTGCGAGCGATAGCTGATGAGCAAGAGCGCGCCCCGCGCCGCGCCGCTCTGCTGCGGGAACTTGCAGACTCGCGCCGCGGGCTCACAGCCGTGGACGCCCGAAAACGGTACGGAGCGGCTGTGGTGGCCAGGATCGTCGAGATGGGGGTCGCGTCGCTCCAGCCTGCGCCTCTACCTGTGGACGTCGCTCCTCATGCTCCGCTCCTGCCGACTCCCGATCAGCAGCGGGCGCTTGCCGCGCTCACGGTTGCGATGGACAACCCCGCGTCGGCACCGCGCACGTGGCTCCTCCACGGCACGACGGGCAGCGGGAAAACGGAGGTCTACCTGCAAGCCATAGCGCACTGCCTGGCGAAGGGGCGGCGGGCCATCGCTCTCGTGCCGGAGGTAGCGCTGACCCCCCAGATGACGCAGCGTTTCGAGGAGCGTTTCCCAGGCCGGGTAGGCCTCCTGCACAGCAGGCTCACACCGGCCCGCCTCCGGGAGGAGTGGTGGCGCATCTTCAACGGTGAGCGCAGCGTCGTCATAGGGGCACGCAGCGCGCTCTTCGCCCCCGTGGACGATCTCGGCCTCATCGTACTCGACGAGGAGCACGAATGGACGTACAAGCAGTCGGACGCGCAACCGCACTACCACGCGCGGGACGTTGCGGAGCGGCTCGCGAAGCTGACCGGCGCGGTGGTCGTGCTCGGCAGCGCGACGCCCGACGTGGTAACGGCGTGGCGCGCGGAGCAGGGGGCAATCGGAAAACTCTCTATGCCCGCCCGCATCGAACGCTCCGGCGCGCAGACCGCGCTCGCCGAGGTCGATATCGTGGACATGCGGACGGAGCTGCGGGAAGGCAACCGCAGCATCTTCAGCCGTCTCCTGCAGGAGCGCCTGCGGGACACGCTCGCCGAAGGCAGGCAGGCCGTGCTGTTCCTCAATCGGCGAGGTGCGGCGAGCGTCGTGGCGTGCCGCAGTTGCGGGTCTGTGATGCGCTGCGCGCGCTGTTCCACTCCGCTCACCCACCACCGCACGCCCGGAGGCGACGGCCGGCTCCGCTGCCATCACTGCGGCAGGGCACGGACAGAGCCACGGCGCTGCCCCCGGTGTCGGAGCACCCACATCCGCTACCTGGGGCTGGGCACGCAGCGGGTCGTTGAGGAAGTGCGTAACGTGGCACCCGGCGCACGCGTGCTGCGCTGGGACAGCGATACCGCTGCCGGCAGCGGCGCGCATGAGCGCCTGCTCCGCACGTTCGCCGACGGTGGAGCGGACGTGCTCGTTGGTACGCAGATGGTTGCGAAGGGGCTGGACGTGCCTTCGGTCGACCTCGTTGGCATCGTGCTGGCGGACATCGGTATCCACATGCCGGACTTCCGCGCGGCGGAGCGGGCATTCCAACTGCTCACGCAGGTCTCAGGACGCGCAGGACGGGGCCCGGACGCCGGATACGCCGTCATTCAGACCTACCTGCCTGACCATTACGCGGTGCAGACCGCTGCCGGGCAGGACTATGCCGCCTTCTACGCCGTGGAGATGGAGCACCGCCGCACTCAGGGCAACCCTCCCTTCAGTCGTCTCGTGCGGCTGCTCTACGACGGCCACTCGGACCGGCAGACGGCGTTCAACGAAGCACAGCAACTCGCCTGGCGTCTCCGCAGGACGGCGCGGGAGTGGGACATGCGCGGCGTGGACGTCATCGGGCCGGCGCCCACGTACCCGCCGCGCGTCAGGAACGCGTGGCGCTGGCACCTGCTCGTCCGTGCGGCAGAGCCACGCCTGCTGCTGGATAAAGTGAACGTGCCCCCCTCATGGCGCGTCGACGTAGACCCGGTCAACGTCGTTTGAGGCGCCGGTTATAATCGTCGTATGGCCGTCCTGCCGATGCATTACATCCCGGACCCCGTCCTGCGCGAACGCGCACGGAAGGTGCGCGACTTCGCCGACCCCGGGTTGCGGAAGCTCGCGGACGACATGATCGAATCGATGCGCTATTACAACGGCGTCGGTCTCGCCGCCAACCAGATCGGGGCGCTCAAACGCATCTGCGTCATCCAGTTGCCGGAAGACGAGGAGCCCACCGTGTTGCTGAACCTGGAGATTACGCGCAAGGAGGGCGAGCGCGAAGTGACGGAGGGTTGCCTGAGCCTGCCCGGCTGGCAGGGCCGTATCCTCCGGGCGGAGAAGGTATGGGCGCGCGGCGTGGGGCTGGACGGCAAGCCTATCCGCTATAAGGGTGCTACGGAGTTGCTCGCGCAGGCGCTCGAACACGAGTGCGACCACCTGGACGGAGTGCTCTACACGGACTACCTGCGCTCCCAGGACGACCTTTACGAAGTGGAGCAGGGGCAGGAAGAAGAAGGAGAAGGGGCGGTTCAGGCTGCGACAGGCTAGCGCTTGCCGCCCTGCACGCGCTCCTTGATCCTCGCCGCCTTCCCGGACAGCCCACGAAGGTAGTAAAGCTTCGCGCGGCGCACCTTGCCGCGGCGGACGAGTTGCACGCTCTCCACGTTTGGGGAGTGGAAGAAGAACGACCTCTCCACTCCGATGCCGGAGGCGACGCGGCGCACCGTGAACGAACTGGCCGGACCCCCGCCCCGCTTGCGGATGACGACGCCCTGGAAGCTCTGCTGCCGCTGCCGCTCGCCTTCGCGGATCCAGACGTTCACCTTCACGGTGTCGCCGGGTTGGAACTCCGCGATCTTCTCGTTGGGAGTCAGTGCCACTGCGTCGCGCGCTTCCATGGGATTACCTCTGCCGTTGCATGCTGCCCGTTCGCGACGGGCAACCGCCTGAGTATACGAGACGATCAGCGGTGGGGCAACGTGCCTACATGGTGGAGATGGCGTGCACCCTGCCCAGCATCTCGTCCCAGGGGTCGCCTCTCGGGGGCAACTCGTCTATCGGCAGCACTTGGCTGCGGTTATTACGCCAGCAGACGAGCGCGCCGGATGCCCCGTCCAGCAGGGCGTCGGCTCCCTTGACGCCCATGCGCGTCCCGAGGATGCGGTCGAACCGGGACGGCACGCCGCCGCGCTGGATGTAGCCGAGAACAGTGTAGCGGGCATCGTACGGCTTGTCGGAGTCGTTTATGAGCTGAGCAAGCTCAGCAGCGCCCCATCGAGCGCCCTCCGCGAGCACGATGATGAAGTGACGCTTGCCCCGCAACCAGACCTGCCGCATCTCCTCGAATATGTCTTCCAACTCCATCGGACGCTCCGGGGTGATAACCATCTCCGCGCCGCTGGCGAGGCCTGCCATGATGGCGATGTAGCCGCATTGCCTGCCCATCACCTCCACGATCATGGCGCGCCGGTGTGCCGAGGCGGTGTCCTGCAGGCGGTCGATAGCTTCCATGGCCGTATTGATCGCCGTGTCCGCCCCGATGGTGATCTCCGTGCCCGGCATGTCGTTGTCGATCGTCGCGGGGATGCACACGACAGGCATGCCAAGCTTGTGCAACTCCCAGGCGCCCTGCATCGAACCCTCTCCACCGATGACGATCAGCCCTTCGAATCCATCTGCGCGCAGTTCTTCCACTGCCTTTGTGCGCACGTTCGCGTCCAGGAATGGTTCGCAACGGCCCGCGCCGATGATGCTCCCGCCGTGTCGCAGGGATCCGGCAACGTGCCACGTGGTGAGTTCTTCTACCCGGTGGTCCAGGAGGCCGTTGTATCCGTCCCAGAAACCCCATACCTCCGCGCCGCGGAACAGCGCGGTGCGCGTCGCGGCGCGGATAGCCGCGTTCATGCCCGGCGCATCGCCGCCGCTGGCCAGCACACCGATCTTCTTCATAGTTCGGCGATTGTAGCACCGCATCGTCATGCAGATAGTCCGGGGCGTCGTCATGTTTGACGCGCCCGCAGGAGCATCGCTATACTCAGCAGGCTTGGTGGTTTGAGCGGGGCGGACCCACCCGTACCCATCCCGAACACGGAAGTGAAACGCTCCAGCGCCGACGATACTGGCAGGGCAACTTGCTGGGAAAATAGGTCACC
>DAOUJA010000007.1:0-1744 GCA_034423175.1 Dehalococcoidia bacterium
GGTTCGAGCTGCTCGGATGGGAGTGGCCCTGGTGAGGCGCTTCCTGACGGCAACCCTCCTGGCCGGGGTTGCGCTGGTCTCCACCGGCGCAGCCCCGGAGGAGGAGCAGGCCATGCTCGACGCCTTCGACAGCGTGCTCACGGCGATGGCCTACGCCGCCGCGGGACTCGCCGTCTTCGCCATCGCCTGGGCGGGTTTCGTGCTGATGGCCGAGGGCAGCGAGGAGCGCGGCGGGGGACGGGCCAAGTCCGCCGTCGTCCTGGCCGTCGTCGGCCTGGTCCTTGTGCTGTCGGCCAAGGGCGTCGCCGCCCTGCTGCGCCACGGCGTCATACCAACCCCATAGAGATAAGGAAACTAACGAGTTGAAGAAGCTGATTGAACGAATCAAAGGACGAAGAACGGAGACGCCGCCACGGGAGACCGAGGCCCTCCACAAGACGCCGGAGGGCGCTCCCGCGACCGGTATCGAACCGGTCACCGAGGCGCTGGTTCCGGCCCCCAAGCTCCCGCCCGAGCTGCCCCTCTTCTTCATGCTCTCGCATCTCGAAGATGACGGCCCCGTCCGGCTGGACGGGGTGAAGCTGGGCGTCTGCGAGGTGATGGGCCTTGAGATCGACGAGCCCAAGCTGGGGGCCTTCGCCGGGGCGCTCAATGCCCTGGACTTCCCGGCCCAGCTGCTCATAAGGCAGCACCCGCCGCGCCTGGGCCGGATGCGGGAGAAGCTCCAGCAGGCTCAGCCCGACGACCTGCCCCCGCAGACGAAGGCGGCGGCCGAGTCCCTCGGACGCCTCCTGACCGACCTTGAGGCCCGCGACGGCATCCTCGACCGGCGCTTCTACGCCGTCTGCGAGCACGCCCGCATCGACGACCTGCGCGGCCTGCTGGCGAGGGCAGGACTGTCCGTCCACCCCCTGAGAGGACGCCAGCTTAGGATGTTCCTCGTCTCCGCGGCCCTGGGAGGCTCGCCCACCGAGTTCGACGGGGAGACGACCGTCGAGGTCGAGGTCAGACGCCGGGAGATGCGCGTCGGAGACCGGCTGGTCCGCTCGCTCCACCTGGGCAAGTGGCCCCGGTCGCTGGCCCCAGGCTTCCTGCAAGGGCTGATGGCGGCGGGAGCGCCGATGGACCTGTCCGTCCACGTCGGCCCGATACCGGCGGAGCAGGCGGCGCGCACCCTGGAGTGGCAGAAGGTGCGCTTCGAGTCGGCCCAGAGCCTGTCGCTGAAGCGCGGGCGCACCATGTCCCCCGAGGCGGAGATCGCCCTGGAGGACATCACCCGGCTCAGGGACGAGGTGCAGCGAGGAAGGGAGAGGCTCTTTCACACCTCCCTGTCCGTGACCCTGCACGCGAGGGACGAGGCGTCGCTGAAGGAGATGACCCAGAGGGCGAAGGCCCATTTCGCCGCCACCCTGGGCAAGCTCGACAACCTGGCCTTCCGACAGCGCGAGGGGCTGCTTTCGACCCTGCCCCTGGCCCTGAACGCCGTGGCCGAGTGGCGCAGCCTGGACACGTCCAGCATAGCCCGCCTCTTCCCCTTCTCGCCGCCCGACCTGGACACTAGGAGCGGCACCCTCTACGGCATCGACATGCGGGCCTGCTCCCCGGTGGTCTACGACCCCTGGGACGGCACGCACCTCAACGCCAACACCGCCGTCCTCGCACGCTCCGGCTCAGGCAAGAGCTTCGCAACCAAGCTCGGCGTGCTGCGCGGCCTGTGCCGGGGCGTGACCGCTTACGTCATCGA
>DAOUJA010000008.1:0-21755 GCA_034423175.1 Dehalococcoidia bacterium
GTCTGCCGTTCCGCCACCTCGGCACGCCCTACACAGTGGTGGGCGATACAGGACTTGAACCTGTGACCTCTTGCGTGTGAAGCAAGCGCTCTAACCAACTGAGCTAACCGCCCCACTGCGCGTCCCCTCATTGTCTGTCCGCAACGCCCCTCCTGTAAAGCCTTGGGAGGCGCACACGCATCCCGTGCATCCTGTCCATCCATGTGAAATACTCCGCGCGCGTTAACCGCCGGAGGGGACGTCATGGCGAACCCGAGAGCCGATTTCGTACCGCTGCCCGACAGGCCGGCGCTGCACCTGCCGCGCGGCGCACGCGTCGCCGTCCTGCTGGTGATGAACGTCGAGCAGAACGAGTTCGACCAGCCCGTTGGACGCCCGCTCAGTCCGCAGCCGCCCGGACGCGAGCGCCTGCCGGACGTGCCCAACTTCTCCTGGTTCGAGTACGGCCTCCGCGTCGGCTTCTGGCGGGTACTGGAAGCCTGCCGCAGCCACCACGCGCCCATGACTATGGCGCTGAACGGCTCCGTCTGCGACTCCTACCCGCAGGTCGCCCGTGCAGCCCTCGACGCCGGGTGGGACGTCGTCGGCCACGGCTACCACCAGCGCCCTCTCCCCGCTGAGGAGGACGAGGCCGCCGCGATCCGCCTCGCGCTCGACACCATCGAGGAGTTCACCGGCACGCGGCCCCTCGGCTGGCTCGGCCCCGGCCTCGGCGAGAGCGCCGAGACCCCGGAACTCCTGGTGTCCGAGGGTGTCGAGTTCGTCCTCGACTGGGTGAACGACGACCAGCCCTACGAGCTGAAGGTCAACCACGGCAGGCTCTTCTCCGTTCCCTATTCCAACGAGCTGAACGACATCGGGGTCTACATCCGGCTCGGCCATCCGGGTCCGTCGATGCTGGAGCGCGTTCACGACCACCTGACGACGCTTCTGAACGACCAGCCGGAGACCGCGCGCGTGATGTCCATCGGCCTGCACCCGTTCATCGTGGGCCAGCCGCACCGCTTCCCCTACTTCGTCAAGATGCTCGAGCTCATCATGAACACACCCGGCGCGATACCGATGACCGCCACCGAGCTCTACCACTGGTACCGCGAACAGACGGGGTGATTCCCGTCGTTCCTGCGGAGGCAGGAACCTCGCAGCCCCCGTCATGCCAGCGAAGGCTGGCATCCAAGGTCCCCGACAGGGCACGCGGAGAGCCGTCGTGTCCCGGCGGTGTCGTCCCCGCGCTACTCCTCCATGTTCCTGCATAGGCGTGGAACCGCAATGCTGTGTCCGTTCCACGTGAGACATTCCGGGACATTATGAGACATCCCACTCCTACAGTCCCGCTCTCATGCCGGGGAGACCCGACGACCCGTGCCGCCACCGACTAGCGTACGCGGTCGCGGGGCGACTGCGGAAGGGGCGAGTGTCACAAGTGGAACAACGTGGCCTAACATTCATAGATCAGAGGGCGTAATCGGATTCCGTGAACATACTCCTCAGGTTCCCCGCATACATCTTCTAGCTTTTGGAGGACTTAGAATATAGGTAACCCAAAAGCATCTCAAGCAACCAAGTTAGGAATAGGCCGATTTCAGGTGATCCGGTCACTATACTTAGGCAAGCTACAATCGCTATCATCGTCGGTTTTACATATTTCTCCTTTGTAAAGTCCTTAATTTTAATGATTTATTCCTCCCAAAATACTAAAATAGATTCCGCTCAGGATTCTCCACACCTCCTTCCTATCTGATCGAAATGGAATCCTTTTTCCGCGTTTCTTGCACCAGTTTACCACAATCACAAGCGTGCTGCATGGCCTCGCTATACATTTTTCTTCTTCCTTGTATCTTGCTATCGGACGGGTATTTGCTACAGAATATCGCCTACGGGTGGCTTCTAATCTGTGTTCGGTCCCAACCAATATGGATTTGGGATTAGACGATTACCATTCTTGGGTTGCCTCCACCCCGTCAACCTCCGACCTCGACCCGCCCAACGGCAAAGTGCTCGCCCTTTGGCGGGGATGAATGGCCATATTTGTCATCACCCCAGCAGACCGGACTGCCATCCGAACTCAGCGCACATGTGTGCCAGGAACCACTACTGATAGCCACAACTCCCCCATATGTGGATGGCCTTGCTTGTCCGTAATCTCTGCTGACGTCACCGCTGATCCCCTCAGTATTTTTACCACCCCAACATACTGGGCGCCCATCTGAGCGTAGCGCACAAGTATGCCAATCACCACTGCTGATGGCCACGAAGTATTCTGAGCTGGGCGGGGTCGCTTGACCCGCGTCGGAAAAACCACCTTGCGCTCCCCAGCAGGCCGGGCTGCCATCAACCCGCAGCGCGCACGTGTGCCGGGCTCCATTGCTTATGGTAACGAATTGTTCGCCCGCGGGCGGGGAGGACTGCCCGTCGTCATCAGAACCCCAACAAACGGCTGTCCCCTCCGAGCGGAGCGCACAAGTATGGAAATCGCCGCTGCTAATCTCCACGAAACGCTCGCCCCGAGGTGGCTCAGCGAAAGAACCCCAGCAGACAGGGCTCCCGTCTATACGTAGCGCACATGTGTGTCGGGCACCGCTGCTGATAGCCACGAAACGTTCCGTCGCAGGCGGGTCCGCTTGACCTCTGTCGCCAGCATCTTCCTCCGCGCCCCAGCAGACTGTTGTCCCGTTCGAACGAAGCGCACAGGTATGAAAGTCACCGCTGCTGATTGCCACGAAACCCTCGTTTCGAGGAGGTTTCGACGCTCCTGTAGCTTCGCTACCCCAGCAGATGGGACTCCCGTTAGGGCGCAGCGCACACGTGCGAAAGGCTCCGCTACTAATGCTCTCAACGACCCCGTTCATCTGGAGCGAAAGTGGGGTTGCGGTCGGAATTGCGGTTGGAGGCGGGGCATTCGGCGGGGCGGAGTTGCACCCCGCGAACGCGAGCGCAAGGAGCGTCAGGGCGAGGACCGCCGCGTAGGCAGTGGCGGGGGATGGGCGAGGCATGCGGCGACTCCGTGCCGGGCCGATCTTCACGAGACTGGCCGACGAGTATAGGCCATACGCGATGACATCGGGGTGACGTTCAAGACAGTTTCCGTAACGGTTCGATGACGTTCAGCCGCAAACCTGCGGTTCGACGAGCTCACCACGAGCGGGGCACTTGTGAGTGCATGCAGAGCACGCTCGAACGAACGATCAAAACTGATTGAGCTTGAGGAGGTCGACTCCCGGACGGAACCCGCCGGAGAGCGGCGTGACCCGAAACACCGGGCGGTCCTCCTGGACTCCGGGCGATATTCCCCGGCGCAGCGCGTCGTTCACGATCCGCTTGAACGGCATGTTCAACAGTCGCGCCTGCTCCTTGAGCGAGTCCGCGACGTCGTCATCCAGGGTAAGCGTCGTTCTCATGGAAACACCATGATGCTGATCAGGGATGCTGTCAAGATGCTGGAACTCATCATGAACACCTCCGGGGCCAGCGAGGGCTGGCATCCAAGACGAACGCCACCGCACCTGGCGGGCCGGAGCATGGCGTGCTACAGAACATCCAGGCGTGCCGCCGGCCGGTCGTTCCTGCGGGCGACCATGCGGGTGAAGCCCAGGGTCCTTCCGCTGTCCAGCGCGAGCATGTCTGCCTCGTCGGGGGGCTTGCCCAGCCGCCCGGACCACAACAGGTCCGACGCCATCCAGAGCCTCCATCCGTCCGGGAGCAGGTCGGCACGCTCGACGCTCACCAGCCCGCTCCGTTCCCAGTGACGCTTCCACCAGGCCGGGCTGTGCAGGGTGAAGAGTTCCGGCGCCCACCAGGGCCGGAGGTGCTCCGGCGGCTCGTCCGATGGCAACTCTTCGACCAACCCGGGCACGACGATCCCCATCTGGCCGCCGGGCTTGACGAGCCGGGCCACGTGGCCCTGCAGGTAGAGGTCGTCCGTCCCGAAGTAGTGGTAGGCATCCACGCTCACCATGGCGTCGAAGAACCCGTCGGCGAACGGCAGGGCGTGCGCCTCAGCGCGGATGGGAAACACGCTGCCCTCGAGGCCGGCGTCGCGGATGCGGCCGAGGTTATCGCCTGCGTCTATCCACAGGTCCGTCGCCCACACCTGCAGCCCGTACTCCTTCGCCAGGAAGATGGAGCTCAATCCCCTGCCGCAACCCATGTCCAGTACCCGCATACCGGGACTGAGGTCCATGCACTCGGTCAGGGACTCCGTGAGCCACAGGGCGTTCGGTCCCATCATGTTGTCCAGGACCCACTCAGGATCGTAGTTCGTCGAGCGAGGAAAACCAGCCGGCCGGAGCAAGTCCTCCCAATCTTCGTGGCTTCCGCGCAAGATTCGTCCCTCCTCTCTTCCCAAGGTGCCCCTGCAGCACAGTGTGCCAGCCCCAAACATCAACTCGATCCAACTCGAAATGAGACTACTGCCCATCTCAATTGAGACTTGAAATGAGACTACCCCATTGCCATCCTCTCTGTATGCTGTCACCCGACTAGCAGGCAGATGTCGCTCGCGTTCGTTCTTGCTCGCCAGACCTCGATCGCATGCCGAGGTCCCTTCTCTCACAGCAGGATGGCCAAGGAGGTGACCCCGAATGACTGGGAGATGGTACCTGGCTATCTTCCTGGTGCCCGCTGTCATCGTAGCCGCCATCATCGGCATCTTCGTTCTGCTGACCATCGGATCAGGTGAACCGGCCCAACCCCAAGCAGGCTTGACGGCAGAGGCTGTACTGGAGTCCCCGTCCGGCGACCCCATGGGGACCGTTGCATTCCGGCAAGCAAGCTCCGGAGTCCTCATCATGGCCGACGTGAAGGGACTGGCCCCGGGCGGCCATGCGTTCATCATCCACGAGACCGGCGCGTGTTCGCCTGACTTTGACGCCGCCGGCGACCACTTCAACCCCACCGATGCGGAACACGGCCTTGTCCATCAAGCTTGGAAGCGAGGCGAATCGGGAGGAGGACACGGCGGCGACCTGCCCAATATCTACGCCGCCTCTGACGGTTCTGCACGCGCAGACTTCTTCACCGCTGGCATCACACTGGACACTGCCCTGAGTCATTCCATATTCGATGACGACGGCTCCGCCATCATCGTGCACGAGAACCCGGACGCCTATGGAGAGACGGAGTCGGACACCGGCAAGCGCGTAGCCTGTGGGGTGATTGAGAGGATGTAGGGGTGTAACCTCCCCGAGTGACGACGCAGCCGCCCTCCAGCCAGGCTCCGGCGCCCGCAACGGATGCGAGCGCTTCCCCGCAGCGCCTCCTGCGGCTGCTCTTCCAGCTCCACCTGCCCGCGATCGCGCTCGGGTTCGGCATGGGGGCGACAGTCCCCGTCCTGCCGAAGTTCGCCCTGTCGTTCGGCGTAGGGCCGGAGCAGGCCGCCCTCGTGTTCGCGGCCACGATGCTCGGCGGGCTCACTGCCAGCATCCCCATCGGCTACCTGCTCGACAAGATCGGACGGCGGTGGATCCTCATCCTAGGCCCGGCGCTCACCGCCCTCTCCGCCTTCCTCACCGCCTGGGCGGGCTCCTTCGAGTTACTGCTCCTCTACCGCTTCATCGGCGGATGGGGCACGCAGATGTGGACACTCAGCCGGCTCACCATGATCGCCGACACCAGCTCCTCGGGCTCACGAGGGCGCATGATCACGAGCCTCCTCGGCGTGCAGCACGTCGGCACGCTGGCGGGGCCGCTGGCGGGCGGGCTGCTGGCCGTGACGTACGGCCTTGAGATCGCGTTCATCATCCAGGGCGCGTTCGCGGTCATCGCCATGGTCCCCGGTCTCTTCGCCAGGGAGACGATGCCGCAGGGCGGACGCTCTGGAAGCCGGGGCGTGGCGTCCTCTCCCTCGGAGAGCTTCTCGTGGAAGGCGCTCCTGGCTCATCCGATACCGGTCATGTTCCTCGCCCAGTGGCTCGGCATGACGGCGCGCGGCGGCATCGTGGCGGGCAACACCGTGTTCCTCTACGCCGCCTACGCCTACCAGGAAGCCGACCCCGCGACGCTCGGCATCCTCAGCAGCCTGATGGCGGGCGCGGGGATACCACTTACGTTCGCCGCCGGGTACCTGATGGACCGCTTCGGACGCAAGATATCCATCGTGCCGGGCCTCTTCCTGCTGGGCGCCGGAATGGCTTTCCTCGGGGTAACGTCGTTCTTCGGGCTGGGGTTCGGCTGGTTCATCGTGGGGTTCGTCGTCATGCAGACGATGAACAGCCTGCTCACCGGCTCGTGGCAGGTCGTTGGCTCCGACCTCGCGCCTCCCGGCGGCAGGGGACGGTTCTTCGCCGTGGGACGCACGGTCACGCAGGCGGGGTTCACGACCAATCCCGTGGTCGTTTCGGTCTGCACCGCGCTCTCCGGCTTCACCCTCGCGCTGGGAGTCGTCGGCGTCGCGGGCATGCTCTCATCGATCATCCTCGGCGCGTTCGTCCCGGAGACCCACCGCAGGTCCGGCGCTTCCAGTGGGCGGGAGTAGGGCCCCGTCGTGCCGGCGCACGTGCCGGAGTCGTGCCTGTCATTTCGAGCGAAGCCGAGAAATCCCTCGGGAGACGCCCCACGTGCATCCAACGCCCCCGAGAGACGCTTCGCCTCCGCCTGGATGACAATCCCCATCCTGTTCATCCTGTGCATCGATGTTCGTCTTCCGGATGCGACACGCGCCCCTTACGCCATCGTGCCCTCCCAGCGTACGCTGCTTGCATGACCGTCGCGCACGCAACATCCATAAACCGTGTTTATAGCTGGCGGGCCAGCCATAAACAGGATCTATGGGTGTGAGGAGGAAACTTCGTTTTGGTGGCACTCTTGAGATTCTTGATGCTTCACAGCCCGGGAAGCAGGCCACGGCCATGGAAACGCCCCGGTCAAGAGTCTCAAGAGTGCCAAACGGACCCGCCGTTTCACTCCTGCGGCGCCGATCAAGAGTGCCAGAATTCAGCACGGTTTGGCATCCTTGATCGCGCCCGCTTAACGTGACAGGCATGTGTTGCCAGTCTTGCGCCACGAGGTATAATGGCTGGCAGACAGCCGGGAGGATTCTTGCATGACCAGCGCAGAGCATCCCATCACCCGCTCCGAACTCAGGGAGGAGCTGAAGCACTACGCAACGAAGGCTGACCTCGCCGACCTCAAGGCCGAGTTGATCAAGTGGATGGCCGGCTGGACACTGGGCGGCATGGTCGCCATAGCAAGCCTGGTGACGGTCCTCCTCAACTTCTTCGGCAAGTGATGCGCTGCCGCGTCCCCGCCCCGGCCCTCCCACCGATCTGATTGCTCTCTGACCCTCTGCTTGAACGGGAGACAGGAACGGGAGTACAGTACCCCTACACAGTCAGAACGTACGCACGAGAGGTGCAACGATGCTCACGCAGCAAGAGAACGACCTGCTCACCAGAGTCGGCCCGGGCACGCCCGCGGGCGAACTCCTTCGCCGCTTCTGGCACCCCATCGCCATCGCCTCCGACCTCACGGACGAGCGCCCCACCAAGGCGGTCCGCGTGCTCGGCGAGGACCTCGTGCTCTTCAAGGACAAGTCCGGGCGCATCGGCCTGCTCGCCGACCACTGCGCGCACCGCAGCGCCTCGCTGGTCTACGGGCGCGTCGAGGAGCGCGGCATCTCCTGCGCCTACCACGGCTGGCTGTACGACTGCGACGGCAACATCCTCGAGACGCCGCCGGAGAAGAACGAGGCGATCATGCGCTCCGTGAAGCAGCCCGCCTACAAGGTGCAGGAGCATATCGGCCTCATCTTCGCCTACATGGGCCCCCTGCCCGCCCCGCCGATGGCGCCCTACGACACGATGTTCCGCAAGGACGGCAAGCGCGTGGTGCGCATCCATCCGCCGCTCAACTGCAACTGGTTCCAGGCCATGGAGAACTCCATGGACCCGGCGCACCTCCAGGTGCTGCACCAGGAGTTCACCGGCGGCGGACGCCAGCCCGTCAACACGACGCGCGGCTTCACCGACGACGTGGAGCACTTCGAGTTCTACGTGACGGACTACGGCGGCCTGATGAAGAAGCGCACCTACAAGAACGGCATGGTGGACGAGCACCCCGTCCTCTTCCCGAACATCCTGCGCCAGGGCGCCAGCACGCAGTTCCGCACACCCATAGACGACACGCACACCTGGCACCTGCGCATGTTCTTCTACCCCACGGAGGACGGCAGCGAGCCCCCGGACGCATTCGAACCGGAGTTCAAGTTCGACCCGCCCATCAAGGAAGACCCGGAGAAGGACCATCCCTTCACGCGGTTCATCCTGCGCGACGTGAACGCGCAGGACCAGATGGCATGGGAGACGCAGGGCCCCATCACGGACCGCACCGTCGAGCACCTGTCGTACTCGGACCGGGGCGTCGTGCTGCTGCGCCGCGTCACCAGGGAGCAGATCGAGCGGGTGCAACGCGGCGAGGACCCCATCGGCGTCTTCCGCGACCCCAACCACCCGATCATCGACACGAACGTCGACGAGGGCGTCTCCCAGATCGGGGCAAACCGCTCGCCGGATGCGCAGGTGGCTGCGCGCTAACGTGTGCCAACCGCCGCTATACGGTAATAAGCCCCTCGCGGTATCCTGATGACATGACAGCAGAAGTTGCGATCCTCAACCTTGAGGCCGTTGCCCTGGCAGCAGATAGTGCTGCCACAGTAGAACGGACAGACCACGGGCCATCCAAGATATTCACTTCAGCGAACAAAATCTTCGCGCTCTCAGCAACCGCCCCAGTAGGGGTTCTCATTTACGATACGTCCACTTTCGCCGGCATTCCTTGGGAAACACTAATAAAAGAATATCGCCGAATCAATAAGGACAACACCTTCGATTCACTACAGGCATATTCCATTGATTTCCGTCGTTTCTTGTTGAGTGAGCTCTCTTCTTATAGTGACATAGCCTCGTCTTCGCCTGACGCGGCGACTTCAGGGATTGCGATAGCAGGCTTTGGGGAAAAGGAGCTTTTCCCGTCCTTGTCAGCACTACAGGTAGACACCGGAGGAGGCCAAGCTGATATTCAAGAGTTTGGTTTCACTAAGATAGGATTCAGCAATAGGTCAGCAATCATACCCTTCGCACAGCGTGACATTGTGGATCAGTTTCTACGAGGCATATCACCTGAACACGACAAATATCTCATCGATTTAGTAGCCAACATACTTGTAAGTAGTACTGGGAACATCATTGATGCTCTCGGTATTGAATATCCAGACTTGGACAAGACAGCTGCCTTCGACAGTGTTGCTCCTTCGTTGCAGCGGATTGGTATGGAATTCGTTGAAGAAATAGTCAACTTCAGCAAACGCACCTTTGTTGAGCCCATCATAAGCACTGTGGCGATACTACCGAAGGAACAACTAGCCGAAATGGCGGAGGCGCTGGTGAATGTTACTGCTCTAAAGAGGCGCGTCTCTCCAGACGAAGAGACCGTAGGGGGACCCACTGACGTTGCTTTAATTACTAAAGGTGACGGGTTGGTCTGGATTAAACGCAAGCAGTACTTCCAACCGGCACTCAACCCAGCATACTTCGCGCGCACATACGGGAGGTCATGACAATGGCAAGGGCACGGGCAGCATCTAAGGCCAAGGGTGCTTCAAGCTCCGAACCACGCTCCAGCAGCGATACCACGTCTCTCCCCGAGCTTCCGGAAGAAGTGCTTGAGGAGATTCGCCGAGCGGCAGAGGAATCGAGTCGGCGAATCATGGAGAAGGTTGGCCCAGAGATGAGGCGTGCGCTTCTGGAGGCTCTGAAGAAAGGGAAAGCCTCGCAGCCCTAGAACGCCGCGATCAGCGCGCCTGCCCCCGCCGCCAGGGCGACCACCGCCCACGGCGGCACGCGCCAGAACGCCAGCAGCGCGAACGCGCCCACGGCCAGCGCGAAGTCCTCGGGCGCGCGGATCGCGCTCGTCCACACGGGGTCGTACAGCGCCGCAAGCAGCAGCCCGACGACAGCGGCGTTGACCCCCATCAGCGCCCGCCTCACCCGTGCGACGCCGCGCAGCCGCTCCCAGAACGGCAGCACCCCGGCCACGAGGAGGAACGACGGCAGGAATATCGCGCCCAGCGCCAGCAGGCCGCCGAGCCACCGGGGAGCGACCTCCTGCATCGCGGCCCCGAGGTAGCCCGCGAACGTGAACAGCGGTCCCGGCACCGCCTGCGCCGCGCCGTACCCCGCGATGAACTCGTCCTTCGTCACCCAGCCCGGCGGCACGACCTCCACCTCCAGAAGCGGCAGCACGACGTGCCCCCCGCCGAACACGAGCGATCCCGCGCGGTAGAAGCTGTCCGCCAGAGCCAGCGCCCCGACGTCGACGAGCCGAGCGGCGACCGGCAGCGCGATGAGCAGCGCGAAGAACGCCAGCAGCGCGGCGACGGCCAGCCACGGCGTCCCACGACGACCGTTCGCCTGTGCCGATGAGGGAGCGTCGGCGCGCAACAGCGCGAGTCCCAGCAGTCCGCCGCCCGCAATCACCGCGAGCTGCGCAACGATGCCCGGCGCGGCGAGCAAGGCGATGGCAGCGAGCGCCGCGATCGTCACGCGCGGCCTGTCCGGCGCCAGCGTCCGGGCCATCCCCCACAGCGCCAGCGCAACGACGGCCACGGCCACGACCTTCAGCCCGTGCAGCCAGCCCGCATCGGTCTGGTCGCCGAGCGACTGCACGCCGTAGGCGAACAGGATCAGCGCGGCGGCGGACGGCAGCGTGAAGGCGAGCCACGCCGCGAAACCGCCGAGCAGGCCCGCGCGCTGCATGCCGATGGCTATCCCCAACTGGCTGCTCGCGGGGCCGGGCAGGAACTGGCAGAGCGCAACGAGCCCGGCGAACGTGTCCTCGTCCAGCCAGCGCTTACGGACGACGTAGGCCTCGCGGAAGTAGCCGATGTGCGCCACGGGGCCGCCGAACGAGGTGAGACCGAGCCATCCGGCGGTCAGCAGCACCTCCCAGACCCGCCGCATCTGCGGCCCCTACATCGTCTCGGGGGTGCTCATGCCCATCAGCGTCAGCGTCCGGGCGAGCGCGACGCGCGCGGCCTCGGTCAGCTTGAGGCGCGCCTTCATCAACGGCGCGTCCGCCGGGTCGGACGAGAGCACGCGGCAGTGGTCGTAGAACCAGTGGAACGCGGTCGCCAGGTCGACCGCGTAGTGGGGCAACGAGTGCGGTGCGAGCGTGACGGCGATCGAGTCGACGATCTCCGGCAGCTGCAGCATCCTGCGCACGAGCGCGAGCTCAGCGGGATCGGTCAGCAGGGCAGTATCGCCGTCGTCCCAGGCGACGCCGCGCTCGGCGGCCTGCCGGAGGATCCCTGCGATGCGCGCGTGCGCGTACTGCACGTAGTAGACCGGGTTCTCGCTCGACTCCTTCTTCGCGAGTTCGAGGTCGAACTCCATCTGGCTCTCGGCCGCGCGCGCGAGGAAGAAGTAGCGGCAGGCATCCGCGCCCACCTCATCCACGAGGTCGCCGAGCGTGACAATGTTGCCGGAGCGCTTGGAGGCGCGGACGATGTCTCCTCCGTGCTTCAGCGTTACGAGCTGACCGATGAGGATGGTGAGCCGGTCCGGATCGAGGTCGAGCGCCTGCATCACCGCCTTCATGCGCGGCACGTGCCCCTGGTGGTCCGCACCCCAGATGTCGATGACACGGTCGAACCCGCGCCGTCCGAACTTGTCGCGGTGATAGGCGATGTCGGACGCGAAGTAGGTGGGCGCACCGGTGCTGCGGACGATGACGTTGTCCTTCTCGTCGCCGAGCGCCGTGGAAGTGAACCACTCCGCGCCGTCGCGCACAGCGGTATAGCCCTGCTCGCGGAGGAGGGACATCGTCTCCTCATACTGTCCGTTCGCGTAGAGGTCGCGCTCGCGGAACCAGACGTCGAACCGGACGCCGATGCGGTCGAGGTCGCCGCGTATCACGTCCAACATGCGATTGAGGGCTTCCTCTCCGAGCTCCGCGACCGCCTCCGCCTCCGGCATCTCCAGGTAGCGGGGGCCGTGGCGTCCGGCAAGCTCTTCGCCGAGTTCGACGAGGTACGCGCCCCGGTAGCCGTCCTGCGGCAGCGGCACGTCCGTCCTGCCCAGCGCCTCCGCATACCGCGCGAATACCGAGCGGTAGAACAGCTCCATCTGGTTGCCGGCGTCGTTCACGTAGTACTCGCGGGTGACGTCGAACCCTGCAGCAGACAGTGCACTGGAGAGGCCGCTGCCGAGCACCGCGCCCCGCGCGTGACCGACGTGCACAGGCCCCGTCGGGTTCACGCTGACGAACTCGATCTGCACCCGTTTGCCCGCGCCCGCGTCTACATTGCCGAAGGTGTCGGTGGCCGCGCGTACGGCCTCCACCTGCGCCCGGAGCCAGTCGTCGCTCAGGCGGAAGTTCACGAACCCCGGCGGGGCGGCTGAGACCTCCCCGAGCGGGCCAACGTCTTCTCCTTGCCCCAGCGCGTCCGCGAGCAGTTGCGCTATCTCCAGCGGCGGGCGCTTCGCAGCCTTAGCCACGCGCAAAGGCAGGCCGGAGGCGAAATCGCCGTGGTCTGCCTTCTGGGGACGCTCGACAAGCCCCGCTTGCGGCAGGTCGAACTCCGGCAGCGCGCCGGTGCGCTGCGCCTTGCCGACGGCGTCGCGCAGGCGTGCGGCGATGAGGTCACGGACGAGCATAGGACGTTCATGATAGCAGCGCCCCGCTGGAAACTGTGCGCCGGCGGCATTGTCGGTTCCTGCGGGGATGCGCTACGCTCGCGCCCAACCGGAGTGCGGAGGTTGTGCCCATGACCGTCCTGCGTATCCTGTCGTACCGTCGTCCCCCCTTCATCCTTGCCGTGTCCGGCGTTCTCGCGCTGGTCCTCTTCGTAGCCCAGCCGGCCGTCGCGCGCGCCGCCGACGTCAACGACGAGACGTCCTTCGTCCTCAACACGTTCGCCTTCCTCGTATGGGGTGCGCTGGTGATGTGGATGGCAGCCGGCTTCACGATGCTGGAGGCCGGTTCGGTCCGCACCAAGAACGCCTCCATGATCTGCATGAAGAACATCGGCCTCTACTCCATCGCGGGGCTCGCCTACTTCTTCGTCGGCTACAACCTGATGTACGTGGACATCGTCGGAGGCGTCATCGGATCGTTCAACCTGCTCTACGGACCGTCAGCCAGCGAGGTGGCGTTGCTCGCCGGAGAAGGCGACGCAGCGGCGGTCGTCGAGGAGAGCAGCTACTCGGTTATGTCGGACTGGTTCTTCCAGATGGTGTTCGTGGCGACAGCAGCCTCCATCGTGTCCGGCGCGCTGGCGGAGCGGGTGAAGATGTGGTCGTTCTTCCTCTTCACGCTCCTGCTGACGGGGTTCATCTACCCCATCGTCGGCGCGTGGACGTGGGGCGGCGGCTGGCTCACTGAGATGGGCTTCCAGGACTTCGCGGGCTCGACGATCGTGCACAGCACCGGCGGCTGGGCTGCGCTGGCGGGCATACTCGTCGTGGGGCCGAGGCTCGGCAAGTTCGGGCGCGACGGCACAGCCAGGCCGACGCCGCCCTCCAACACCATCGCGGTGACGCTGGGCGTCTTCATCCTCTGGCTCGGCTGGTTCGGCTTCAACGGCGGGTCGCAACTCGCGCTGGCCAGCGCGGTGGACGCGGTGGCGATGAGCATCGTGATCGTGAACACGAACCTGGCGGCGGCGGCAGGCGTCATCACGGCGATACTGGTCTCGCGCTGGATACTCGGACGCATAGACCTCTTCGCCGCACTGAACGGCGCCATCGCCGGGCTCGTCTCAATCACCGCCGGGCCCGACATCGTCGACCACTACTGGGCGATCATCATCGGGGCAATCGGCGGAGTAATCGTCGTTGCGGGGCTGAAACTGCTGGAGACGGTGAAACTGGACGATGTCGTGGGCGCGGTGCCCGCCCACCTGTTCGCGGGCATCTGGGGGACGCTTGCCGCCTCCATCGCAGCGGGGGCGCAGTTCCACGTGCAGTTGATCGGCGTACTGGCGGTCGGCGCGTTCGTCTTTCCCGTCTCCTGGCTGTCGTGGATGGCGTTCAAGGCGACGCTGGGCGCGCGCGTGTCGTCCAACATCGAACGGATGGGGCAGGACGTCGGCGAGCTGGGGATCGAGGCGTACCCGGAGTTCGTGCTGATGCCGGAGCCGCTCGACGAGGACTGACACACCCGGCAAGCGCGCGTGCGCATATACTACCGCAGCAACACTGAGCCTGGAGGCGCGACCATGCTGGTTGACCTGGTACACACCAAGACGAGCGACGACGTAACCCTGAGCGGCATCGTGCTGGAGCCCGAGCAGCCCCGCACAGACCTGCTCGTGGACGCGATGGTGATGGTGCACGGCTCCGCCGGCAACTTCTACCTCTCGCCCTCCAACCCGCGCGCCGCGAAACTGCGGGACATGGGCATCCCCACCGCGCTCTTCAACACGCGCGGCCACGACGTGGTGGGCGGTCGCGCCGGGAAGGTGCGCACCGGCAACGTCTACGAGTTGCTCTCCGAGACCCACCTCGACCTCAAGGCGATGGTCGCGTTCATGGTGGAACGCGGCTACGAGCGCGTAGGCATCTGGGGCAGCAGCCTCGGCGCGGTCCGTGTCGTGCTCGCGCAGGCGAAGAACCAGGACCCGAACGTTGCAGCGGTCATTTCACTCGCGCCGTTGCGCTTCTCCCACGCCTACTACTCGGCCTGCGAGATGGGCGAGGAACACCTGCGGAACTACGAGACCGCCAGGGCGCTGGTCGCCGAGGGACGCGGCCACGAGATCATGTTCGTGGACTTTCCCAACCCCGGCGCGTACTTCTCCGCCGACGTCTACCTGGACCGCCACTGCTCCGAGCACTACGACATCACGAAGGCGCACACGAACGAGATCGAGTGCCCCCTGCTCATCCTCACCGGCACCGAGGAGACGCACCCCCGGATGCGCGATGCCGGACGCGACATGGCCGCGCTCTGCGAAGGGCAGGAGAACGTGACCTGGGTGCACCTGGAGGGCGGCGACCACGGCTGGCACAACAAGGAGGAAGACCTCTTCCGCGTCGTGCCGGAGTGGCTGGGGGTGAAGACGGCGGTAACGGCGGGCTAGGGGTGTCTCTCAACTAACCCCGAGAGGTCAGGAGCCTCGATGCTTCCTGCCGAGTCCAGGCATCCGCCCGGGAGCTGGCGATGATGGT
Source organism: Dehalococcoidia bacterium (assembly GCA_034423175.1). Taxonomy (GTDB): domain Bacteria; phylum Chloroflexota; class Dehalococcoidia; order Lucifugimonadales; family Australimonadaceae; genus Bin16. The sequence continues at coordinate 15,162 of DAOUJA010000008.1, forward strand.
CAGTGCGTCCCGGCCGCGGCCCGCCCTGATGATGCTCCGCGCGCCGCTCGTGCGGCTCCGGCAGGCCTTGGGCGAGTAGCGTTCCGCCTCTTGCATCTGCGCGGCAACGTCTTCATTCGAGAGCGACGGATCGCAGAACTGCCTGAACCAGGTGATGAAGCACCTCTTCCCCACCGAGTTCAGGGTCCGCACCAGTTGTTGCTCGTTCATCGCTGCTGATCCTCCACGCCTGCGCAAGTCCTGAGGATGCACTATCCTACACGGCGATGACAGCCGACCCCACCCTCTACCGGCAGGCATGGCGCAGGTTCCCCACCGGCGTGAGCGTCGTCACCACGCGCTCGCCGGACGGCGCGCCCTATGCCACGACCGCGAACGCGCTCCTCTCCGTGTCGCTGGAGCCGCCGCTGCTGCTGCTGAGCGTCGCGACGGGCGGGAACACGTGCGACTACCTCCGCCGCGAGGGGTGCTTCGGGGTGAACTTCCTCCGCGGCGACCAGGCCGGCATAGCGGACTTCTACGGGCGGGCCGCGCCCGAGGAGCGCCGGACGCTGCCCGCGGCCCACACGACGCACGAGAGCGGCGTCGCGCTGCTGGACGACGCGCTCGTGGGCATGGTCTGCCACATCGAACAGCAGGTGCAGGCAGGCGACCACACGCTGTTCATCGCGGCCGTCGAGCACGTGGAGGTCAGGGAAGGCGGCGCGCTCCTCTTCCACGAGGGGCAGTACGGCAGCACAGGGTAGCGCCTCCGGTTGGTTTCCACTTGACAGCAGACGGCTGGAATGATTAGCTAAGCTTAGTCCGACCAAGGAGCGTTCGGCATGCAGGTCAACATGCACGAAGCGAAGTCCCAGCTCTCGCGCCTCGGCGAACTCGCCTGCCAGGGCGAGCGCATCATCATCGCCAGGGCCGGCAAGCCATACCTGGAGTTGCTGCCGTACCAGGAGAAGAAAGAGCCGCGGAAGTTGGGGGGGTACGAGGACGAGATATGGATCGGGCCGGACTTCGAGTGGACCGAAGAGGAAGTGGAAGAACTGTTCTACCGCGACGACCCTGACGATCCGCTCTTCCAATGAGACTGCTCCTCGATTCACACGTCCTGCTCTGGAGCCTGATGGATGTATCACGGCTGGGTATGCTCGCTCGCGAAGCCATCACTTCTCCCGGGAATGAGGTGTTCGTCAGCGCAGTGAGCTTATGGGAGCTGGCCTTGAAGCGGGAGAAAGGGAAACTGACCGCTCCCGACGACTTGACCACGATTGTGGAGCAGATAGGGTTCACTCCCCTCCCCCTGTCCCTCTTCCATGCAGAGCAGGCGGCGACCTTGCCGATGCACCACAAGGACCCGATCGACCGCATGCTCATCGCACAGGCGCAGGCGGAAGGGCTCGTCCTCATCACAGGGGACGCCCACATCCTCCAGTACCCTATACGCACGATGGCGCCGGACCAGTAGCGTAGGCGCTCGTTACATCTCCCAGTAGGCGAAGCCCATGCCGCACGGCGAGGCGAAGACCGGCACGTAGTCGATCACCACACCCGGCTTACCGTCCGCGACGCCCGCGGCCGCAACCCAGTTGCGCGTCTCGCCCGTGCCGCTGCCGATGCCCGTGTACATGCCCGTGCCGCCGTCCACCCAGCGCGCCGTCTTCGGGCCGTAGTCCGCCGGAGGTGTTGCTCCTTCCGCGTCGAACTCGTCCGCCATCCCCTTGGCGTCGCCCTTGGGGATGTAGGAGAGGAGGCGCTCGTCGAACTCGGTGTTGAGCCACGACGTGGGGCTGCCCGGCGTGTGCCACAGCCCGCCCGAGCCGAGGACGGCCACGTGCAGGTCCAGCGGCGACGCCTCGATGACCTCCCGCACCGCCCTGCCGAGGCGGTAGCAGCGGTTGGCCGACGGCTGCGGCCCGAAATAGCAGTTCAGGAAGAACGGGATCATCGGGATGTCGAAGTCGGGGATGATGCGGGTGAAGGGGCGCATGAACGCGTGCCCCATGCCGTGTTCCTTATTGGGCACCTCGAAGCTGAACGAGATGTCGAAGTCGCGGTGGGTGAGCCCGACCGCCAGTTCCTGCGCGAGTTGCGGATTGCTCTGCACTTTGACCCACGTCTCGGGTGTCTTCTCACGCCAGCCCCGCTGCTCGCCGGGGATGAAACCCGTCCGGGCGCTCGTGCGGTAGCCCTCGAACTCGTCGCCCACGTAGATGCCGAATGCGGGGAAGTTGTCCAGCCCGAAGAGCTCCTGCTGGTCGTCGCCGAAGACGAGGACCACGTCCGGCTTCGCCTCCTCCATCTTCTGACGCAACACCTGGAAAGCGTCCATGCAGCGCTTGTGCTGCGCGGCGTTGTCCTCCTCGGACATGACCGGGTTGTCAGGCAACGGCGGACGGGCGGCCCGCACCTGGTTCCACTGGTGCGGCTCCATGAAGAGGAAGGGGGAGTGGGAGCAAGCTTCGACGAGCACGATCTCTGCCATCTGCGGCCTCCTTGCGCCGCCCTCAGGAGAGCGGCGACACGTTCATGCAAGACAGCGCCTGAGCGCCGTGTGGCTACTTTACTCCAAACGACACTCTGGCGGAGGGAGTGGGATTCGAACCCACGGTACCGTCGCCGGCACAGCGGTTTTCAAGACCGCCGCAATCGTCCACTCTGCCATCCCTCCGTGCTCATAACGGCCTGCTTCCTGCGTTTCGGCCCAACGAACTGCAAACGCTCGCTGCTGACGGACTGCAAGCGTAGGGTCTGCTCAATCGATTCTTCATCATCATAGCAGCGAAGGCGATATCCGGGTTCCGCCACTAGCCGCCACGGTGAACGGCGGCGGCGTAGATGCTCGAACCCATCAGAGGCATCGACGCATCCGCGAGGAGCAGCAGTGCTTCAGGGATGCAGGAATACGGTCAGTAGTTGCGCCTTCTGGTCTGAGGGGCGCCCGTCAGGAGTTGCTAGCCGTCCCTGTCACCCAGCCGGTAGATTGCCGCGAGCAGGCTTCCGCCCATGACGAAGAATACGTAGGCGAAGGTACTCGTCGCGTGGAACATGTACCCGAGGTTCAACCGGTCCAGGGCTTCCTCCCGACTGAAGCCAAGCAGGCCAAAATCGATCTCCCACGAATGCAGCAGGTTGTGGTCCGGCAGGACCGTCGGCAGGTCCGGCGAGATATAGATCGCCAGTACGGTGATCAGGCCAAGGGACGATGAGACGAACCCGAACGCCAGTACGAGCCACTGGATGAACTGACGGTCCCTCTCGGTGGTCCTGAGGGAAGGGTCGTGCAACAACGGCAATGCGGTGAAGGTGACCGCCACCACCGGCATCAGGACTGCGAACTGTATCCAGATGGACACGTTTGAGATCACGATAACGACGGCATACACGAAGCTCACGGGAGGCACAGCCACCCAGGCGGCGCGCTGGAGAGCGCTGCGGTTGCCGTCCCCACGTTCGGACTGTTGCCATCTCCCCAGCAACTGGAACATCAGCCCTGCGGACGAGGCGAGCGCCAGGTTTATCAGCAGGGCCAGCATGTAGGGCACGTGCGCATCCGCGAAGTCTGTCATCAGGTGCAGGCTGTAGTGGTCCATCTCTATGGGCGAGAACTGCAGCAAAGGTGTGCTCAACAGGAAGAACAGGGAGACCCAGAAGAACTCCCGGAAGCCCGCGCTCCGGTCGGGCAACAGGAACCCCTGTGCGAACACCAGCACCGTCGCGAACGCCATGTATACGACTGGCGTCCAGGCATCTTCCAGGCCCAGGGATGAGAGGGCATACCCGCCAACCACTATGCCGGTCCCGAGCGGCAGGAACCTGAGCACGATGAAACGGGCCACGTCCCGGAGACTCGACGAAACGCTCACCTCTGCCCGGGCCGCAGCAGGCTGATCGACCTCGGGGTGAGGCTCCTGGTCGGGCGCTCCCCCGTTGCCGGCTGGCGGTCCGTCGCCGTCGGAGAGGGCCAGCCCCAGGGCTGTGGGGAGATCAGGCGCGAGCTCCGCCAGCAGCATCAGGCCGGCCACTTCGTTGTCCGGCAGGTCGAGCGCCTTGCCGAAGGCGCGCAGACGCTGGACGGTGGGACGGGTGGACCCGGACTCCCACCTGGAGACGGTGGCGTGGCTGAACCGCTCTCCGTAGTCGCTGTCCACCAGCGCCATGCGCTGGAGGAGTTCCTCCTGGGTCAAGCCCCTGCGTCCGTCTTCCGAGACGAAGGTCTCCCGGTAGGTCCTCATCATGAGGCCCACCTGGGCAAACTTCGGTCGCTGGATGTCACGTGGCGAGGTCATCGTTCTGCGCGCGGTCCACCTGCGTCATGCCATGGCGGGGTGATTATCCCTCGCAACTATGACGAATACACGGTTCCAATACCAGACAGAACCTTCGGCATGGCCCGGCGAACGCGCACATGGCACTCGTAGCTGTGTGCGCACGGCCCTCTTCGCACACGCGGCATCGCGGACGCATCAGGTAGGGCGATGTCGAATACACGCCCATGTACAGACTTTGGTGGAAGCGTCAGTGACGATTCGGATACCTGCCGCAATCTGCAGCGCGCAAACGTTCTCCGGCCCGGGCGGAACCCTGGCCGGTTACAGCGCCGCAAGCGAAGACGAGGGGACATCCGATCATGCACGCCACGCGCCCGGCGCGCCTCCTGCTTCTCCCCACGGCCGTCGCAGCCCTTGTCTTCCTTGCGGCGCTGTTCATCCCTTCGTCCCAGGTCCGTGCGCAGGATACCGCCGTCCCTACACTGCAAGTGGCGAACCTGGACGGGACGTCCGTGGTCCTCATCTACAGCGAGCTGCTGGACAGCAGCTCCACGCCCGCAACGAGCGATTACTCGTTGGACGTGGGCGGCACGACGGTCAACCCGTCGAGCGTCGCCGTGCGGGGGGCCGAGGTGGCGCTCACGCTGGCGACGGCTGCCACCAGCTCCGACACGGTGACCTTGACCTACACAATTGGGTCAACCCCCGTGAAGGACCGGGCGGGCAACAACGCGGGGACGCAGACCGCCTGGCCGGTCAAGAACCACACCGGAGGGAGCAACAGCCCGGCGGCGTTTTCGGCGGAAACGGTCACACTCACGGTCGATGAGAACTCGGCCACCGGGGCGAACGTCGGGAGCCTAGTTGCCGCAACGGACTCCGACTCGGGCGACACGCTGGACTTCCTCTTTCTATCGGGTTACGACGACTTCAGCGTTGACTCCACCGGTCAGATACAGGTAGGGACAGTGGCTCTGGACTTCGAGGGCGGTACAACCACTTACGAAACGGTGCTCTTCGTTCGCGACAACAAGAGCCCCAGCGGCGGGGGCGAGAGCGTATTTGACGACAGCATCCACGTGACGATCAACGTCACGAACGTGGATGAGGCCGGGACGGTGACGCTGCCCGGCTCGATCAGGGGCGGGCAGGCGGCAATGGCGACACTGACCGACGAGGATGAAGACCTCAGCGGCATAACGTGGCAGTGGTCGCGGGGGGAGACGCAAAGCGGGTCGTTCACGGACATCAGCGGGGCCACCTCCCAATCCTACACGCCCGTGACCGCGGACCTTGGCAAGTACCTGAAGGCCACGGCGAATTACACGGACGGCCACGGTTCAGGGAAGACCGCAACCAGCGCCGCTCGGGGCCCGGTGGCGTCCGGGAACTCCGAGCCGACGTTCAACGAGGGCAGTTCAACCACCCGCACCGTTCCGGAGAACAGCTCGTCGGGGACGCACGTCGGGGCCGCGTTGACTGCCATGGATAACGACAACGACGCGCTGCAGTGGTCGTTGACCGGAACGGACGCGTCTTCCTTCCAGGTCATTGGGAACTCCGGCATCATAATAGTCGCGCCGATGGTCACCCTCGACTACGAGACCAAGAGCACCTACTCGGTCGACGTTCACGTGAGCGACCAGAAGGACGCCGCGGGCCAACCCGACACCGTCATCGACGACAGCATCGAGGTGACCATCACCCTCACCAACGCGGACGATCCCGGGACGGTGACGCTGCCCACCGAAATCACGAGCTGGGAGGCGGCAACCGCGACGGTGACCGACCCGGACGGAGCCGTCAGCAACCTGACGTGGCAATGGTCGATTGGGAATACGCCAACCGGGTCTTTCACGAACATCAGCGGGGCGACTTCAGCCACCTATACGCCGCAGGCCGCGGACGTGGGCAAATACCTGAAGGCCACGGCGAGGTACACAGACCCCCACGGTTCAAACAAGATGGCAACCAGCGCCGCATCGAGCCAGGTGGTGCGCGGCAACGTCGATCCGACGTTCGACGAGGGCGCCTCCACCGCGCGCAGCGTCGCGGAGAACAGCTCGTCGGGGACGCACGTCGGGGTCGCGGTGACTGCCACGGACGACGACGGCGATATGCTGCAGTGGTCGTTGACCGGAACGGACGCGTCTTCCTTCCAGATCATTGGGAACACCGGCATCATAATAGTCGCGCCGGGGGTCACCCTCAACCACGAAAACAAGGATACCTACTCGGTCGATGTCCACGTGCGCGACAACCTTGACGCCGATGTCAACACCGATTCCGCCATCGACGACACCATCGAGGTGACCATCAACATCATCAACGT
>DAOUJA010000009.1:0-6587 GCA_034423175.1 Dehalococcoidia bacterium
AGCGCCAAGCCCAAGACTACAGCTCCATAAGGGGGGTAGAAGTGAGATTCACGAAGATTCCGCTCATAGCGACATTGATGGCAGTGGCGCTCTCGCTGCTCATCGTTCTCCCGACGCTGGCACAGGTCAGCGGCGACCGTACCGACGGTCGCCTCTCCGTCGGCGACTGGATCGACGTCCGCGTCGCCGACAAGCTCACCGGTGACATAATCTCGACCGCCACCGACCCTGCCACCACCGTCGTGGGCACCTCCGGCGCGCACGCCGTCGGCGCCACTGCGTACGAGGCGAAGGACACCTACTTCAACGGCGATCTCTACGTCTCCAACAAGGAGAAAGCCTTCAACACCATCCTCATCACGGCCAAGGTGGCAGGTGATGCAGGCGTGGCCCCGCTGGCGAAGGTGGATGACACTGCCACAACGGAAGAGATGGAAGGGCCGTGTGCATCTGGCGTCAGCGCAGCCGTGGCCACCATCAGGAACACCCGCAGCAACACGAGGGCGACCGCCCTCCTGGTCGACTCCGGCTCGGGTGAGATCGTCAACGGCGTCGATGTCACCATCTACCACGGCATCGTCGCGGTCTGGGACCAGGAAGAGTCCATCGAGAAGAACGACGGCCCCTGTGTCGCACACGGCGACCCTCTGGCCTACGCGGGCTCGAGCGAGCAGGACAGGGAAGCCAGGGCGGATCCTGGCTTCGATTTCTCAGCCATAACGGACGCCGATGAGCGGGCAGCAGCGGAGGCAGCGTTCATCGCGAACTTCACCGGCGCCGACAACACGGACGGCTGGACGGGCACCAGCGCCGCGGTCATCCCCGCGCGCGACGGCGACACGCTCATCATCACCGTGGCCGGCGTCGCGGGCTCCATCAGCGTCGTCGTCGACGGCGACGCGCCCGACGTCGAGTCCGTCTCCCCCGCCTCCGGCGTCACCAAGGAGAACGTCGTCAACCTCCAGTTCACCGTCAGCGACGACGGCTCCGGCCTCCGCTACGACCAGGAGTCCGGCACCAGCGGCGACCCGGACCTCCAGCCTGTGAACGGCGACGGCGACCAGCGCTTCGACGAGCCGATCACCAACGACCCCGAAGACACCACCGAGCACAACGGCGACGGCAGCACCGCCGACATCCAGGTCTACTACACCGGCACGAAGGACGACGCCTACAACCCGGTGAAGTTGGACGAAAATGGCGATCGCATACCGGCGCCTGACGGAGTGAGTGCAACCCCGACCGATGACATCAACTACTTCGAGGACACGACTACTTCGCCCACGTCGTACTGGGTGCTCGTCGACCCCGCAAAGGTCTACGCGGACGATCCTGCGGCGAACGCGGTCGGCTTGGTCACCGGGCGCAATGCCGACTTCCACGCGGACACCGAGACCTCCGCATTGGGCGGCAACGACTGGACGCAGGTCCGGAAGGGCGTCGAGTACTCCCTGGACATGCGCGTCGTCGGCAACGATTTCGGCACCTACTACTGGCAGGTGACCGTCAAGGACCGCGTCGGCAACTCCGTCACCACTGACGGCGACGAGGACGAGGGCGGCAAGCAGCCGTTCAAGTTCACGGTCGACGACAAGGGCCCGGTTGTTCCGGAGGAGGGCGCGGGTTCCCGCAACGGCGCGCGCACCGGCGTCTCCTACGAGCCCGGCGTCGGCGAGAAGGCCGACCGCGCCTGGATCGCCCTGGAGTTCGTCAATGCGGACGAGGGCGGCGCCGACCGCATCGACGCTTCCACCGTCGAACCCGGCGACTTCACCGTCGGCGGCCACACCGTCGTGCAGGCCCTCGTGCCGAGCGAGACGAAGTGTAAGGCCGCGGCTGGCAAGACCGGTGAGGACCTCGAGGACATCGACGGGAACTGCCTGGAGTCGCCGGGCTCCCGCATCTACCTGCAGTTGTCCGAGGACCTCGCAGCCGACGCAACGCCCACCATCCAGCTCCTCGGCGGCGCGTTCAAGGACATCGCGGGTAACAACAACGTCACCGACTCCTTCAAGGCGGTCGACAAGATCGCGCCGGGCATCGGCATCACCATCACCAGCAGCACCGGCACGGCCAACCGCGCGGCGGCCTCCGACCCCGACGACGACTCCTTCACCGTCCGCGTCACCTCGGACGAGGACCTCAGCCGGTTCCCGCGCCTCTGGTTCGCCACCATCAAGGGCGAGGCGTCCATCGAAGACGGGAAGGCTGGCAATGCCTCCGCCCTCAAGATCGACGAGCTCTCCTCGCGCATCAACATGAGTGAGGTGGACACCAACACATGGGAGAAGAAGGTCAAGGTCAGCGCTCTGCCCGGGTCGGACAACCGCATCCTTGCCGCGGTCATCACCGCCGCGGACGAGGCGAGCCCGGACGCCAACCCCGGCAACAGTGCCGGCTGGAAGGGCTCAGGTGAGGCGCCTGCTGTGAATGACGGACTCGACTTCAAGAAGCTGAACGCGGGCGACTTCCTGGTGGAGATCGACGATGAGTTGGTTGCGGCCGTCGTGACGGTCAGGCCTGCCGCCGACCCGGCGAAGCCGGAAGACAACAAGACGGAGAGCGGCAGCCCGTACATCGAGCTCAATTTCGAGGAGGCCGACGAGTACGGCATCCCGGTGACCGACGACAAGGGCACCACGGCGGACGAGGACACGTGGCCTGAGGACGCGCCTAGCGACTACAAGCACACGGATGACGACGAGACCGGCACGGCGTACAAGGTCGACATCGGCGACGGCGACACGCTGCGCGTCGACTCGCACCGCGCCGTGACCCTCACTGCCCTCTCTGTCTCCGGCCTCGAGGTCGACCAGGATGACGCCGTCCGCGTCGACCCGTGGAAGTACGTGCTCGCGGTATCCGGCCTGGAGATCGGCGAGTACGACATCACCTACGCCGCCATGGACGACGTCGGCAACGAGGTCGCTGAGGACGACGCCGAGGCGAGCTTCGAGGTGCTGGAACGCCAGCCGTACGAGGTCGAGCTCGATCCCGGCTGGAACCTCATCTCCCTCCCCGGCAACCCGCTCGACACCACGATCGGCGCCGTCATCGGCGAGGACCTCAAGGTCGACACCGTGCTCGGCTTCCAGGGCGGCGAGTGGGTCACCGCCGTCAGGAGCGACGACGGCCGCTGGATGGGCACGCTGGGCGACATCGTGGGCGGCTACGGCTACTGGGTGCGCACCACGGTCGTCGAGTCCATCGAGACCGTGATACCGCCCGTGCGCCCGGACCTCGTGGTGCTTCCGAGCGTTCCCATCGTCGCAGGCTGGAACCTGGTCGGCGTGATAGACCTCGAGCAGCACGACACGGACGCGCCAGGCGCCATGCACAACGCGGACGAGTACCTCACGAGCCTTGGCAAGAACTGGCGCGTGGCCTACAGCTTCGAGACCCAGCAGAACAGCTGGTCCAAGCTCCTGCCGGGCGCCACGCAGAACAACGAGGTGCAGAACGGCAAGGGCTACTGGCTCTGGAACACCGCGCCGGGCACCTTGGTCCCGTAACGTCCCGACGCTCCCTGCCTCCGCAGGGACACAGCGACAGCAAAGGAGCCCCCTCCCCGGAGGGGGCTCCGCCTATTGTGCGCGCACCCCCGTCGTCCCCGCTCCCCCCCCCCGTCGTTTCTGCGGAGGCAGGAACCTCGCATCCCCGGCGTACCCCCGGCTACCGGCCCCCCGGATCGCGCGAAAGCCCCCCGTCGTTCCTGCGCAGGCAGGAACCTCGCATCCCTGGCGTACCCCCGGCTACCGGCCCCCCGTAACGCGCGAAGCCCCCCCGTCGTTCCTGCGCAGGCAGGAACCTCGCATCCCAGACGTACCCCCGGCTACCGGCCCCCGGATCGTGCGAAGGCATACCCCCTAGACGGACCCCGCTTGCACGGCGGTGCGCTCCCATACGAGGTTCCTGCCTCCGCAGGAACGACGAATCCCCAGACGTACCCCGGCTACCGGGTGCGGATTGCGCGAAGGCCCCCCCCCGTCGTTCCTGCGCGGGTGTATGGTGGGCGCATGACATCCCAGCCCCGTCTTCCGTGCGTGTACATGCTGGCGAGCAGGCCCGGCGGAGCGTTGTACATCGGCGTTACCTCGAATCTCGTTCAGCGGGTCTGGCAGCACCGGTCCCGCGTGACCGGGGGGCACGCGGACCACTACAACACAGGCATGCTGGTGTGGTACGAACCCCACGAGACGATGGAGAGCGCCATCACGCGGGAGAAGGCCCTCAAGCGATGGAAGCGCGCATGGAAGGACCGCCTGATCGCAGAGCAGAACCCGGAGTGGAGGGACCTCTACCGGGACATCTGCCAGTAGGACCTCTCCCCCCCCCCGTCGTTCCTGCGGAGGCAGGAACCTCGCATCCCCGGCCTACCCCCGGCTACCGGGTGCGGATCGTGCGCATGCATACCCCGTAGACGGACCCCGCTGCACGACGGTGCGCTCTCACACGAGGTTCCTGCCTCCGCAGGAACGACGAAGACACAGACCACGACACACGACACCACCCCATTGCGCGGACGCGGCCCCGTGCCGCACCATGGTAGGCGCAACCCGATAGCAGACCCATCGACCCTCGCGGACGAGCCGCGGGCAGGGCAGCAGCCCCCTGAGAGACAGGGGGCTTTCTTCGTTAAGGAAGCCGGTGGAGGCGTCACATGACAGAAGTGCTGGATACATACAGAAACAACCCCGTGGGGTTCGTACAGGAGGTGCTGGGCGACATGCCGTACTCGAAACAGCGTGAGGTCCTGGAGAAGCTCGCCCTCAAGCGGCGCGTCAGCGTCGTCGGGGCGAACGGCTCGGGGAAGGACTGGGCCGCCGCGCGCGCCGTTCTCTGGTGGCTCGCCACCCGCCTGCGCGCCGTCGTCGTCGTCACCGGCCCGACGCAGCGCCAGGTGGATGAGATCGTCTGGCGGGAGCTGCGCTCCGCCTACAAGGCCTCGCGCGTCCCCCTGGGCGGCCGCGTCACCGGCTCCCACTGGAACATCGACGACGACCGCTTCGCCATCGGCTTCTCCACCAACAGGCCGGACAACCTGCAGGGCTTCCACTCCCCGGAGCTGCTCGTCGTCGTCACGGAGGCGCACGCCGTCCCGCAGGACCAGATGGAGGCGCTCAAGCGGCTCAACCCCACCCGCATGCTCCTCACCGGCAACGCCTTCTCACGCGACGGCGAGTTCTTCGACTCCCACCACACCAAGCGCAACCTCTACACCTGCGTCGCCATCTCCGCCTTCGACACCCCCAACTTCACCGGCGAGAACGGCGGCATCCCCGGCACCCCCACCGAGGAGGACATAGAGGAGCGCAAGCTGGACTGGGGCGAGGACCACCCCCTCTACCAGGGCTCCGTCCTCGGACGCTTCCCCGACATGCTGGACGACTCCCTCATCGCCCGCAGCGCCATCGAGGCCGCCGTGGAGCGGTGGGAGCACGCCACCCGTCATTCCCGCACCGGCGGGAATCCAGAGTGCGCGGGCAGCGCACCCGGGGCGGAGCACGGGGCGGGGTGCGATTGCGGGGACCAGGGCGAGCGTGGCCTGCCGGCCACCCTGGATTCCAGCCTGCGCTGGAAAGACGAAGGCGATCCACGTCATTCCCGTACCGGCGGGGACCCGGAGTGCGCGGGCAGCGCACCCGGGGCAGGGCACGGGGCGGGGTGCGATTGCGGGGACCAGGACGAGCGTGGCCTGCCGGCCACCCTGGATTCCAGCCTGCGCTGGAAAGACGGGAGAGGCGGGGACCCATCCTGTACATCCTGTGCATCGATGTTGAACGCCCCCCGCCGGCTCGGCGTCGACGTCGCGCGCTTCGGCTCCGACAAGACCGCCCTCTGCGTGCGGCGGGGCTGGTTCGTCGAGTCCCTGCGCTCCTTCGCGCGGATCGACACGATGCGCACCGCGGGCGAGGCCTCCGTCCTCGTGCGGGACCAGGAGATACCCGCCGTCTTCGTGGACGAGGGCGGCCTCGGCGGGGGCGTCGTGGACCGGCTGCGGGAGCTCGGCGCGCCCGTGTACGGCGTCCAGTTCGGCGGCAAGGCCCGCCAGTCCGGACGCTTCGCCAACATGCGCGCGGAGCTCTTCTGGGAGCTGCGCCGCCTCTTCAACGAGGGCCTCATCGCCATCCCCCCGGACGAGGAGCTCATCGGCCAACTCCTGGGCCTCCGCTACGACGTCACGAGCGCCGGGCAGGTGAGGATGGAGAGCAAGTCGGCGCTGCGCCGCCGCGGCCTCCGCTCCCCGGACAAGGCCGACGCCCTCGCCCTCGCATTCATGGAGCCGCCCTCCCTCCGGATCTGGACCGGCTACGAGCCCGGCGTCGCGCCCGCGGAGGCGCCCCCTGTCCGCGACTCCACCTCCGAGCCGTCCACCTCCCTCACCGGCAACCTGGGGATATGGTGATGGGAGTGGTCCCGTCTTTCCAGCGGAGGCTGGAATCCAGGGTGGCCGGCAGGGTGATGGGGGTGGCTCCGTCTTTCCAGCGGAGGCTGGAATCCAGAAGGCGTATCCCCACGCCGACGTCGGCAGACGGGGAACGCACCCCGCGCCTCGCCGCCCCGCCGCGTGGCCGTGTGCGCTTTCG
>DAOUJA010000010.1:0-107113 GCA_034423175.1 Dehalococcoidia bacterium
CTCATGATGTACTCGTGGCAGCTCGTCACCGTCGGCACCCGCAGGTTCGAGAAGCTCGACCCCATGTCGTACGGCGACTTCAGCCGCTCCGACAGCCGCACGTCGGCGTTCGACACGTGCACGACGATCGCGAGGTCGAGGCGCTGCGCTTCCTCGTACAGCGGGTAGAAGTACGGGTCTATCAGGTGGCGGTTCGCCTCGTGCGCCCGCAGGCAGACAGCGACTGCCCCGTTCTCCTTGCAGTAGCGCATCTGCACGACCGCCTCGGAGAGCGTCATCGTCGGCAGCACGCAAGACCAGCGCAGGCGGCCCGCCCCCTTGTGGTAGGCGTCGGCCATCCAGCGGTTCCAGCAGCGGGTCAGCGCCGCCTCCGTGTCCGGCAGCTCCGCGATGCTGGTGATCCAGAGCGTGTTGTGGAGCACCTGCACGTCCACGCCCAGGTCGTCCATATGGTCCAGGCGCAGCTGCACGTCGTCCATCTCGCGAGCGGCGACCGCGGTCACGACGTTGTAGCCGGAGCGTTTCGACAGCTCCTCCAGCTGCTTCTCCGCGAGCGTCGGCAGCTTCGTGCCGCGCGGCTTGCCGTCGATCACCCAGAACTCCTGTTGCGGGCGGTCCGGTGAGGTGAACAGCGCGGGGCGGTACTTCTCCTCGTCCGCGTCCAGGAAGTCCCACGTGCGGGGAGACTCCACGACGTGCGCGTCCGCGTCCACCACCAGCGTCCTTACCTCGGTCGTCATCACTGCTCCTTTCGCTCCCGTTCTGAGGCAGTCCCGTCGTTCCCGTGCTTTAGCACGCGCGGAGGCAGGAACCTCGCCTTACCCCGGTTGGCGCCCGCCGTTCACGTTGATCACCGTCCCTGTGACGTACGACGCCTCGTCCGACGCAAGATACAGCGCCGCCGCGGCGATGTCCTCCACCGTGCCCCCGCGACCAACCGCGGTCGTCTGCGCGACCGGCGCGCGGCCCCGGGCGTACGGGTGGACTGCGGCGCGGTCGGCGTGGTCCACGCTGCCGGGCGCGATGGCGTTCACGCGCACCGGCGCCCACTCGACGGCCATCGTCTGCGTGAGCGAGATGATGCCCGCCTTCGCCGCGCCGTAGGCCCCGTTGTTGGGACTCGGCCCCTGCCCCGAGATCGACGCGAGGTTGATGATGCACCCCTCTCCGCGCTCCACCATCCCCGGCGCGAACGCGGTGCTGCACAGGAACTGGCTCAGCAGGTTCAGCCGGATGCACTCCTGGAAGTCGCGCGGCGTCAGCTCCAGCAGCGGCGCCATCTTGAACGTTTCGCCCCACGTCGCGCCCGCGTTGTTCACGAGGATGTCGACCCGCCCGAAAGCCTCGGTCACCCGTGCCGCCATCCCCTGCACCTGCTCCGGGTCCCGCACGTCCGCGAGGACGCCCAGCGCCCTGCGGCCCATCGCCTCGATCTCCTGCACGACCGGGTCGACGGGGCGGTGGATGCGCTCCGTCCCGCCTGCGACCGCCTCCGGTTCGCGCGCCACGATGGCGACGTGCGCCCCATGCTCTGCCAGCGTCAGCGCGATCCCGCGCCCGATGCCCTGGCTTCCGCCGGTGACCACGGCGACTCTGCTTGTCAGGTCGAAGTGCATGCCCCTCTCCCTCGCTCGGGGGTACCGCCGCAAGGTTACACCAGCCGGCCCCGCAAGCGAGGAGACAGGCAGACGCACGCACACCGTCCCCTGCCGGTCCCTTCTGGCGATGGTTTACGTACGTCCAGAGCACATAATCTTGATAATGTACGCAGCGACCGTTAGGATGATGACTGGAATCCGAAGATTCTGTGACGCCAGTTGGAGGTGATAGCGTCAACGCCTGCTGAGCTGAGCACACACCCCAGGGAGGAACACATGACGACCGCTAAGCATCTACTGAGATTCCTGGTATTGGCAGGGGCAGTTCTGGGCCTGCTCGCGGCATGTGGATCAGACCCGACCGCAACCCCGGTGCCCACCCCGACCCCGGTGCCCGCTGCCCAACCGACGCCCACCCCGGACCCGCTGGCTGAATGGAACTCCATCGTCGATGCAGCCAAGGGAGAGGGCACGGTTGTCGTGTTCGGCCCGCCCGGAGACGCGGTCCGCCGCGCACTGACCGAAGGGTTCGAAGCGGCATACCCCGGAATCCGCGTCGAGTGGAGCGGCGGACGCGGCGGCGAACAGGGAGCGGTCGTGGAGGAAGAGCGGAAGGCAGGCATCTCCAGCGTGGACGTCGTGATCCAGGGCTTCATCAGCTTCAACCGTGTGTTCCTGCCACTCGACGTCCTGGCCCCTATCAAGGAGACCCTCCACCTCCCCGAGGTGGTTGACGTCAGCAACTGGCGGAACGGTGAACATCAGATCCCGCCGAACGACCTGAACTTCGGGTTCACCATGTCCACCAACACGCAGCTCATCTACAACTCCGACCTCGTGCCCGACCCCACCGAGATCGACGAATACGAGGAGCTGCTCGACCCGAAGTGGAAGGGGAAGATCATCCTGAACGACCCCATCCCCGCGGGCGCGGGCTACCGCGTGTTGAGAGACGCCGCTGAGGCCCTCGGCAGCCTCGAAGCCGCTGAGACCTGGCTCCGCGCCATGAAGGAACAGTCCGTCGTGGACCGCGACCAGCGGGGCATGATCGAATCGGTGCTGAAGGGCGAGTTCGCGATCCACTTCGCTCCGAGCGGCGGCGTTATGGGCCAGCTCGCGAGTGAAGGTATCGAGTTCAACTTCCTCACCCTGCAGGAGCGCACCACGCCCATCTACAGCAACAGCTTCGGCACCCTCATGCGATTGACCGAGCCGCCTCACCCCAACGCGCAGATCGTCTTCATGAACTGGCTCCTCACACAGGAGGGGCAGACGGCCTGGAGCACCTCCATGAACCTCGGCTCCCTGCGGCTGGACGTCCCGACAGACCACCTGCGGCCGTACTCGAGGCCGATACCCGGCATCGACTACGGTTTCGACTGGAACCCGCTTCGCTCCGAAGAGGAAGAGGCGATCATCAACGACATATTCGGCATCTAGCGAGGGGGCTGCCCCGGGGACCACGAGAACGACATGGCACAGATCGCGGCGGCCCCGGCCACACGGACACTGAGGAGGATGCCCTCGCGGGGCATCCTCCTCTTCGCCGTAGTGGTGGCCGTAGGCTTCTTCACCGCCTACCCCGTCAGCCTTCTGCTTCTCAGGAGCTTCCAGGTGAGCGCTCCCGGAGAAGCCCTCCAGTGGGGATTGAGCGGGTGGAAGGCAGCCTTCGGGGACGACGCGCTCATCAAGGCGTTCGGCAACACCCTCTTCCTGGGAAGCGTCCGCACCGGTGTCACGTTGGTCCTCGCCATCTACTTCGCGTGGGTGGTGACGCGGACGAACACGCCCATGCGCGGCTTCATCGAGTTCATGATGTGGCTGGGGTTCTTCCTCCCCGCCATCCCCATGACCATGGGTTGGATACTCCTCCTGGACCCGTTCTCCGGCGTGCTCAACACCTTCCTCAGGGACAGGCTGGGCATTGAGAGCCCGTTCAACATCTATTCCTACGGCGGCATCATCTGGGCCCACCTGGCGTTCAGCACCTCCATCCGCTTCCTGCTCCTGACCCCCGCATTCCGCTCTATGGATGCCGCCCTGGAGGAGGCGGGCCGCATCGCCGGCAACAACTCGCTGCAGGTGCTGCGACGAGTCACCATCCCCGTGCTGGCGCCCGCCATCATCATCGGCACCTCGCTGGGCTTCATAAAGAGCCTCGAGTCGTTGGAGATCGAGTTGCTCCTGGGCCGGCGCGCCGAGATATCCGTGTTCACCACCAGGATCTTCGACTACCTCCACTGGGAGCCGCCCCTCTACGGCAGGGCCACGGCGCTCTCCAGCATCTTCCTGCTCGTCATCTTCCTGCTGATCTGGCTGCAGCGCGTCGTCATCGGCAAGCGCCACTACACCACCGTCACCGGCCGCGGGTACCGGGCCGGAGTGAACGACATAGGCGGGTGGCGATGGGTCACCTTCGGCTCCAGCATGCTCTTCATCGGCGTCATGATCATCCTCCCCCTCTGCATGCTGCTCATGGGAACGTTCATGCGCCTCTCCGGCCTGTTCGACATCCCGGACCCGTGGACGTTCAAGCACTGGACGGCGGCCTTCGACGACCCCGTCTTCATCAGATCGCTCCGCAACACCCTCATCATGGGCTTCGGCGCGGCGACCCTCGGCGCCGTGGTCTACTCCCTCATCGCCTATCTGATCATCCGGGGCCGATTCCTCGGACGCGGGCTGCTGGACTTCTTCGCGTGGCTTCCGTGGGCCATACCCGGCGTCCTCGTCAGCCTGTCGCTGCTGTGGGTATTCCTCGGCTCCGGTCCCATCTTCAAGCAGGTGTACGGCACCATATTCATCCTCATCATCGCCACCACCATCGGCACCCTGCCGCTGGGCGTTCAGATCCTCAAGGCCTCCGTCATGCAGATGAGCCCGGAGCTGGAGGAGGCCTCGCGCGTGCACGGAGCGTCATGGTTCCGTACCGTCACCCGCATCGCCGCGCCGCTCATGGCCCCCGCCATCATGTCCGTGGCCATCATCTCCTTCATTTCCGCCATACGCGACGTGCCCACCGTCATCTTCCTCGCCAACTTCCAGACGAGGCCCCTGTCGCTGCTGATGCTCGACTACATCATCGGAGGCGAGCGCGAGAAGGCCACCGTCATCGGCGTCTTCCTTGCGGGGCTCATCGTCATCGTCGCCCTCGCCGGCAGGAAGATCGGCCTCCAGATGGGAAACTCCGAGAACCGCTGACCGCAGCAACTCCGCGCCCCCCGTCCCATCCCCTCTCCCCCCGGGAGAGGGTGCCGCGCTTCAGCCGCGGCGGGGGAGGGCCGGGACAGCCCGGCGGGGAAACGGGTATCCAGCGTGCCCGGCAAGGCACACGGCGGCGGGCGCCCTCGACTACGGTGCGGACTGCCCCTTCACCTCGATGCCGGACCTCTCCAATACGCGGATGGCCTTGTCCACGTCCTCAGGATGGACCGAGAGCCGGTTCACCACCACCCAACCCTTCTGGTACGGCGTGTGCTGCTCGAACTCCTCGAACGACGCGATCCGATGCGGCTGCAGCAACTCGGTTGTATACCGGGCGCGCGCCTTCACGCGATGGGTATACCGGTGCGAGAGCCAGTCCAACGTGGAGATGCTCAGCTGCATGCGGACGTTCTCCATGAGCAGCAGGTACGCGCCACGGTATTCGGCTGCGTCCCGCTCGTCCTCCGTGGGCTTGTCCATCTCGAGCGTGACGTACCTGGGTCCCGATTGCCGCTTGAAGAAACACATGATTTTCCGCTTTTCCGTCCCACAGCATCCTACCAATCCTGTCCATCCTGTCCATCCTGTCCATCGATGTTAAGTGCGACACCCGCCCTTTTCCCGGTCGCCCCTGCCCGTCCTACCATGGTTCCGCCCGAGTACGCCGGCCAGGGGCGGGGCATCCAGACCGTTCAGTGGTGCAGTGTCTCGGAATGTCCCTTAATGTCCCACGTTCATGGCGTCGGTGGCGGGCCTGACCGGCGCCGGAGATCGCAGGAGTGGAATGGCGCACTTTGGCTCACTTTGGCTCACATAGGACGACCCGGCTGCGCGGTCCAACGCCTGCGCGACAGGTAGGAACGAGTGACGTGAGGTGGCCAGCGCTGGCCACGGTCCGCAATGAGAGATTTCGGCTGCGCTCGCCACGGCCCCGTCTCGCGGCGGCTGGCGCGCTGGCCTATACTCCCCCGCACTGGACGCATGACCGCAGGAGGACAGCACTATGGTCGCGGTTGACCTGGAAACCATCATCGACGCGGACGGCCACCTCTTCGAGGACCCGGAGGGCATCAGCGCCCTCATGCCGCCCGGCTACCGCGAGCGCGGGCCGTTCGAGCTCGGCAGGCTCTTTCCCCCGCTGGACCACCTGCACTCTGCGGCGCTCATCCAGCTGCCGCCTGGCTCGTTCGAGCGCTCCGGCACCGATGGCTGGAAGCGCTTCATGGGCGCGGCCGGCATCAGCGCCTCCGTCCTCTACCCCACCTCCGCCCTCGCCTACGGCAAGATCGTCTCCATCGACTGGGCCGTCGCCGTCTGCCGCGCCTACAACGACTGGGTCTACGACGCCTACATGCAGAACGACTCCCGCTTCAAGGGCATGGCGCTCATCCCCATGCAGGACCCCGCCGCCGCGGTCAAGGAGCTCCGGCGGGCCGTGGAGGAGCTCGGTTTCGTCGGCGCGATGCTGCCGTCCACGGGCCTCAAGGCACACGTCGGCTCGCCGGAGTACTGGCCCATCTACGAGGAGGCGGAGCGCCTCGGCTGCTGCCTCGGCGTCCATGGCGGCTGCCACAGCGGCATGGGACTGGACGACATGAACATCTACCCCGCCGTCCACGGCCTCGGCCACCCGTTCGGCATCATGGTCTCCTTCGCCGGCATCCTCATGAACGGCATCTACGACAAGTTCCCCGGCATCCGCGTCGGCTTCCTGGAGGGCGGCGTCTCCTGGTTCCTGCTCTGCCTCGAACGCCTCGACGAGTCCTGGGCCACCCACATCCCCTTCGACCCGGACGCGAAGTACATCCGCCTGCTGGACGGCGAGTCGATCTTCGACTACACCGTGCGCCAGGTGCGGGAGGGCCGCATCTACGTCGGGTGTGAGGGCGGCGAGTTCTCGCTCCCCTACTCCGTGAAGGTCGCCGGCCCGGAGGCCTTCATGTACTCGTCCGACTTCCCGCACGAGGTGAACCGCGACAGCGTCCGCCACGAGATCGAGGAGGTCCTGGAGTCCGACCTGACCGCCGCGGAGAAGGAGATGGTGCTCCACAAGAACGCAGAGCGCTTCTACGGCTTCCGCGCCCGCGACGTCGCCTAGCCGACCTCGTCGTTCCTGCGAAGACAGGAACCTCGCAGCCCCTACGCTCTGACGAACCAGCCTCCTGCTACAAGGAACAAGATGTCTCCGTCGTTCCCGCACCGGCGGGAATCCAGAGTGGCCGGGCAGGCCACACGGGGCGGGGTGGAAGGGTGGGGCCCGTCCTGCCGTGTACTGCGCTACGCGGCTGGCAAGTACAGGCGAGTGTGGTCTGTCGCCTCCCCATTTTCATTCCCTTACACGGCCTGACAAGGCCCCGGGCATTCCTGTGAAGACAGCCTCCCCCGCTCATGGTGAGCCTGTCGAACCATCCTGCGAAGGCAGGAACCTCGCCCCCATAGCGGGGAGCGTGGGATTGGGGGTGTCCGATCCCCTCTCCTGAGGGAGAGGGCAACGCGCGATGGCGCGCGGTGAGGGTACTCGGGGATGGAGCGCGGGGCGGTGTGCTTGCCCCCTCTCTCTCTGGGAGAGGGACCGGGGGTGAGGGCGCCGCCTACGCCACGGACGGCGGCGCGCCGGCACTCACGCGAATGGACCCCCCGCCACCCTCTTCCTCCTCGACGAACGCGGCCTCTGCCGGGAGCAACCGGCAGTCGTTCGCGCCCATCGACAGGAAGACGCGGTCGCCCCGTGCGACGGGCTGCGACGCGTGGACGAACGCGCGGATGAGCGCGCCGCCCACGTCAACGCGGCAGTCCTGCGAGTCGCCGAGGAAGACGACCGTCTCGATCTCACCCTCGAGGACGTTGTCGGCAGTAGGCCGTTCGACGGAGACCCCTATGTTGGCCGGACGGATGGCGATCGCCGCGCTGTCGCCCGGCTCGACCAGCTCGACCGCGGCGCAGGCGAGTGTGCCCTGGGGCGTCTCGACGCTCATCACGTCGCCGTCGCGCGTGGCCACGGTCCCTTCCAGGAGGTTCGTCGTGCCGATGAACTCTGCCGTGAACCGCGAGTTCGGGTCGTCGTAGATGTCCTTCGGCCCGCCGAGCTGGACGATCTCGCCGTCCCGCATCACGGCGATCTTGTCGGAGAGCGTCAGTGCCTCCAGCTGGTCGTGCGTAACGAACAGCGTGGTGATGTTCAGCCGCTCGGTGAGCGCCTTGAGCTCGACGCGCATGTCGTCGCGCAGCTTCGCGTCGAGGTTGGAGAGCGGCTCGTCGAGCAGGAGCGCCTTCGGCTGCCGCACGAGCGCCCGCGCAAGCGCGAGCCGTTGCTGTTGGCCGCCGCTGAGCTGCGGGGCGGGACGCCGCTCCAGACCGTCCAGCCGCACGAGGCTGAGCGCCTCCAGCACGCGCTCCCGCACCTCCGCCTTGGGCAGCTTGCCCTTGCCCTGCGAGATGGGGAACGCCACGTTGTCGTACACGTCCATGTGCGGCCAGATGGCGTACGACTGGAACACCATGCCGATGGGGCGGTGGTGCGCGGGGATGTGCGCCCCGCTCCGGGAGACCACCACGAGGTCGTCGATGACGATCTCGCCGCCGTCCGCCTTCTCCAGCCCCGCGATGCACCGGAGCGTCGTGGACTTCCCGCAGCCGGACGGGCCGAGCAGCGTGAAGAACTCGCCGTGTTCCACGTCGAACGACACCCCGCGCACGGCGTTCACTGCGCCCTCGTCCGTGGCGTATCGCTTCTCCAGGTCCTCGACTCGTACCGCAACAGGCATGTGTTCTCCCCTAACCGTGTTCTCTCGTGAGTCGCAGCGTGACCACTCGCGCCAGGACGACGATGGCCGTCATCATCACCATGAGCACCATGCCCATCGCTGCCGCCTCGCTGATGCGTCCGTTCTCCCACGCGCTCCACGCGACGAGCGAGAGTATCTGGCTGTCCCGCGTGCTGAGCAGCAACGCCATGGAGAGTTCGCGCCCGCTGTGGATGGCCACCCACAGCCAGCCCGCGATGAGCGACGGCACGAGCAGCCGAAGCGTTATCGTGCGGAATACCGTGAACCAACCGACCCCGCTCACCGAGCCCGCCTCCTCCAACTCCTTGTGCAGCTGGAACATCGCGCCGTTCGTCGCGCGCGTGCCGTAGGCGAGGAAGCGCGCCACGTGCACCAGGACGATGAGCCATATCGTGCCGTAGATGGGGATCCAGTCGATCCGGATGGCGATCAGCAGGAAGGCCAGTCCGAACACGATGCTCGGCGCGGTGAACGGCACGAACGCCAGCGTATCGAGCACGCCGCGTCCGCGCGCCTTCGACCGGACGACTATCCACGAAACGACCGCAGAGAGGATGATGGTGATGAACGGCACGGTGGCGATCAGTGTGAGCGAGTTCCTCAACCCGGTCCAGAACTCCTCCCTGCCGAAGATGATCCGGTAGGACTCGAAGTTGGCGGCCTGGAACGCCTCGATGGACGGCGGCCTGAAGAACGGCTGACCGCTCGCGTAGAGGAGCACCACCGTCGGCAGCACGACCATCAGGAGGAAGTAGAAGACGATCGCCACGCCTGCCCACGGACGATACTTGCCCAGGTCTATGCGGCGTGGACGGTAACCCTTGCCGGTGATGGTCGCGAACTTCTGCTGCACGCGCGTCACGCGGTGGTAGTAGTAGATGCCGACGATACCGATGAGCGCGGCGACCGTGCCGAGGCTCGTGGCGAGGCCGTAGTCGCGCGGCGTCGTGTCCATCGCGATATAGATGCGCGTGGCGAAGACGTGGATGCCGGCCGGCATACCCAGGATGGCTGGCAGTTCGAAGAGGCCGATCGTCGCGGTGCCGACGAAGATGACGACACCCAGCAAGCCGGGCAGCATAACCGGCAGCGTTACCTTTCGCACGGTCGTAGCGGTGCTCGCGCCCGATGTCGATGCCGCCTCTTCCAGCGCCGGGTCCATGCTCCTGAACAGGCCGACGACCATGAGGAAGATCGTGGGCGTGAGCCGGAATGCCTCCACAACCACCAACGTACCCAGTGTGTACGGATTGAAGATGCCTTTGTCCCAGCCGAGTCCCCACTCCTGGGTGAACGGCATATTGAAAACGCCGGTCCTCGGGTTGAGCAGGAACACCCAGGTCATCGCATAGAGGAGGGGAGGGATGCCCGCTGTGATGATTGCGACGACGAACGCGAAGTTGCGGAACGGCGCATTCGTGCGCTCCACGATCCATGCAAGCGAAACCCCGAACACCAGTCCGACGGCGACAGAGCCGATACCGAACATGGCGGTGTTGAACAGCAGCTCATAGGTGGCGCCGTCCAGGAACGTCTTGCGGTAGTTCTCCAGCGTGAGCGACCCGCCGTCGTCCACCGGCCCCACGCTCCAGAGGCTGTAGAAGAGGAGGATGGCCAACGGCATGATGACCAGGAGCGCCAGGATGAGTCCAAGTCCGCCAACGAAGATGACGTACTGGGGCTCCAGGTTCGCAAAGCGACCCGGTAGTACCTTTCGCGCTACCTGGGCGGCCGTCGCCATCACGCCTCCGATTAACTATGCCGCTCCCCGCTGTCGAAGGAACGGGTCACGGGAGCGGCGTTCGGGCCGGGTTTGAGGCCCGGCCCGAACGCTTGTTGATCGCTCTAACTGGTCGGGATGCCGAGGATCTCGCGGTACTTCGTCTGCAGGCGCGAGAAGTGATCGGCTATCTCGATGCCGTTGTACCCGATCTTGAGGTCGAACTTGGCTGCCCGCTCTGCCATGAAGTCTCCGGTGGCGGGGTCCAGGCTCGTTCCGGGCTGTACTTCCACACGGATGGGAAGACCCTGCGTCGGGCTCTGGAACCAGCGCAGGAAGAGCTTGCCGCCCGGAGTGTTCGGGCCACCCTCCACCACGCCAACGAGGAACTGTTCGATGGCGTTCGGCGTCACCGGGGCCAACTCAACCGGACCGGCGCTGATAGCGGAACCGATGGAGATGAAGTTGACGTCCGGGCTGATGGCGCTCTCGCCGCTGGCAACGTCCTGCCAGACGGAGGTGTTGCCGTGGAGGATCTTGGGCTCCTGGGCGGCCATCTTGCCCAGGTATTCCGCTATCTGGTCCTCCGTCCAGAGATTGTCATACCGGCCGTTGTACTCGGGCAGGTCGGTCAGGTAGATGAAGCCCTTGAGCCGGTCTTCGAGAACGAGATCGCCCTTCCACTTCGGGTCGAGCAGGTCATCGTACGTCTGCGGGATGTCGTCCCCCGTCACGCGGTCGGTGTTGTAGATCACGCCGTGCGCGAGCGGCACGTTGAGCATGGCGGCGCCGTCGGCATAGCGGGCGCCTTCAGGTACGCCGACGTCGTCGAAGATGTCTGTGCTGTCGGCGAATATGCCCCTGTCGAACAGGCGCGTGTCCCGTCCGGGGTCGGCAACGTCAGCCGACAACTTCCCTGCCTCGTGCTCGATCAGCAGTTGCTCGGTGACCTCGCTCGTGCTCTTCTGTGTGTGAACGATCTTCAGGCCGGGGTATTCCGCCTCGAATGCCTCGATCACCGGGCTGGCCTGGGCCTCGTTGATCGGGAACAACCAGTTGACCTCGCCGTTGTTCGTGGCGAGCGCCTCCTCGTAGAGCTTCTCTTCCAGCGTCTTCTCCACCATGGCCGGCTGCGTTGGTGTTGCCGTCGGCACCGGCGTCGCCGTCGGGTCGGAACCGCAGGCGGCGACTGCCAGCAACAGCGCAACCATGGTGCTCAGTATGAGCGCAATCTTTCTCACGACCATCCTCCCTCGATCGCGGGGCACGATGCTCCCGCGCGTGATTGCCGAACGCTATCTGCAATGGCACCCACGCGTCAAGAAGCAGAGCCCGGGTTAAGGACCAATTAGTGGACAGCCTTCGCGAGGCCGGAAGCGGGGGTCTTGTCAGGCAGCTTTAGTCGCCCTCGCCCGTGTCGGTGTGCGTCCAGTCAGACGACCACACGCTGTGACCCTCCGGACGAAGCACGAGCGCAACCCGGTTGTTTTCCGAGGCGGGATTGTGGCGCTCGCCGAAGACCTGCAACGTCCCCTGGCCGTCCACCTCCACCTGGTACTCGAAGCGCTCCCCGGTGAACAGGGCTGCGCTGACGACCCCGCCGATGGCACCCGATGGAATGTCGTTGCTGGACAGCGGCTGAACGTCGATGTCCTCGGGGCGGATGGCGGTGTACACGTCCTGGCCCGTTGAGAGCCCGTCCGGGTTGTAGGAGCGTCCGAAGATCACACAGTTCGGTCCTCCGGCGATAGCGACGGAGACCTGGCCGGAAGGGTTGCTGCTCTGCACCTTGCCCCGTAGCAGGACCGTCTTGCCGATGAAGTCGCGGACGAACTCGTTGGCAGGCTCCTCGTAGAGCAACTGGGGCGGCCCCTGCTGTTGCATGACGCCCAGGTTCATGAGCGCGATACGGTTGGAGAGGCTGAGCGCCTCGATCTGGTCGTGGGTAACGAACAGAACGGCGATGTTGAGCCGCTTCTGCAGCAGCTTCAGCTCCACGCGCATCTGCTCACGGAGCTTCGCGTCCAGGTTGCTGAATGGCTCGTCCAGCAGCAGGATCTTCGGCTCGATCACGAGCGCTCGGGCGAGAGCGACGCGCTGCTGCTGGCCGCCGCTGAGCAGCGGTGCGGGGCGCTTCTGCAGGCCGGGCAGGTTCACGAGGTCCAGCACATGGGCCACGCGCTCGCGTATCTCGGCGCGTCTCATGTGACGCGTCGCGAGAGGGAATGCGACGTTCTCTTCCACGGTCATATGCGGCCAGATGGCGTAGGACTGGAAGACCATGCCCAAGTCGCGTTTGTCCGGCGGCAAGCGGAAGCGCTTGCTGGTCACCACCACCTCGCGGTCACCGAAGTAGATGTCTCCTTCATCCGGGACCTCGAGTCCGGCGACCATTCGGAGTGTCGTCGTCTTGCCGCAGCCGGATGGGCCGAGGAGCGTGTAGACCTCGCCGTCTTCCACGTCCAGGGAGAGCTCATTCACCGCGGGGATCTGTCCGCCGGGGTACGTCTTGCTCAGCCCCTCGAGCTTGACCGCTGCGTTCTGTCCGTTTGTTGCCCTGGCTGTCGTCATCGTTCCTACCTCGGGTTCGTCGTAGGCCGACCGATGTGGCCCGTACATCTCCCGACTGAATGCAGAAGGGCGCGGACCACACCATGCAGGAGAGTTGCGTGCACGCTACCCTTATGACGCGCGAACGTCAAGAGCAGGGGGCGGCAGCCCTACGTATCCGGGCACGTCTGTGCTCATGCAGAAGCATATCCATCAATACCACCCACCTGACCTCTACGAAAAACGTTGCGCGGGCTTGACAGCATCCAGACAATGAATGCTGTCAGGCAACGAGGAATAACACGCGTGAACAGAGGGGGGCGGGATGGTCGAAGAACAGGCAGAAGGCAGGACCCGACCGAGGAAAGAGTCTCCTTACCGCCTCTGGAAGGCGGCAGAGGGCATCCCGGTCCATGCGGGGTCTTACATCGACAGCCTGTACACCGTGGAAGTCGGGGCCTGGGACCGCATCGGTCAGGACGGCGCCATCATCAACCTGGCAAACCAGGAGCAGGACGATGGCTGGATCATAGAGATCGCTCCCGGCGGGCAGACGAACGTGCTGCACCACATGTTCGAAGCGACGTTCTACGTTCTCTCAGGCCGCGGGGCCACGATGTTCTGGCAGGAAGGACAGGCCCATGACCTGGTGGAATGGAAGCGCGGCAGCATCTTCTCTCCGCCATTGAACTGTCACTATCAACACTTCAATGGCGACGGAGAGGCGCCCACCAGGCTCTTCGCAGTAACCAACGCACCGATGGTCATCAACCTCTTCCGCGACGGAGAGTTCCCGTTCAACGATACATTCCAGTTCAACCAGCGGTACGAGTCCGGGTCTGGCTTCTTCGAGAGAGCGGACGAACGGCTGTGGCGCAATGCCTGGACCACGAACTTCATCGCGGACATCCGCTCCTTCGGGCTCGACGACGCGGTGAACCGCGGCGCCGGCGGCCTTCTTACGATGTTCGCGATGTCCAACAATTCGATGGCGGCGCACTGCAGCCAGTTCCCACCGGGTACGTACAAGAAGGCACACCGGCACGGCGTGGGAGCGCACGTCATCATCCTGAGTGGGGAGGGCTACTCGCTCCTCTGGTTCGAGGGCAAGGAGCGGCGCAGGGTGGACTGGCAGGACGGAAGTATGCTCTCGCCCATGGAGATGGAGTATCACCAGCACTTCAACAAGGGACCGGTCCCGGCGCGTTACCTCGCTCTGCGGCTCGGCGAGCTCGACTCGCGCCACTATCAGGGGTTCATGCCTGAGCAGATCGAGTACGAACACGAGGACCCGGCGATCTACGAGGAGTACGCCCAGGAGTGCGTGAAGCACGGCGCCGAGCTGGTGCTGCCGCGCCCCCAATACGCCGCCCGGTAGTGCGCGGCTCCTGGGTCCCGCATCGAGTCCGCGCGCTACGCTAGTGGTGCTGAACGCCCAGCTTGAGACCGAACCTGCGGGCGATGACGGCCACGCCCACGGTCATTACGATGAGAATGATGCTGACTATGCCGGCGCGCTCGTAGTCGGCGCCGGAGGAGGACATGAGCTCCAGCGCAAGGATGGAGAGCGTAATGGTGTCGCGGCTGGCCAGCAGGATGATGCTGGAAGTTGTCTGAGCGGCGATCACGAAGTTGATCGTGCCTATCAGGATGATTGTCGGCATGATGAGCGGGAGCCAGATCCTGAAATACGTATACAGCCACCCTGCCCCGGCGACGCGCGCCGCCTCCTCCATGTCTGCCCCCATCTGTAGATAGACGCTCTTGAGCAGTTGGGTGCTCGTAAGCTTGCCCTGGAGGATGACCACGAGGATGAGCGCCCAGATGGTGCCGTAGAGGGCGATGAACCCCGGCGTGCGGAGGAACAGCCACAGCAGGCCCAGGCTGGAGAGTATGCCCGGGATGGCTGCCGACATCCAGAAGAACGAGTCCAGAACGATACGGCCCCGCCATTGCGTGCGCACGAGGATGTAGGCGACCACCGAGAAGAGGATGGGAGACACGATTGCCGTGCTGAAGGCAAGGATCAGCGTGGTCCTGAGCGCCTTGATGAAGACCGGGGATATCCACACCTGGCGCCAGTGCTCGATCGTGTAGGTGGGCTGCGACTGGAAGAAGCCGACCCTGGTCATGAAGCTGCCGCCGATGAGCGTCAGGGCAGGGATCACAACCAGCATCGCCAGTAGAGCCGCCAACGCGCCGAACACCAGCCAACGGTACTTGCCAAGGTCGATCAGCCCCGGCTTGAACTGTCCCGACACCGTGGTGTACTGCCGCCGCGACAGCAACCAGCGCTGGACCGGGATGATGATGGCGATCAGGACCAGCGTGATGCTGGCCAGCGCGGTCGCGCTGCCATACTGGGGCGGGTCGAACTCCCGCACGAACTGGTAGATCTTGGTGGAGAACACGAAGAAGTGGAACGGCCGGCCCAGGATCTGCTCCACCTCGAATGAGGAGAATATCCTGACCACGTTGAGCATGAAGACAACCGCCATGGGGGGAATCATGACGGGCAGCGTCACGCGCATGAGCGTCTTGATATTGGATGCCCCGGAGACGCGGGCTGCTTCTTCAAGCGCAACGTTCATGTTGCGGAACGCCGGAGTGAGCAACATCACCTTGCCGGAGATGGTGCCACCCATGAGGTGGGCGAAGATGATGCCCTCGATGCTGTAGATGTTGAACGGGTGCTCGTTGATGAAGGGCAGCAGGACAGCCGCCTGGTTGAGCATGCCGCGGTATGGGTCCAGCAGCAGGGCCCAGCCTACGGTGGTCGCGATTCCGGGCATCATGAACGAGACCCAGAACATGAACTCGATGCCGTAGGACCACTTCACGTTCGTTCGCGCCAGCGTCCACGCGATGAGCACTGCCACGGGGAAACCGATCCCCGTGTACAGGAAGTAGATCATGAAGGTGTTCCAGACGGCCGACCAGATGCCGGGTTGCGAGAAGGCGACCCGCCAGTTGTCCAGAGACCACTCGGTCGGTTGGCCGATGCCGGCGATGTTGAAGCTGTTGACGAAGACCAGGATTACGGGGTACAGGATGTAGAACCCGAACGTGATGATCAGCACCACCATGATGAGGTGGCGGGGCTTGGGGCCCGCGCGCAGTCGCGCTGCGGGCCTCGAAGCCAGCCTCTCAACTGTCAGGTCCTGTTGACTCGCCACCGGCTTCCTCTCTCGCTGCAACCGCGAAACGGCGCCGTCGGTGTCCCCATCTACCTGCCCGGACTACCTCAGTCCCAACTCGTCGTAGAGACCCTGGACCCACATGATGGCTTCATCGAGTTTGGTCGGGAAGTCGGGGTCTATCTCCGTGTAGATGTAATTCTTGTTCGGGTCCCGGAGGTTCGCGGGCAGCACATCGTCCTTGGGGATGTCGAGCCTCAGGGAGTCCTGGCCGCCCATCGGCAGTTCGGCCTGCTGCATGAGCGTCTGGCCTTCCTTGGTGAGCCACCAGTTGACGAACAGTTTCTGCGCGTTCGGGTTGGGTGCGCTGTCCATGGCCATCAGGGTATTGCCGCCCGTGGAGAGCCTGGATCCTTCGGCCAGTCCAGCCGTGAACTCGGCGACAGGCAGTCCCTCAGCCTCGAGTTCCGCCTGCTCACAGCCGAGGAAGCAGATATCGAACTGCCCGATGGCCGTCCACTCACCTGCCGTCCGGGCGTCCGGGGCGATCGTGGGGTCCGTCTCCCGGTGCAGCCGCTCGATGTATTCCGTGCCCAGGTCAGGGTGCCAGTAGAAGAAGGCTGTCGTCTGCGTGACGCCCGCGACGTGCCAGGGCTGGAAGACGATGCGCCCCTTGTACTTGGGGTCCAGCAGGTCCCAGTAGCTGCTGATCTCTTCCGGGTTCACGTTGTTGGTGTTGTAGGAGAACTCGGCCGCTGACGCGTTGGCCACGAACGGCCGAACGTACTGCGCCTCGGGGTCGACGTAGTTGATGCCGCCGAAGAACGAGTCCTCGTCGAGCGCCTCCGGGTGGAAGATGAGCGGCTTGAGTGGCGCCAGGGCCCCGCCCGGCAGGAGCCGTGCGTTGGATGTGCGCAGGCCGCCCATCCAGACGTCGAGGTCGAACCTGCCGGCCTCACGCTCGGCCTGGACGCGGTCCCACTGCTCACGCGACGAGCCGGTCGAGTTGACGACCTTTACGCCGTACTTCTCTTCGAACACCCCCAGGACGTTGCGGATGTTCAGACCTCGCCCAACGCCGCAGCAGATGAAGGCAACGAGTTCGCCCTCCGCCTGCGCAGCTTCTATGAGCGCTTCCCATTCGGCCTCAAACGGGTCCACCGTAGGCTCAGGGGCCGGCGTCGCCGTGGGGTCGTCTGCCATAGCCATGGCGGTAGGTGTGGGCGTCGCTGGTACGGGCGTGGGTGTGGGTTCAGGTGTCGCAGTGGGCGTAGGGTCGGAGCCGCACCCGGCAGCCGCCATCAGTGCGAGCATGCTAACCACGATCAACGCAAACCTTCTCATGTCCTTCCTCCCTCGGAAGAGGACGTGGCGCTGCCACATCCCTGTAAGAAAGTAGCATGCACGCTACCCCCACGCAGAATGAACGTCAAGAGCCGGACAAACCAAAGCCGAATACTACGAAAACCTCGCCATATGCCGACGTTATCCGCCGTCCGAAACATGGATCGCACAACGTGGCGGGAGTGCGAGGGAGTCGAACCCTCCCCGAACCAGGAAGCTGGCCCGGCAACGGTTTTGAAGACCGCGAGACCCACCGGGACCCATCCACTCCCCTATTGAGGCGACCCAGTATAAGGGCTGCGCCCTCCTGACACGGACTTCCACTGCGGGTTAACCGCAGAGGGCGGCGCCTGTTCTCCATAGGGGCGCCGCCCTGCGTAGCTCGCTATGCCGGAGGAGAAGCGGGTTACTCCTCGAGCACCTTGTCGATCTTCTTCTTGAGGATGGCTTTCGGCACCGCGCCGATGACGTTGTCCGCCACCTTGCCGTCTTTGAACAGGAGCAGGGCCGGGATGCTGCGGATACCGAACTGCATCGCCGTCTGCGGGTTCGAGTCCACGTCCAGCTTGGCGAACGCGAAGCGGCCTTCGTACTCCTCCGCAAGCTCGTCAACCACAGGCGCGATCATCTTGCACGGGCCGCACCAGTCCGCCCAGAAATCGACCAGTATGGGCTGGTCGCTCTCGAGGACGGTCGTGGCAAAATCGGCATCGGTAACGGGCTGGGGCTTTGCCATCTCAGGACCTCCGTTCACTTGCGCCAGGGCGTCCTGTTGACGTCCGGACTGCGTTGCTCATGTACTGCTCAGTATACTCCAACCCGCGTCCCCTATCCCATGGCGTCGTCACGAACGCTCACCAGCGCCCACAAGCCGCCCGATCCCATCGGCATATCCGGCACGAATCCCTCCACTCGCTCGCTGAACGCCCAACGCTCTGCGGCGCCCGCCGCCATGAAGAGGAACGCCTCGCTCAGCATCTCCCGCTGTATCGCTTGAGCCAACCCCGCACGGCCTGAGTCCTCGAGTTCGCCCTGCTGCTGCTCTATGAGCGAGTCCAGAGTCGCCGAGCCGCCCGTCACGTTGAGTGCACCGTCGGAGTGAACGAGACCAAGCAGGAACGCGTTGGGTGTATCGGTGGGGGGCATGGGCCCGACGAACGCGTCGAAGTCTCGCTCCTGCCACACCCGGCGAAGATATGTGGCGCGGCTGAGCACCTCGACCGCGACCTCGAACCCCGCTCCCTCCAGCTGCTCCGCAAGCAGCCGTCCGTGTTCAACGTACGCCTCGCCGAAGTTCGCGACGATAAGCGCGATCGGTTCCGGCACACCCGCGTCGGCGAGCATCGAGCGGGCCCGCGCTGGATCGCCGAAGGACGCGTCGATCTCCTCCTGGGGCAGCGCCCATGCACCGCCTGCGAGCGGCAACCCGGTGGAGACGACACCGATGCCGAACGCCGCCCGCAGTGCGTCGCCAGGCGAGATCGCCAGGAATGCCGCGCGACGCACGGAGCGGTCGTCGAACACAGGCCGCGCCGAGTTGAAACCGAACAGCACTCCTCTGCCTGAGCGGTACACGACCTCCGACGAGAACCCCTCCGCCTGCAGTTCGGGCCAGTCGGACTCCGACACCTGCGCGATGTCCACGCGGCCCTGCCGGAGCAGGCGCGTCACGAGGTCCGCGTTCGACGCGGGATGAAAGACGATGCTTTGGACCTTGGTCCCGGTGTTGTGGCCTCCCCACGCGGTGAGCGTGACCTGGCCCGTAACTCCCCGTTCGTAGAGCCAGGGGCCCGCGCCCGGTGCGCCGCTCCGCTGGACGTCCACGCCGTCCAGAGACTCTGGCGCGAGCAACACGGCGTAGGGGCTTGCCAGTTTGATTGGCAGGTCCAGGTCTGGATAGTGCAGGCTGAACCGCACGACTTCCTCATTCACCGCTTCGATGCTCTCGACAGAGTCGAGGAGTGGCAGGTGCGGCCAGCCCGGTGTCCGCAGACGCTCCATGCTGAACACCACGTCCTGCGGCGTCACCGGTCTCGACGGGAAACCCTCGCCGGGCTGCCAGTGCGCGTCCCGGCGCAGCTGGAACTCGGCAGTCAGTTCGCCCACGAAGCGCCACGACTCGCAGAGGTCGCACTCCACCGCCAGGGTGGGGGGCACATTCGGTTGGAGCACGAACCGCATCAGCCGCCCGTGGCTGGGGCCTGGCCCGAACAGCGCCGCCCACTCGGAGACCATCGCGTGCATGTCCTGGTGCGGAGCTGCTCCGGTGACCCCGACGCGCAGCGATCCTTCGGGCGGCGGTAGTGGTGTCGGTCCAGCGGTTGGGATCGGGGTCGGCGTCAGCGTGGGCGTCGGTGTGGGGTTGCTGCAGGCTGCGAGACCTGCCACCAGCAGGGCCACGGCCATGGAGAGCGTTGCTGCCCGTATGCAAAGCGGGATGCGCAAGGCTAGCCGTCCGGTGCGTCCTGCAGCGCTCCGCCAGGATTTCGCAGCGTACCCAGGCTCATCCTGCCGGTCATGACGAGAGCGATGACCGTAGGCGGAAGCACGACCAGCAGGTGCATCATCAGCGCGAAGTTCAGCGCGACCGCCGCGTCGGCCCCCGACTCGGTCAGCATCGTCACGATGGCGAAGTGGTACGTCCCCGCTCCGGAGGGAACGGACGGCACGGCAGACGTGAAGAACGTCGCGGCCACCAGGATCGTCGCCATCGTCACGGGGTTTACGTCCAGGTCCAACCCCAGCGCCAGCACCCAACCGGCAACACCAAGCAGCAGCCAGTGCGCGATGTTCGCGCCGAGCGACAGCCAGAGCCGTGCGGGCTCGTCCTTGAGCGCCCTGAACCCCTCGACGATGCGTTGCAGGAAGGCGAACCTCTTCTGCCAGGGCACGGCCCCGCGCACGACAGCGATGAGTATCAACCCGCTGACGATGACCATGATGAACGCGCCGATCAGTTGGATATTCGCGTTTGTCGCGCGGATACCCGGGTTGAGGAGGACACCCAGCGCCATCATCAGGGCGGTCGTGAAGATGTCCAGCACGTTCTCGCCCACGAGCGTTGTGAAAGCCCGTGGGAACGGCACGCCGTAGCGGCGGTTGATCATCGCCAACTGCACCGGCTCGCTCACCATGCGGACCGGCGACAGGTTGTTGAAGCCGAGGCCCGTATTCTGCGTCAGGAGCACCTGGAGGAACGATACGCCATCCCGGTGCAGCAGCACGTGCCAGCGGGACGCCCGGAGCGCGATGGAAGCGGCGAGGGGAACGAGAGCGAGGAGCGCCAACTCCGGCGGGAACGCGATGAAAGCGTCCGCCACTTCCTTCCAGACGATGTTATGGGCGGCAAGGTAGGCGAGCGACCCGCTGGCGACGATGCCGAAAACGGCCTGCACCCACTTGTTCCGGGAGACTCGTACCAGCGCCTGTGCCCACGAAGGCATGAAGACCGTTCTCCTTCCTCAGTCTTCTTTCCATCGTCTACAATCCGGCCATGCAGGAAGCTGTGGACCAGGGTTTCCGGACCCACCATCCGCTGACCGACGGGCACACGCACATAGACCAGTTCGCACCCGAAGACACCGGCCCGCTTCTCGGCAGAGCGCGAGAGGCGAACGTGCGGCTGATTATAGCAGCGGGCGTCACCCTGGACTCCTGCCGCCGCGTGCAGGCGCTCGCCGACGCACACCCGCAGGTGTACGCAGGCGTCGGCCTGCATCCCGCAGACCTCACCGGCTGGGTCGACGACCGCACCTCCGCTCAGCTCCGGCAACTTGCCCGACATCCGAAAGTCGTCGAGTGGAGTGAAACGGGGCTCGACTACATGCCTCACTCGCCCTCCCGCGACGTGCAGCAGGACGCGTTCCGCCAGCAGATACGCCTCGCTCGGGAGTTCGGCCTGCCGCTCGTGACCCACTCCCGCGAGGCCGATGACGACACGCTCCGCCTCTTGCGCGAGGAGGGCGCGGGCGAAGTCGGCGGCGCGTGGCACTACTTCCAGGGCGACCTGCGCCTCGCCGAGCGCGTCATGGAGCTCGGTTTCCACATCTCGCTCGCCAAGCCGCTGCTGCGCTTGCCGGAGCTGCAGGCCGCGGTGGAGCAACTGCCGCTGGACCGCATCGTCATCGAGACCGACTCGTACCCCCAGCCGTTCAAGAAGAACCCTATCCGTCGCACGGAGCCGTGGCACCTCCCGCAGGTCGCAGAGAAGCTCGCCGAGCTCCAGCGCACCGACGTAGAGACCGTAGCTGAGGTAACGACTGCGAACTACCTGCGGATGCTGCGCGGCCGCGTAGGCGCGGAAGTGTTGCTGCTTACCGAGGACTAGACGTCCCCAAGCGCAACTCCAAATACCGACCAGCCCGGGCGCATCTCGAACGATTCCTGGTGCGAGACGAACCCACTCCTCTGGCCCCTGCCGAGCACGAGACTGATCGCCCACAACGACATCGCCTGGGTGCCCATCTTCTGTTCGAGTTCAGCCGGCGTGAAGAAACCTGCGTCCAACGATTCCACGCCGTCCGGGCGCGGCTCCCCCGATATCCACTCCAACCGGAAGACGACATAGAGGTTGGCCACCGGGCGGTCGGGCGTGCTCGCCGAGTGCCGGAAGCCGACCACCTCCCGTACCTTTGCGATGATCCCCGCTTCCTCCCGCACTTCTCGCTCGGCTGCGTGGGGGATCGCTTCGTCTGCTTCGACGTACCCGCCCGGTATCTGCCAGTTCCCCCGGCCGGGGTTGAGCCCCCGCTGGATGAGGAGCGCCTTGCCGTCGCGGATGACGACGCCCCCGCAACCGATGGATGACTCACCGAAGTGCAGGAACCCGCAGCCGTCCGCCACGCACGCGGGTCGCTCCCGGCCTCCGTCGAACTTCGAATCCAGCACCGACCCGCACCGCGGGCAGTAGACAGGTGGACTCATGGCGTCAGCTCCTCGAATCTCTGGACCGTTCCCCATCCTATCCTGCCTGTAAACCGGTGCCTGAGGTCCGCCGGGACGGCTCTCGCCAGCACCATTTCTCTCTCGTACTACCCTCCTGAAGGCGTGTGGTTCAGCGTTGCGCCGGACAGCACCACCCCTTACAGTGGATTGAGACCCACTTGCACCGGCAAGGAGCAGTCATGGCTATCTGGGACAAGATTCGAGGCGAGTTCATCGACATCGTCGAGTGGACCGACGATTCGCAGGACACGCTCGTCTACCGCTTCCAGCGGTACGACAACGAGATCAAGTACGGCGCGCAGCTGGTCGTGCGCGAAGGGCAGAACGCAGCCTTCGTGAACATGGGCCAGCTGGCCGACGTCTTCGCTCCGGGCATGCACGTACTGGAGACCGGCAACCTGCCCATCCTTTCGACTCTCCAGGGCTGGAAGTACGGCTTCTCCAGCCCGTTCAAGGCAGAGGTCTACTTCGTCAGCACCAGGCGGTTCACCGACCTCAAGTGGGGCACCAAGAACCCCTTGATGCTCCGCGACGCCGACTTCGGACTCGTGCGCCTGCGGGCGTTCGGCACCTACGCCATCCGCGTTCACGACACCGCCGTCCTGCTGCGGGAGCTCGTGGGCACTTCCGGGCACTACAGGACCGACGACATCACAGACCAACTGCGCAACATCGTCGTTTCGCGGTTCGCCGATCTCTTGGGCGAGAGCAACATACCCGCGCTGGACCTCGTCTCCAACTATGACGAGCTGGGGTCCTACATGGCCTCCAAGGTCAGGCCGGAGTTCAACGCCTACGGCCTCGAGCTCACGAAGCTCCTCGTTGAGAACGTCTCGCTGCCTGCCGAGGTCGAGGCCGCACTCGACAAGCGTACGAGCATGGGCGCGGTCGGTAACCTGAACGCCTTCACCCAGTTCCAGGCGGCGACCGCGGTGGAGGCCGCGGCCAACAACCCCGGCACCGCAGGCAGCGCCGTAGGCCTGGGCATGGGGATGATGATGGGCGGCCAGCTCGGCCAGACCGCCGCGCCCCCGGCAGCAGCGCCCGCCCCGCCCCCCATACCCCAGCCGGCGCA
Organism: Dehalococcoidia bacterium; assembly: GCA_034423175.1. Lineage (GTDB taxonomy): Bacteria > Chloroflexota > Dehalococcoidia > Lucifugimonadales > Australimonadaceae > Bin16. Next base: position 23,358 of record DAOUJA010000010.1, read on the forward strand.
GTTCTTCGTCGCTGTCAACGGACAGCAGACGGGGCCGTTCGGCATGGACGTGCTCGCCGCGCAGGCCCGGCAGGGCCAACTCACCCGCGACTCCCTCGTGTGGCAGGCGGGCATGGCGCAGTGGGCCAGGGCTGCGGACGTCGGCGCGCTGGCCGCGCTGTTCAGCGCCACCCCGCCGCCGTTGCCGCCGCAGGACTCGTAGGCGCCCGGCCTCTTCCACCACAGGAGCCCCATGACGACCGAAACGCAGGTAGAACGCAGTCCCGATGACTTCTCGTGCGCGCAGTGCGGCTCTTTGCTCGAGTTCCAGCCCGGCAAGGAGATGCTCGTCTGCGGACACTGCGGCTTCGAGGCTCCCCTCCCCGAATCCAACGAAGAGATCGAGGAGATCGACTTCCACGAGCGGCTGGCCTCACTGGAGAGCGGCGATGACCTCGAAGAGGTCACCACGGTCTCCTGCCCCAGCTGCGGCGCGGACTTCGAGCGGGACGCGAACCTCTCATCGGAAGAGTGCCCCTTCTGCGGCACCACCATCGTGGCGGGGGGAGGCTCCCACAAGCAGATCAAGCCGCGGTCGCTGCTGCCCTTCAAGGTCGAGCGTGAACGGGCCCGCGCATTGTTCCGCCAATGGGTATCGAAACTCTGGTTCGCTCCCAACGACTTCAAGAATCGCGCCCGGTTGGATACGACGCTCTCCGGCATGTACGTCCCGCACTGGACCTACGACGCCTCGGTGACGACGCAGTACACCGGCCAGAGGGGTATCCACTACTACGTGCCCGTAAGCGCGGGCAGGGGTACGGTTATGGTGCGGCGTACCTGGTGGACACCGGTCAGCGGCACGGTGGACAACGAGTTCGACGACGTCCTGGTGCTCGCGAGCCACTCCCTGCCGCGGCAGTACATGGAGAAGCTGGAGCCGTGGGGGCTCTCCGATCTCGTCCCGTTCCAGAACGAGTACATGAGCGGCTTCCGCGCGGAGAGCTATCAGGTCGGCCTGGAGCAGGGCTTCGCCGAGGCCCGCCAGCAGATGGAAAGGCCCATACGCGAGACTATCCGATATCACATCGGCGGGAACGAGCAGATCATCCAGTGGAAGCACTCCGAGTTCAACGACATCACCTTCAAGCACATCCTGCTCCCCGTGTGGATCAGCGCGTACCGCTACAGGAACAAGCCCTTCCGCTTCCTGATAAACGCCCGCACGGGAGAGGTGCAGGGTGAGCGGCCCTGGAGTTGGATGAAGATACTCTCCGCCGCGGCTGGGGCCGCCGCGGTGCTGGCTGTAGCAGTCTTGCTCCTGGCTCAGTCCCAGCAAGCAGGCGTCTGACGACACCGTGTCAGCCTCGTTCCTCCCCTAGGCCACTGCGCCTGATGCGCGGAGCGCGGCTGCCTCCTCCGCGCCGATCCCCGCCTCCGCCAGTACCGCGTCCGTGTGTTCGCCGGGTTCCGGCGCGCCTCGCCGCACACCGCCCGGCGTGCGGGAGTGCTTCACCGGCGTGTTCGTGAACGTCACCGTCCCCGCCTGCGGCGCGTCCGCCTGCACGAACATCCCGCGGAAGTTCAACTGCGGGTCGACCGCCACCTGCGACACGTCCTGCACAGGGCCTACCGCGATGCCCGCCGGACCGAGCAGGTCCACCCACTCGCCCGTCGTCCGCTGGGCAAGCGCCGACTCCAGGTGGGGGCGCAGCTCGTCGTAGTTCACGCGCCGCAGCCAGCTGGACGCGAAGCGCTCCTGCTCAGCGAGTTCCGGCTTGCCGATCAGCGCGGCGAACCGTCCCCAGTGGCCGGTCGGCCCGTCCGACACCGCGACCGCCACGTAGCCGTCCTTCGTGGGGAGCGCCTGCACCGGCGCGGACACCGGATGGCGCGTCCCGAGACGCTCCGGCATCTCCCCAACGGCGAAATAGCGCATCAGCGGGTTCTCCAGGATAGCCGCCTGGCAGTCCAGCATCGACATGTCGACGTGCTGGCCGAGGCCGGAGCGTTCCCGTTCGACGATCGCGGAGAGCACGCCGATGGTCGTGAAGAGGGCGGCGGTGATGTCGCCCATGCTCACCCCGGGACGCACCGGCCCGCCGCCCTCTTCGCCGGTGATGCTCAGCATGCCGCCCATCGCCTGCACGATCACGTCCAGCGCGGCCCGTTTCGCGAACGGCCCGTCCTGCCCGAAGCCGGAGACCGACGCCATGATGAGCCGCGGGTTCCGGGCGCTGAGCGTCGCGTAGTCCACACCCAGGTTGGTCATCGTTCCCGGACGGAAGTTCTCCATCACGACATCCGCGCCGTCCACCAGTCGCAGGAAGGCGTCCCTCCCCGCCGGGTTCTTGAGGTCGATGACGATGCTGCGCTTGCCGCGGTTCACGCTCGTGAAGTAGGTGCTGCGCGGTTGACCGTCGCTCCCCGTGAAGAACGGCCCGTTGCGTCGCGCCTGGTCGCCGCCGGGCTGCTCCACCTTCACCACGTCCGCACCGAGGTCGGCGAGGACCATCGTGCAGTAGGGGCCTGCGAGGATGCGGGTGAGGTCGACGACGCGTATCCCTTCGAGGGGGCCGGGCATGGGGCGCCTCCTTCACGGCGGAACGGATGGCGAGATTCTAGCGTCTGCCCGGAGGCGCAGCCGCGTGGACGGGTCGCGCGACGCCACAGAACGCGACGCCGATACGACAGAATGCGACACCGAGCAAGACAGAATGCGACACGAATCCGACAGAATACGACAGCCCACTCACTCCTGAGGAAGGGCGTGCCAAGAGTGATCGGTGGGATGTTTTCTGAAAAAGTGTCGGATTCTGTCGCTTTTTCCCGGTCACGCCTCGTGGACCTTCACTCGTCAGGGCAGGGAGCCGCGGGGGGACATGCCGCCCTGTGACCAGCATAGCCTGCGGGCGGAAGTCTGCGTAAGAGGCGGATGTCACACCCGCCGATGGGGGGCCTCACCCGCCGCGCAAGCGCGTCGACCTCTCGCCGAGGGAGAGGTGGGGCTGCGAGGTTGCGCACTAAAGCGCGTCCTGCTTCCGCAGGACGAAGGGCACCCTTTTCACAGGAACGACGGAAAGGGGGTGGGATTGCGGGGAGAGGGAGCGTTAGACGCCCATCACGTTGTAGCCCGCGTCCACGTAGAGGACGTGGCCCGTGATGCCGGAAGCGAGCGGGCTCGCGAGAAAGAGCGCCGCCGACCCGACCTCCTCCTGCGTGATGTTGCGCTTGAGCGGCGAGCGGCTGGCGTGGATCTCGTGCATGTTCGTGAAGCCGGAGATGCCGCGTGCCGCAAGCGTGTTGAGCGGACCGGCGGATATCGCGTTCACGCGCACGCCAAGCGGCCCGTACTCCGCGGCCAGCTGCTTCACCTCGTTCTCCAATGCCGCCTTCGCCACACCCATCACGTTGTAGCCGGGGTACACCTTGTCCGCGGCGTGGAACGTAAGCGTGAGGATGCTCCCGCCCTCGTCCATCTTCGCGGCGGCCGCGCGCGCGACCGGCAACAGCGAGTAGGCGCTGACCTCCAGCGCGGTGCGGAAGCCGTCCGCCTCGGTACGGGAGAAAGCTCCCTCCAGATCGTCCCGGTTCGCGAACGCCACGCTGTGTACGGCGACCCCGAGCGGAGCGACCGATGCCGCGGCGTTCACCGCCGCAGTTACCGATGCCTCGTCCAGCACGTCGCACTCCACCGCCTGCGTCCGCTCCATCCCCTCAACGAGCCCGAGCACGGAGCGCCCCATCCTCTCGTTCTGGTACGTGACGGTCAGCGCGGCGCCCGCCTCGTGCAGGTGCTGGGCAATGGCCCAGGCGATGCTGCGCTGGTTCGCTACGCCGAACACGACGGCGCTGCGCCCCGACAGGTCTATCGCTACCGCCACGTCAGCCTTCCTCACCAGGCCTGCCGGCGTATTGCGCCTCGCGAGCGTGCGGTCCGTGCCTCGGGTCGGGATCGAAGACCACCTCCGGACGCGGGCGGCCTCGCCGCATCTCGTGCTCGATCAGCTGGAAGTCCCGCTTGGGGATCAGGTGCAGCAGGCCTTGGAACGCGAGCGGCCAGTCCTCCGGGGGCCAGCGCTTCACGTACTCCATGCGGGGCGCGATCAGCCGAGCGTCCAGCACGTGATCTGCGTCCGGCACGACGTCGGGTTTCGTCTTCACCCGCCATGCCAGCGGATCGCTGCCCTCGAAACCGGGCCAGAGCGGTGTCTTGTCTTCGTAGTGCGTTCCGGAGATGGACGCTATCGCGCCGAACACCAGCCGGTGCGCCACGTAGAACAGCACGCGATCGCCTATCTCCATGCGCTGCACGCGCCGCCGCTGTTGACGTCCCATCGCCAGCACCGAGAAGTTCTTCTCTGCGCACGCGTCGAAGTACTCCGGCCAGACGGAGACCATCCAGTAGTTGCGCGGAGCATTTGCCACGTCCTCATACTACCATGCGTCCACTGCACTTCAGGCAGGTTGCCCTCGCAGACCGGACGCAGGTGGCGACGAGAAGGGTCAGGAGACGGCGCTCCGATCATGCGCGTGAAACGGGTCTTTCCCATCGAGATGGTGTATGCCGTCTCCCCGACCGCCACGGTGATCATGGGCGACTCCCTGATGTATGTCGTGCTGCCGGTGGCGGCGATCGAGTTCGGCGTTCAGGAGCAGTTCGGCCTTGCTGCGTCGTTCTGGATCGGTCTTGCGCTCAGCATCAACCGCTTCATCCGCCTGGTGAGCAACTCCCTCGCCGCCCCCGTCTACCAGCGGTTCGGCGTGCGCTGGCCGTTCGTTGCCTCCATCGCCGTTGGCGTCCTGTCGACGCTTGCATACGGCCTGGGAAGCGGCGTGGCGGTGCTGCTGCTGGCTCGCGCCGCCTGGGGCGTTGCGTACTCGTTCATGCGGCTCGCCGCGCAACTGACGGCGTTCGCGGTCGGGACATCCGCGATACGGGGCAGGTTGATGGGGCTGTTCAACTCCGGGCAACGGTTCGGCAGTTTCGTCGCGGTCACCGCGGGTGCAGTGTTGTTCCACCTCACGTCGAGAGAGGTGACGTTTACGGTCCTGGCGTGCGTCGGCGTGTTCGGGGTATTCATCGCCACCCGGGTCCCCAACCTCAGGCCCGGGCGCGTCCGCTCCCCCGCGGAGGGTCTGCGGGACCGCCTGAGCGCATGGGACATCGCGGTATCCAGGCTGCCAGGGTACGGCCGAAGGCTGCGTATCCCCCTCCTTTCCATCAGCCTGATGCGTTTCGCCACCGCGTTCGGGGCGAACGGACTGGCCATCGCCACCATGGCCCCCTACCTCGCGGGGTTCGCTGACGACAACGACAGAGTGCTCAGCGGGGCGTTCGCCGTTGTCACGCTCGCAGGTCTGCTGGTCGGCTCCCGGTGGCTCGCGGAGATAACGCTCGGCGTGCTGATGGGACACTTGTCGGACCGCGTCGGCAGGCGGATGTCCATCGCCTGCGGGATGGCTGCGATGGTGGCTTCGCTGGCCGTGATGGTGGTGTTCGATTCCGCGGTCGCCGTGGTGATTGGCATGCCCCTGCTGTTCCTCGCGGCAGTGGGAGTGAACACGGCACTGGATGCGGCCATAGGCGAAACGTCTACCAGTTCGACGCGCGCTGCCGTGATGGGCCGATACTCAACCTGGCTGGACCTGGGAGCGGCATTGGGCCCTTTCGCAGGGTTCCTGATCGCAGACAGGATCGGGTTCAATGGTGGGTTCGTTGTTGCGGCGGTGCTTCTGGCGGGGACCTGGGTGTTCTACGTGGCTGCGACAGGCGACCCGCGAAGGCGGCAGCATCGACGACCGTAGGCACTCAGGCGCACTGCTGCCTGCGCTCACTGGCATTGGGAGCGGGGTCGTGGAAGCGCTAGAATGGCTCCTGCCCGCGACAGGAGAACGCCCACCGAGGAGGCGGACGCATGAACTACCACTTCATCTCAGGTGACTCCCACATGGAGGTTGACACCGCGAACTGGACGCCTCGCGTTCCCGAGCAGCACCGCGACCGCGCCCCGAAGCTCGTTCGCCTCGACGACGGCACCGACGCCTGGTTCATCGACGGCAAGCAGACGCGCAAGGCGAACCCGGCCGACCTCTACGGCGGCAGGGGGCGGGAACACTACCTGCCGTCCGGCGTGACGTACGAGGGAACGCCGGGGACCGGCTCGCCCCGACAGCGCATGCAGGAGCAGGACATGGACGGCGTCGACGCCGAGGTGCTCTTTCCCGCGCAGGCCACAGGCCCACGCATGTGGCGCATGTGCGACGACGACGAGGCCTACCTGACCATCGTCCGCGCCTACAACGACTGGCTCATCCAGGACTACTGCGCCGAGGACCCGGACAGGCTCATCGGCGTGACCATCATGCCGATCATCGAGGACCTGGACGCCCACATCGAGGAGCTCAAACACTGCAAGGAGATCGGGGCGAAGGCCATCATGCTCCAGGACTTCCCCTCCGGCAAGCAGTACCCGAGCCTCGAGGACGACCGGTTCTGGGAGGTCGCGCTCGACCTCGACATGCCCGTGACCGTCCACGTGGACATCGAACGCACCGGCAAGGGCCCGTTCCTGGACTACCCCAGGGCTACGCCCGAACTGTTGAAGGAGTTGGAGGCGCCGGGGCGCAGCTTCCCGGAGCAGATGGCCCGCTTCAGCCCCATCAAGGGCAGCGGCGCTATGCCTGCCGTGCAGTGGACGCTCTCCGGTGTGTTCGACCGCTTCCCTACCCTGAAGATCCTGTTCGCCGAGAACCAGATCGGATGGATACCGTTCTTCCTGCAGAGCGCCGACATCCGCTACGAGCGGAACCGCTACTGGGCGGAGAACCTCCTGGGCTTCGAACCGCTGTCCCGGCTCCCGAGCGAGGTCCTGCTGGAGCACACCCTCTGGGGGTTCCAGTATGACCGGGTGGGCGTGCTCCTGCGGGACGAGATGAACGTGGACAACCTCATCTGGGGTTCCGATTTCCCCCATCAGGAGTCTGACTGGCCTGACTCCTTGAAGATCACCGACCAGGCCTTCGAGGGTGCGCCGGAAGAGGTGCGCTACAAGATGACCTGCGGCAACGCGATCGATTTCTTCAGGCTGGGCGCCAACTAGAACGCTTCGAGCGGGGTCACCTTGCCGCCGCTCGAAGCAGCATGGAACGCCGATCAGGAGGTGGCTGATGAACTACCACTTCATCTCAGGCGACTCCCATATAGAGGTCGACACCGCAAGGTGGACGCCTCGCGTGCCGGAGCAGCACCGCGACCGCGCTCCCAGGCTCGTCCGACTCGACAACGGCACCGACGCCTGGTTCATCGACGGCAAGCAGACGCGAAGGGCAAGCGCGGCCGACCTCTACGGAGGCAAGGGCCGCGAGCACTACCTGCCGGTCGGAGCGAAGTATGAGGGCACGCCGGGGACAGGCTCGCCTCAACAGCGCATGCAGGAACAGGACATGGACGGCGTCGACGCCGAGGTGCTGTTTCCCGCCCAGTCCACCGGCCCGAAGATGTGGCGCATGGTGGACGACGACAAGGCCTACCTGAGCATCGTCCGCGCATACAACGACTGGCTCATCCAGGACTACTGCGCCGAGGACCCGGACAGGCTCATCGGCGTGACCATCATGCCGATCATCGAGGACCTGGACGCGCACGTCGACGAGCTGAAGCACTGTAAGGAGATCGGGGCGAGGGTGGTTATGCTCCAGGACTTCCCGTCCGGCAAGCAGTATCCGACGCTAAACGACGACAGGTTCTGGGAGACCGCGCTCGACCTCGACATGCCCGTGACCGTTCACGTGGACCTGGAGCGCACCGGCAAGGGCCCGTTTCTGGACTACCCGAGGGCTACACCCGAGTTGCTCAAAGAGTTGGAGGCTCCGGGAAGGAGCTTCCCGGAGCAGATGGCCCGCTTCAGCCCCGTGAGGGGAAGCGGCGCGCTGCCTGCGGTCCAGTGGGTGCTGTCGGGCCTGTTCGACCGCTTCCCCACCCTCAAGGTGCTGCTGGCAGAGAACCAGATCGGATGGGTCCCGTTCTTCCTGCAGAGCGCCGACATCCGCTACGAGCGGAACCGCTACTGGGCCGAGAACCTCCTGGGCTTCAAGCCGCTGTCCCGGCTCCCGAGCGAGTACCTGCTGGAGCACATCATCTGGGGGTTCCAGTACGACCGCGTAGGCGTGCTGCTGCGGGACGAGTTAAACGTGGACAACCTCATCTGGGGCTCCGACTTCCCGCACCAGGAGTCGGACTGGCCCGAGTCCATGAAGATCCTCGACCGCGCATTCGAGGGCGCGCCCGAGGAGGCGCGCTACAAGATGACCTGCGGCAACGCCGTCTATTTCTTCAGGCTGGACGCCAACTGAGGGAGCAACGCTCTCGCGATGCCCGGGGGCCCGTTTCCGCCCGCGTCCATCGTCCGGGGCATTGAGCCGAAAGCCCGGCGCGGGGTACAATGGCATCCGCGTCATCCCCCGGCGACTACATAGGTGAATCTCCCCCGGCTCCGCTTCCGCGGGCGCGAGCCCGATTTCTATTCGGCAGAGGAGAGAGTCTTGGCCACGTCAACCAATCTCGGATTCCCCCGCATCGGCGCGAACCGCGAACTCAAGTGGGCCGTCGAGGCGTATTGGGCCGGCAAGATCGACGAGGAGAACCTGCAGCAGCGCGCCGCCGCGATACGCCACGCGCACTGGGCGCTCCAGCGGCAGGCAGGCATCACCCACGTCCCCTCCAACGACTTCTCCCTCTACGACCAGGTGCTCGACACGAGCGTCATGGTCGGCGCTGTCCCCGCTCGGTACGGCGCCCCGGAAGGCGCGGTCGGGCTGGACACCTATTTCGCCATGGCGCGCGGACGCTCCGCGTCCGGTGACGACCCGGGCGTCTCCGCCATGGAGATGACCAAGTGGTTCGACACGAACTACCACTACATCGTCCCGGAGATAAACCGGGACCAGACCTTCTCCCTGCGCTCAACCAAGCCTGTCGACGAGTTCCTGGAGGCGCAGGCGCTGGGCATCCACACCCGCCCTGTCCTGATCGGCCCGGTGACCTACCTTCTGCTCTCGAAGTCCGAGGACCCTGCGTTCGATCCGCTCGTGCTGCTGGAGGGTCTGCTGGACGTCTACGAGGGCATCCTCAAACGCCTTGCCGGGGCCGGTGCAGACTGGGTGCAGATGGACGAGCCCGCCCTCAGCCTGACCCTGAGCGACAAGCAGCGCTCTGCCTTCGGACGGGCCTATGCCAGGCTCTCCTCCGCCCTGCCGGGACTCAACATCCTCGTCGCCGTGTACTTCGGCGACCTCCGCCAGAACACCAAGGCAGCCCTCGCCCTGCCGGTGCGGGGCCTGCACATCGACCTGGTCCGCGGGGCCGGAGATCTGGAGAACATCCTCGCCAAACTCGGAGAGGGCGTCTCTCTCTCCCTCGGGCTCGTTGACGGGCGCAACATCTGGAAGACAGACCTGAAGGAGGCTATCGCCACGGCGCGGCGCGCATCCTCCGTGCTCGGCAACGACCGTATCCTCATAGCGCCGTCCTGTTCCCTTCTCCACTCTCCGGTTGATCTGGACAGCGAGCGGAACCTGGATGAAGAGATGAAGTCCTGGATGGCCTTCGCGAAGCAGAAGGTCAGAGAGGTCGCCACCATCACCCGTGTCCTCAACGGCGAGTCCGCCCGCGTTGCCTCCAAACTGTCCGACAACGCCGCGGCGATGGCCTCCCGCAGTACCTCCACCCGCATCCACAACCCTGACGTGAAGGAACGAAGCGCCGCCGTGACCCCGGAGATGTCGCGGCGCGCAAGCGCATACCCTGAGCGCCGCAAGGCGCAGCAGCAGGTGCTGCGACTTCCGGCCTACCCCACTACAACCATCGGCTCGTTCCCCCAGACACCCGAGATTCGGCGGGCCAGGGCGGGCCGCAACCGCGGCGAGCTCACTACCGAGCAGTACGAGCAGTTCATCCGCCAGGAGATCGAGCGCTCCGTCCGCTTCCAGGAGGAAACGGGGCTGGATGTGCTCGTCCACGGCGAGCCGGAGCGCAACGACATGGTGGAGTACTTCGGCGAGCAGCTGGCGGGCTACGTCTCCACCTCCAACGGCTGGGTACAGAGCTACGGCTCCCGAGCCGTCAAGCCGCCCATCATCTACGGCGACCTCAACCGCCCCGCGCCCATGACCGTCGAGTGGATCTCCTACGCGCAGTCACTCACCCGGCAACCGGTCAAGGGCATGCTCACCGGCCCCGTGACCATGCTCCAGTGGTCCTTCGTGCGCGACGATCAGCCCCGTAGCGAGACCTGCCGCCAGCTTGCACTCGTCATCCGCGACGAGGTCTGCGACCTCGAGCGTGCCGGCATCCGGGTCATCCAGGTGGATGAGCCCGCCCTGCGCGAAGGGCTCCCCCTCCGCCGCGAGGACTGGGACTCTTACCTGGAGTGGGCCGTCGATTGCTTCCGCATCGCCACGAGCGGCGTCGAGGACCGCACCCAGATGCACACCCACATGTGCTACGCCGCCTACGACGACATCATCGACTCCGTCGCCGCCATGGACGCCGATGTCATCTCCATGGAGAACTCCCGCTCCGATGGCACGCTCCTCGACACTTTCCGCACGCACCCCTACCCCAACGAGATAGGCCCCGGCGTGTACGACATCCACTCGCCCCGCGTCGCTGAAACCGAGGAGATGAGCGACCTCCTCCGAAGGGCCGTGGCCGTGATTGCGCCGGAGAGGCTCTGGGTCAATCCGGACTGCGGGCTCAAGACCCGCCGCTGGGAAGAGGTGAAGCCCTCCCTCGCCAACATGGTGGATGCCGCAAAGGAATTGAGGGACCAGTCGTGAGCAGGGCCGCCTACCGGCAGGCCGTCGTCTGCTTCCTGGAGACTGCCAATAAGATCAGCTTGGGGCAGTGGGACGCGTCCGCCCTCGGCGTTTGGAGTGTCCGCGACCTCGTCGGCCACATGAGCCGCTCGATAACGCGCATCGAAGAGTTCGGAACGCAGCGCGCTGAGTCGGTCGACATCACGTCCGCCGTGCACCACTACCGCCGCTCCCTCCGCCAGCCGAGCGACGACGAGCGCGTCGCGCAGCGGGGGCGCGAAGCCGGCCAGGCGCTTGGCGACGACCCCCTCGCTACGATGAACGCCGATTGGGCCCGCGCCGAGCCTATCCTCGACGCAACCGATGAGGACACGATCATCGCCTACGACAACGGCGGCATCCGATTCGGCGACTACCTGGACACGCGCGTCTTCGAGCTCACCGTCCACACGCTGGACCTGGCGAACGCCATCGGCGCCGATGTTGAACCTCAGCGCGAGGCGATGGCTGCCACGCTGCAATTGCTCGCCGCGCTCGCGCTCGAGTCCGGCAGAGGCGCATCGCTTGCCCTCTCCGGCACGGGCCGCGGCCCCCTTCCGGAAGGCTACTCCGTACTGGGGTAGGCTGGGCGCCTCACCCGTCCCGCGGGTTCTCCCGCCCCACCCGGTCCCTTCAAAGCGGCTTGACGAAGTTCGCGAAGTCCGTGCGCTGGCGGAAACCCGCTTTCGTAAAGAACCCCCGCTCGAACGACTCGGCCGCAACGCGGTTGTTCAGCATGAGCCGCTCACACCCCGCCTCATTGGCTCGTGCCTCCACGGCTTCCATGAGCCGGTTGCCCAACCCGTGCCCTCTCCAGTCGGTCCGGACGATGAGGTCCGATACGTAGGCTTCCTTCCCGCCCAGCATGGGAAATGGGACCCAGTGCACGGCAACGTAGGCAACGACCTCCGCCGCCACGGCGACGATAACTTCGTGGCCGGGCTGGCTGATGCACTCCGCCGCGGCGCCTCCCACGGCGTCTGCATCGCTGGTGCCGCCCCGCTCCTGGGCCAGCGCCGACACGAGCTTCCCGATGCCGTCCACGTCGGTTGCCTGCGCCACACGTACGGTCACGTCTTCCATGGCGGTCCGTCCGTCTTCAGCTTCCAGCCCACGGCCCCTGTTGGCCGGACGGTCCTTGGCGCTGTAGCACCGTGCTCACCGGGACCACCGGCTCCGACGGCGCGTCGAACGCGGGGATCACCTCCTCGCCGAACAGCTGGATCGACTTGTCGACGTGCTCGGTCGGCATCCGGCCTATGTGATGGCTGCCCGCCCACACCGTGAAGCCGAGCCGTTCCTGCGTCTCGGCTATCCGCCGCGCGACCGTCTCCGGGCTGCCGATGATGGCCAGACCGCTGTCTATCCAGAAGTCGTAGGACTGCCGTGCCTGTGCGAATATGCGTCCGTTCGCCCGCGTGTAACGCGTGTTATCGGTGCCCTTGCCGCGCGGGTCGCTCCCGAAGCCGATGCGTGTGTTGACCACGTGCTCCCGGTCTATGCCGTAGTACTCCAGCAGGTACGGCTCCGCCTCGGCCCGCGCCTGTTCGTCGGTCTCCGCGACGTGGACCACGCGCACCAGCATCTGCCTCGGCATCGGGCCCGGATGCTCGCACTCGCGCCAGATGCGCCGGAAATGCTCGAACTTGTCCTCCATCTCGTCGTCCGTGGAGATGTTCGTCGCCACGTCGTTGTTGCGCTCCGCGGCCCATTCGAAGGCGCGCAGGCTGTGACAGGCGATCCAGATGGGCGGGTGCGGCTGCTGGTACGGCTTCGGCATCGGCAGCATCTCGTCGTACTGCCAGAAGCGCCCGCGGTGCGTGACTTCGTCCTTCGTCCACGCATCCTCGATGACCTTCATCGCCTCTTCGCTCGCGATATGGCGGTCGTAGTAGTTGATACCCCACCGGATGAACTCGTGCTCGTGCGTCCCCAGCCCGGAACCGAACTCGACCCTCCCCTTCGACAGGTGATCGAGCGTCGCCACCTCCTGCGCCAGCCGCATCGGGTTGTGGAACGGCAGTTGCCAGATCATCGCGCCCACGTGGATGCGCTCCGTCGCCGCCGCGACCGCCGTGAGGAAGACCGTCGGGGCCGTGATCGCGCCGATGTAGGAGGCCTGGTGCTCGATGATCCAGTAGTAGCGGTAACCGAGCTCGTCCATCAGACGCGCCTGGCGGATGTGCTCGTCGTAGGCTGCGGCGGCCGAGCCCAGTCGCTTGATGTCGTTGATCTTCACGGCGCCCCACGCGCCGAACTCCAGAGGGGGCATCCTGCTGTCTCCTTGCTGTGCGACTTATGCGAGCGCGGGCCGTCTACGAGAAGGCGGGGATGACTTCCTCGCCGAACAGCGTGATTGACGACTCCACCAGGTCGTGCGGCATCCGCCCGATGTGGAACTTGCCCGCGAAGTGGTCGTACCCGATCTTCTCGCGACCCTCAGCTATCTGGCGCGCAACCGACTCCGGGCTGCCCACGAGCGCCAGCCCGTTGTCGAGCCAGAACTCGTAGGAGCGCGCGCACTCGCGAAAGATGCGGCCCCGCTCGCGGATGTCCTCGCTGTCCTCGTGCCCCATCCCGCGCGGGTGAGAGCCGAACCCGATGCGGCTGGACGTCACCAGGTCGCGCCCCAGTGTGTTCGCCTCCAGCAGGTACTGCCGCGCCTGTTCGTGCGCCATTTCATCCGTCTTCGCCACGTGCACCACGCGCATCAGAAACTGGCGCGGCATCGGTCCCTCGTGGCCGTAACCCTTCCACGCCTCCCGCCAGTCCGCGAACTTCTGTGCCATCGACTCGTCCGTGTCGATGTTCTGCGCCATGTGGTAGCCGCGCTTCGCCGCGAAATCGATCGCGCGCGGGCTGTGCACCGCCGCCCATATCGGCGGATGGGGCTTCTGGAACGGCGGCGGCTGTATCAGTGCCTCGTCTATCTGCCAGTACTTCCCCTCGTACGTCACGGTGCCGTCGCCGCGCCAGGCAAGTTCGATGATGTCCAGCGCCTCCTCCCCCATCTCCTGCCGTGAGTAGAAGTCCAGCCCCCATCGCATGAATTCGTGCTCGTGCACGCCGATGCCGGTGCCGAACTCGGCCCTGCCGCCGGAGAGATGGTCCAGCATCGCCACGTCCTGCGCCAGCCGGATCGGGTGGTGGAACGGCAGCTGCCAGATCATCGTCCCCAGCCGCAGCGACTCCGTGTGCCGCGCAACCGCCGTCAGGAACATCTGCGGCGACGTTATCGCACCCACGTAGGAGCCCTGGTGCTCCAGCGTCCAGTAGTAGCCGAAGCCCACGCTCTCCATCAGCTGCGCCTGCCGGACGTGTTTCTCGTACACCTCTGCCGCGGTCGGGGCGTTCATCACCTCGTACGTCTGCATCTGGTCCCACACACCGAATTCGAGACGGTCCATGAGCGGGTACCTCCTGTGCGAAAGCCTCCCTATGCTACGATTAAAGCATGACGGACGCCCCTCTCCGGACCACCGTCCTCCACGAAGACCACGTCTCCCTCGGCGCTCGCATGGTGCCCTTCGCCGGATACGACATGCCCGTGCAGTACACGGGCGTCCTGGCCGAGGCCCGTGCAGTACGCACCGCCGCCGGCATCTTCGACGTCTCTCACATGGGACGCTTTGCCGTGGACGGGCCGGACGCCCGGGCGCTTCTGGACTGGGTGCACACTGCCGACGTCGGCGAAGCCATGCCGACGGGCCGCGCGCGATACGGCCTCCTCTGCAACGAGTCCGGCGGCATCATCGACGACGCCATCGTCTACCGGCTCGGCGGGGAGCGGTTCATGATCGTCGCCAACGCCGCGAACGCCGCGAAGGTCTACGCGTGGCTGGAGCGATGGCGCGGCGAACGATTCCCCAACGCTACCCTGACCGACCGCACCGCCGAGATCGCGATGATAGCTCTCCAGGGCCCGCATGCCACATCCATCGCCGGGCAGCTCGCCGGCTTCGACCAGGAGGCCGTGCGCCCGTTCAACGTCGTCGAGTTCGAGGTGCTGGGCGCTCCCGCGCTCATCGCCCGCACTGGCTACACGGGCGAGGACGGCGTTGAAATCATGCCCGCCTCGGGATCGGCTTCAGCGCTCTGGCGCGCACTCATGGATGCCGGCGCAGCGGCTTGCGGACTCGGCGCGCGCGACACGCTCCGGCTGGAGGCCGCCCTCCTGCTGCACGGCTCCGACATGGACGAGAACGTCAACCCCGTCGAGGCAGGGCTGGGGCGCTTCGTCCGTCTCGAACGCGATTTCTGCGGCGCTGACGCCGTGCGCGCAGCCACAGAGAACGGCACGCCGCGCGCACTTGCGGGCTTCCGAACGGCGGAGCGCGGTCCCGCTCCACGGGCCCATCACCGCATCCTCGTCGAGGGTTCGGAAGTGGGCGAGGTTACGAGTGGAAGCTACTCGCCTTACCTTGACACCAATATAGGCCTCGGCTATCTTCCGAGAGAGGCCAGCGAGCCCGGAACCCCCATCTCTGTGGACGTTCGCGGGCGCCTGATACCCGCGCAGATCACACCCCTCCCCTTCTACAAGAGGTCCAGATAGCTATGTCCGTTCCCGAAGACCGCCGCTACTCCAAGGAACACGAGTGGGCGCTGACAGAGCCGGACGGCCTCGTACTCGTCGGCATCACCGACTTCGCACAGCACGAGCTTGGCGACGTCGTCTACGTGGAGCTTCCCAGACCCGGCGATCGCGTGACCCAGAACGCCCAGATGGGCGAGGTCGAGTCGGTCAAGGCCGTCTCTGAGCTCTTCTCCCCCGTCTCCGGCGAGGTCACCGCCGTCAACGAAGACGTGAAGAACGCGCCCGAGCTGCTGAACGAAAGCCCGCACGAGAAGGGCTGGCTCATCCGCGTCAAGCCCGACGACCCCGCCGAGCTCGACTCCTTGCTGGACGCAGCCGCCTACACTGCACTCGTCGAATGAGGTCCTGACCACGGCCCGTATGTCTGACTCGCCGCTTACCTCGCCTTTCATCCCCAACACCGACGACGACCGCGCCGCGATGCTGGTGGAGGTCGGCGCATCGGCGGTCGAAGACCTGTTCGGCGACATCCCGGAGCGGTTCCGCCACCCCGGTCTCGCTCTGCCCGAGCCCATGCCGGAGATGGAACTCCGGGCGGAGATGACGGCCCTGGCGCAGCGCAACTTCCACGCGGGCGAACACCCCAGCTTCCTCGGCGCAGGCGTCTACCACCACTTCTGCCCCGCCGTCGTCGCGCCTCTCGTGACGCGTGGCGAATTCCTCACCTCCTACACGCCCTACCAGCCGGAGGTCTCGCAGGGAACGCTTCAGGGAACGTTCGAATTCCAGACCCTCACCGCCCAGCTCTTCGGCATGGAGGTCTCCAACGCCGGCATGTACGACGGCGCCAGCAGCCTCGCCGAGGCCGCGCTCATGGCCTGCCGCGTCACGAAACGCTCCCGCGTCGCCGTACTCGACACCGTTAACCCGCGCTACGTTGAGACCATCCGGTTCTACGCGCAACCCCAGGGTATCGAGGTGTACGAGACCTCTCCCGCGTCGCCGGAGCTCCAACCGGAGACGGCGTGCCTCATCTCCCAGTACCCCAACTTCTTCGGTGCATTTGAGGACTCGCAGGCGCTGGCCGACCTCGCGCATGAGAAGGGCGCGCTCGCCGTCATGTCGTGCGACCCCACCGCGCTCGCCATGTACAAGCCGCCCGGTGCGTTCGGAGCGGACATCGCGACCGGCGAGGGGCAGGCGCTCGGCATACCGCCGGGCTTCGGAGGCCCCTACGTCGGCATCTTCACCTGCCGCCAAGAGTACGTCCGCCAGTTGCCCGGACGCATCGCTGGCAGGACCGTGGATACGGAGGGCAGGACCGGCTACGTGCTCACTCTCCAGCCGCGCGAGCAGCACATCCGCCGCGAGCACGCCACCTCCAACATCTGCACCAGCACCGCGCTCATCGGGCTCTGGGCCACCGTGTATCTCTCGCTCATGGGCAAGCAGGGACTCCGCCACGTCGCCGAGCTCTGCTACCAGAAGGCGCACTATGCAGCGGCACGCATTGCAGAGATCCCCGGCTACAGCCTGCCGGTGAACGCCCCGTTCTTCCAGGAGTTCGTTGTCTCCTGTCCGAGACCTGCGGCCGAAGTCAGCGCTGCGCTGGAACAGCGCGGCATCATCGGCGGACTGGACGTGAGCGACCGCCACCCCAACGGCATGCTGCTCTGCGTCACCGAGGTGAACACGCGCGTCCAGATAGACCGCCTCGTGGACGCACTCGCGGGGATAGGCCGATGACCAACGTGTCCGACAGCCCGCTCCGCGAGGAGGCGCACGACCGCCGCAGGCTGCTCATGGAGCGCAGCCGTCCCGGACGCACCGGCGTGACCCTCCCCGCCTCCGACGTCCCTCCGCAGCTCATGCCGGAGCAGGCGATGCTCCGCGACGACCTGCGGCTCCCGGAGGTCACGGAGGGCGAGGTCGTCCGCTACTTCACGCACCTCAGCCAACTCAATTTCTCCATCGACACCAACTTCTACCCCCTCGGCAGCTGCACCATGAAGTACAACCCGAAGCTGAACGAGGCGGTCGCAGCGACTCCCGGTTTCGCGCTCGCGCACCCCGCACAGCCGGAGGCGCAGGTACAGGGATGCCTGGAAGCGGTCTTCCGCCTGCAGGCTCACCTCCAGGAAGTCAGCGGACTGCCGAGTGCCAGCCTCGCCCCGCTCGCGGGAGCGCAGGGCGAGCTCGCAGGTGTCCTCACCCTCCGCGCGGCGCTCGACGCACGCGGCGAGGGCCAGCGCCGCAAGATGCTCATCCCGGACACCGCTCACGGCACGAACCCTGCGTCCGCCGCTATGGCCGGCTTCCGGGTCATCTCCATCCCCTCCACGTCCGACGGCGACATCGACCTTGATGCCGTCCGCGCCGAGGCAGACGAGACCCTGGCGGGCGTCATGTTCACCCAGCCGACCACCCTCGGACTCTTCGACCGCAACGCCATCGAGATGTGCCGCATCGTCCACGAGGCGGGCGGCCTCGTCTACGGTGACGGCGCCAACATGAACGCGCTGCTCGGACGCGCCAAGCTCGGACATTTCGGCTTCGACGTCGTCCACATGAACCTCCACAAGACGTTCAGCACGCCCCACGGCGGGGGTGGTCCCGGCGCAGGCCCCATCTGCGTCACCGAGGCGCTGGCCCCCTTCCTCCCCGGCCCCATCGCCGTGCAGCGGGGCGACGGCTCCTACGGAAGTGAGATGCCCGCGCAGAGCATCGGGCGCTGTGGCGGGGCGCAGGGCAACTTCGGCGTCCTCATCAGGGCGCTCACGTACATCTCGCTCCTGGGCGGAGAGGGCATGCTCAACATCAGCGGCAACGCCGTGCTGAACGCCAACTACCTGCTCGCGAGACTCCGCCCGCTGTTCGACCTCCCGTATGACCGTTCCGTGATGCATGAGGTCGTCTTCGCGGCGCGCAAACGTCCGGGAGCGACCGCCCTCAACGTCTCCAAGCGACTGCTGGACCACGGCTTCCACGCCCCCACTATGTACTTCCCTCTCGTCGTGCCGGAGGCGCTCATGATTGAGCCCACGGAGACCGAGTCGAAGGAGACGCTCGACGCCTTCATCGAGACACTGGAACGCATCGACGCCGAAGCAGCAGCCGACGAGGAGTTCCTGCGCGGCGCGCCCTACGAGACCCCCATCTCCCGCCTCGACGAGGCCCGCGCCGCCCGCCGCCCCGAACTCCGCTGGCGCCCTGCCGACGACAGCCCATCCGCGTAACCCGGACGATCAGGTCTCCCGGCCTCCGGCAGCGCCTCGCGACCGCAGGCGGACCCACCGCTCCGCCGCTGCCCGCCATCGCTGCTGCCAGATGCTCAACGCCATGCCCGGCCATGACCGCTCGGCTATGCGGAGTTGGGTCTGCTGCTCCGCGCTCAGGCGCCTGCTCCTGCTGTAGCTGACGACGTTGGCCGCCGACGCCATGACCATGAGGTCCGCTTCCTGCCGAGGTTGATAGGCGGCGAGACGGCGGGCCATCTCGCGCGGTGTCTCGAAAGGCGCCCGGCGTGCGCCCGCGAGCCGGAGAAGCACGCGGAGCCGGAGGCGTATCCTGCCGGCGATGCCGATCCGGCGCAGGTGCCAGCCCGCCATCAACGCCGCGGCGCCGATCAGCGACAGCACACTGATCGATACGAGCCCTCCACGCCAGATTGCCTGCCCCCGCATCGGCTCTATATCGAGGTCCCCTGCGGGAAGGTCATCCTCTTCCTCTTCCTCCAACTCCTCGCACGGTATCCCATCCACGAAGCACGGCTCCTCGCCCGTCCCCTCGACGGCGTCTCGCTCCTCGCGCTCGGCTTCCGGGGAGTCGACCAGCGCCAGGCTGGTCTGCAGGGCTGGGGGCGTCGGTTCGAACTCCACCCAGCCGAAGCCGGGGAAGTACACCTCCGGCCAGGCGTGGTAGTGTCGGGCTTCCACAACCCATCCGCCGCGGTCGCTGTCGAATGCGCCAGGGGCGAAACCGACGGCGAGCCGCGCCGGTATGCCGAGGGACCGCAGCATGGTGATCATCGCGGACGCGTAGTAGGTGCAGAACCCGGTCTGATTCTCGAAGAGGAACCACTCGACAGGGTCCCGTCCGCGAGGCGGCTCCTGAACGGTTAGCGAGTACGGCAGCGTGAGCAGATGGGACTGGAGGGCGACGGCCTTGTCGTAGGGGTTCGCCGCGTCCGAGGTGATTGCAGCGGCCGCGGCGCGCACACTCTCCGGGAATCCGACCGGCAACTGGAGATAGCGGTCGGCAACGTGCTGGGGGTAATCGGCGGCGGCGCTCCCCAGTTGGAGAGGCGACGCTGTCACCACGGTCCCGACGCTCTCGTATGTCCACGGCGGGATGAGACGCTCCGTGAACTCCAACGCGAGCAGTGGAGCTGGCGCGCCTTCGGCGCGGCGCACAACGAGGGAACCCTGGGCCTCTCCGGCAAACTCCGCACCGGCGACGGCAAGCAGGTCCGAAGCGGACTCGGACGTTGGACCCGCAAGCACATGTACTCTGATCGCTTCGAGGTCCGGAGGCAGATAGGTATCCTGCGTGTCGCCCCGGTTCATCAGGAACTCCGGCTGCGGCGACAGGACGCTGACGCTCCCCACCGAAGCTTCGACAGGTAAGCCTGCCGTAGCGATCTGGTTCATCACTGCGGCGGTACGCACTGAGATGCGCACTTCACGTGGCGCCTGGCGCGGCGGAGCGGGGCTGACTGCCGCGCGGGTTGGGTCCAGGCTGGACACGGTCTCAGCCTTGTTCCTCCAGCCGCCTGCCGTGTACGTCTCGTAAGTCCCCAGGCGCCATCGCCGCGGCTCCGACGCCTCCACCACCATCATCAGGTCATCGCCGGACTCGAGGGGGCTGGTCATGGGCAGCGCTTCCGTCAGCCGCAGACGCGGGATGTCGCGGCGGTTCGGGACGTCCTGGAAGATATGGTTGGTGCTCCTCCAGAAATCGTTCCAGCGCGACGCGGCAGCCTGCATCGGTTCAGGGAACAGGGGCTCCGACGGAGCCGGAGCGAACCACGCGGCAGAACTGACGATGACGCCCATGACGAGTCCCGCGGTGGCCAGCCCCATGCCGGATGTCTGCCCGGTCTTGGTGGACGGATCACGGAATACCGCGACGCTCGCCCCTGCAGCTGCGATGAAGAACACGAGCCGAAGGTAGAGTGAAGGAGGCAGGTTCGCCAGCATCACCAGCAGGGCGATCAGGCCGGGCACGAACGCCCATTGCGCATGGTCCGTCCGGTAGGCGAGCCAGGCGGTGAGCCAACCCACGGTCCACGTCAGCCACACGAGCAGCACTGCCATGCCCAGCATGGGATGGTCGGGCAGCCAGAGGCCAATGGCCCCGGCTACGGCGGACGCGACGCCGACACCGGCGGCGTGGCACGACACCCGACGGCGGAGCCGTGTAGCGATGAGGTACCCGATCAGGAGAGAAGCGACCGTCTGGGGCCACAGCGGGGGCAGGTCCGGCACCCAGTTCGCAGTGTCGGCTGTCCAACCGACCACCAGCAGGGGCAGAGCCAGCACCACCGGCGATGTCCTGCGGCCTGCAAGCACGGTGCTTCCGGACCCCATGCTCATCTGACCTCAACCCGGGCGACCATGGTCTGGGCGATCGCGGCACTGAGCGCCGCCGCGAGGTCGTCGCCGCGCCGCACCGTCACGCCGTTGGCCGGTTGGCCTGGCTCCCCCTCCGGACTCACACCTGGGGGAAGGGCGAAGCTCTGCCGGTCGAGCGCCAGCCAGGTTACTGAGGGATCGGCTCCCCAGGGTTCAACGGCGCCGGCTGTTTCCCGATGCATCGTTGGAGTCACGAAGAACAGGTGCGTGCTGGGGCCCGCCCGTTGCCGGTAGTCGTCGAGCAGGTGGTGCGCGGGGAAGCGGCTTCCCACCCTGGCCAGCGCCAATGACTCCAGGATGCGCTCGCGCTGGCTTTCGCCCCGCTCGGCGGGGAATGCCACCCGGACCGGACCGCTCACCAGCAACCCCACGGGCACGCCGGCGTCGAGGAACGCGGTCGTGAGCGAGGCCGCGATGGTCACGCCATACTCCGTCGTGCTTTCGTCCCCCGAACCGGCCTGCACGCTTCTGTCCAGGTTGAGCGCCACCCAGACGGCATCTTCTATCTCGTCGTCTTCGCGCTCAGCGGTCATCAGTCTGCCCACGCGTGCCGAGGTGTACCAGTGGATCCGCGATATGGGGTCTGAGGGTTCATGTTCGCGGAGGCGGGAGATGGAGGCCGTGCCGTGAGCAGGTTGCGTCGCCCGGATGCTCTCCCTCCCTTCGCGAACGCCGGGAGGGAACTCGACCCTCAGCGGGACGATGTGTGGGTACACCAGCATCTGCTGCGCGGCCCCCAGGCGCCGCACGTGGCGGTGGAATCCCATCGGGTCTGAGCCCTGTATCGACACGGGGCCGACCGTGATCATGCCTCGCGGTCGGCGCGCAAGGACGACCGACCACCGGCGCACCGTGTGCGGAGGAAGGTCCAGCGTGGTCTCGTGGACGTTGCCGGACAACGCGCCCGCAGTCGCGTCGTCCACGGTTACCCTGAGGCCCCAGTGAGGCTTCGCCCCGAACTCGAACAGGCTGACTTCGATGGGCAACGGCTGACCTGCTTCCAGGAACGCCGTTGAGGGCCGTATCTCCGCGCTGATGCCCGAGGTCTGCAGTCGCGCCCACAGCGGCGCGATCGCATAGCCCGCGAGCGCCGCGTAGAACAGCAGGTAGAGCGGCCTGAACCCGAGCAGCAACGCGACTGCCCCGATCACTGCGATGATGAGAATCTTGTGGCGCCGGGACACGTGAACCTCGTGCGTCCGATCCCTCGGGCCCGTCTGCGACAGCCGGTTAGTCCACCGGTGCCTGGCGAAGCACCTCTTCAACAACGTCGGACGTGGCTTGCGCTGAGTGCTCGCCGCTTCCCTGGGAGACCCGGTGGGCCAGCGCCGCATGAGCGACGGCGCGAACGTCGTCCGGGGTGGCGAAGTCCCGGGCCTCCAGCAGCGCGTGGGCGCGGGCCAGGTTGACCATCGCCATGGTCGCGCGCGTCGAGGGACCCAGCCCGACCGCCGGGTGACGACGCGCCGCGCCGACCACTCCGGCTACGTACGTCACGACTTTCCGGTCTATGAACAGTTCCTTAACGGCTTCCTGGGCCTGACGGATATCGTCGATGCCCGCTACCGCTTCCAGCGTGTCGACCGGGTGCGATACGAGCTGCCGGAGCGCTACCTCCGCTTCGTCAGCTTCCGACGGGTAGTCCAGACGCGCCGTCAGCGTGAATCGGTCCAGCTCTGTCTCAGGGAGCGGAAAGGTGCCGATGTGCTGTCCGGGATTGAGCGTGGCAACCACCATGAAGGGGTCGGGTACGCGATGGCTCACGCCGTCAACGGTGACTTGATGCTCGTCGAGGCTCTCGAGGAAGGCGGACTGCGTGCGGGGCGTTGAGCGGTTGATCTCGTCGACCAGCACCACGTGGGAGAAGAGCGGGCCGGGCCGGAAGTGGAACTCCCTGTCGCGCGGATCGAATACGTTGGTGCCGGTGATGTCGGCGGGAAGCAGGTCGGCAGTGCATTGCACCCTGCTGAACGTTGCATCGATCGACCGCGCCAGGCTCTTCGCCAGCACCGTCTTGCCCACGCCGGGCGCTCCCTCGACAAGGACGTGTCCCTGCGCCAGAAGCGCCGTGACCACCGACTCGACGGCCTCGTCGGCGCCGACCATGACCCGGCGGATGTTGGCCAGCACCCTGGTCATCGTCTCGTAGCTGCCCTGAGCCTTTTCGTCCAACCCTTCGCCCTCCCGTCCCTGGCACTACCCGTCCGCCATGGTAGCACCGAATGACTCACCCCCTCGGTCCGGCAACGCCGATCGGAGACCGGGGCTGGTGCTGCCAACGCGCAGAGGAGGCATCCGCGCCCCTTTATCTTCCCCCCGCTTGCCGCTATCCTACCCCGTACACCCCCACATCCTCAGGAGGCCCCGCATGGTGGACGTAGGCCAGCAAGCCCCGGACTTCAACCTCAAGGACCAGAACGGAGCAGACGTCTCCCTCGCCGGTTTCAAGGGCGAGAAATGGGTCGTCATCCACTCCTTCCCGGCTGCATTCACCGGCGGCTGAACGACCCAGACAGCTACCTTCAACCGTGCGTTGAAGTCGTTCGAAGAGATGGGCGCACATGTCCTTGGCCTCGGCGCCGACGCCCGCCCCGCCCTCAGGTCGTGGGGGACCAATCTGGGCGGGATCAGCCACTCGCTTCTGTCGGACTTCTGGCCACACGGCGAAGTCGCCCGCGCCTACGGCATCTTCAACGAAGACTCCGGCATGTGCGCCAGGTCCGTCACTATCATCGACACGGAGGGCACCGTCCGCTACCACCAGACCTACCAGGGCGTCCTCCCCGACCCCAACGTCATCCTTGAAGAGCTGGGCAAGCTCCAGGGATAGGCCGGGCAGCAACGAAGCGATGCGGGAGGGGCTGCGGCGGCGCAGCCCCTCCTCGTTTCCGGACCGCTACACCATGACCGCGAACCCCAGCGAAGCAGACCTCAAGCGCGCCCCGTTCACCGAGGGCGACCTTGCCATGGTCTATGACCAGCGCAAGCGCCGCTACCGCGTCGAGCTCAGGCCCGGGGCGCTCGTCGAGACACACCTCGGCTACGTTACGCACGACGAGATCATCGGGCGGCGCGAGGGCTTCTTCCTCGTCACCAACAAGGGGCACCGCCTCTTCATCATCCGCCCGCCGTTCGCCGACGCGGTCAAGGAGCTGCCGAGGCAGAGCCAGGTCATCTATCCCAAGGACCTCGCCGCCCTCCTGATGCACGCCGACGTCTACCCCGGCGCGCGCGTCGTCGAGATCGGTTTGGGCTCGGGCGCCGCCTCCGCAGCGCTGCTCCGCGCCGTAGGGGCACAGGGCTCGGTTGTCTCGCACGAGGTCCGCGAGGAGGTCGTCGACGCGGCGAAGAGGAACGTCGCCCACCTCGCACCCGGCGCCGCCAACCACCGCATCGTCCTCGGAGACGCCTACGCCGACGGCCTCGGCAGCGACGAGGTAGACCGCGTCATCGCCGACGTGCCGGAGCCGGGACGCCTGCTCGATGCCGCCGCCGGGGTGCTGCGCACGGGCGGCGTCTTCGCCGGATACCTGCCGACCGTCCTGCAACTGCACGAGCTGATAATGCGCCTCACCCGCGACGACCGCTGGCACATGGCGGAGGCATTCGAACTGCTCGAACGGCCGTGGCACTTCTCCGAGACCAGCGCCCGGCCCGACCACCGCATGGTCGGCCACACCGGCTTCATCGCCACCGCCCGCCGCACCGAACCGCCCCCTCGCACCTCGCCCTGCTGAGCGGAGCGCCCCTACCCGCCAGCCCTGAACGGCATGTGCCGAGCCCCCGCGAGCGGCGCAAGGGCCGACTCCGCCGGACTCACACCCAACACTTCATCAGTAGGCGCATCTTTGGCGAACGCCAGTACACGGAACCCACCCATCCCTTCATCGTCCACCAGAACGTCCAGACCGCGAAGGTTCCCAATGCGCTCGGCCCTCCCCAGCCCCCTCCGGGCCGCTATCTCCTCCCGGAACGTCTCTATGCCCAACGACCGCAGCCACTCCGATTGCGGCATCTCCCCTGCCTCCGCGAATCCGGCCGCCAGCGCGGCCGACCGCACGGACGTGAACTCCACGTGCGCGCTGATGTCCTGCCTTCCCACGTTGAAATACGGGTCCATCCCCAGCGTGTGACCGGAGTAGCAGCGCAGCGTCCCGGCGCGACGGGACTCGTCGTAGTAGGCCCCGGCCTCATGGCCGTAGTCCACCAGCAGCAGGTACCCGCGGTCAAGAGCGGCGAACGCCGTGCTGAGCCATGCATCCGCCCCGAGGCAGATCTCCGTGCGATACCCTTCCGAGAGTTTCACGCCCAGGCGGTCGAGGCGCTCGGCCAGCGCCGTGGTCGACGGCGCGCCGGACACCTCCGCGAAACCGCCCTCCGGCGCGGCGTCCACGAACAGCTCGCGCAGCCGACCGCCTTCCAGTGTCACGCGGTGCACCGGCATGGCGTCGAGCAGCTCGTTCGCCAGCACCACGCCGCTTCCCCCGACCGCCGGAACGCCACCGGAGCACATCCAGCGCCCGGGGAACTCCGGCGGCGGCTCGCGCAGGTCGACCGCCGTGTACACGAGCGCATCCTTGAGCCCCCCGCCGAGCGCTGCCGCGTGCGCTACGACGTCCAACGCGAGCGTGCCGTCGCCTGCGCCCGCCTCGATGACGGTGAACGGCGCAGCGCCGCCGAGTGCACGCCACGTCGTGAGCAGCTGCCGCGAAACGAGTGCTCCGAATACGGGATGCGCAAGCGGAGCGGTGTAGAAGTCTCCCAGGGGGCCGAACGAGCGGCGCGACGCATAGTAGCCGCCGTCAGGCCAGTAGAGCGCGGTCTCCATGAACTCGGCGAACGTGAGCGGGCCCCGCAGCGCGATGCGCCTGCGGACCTCGGCGTCAGCGCCGGTGGGAGCGAACAGGCCTCTCATGGGCTGTAGCTAGAAGTGCATGGGGTGGGTGGGAGAGCAACGCTGCGCCTGGCGCGGTCTCCCCGGTCTGGCAGGCCGTTACCGCGGGTTGCGGTTGACGTGGCTGCCTTCCGACTCCCAACTGGTGATCTTTATGGAGTTCCTGAATTCGCGGGTCTCCCCGCACCGCTTGCAGGTGCCGTAACTGGTGGGCCCGTTCGGGCTCTCTATCGCCCAATGGTGCGCACAGCCGGGCTCCGCCTCGGCAACTTCAATCCCCTGCTGGGTCATAACGCTCCGTGCCTCCCTCTCCTGGCAGTCTAACCTCGTCGGTCTATGGGAACGAACTCGAGGTCTATCGGTCCGTCGTATCTCATCTGTGGCCTGATGAGCATGTTCTTGTCCTGTTGTTCCAGCACCTGCGCGACGTATCCGGGAACGCGCGCAACCGCGAAGATGGAGATGAACAGGTCCTCCGGAATGCCCAGCAGGTAGTAGACGGAGCCTGCCCAGAAGTCCACGTTCACGCATATCCCGCGCTCCGCGTACGGGCGCATGTACTCTTCCACCCGGCTGAGTATCTGGAACCACTTCGGGTCCCCCATCTTTTCCGCCAGCCGGCGGGAGCCTTCGCGCAGGTGTCGCGCGCGCGGGTCTTCCGCGCGGTACACGGCGTGCCCGAAGCCCATGATGCGCTCGCGCCGCTCGTGCTTCCCCGCGAGGTACGCGTCGACGTTATCGACCTCGCCTATCTCCAGCGCCATCTTCATCACGCCCTCGGCCGCACCGCCGTGCAGTGGGCCCTTCAGCGTGCCGATGCCGGTGACGACCGCGCCGTGAACGTCGGCCAGCGTGCTCGCCGTCACGCGCGCGGCGAACGAGGACGCGTTGGAGCCGTGGTCCAGGTGAACGATGAGGTCCTTGTCCATCAGGCGCGCCGTCTCTTCGTCGGGGCGCTCGCCGAGGAGCATGTACAGGAAGTTCGCTGCGTGGGAGAGAGAGGAGTCGGGGGAGATGGGGGCGTCGCCGCTGCGGATGCGGTGGTGGGCGGCCACGATGGTGGGTGTCTGGGCCGTGATCCGGAGTCCCTTGCGAAGGGTAGCCTCGTGGGAGATGTCGTCGACCTCGGGATCGAATGCCGCGAGGGCGGAGATAGCGGTGCGGAGCACGTCCATGGGGTGCGCGTCCTTCGTCCGCTCGATGATCTCCAGTACCTCTTGTGGCACGGCACGGTTGCTGCGGAGGGTCCCGTCGAACTCGTCGAGTTCGGCGCGTGTTGGGAGGCGTTTCACGAGCATGAGGTGCATGACTTCCTCGAAGCTCGCGTGCTCGGCCAGGTCGTGGATCTCGTAGCCCCGGTAGATCAGGCGGCCAACGTCGCCGATGACGAGGCTGGACTCGGTGGACTCGAAGTAGACGTCCCGCAGTCCGCGCTTCAGCTCGATCTCATGTTCGGCCATGCAGCCTACCTCCGTTGTTCCGGGCATCGAGCGCGCCAGCCCGGGTGCGCCGCAGGGAGTCCGCGACGCCGTTCTGTTCCCCCAGTACCTCAGGCATGAATCAGCCCCCTCCTTGGGGGTGCGGAGTGGGGCTGCGTGGACACGGGACAGGATGCCTGATTCGGTTGGACGATTCCGGTTCCTGCCAGACTCCTGTGCCGCTCGGCAGCATAACGCTGGAAATTCGCCGGTGTCAACGCGCCCACCCGCGGGTGTC
The DNA here is from genome assembly GCA_034423175.1 of Dehalococcoidia bacterium. Taxonomy (GTDB): domain Bacteria; phylum Chloroflexota; class Dehalococcoidia; order Lucifugimonadales; family Australimonadaceae; genus Bin16. Next base: position 50,974 of record DAOUJA010000010.1, read on the forward strand.
CGCTCCGGTTCCTGCGCCTCGCCGCCTCTCGTCTCATCTGCTTCAAGGGCGGGAATCCCGCACGCCTGTCGGGATAGAGGAATCCGCCTCGTAGAGCGCCTTCAGATGACTGAAACATCCACTCCGGCGTCGTCGGAGCGCGGGAACCCCTGTGTTGAGTGGGCGCCCTCACCGCATCGCGCCGATTGACACTCCAATCCCCGCTACTTAACCTACCTTGTTGGCGTGTGTCCGCGTTGGCGCGCGTTCTGGAAACCGGCTGTTCTGTGCAACTGCTCGTGTCCGGCCCGCACGGCGATGCGGCCGGGAAGCTCAACGGAGGACTGAGACGATGGCCAGCCGAAGTGAGATCGTCGTCCGCTTTGCAGGCGAGGGCGGACAGGGAGTCGTGACCGCAGCCGAGATGTTGGCTAGTGCAGCCACCGGCGTCGGCTACCACGCACTCACCTTTGCCACCTTCCCCTCCCAGATCCTCGGAGGCCCCACTTGGACGCAGGCGCGCATCGCCCGCGTCCCCGTGCTGAGCCCCGGCGACGCCCTGGACATCCTCGTCGCCTTCAACGACGAGGCCTACCATGAGCACCGCTCCGAGGTGCACGACGGAGGCATCATCCTCCTCGACCCTTCCGTGACCCCCCTGCCTGAGGAGGAACGCCGCTGCGTCTCCGTCCCCTTCGACGAACTCGCCAAACAGACCGGCGAGTCCCGCGCCGCCAACATGGTGGTCATGGGCGGCCTCTCCAAGCTCATCAACATGCCCGTCCACTACTTCAAGGACTTCGTCTCCAAGCGGTTCGCGGGCCGCGACAAGGTCATCGAGGCCAACCACATGGCCCTGGACCTCGGACTCGCCCACCTCGCGGAAGAAGACCCCATCAGCGACCTCGGCGAGCCCGAAAAGCCGGACTACCCCCAGGTCTTCATCAAGGGCAACGACGCCCTCTCCATAGGCGCGCTCCACGCCGGGATCGACTTCTACTTCGGCTACCCCATCTCCCCCGCGACTCCCGTCCTCGTCTACATGGAGCGAAACCTCGTCGGCGAGGGCAAGTTCGCCTACCAGGCCAGCTCCGAGATTGAGGCCATCACCGGCATCGTCGGAGCAGGCTTCGCCGGCAAGAAGTCCATGACCGCCACATCCGGCCCCGGCTTCACCCTCATGGGCGAGGGCATCGGCCTCGCCTGGATGGCCGAGATCCCCTGCGTCATCGTGGATGTCCAGCGCGGTGGCCCTGCCACCGGACTCCCCACGAAGACCGAGCAGTCGGACCTCCTTGCCGCGCTCAGCCCCGCCCACGGCGACTCCTCCATCCCCGTCATCGCCGTCGGCACCGTGGAGGAGTGCTTCTTCGCCGCAGTCCAGGCCTTCAACTGGGCCGAGCGATACCAGGGCCCCGTCATCCTGCTCAGTGAGCACTCGCTCGCCGAGCGCGCGCAGAACATCCCGCGCCCGGACCTCGCCGCCACCCCTGTGGAAACCCGGAACTTCTACACCGGGCAGAACGGCTACCTCCGCTACGAGTCGCAGGAGATCTCTCCCTTCCCCGCTCCCGGCGGCGCCGGCGCATACATCGCCAACGGCTCCGAGCACGACATCTACGGCGACACCACCCACCTCGCCAAGTACCACATCCACATGACCGAGCGACGCTTCAACAAGCTCAAACTGCTGGAGGACGCCGCCTATGAGAGCGACAACGCTTCCGCGTCGGTCGCCGTCATCCCGTGGGGCGGTTCCAAGGGCTCCACGCTGGAGGCCTGGCACAAGCTGCGGGCCGCGGGCGTGGACATCGCCTGGTACTACACCATGTTCCTCAACCCCTTATCCCCCGCCCTGCTGGAGGAGCTGCGCTCCAAGGACCTCGTCCTCGTCCCTGAGCTCAACTACCAGGGACAGTTCGCGAGCGTATTGCGCTCCCACGGCGTCAAGGCGGAGGCCATCACCCAGTACACCGGCTTGCCGTTCCGCCCCACGGAACTGAGCGAGCGTATCCGGACGCGCCTGGCGGAATCCAGGCAACCCCAGGCGGTGAACGCATGACAGGTACGGCCAAGAACCCCGAGTACGACTTCCTCTGGTGCCCCGGATGCGGCGACTTCGGCGTACGACGCGCCCTCGAGTTCGCCATGCGCGACTGGAATATCGAGCGCGAGGTCCCCATGCACGACAACGTCGTCGTGGCGGGCATCGGCTGCTCCGGCAACCTCGTCCACCTCTACGAGGGCGATCAGCCCTACGGCTTCCACGGCATCCACGGACGCTCACTGCCTATCGCCCTCGGCGTCAAGATGGCGCGAGAGGACCTCAACGTCGTCGTCGTCGCGGGCGACGGCGACTTCCTCAGCATCGGCATGGAGCACATCGCTCCCCAGGCGGCCCGCAACCTCAACATCTGCGCCGTCATCATGGACAACGGTGTCTATGGCCTCACCAAGGGCCAGTCCTCCCCCACCACGGTCGAGGACACCGTCACCAGCTCCACCCCCTACGGCAAGCTGGAGTCCACCCTCAACCCGCTGGACCTCTACCTCACCCTTGGCGTCACCTACATCGCCTCCGGCTACTCCACCAAACCGCGCGACCTCGCAGGTCTCATCAAGCGCGGCATGGAGCACGACGGCTTCTCCATCGTTCACGTCAACTCTCCCTGCACCACCTACAACGACACCTACGCCCTCCTCAAGGGCAACAAGGCGAAGGGCATCGACCCCCTGGCGTGGGAGATCCCGGACGACCACGACTCCGGCAGCAAGACCGCGGCGCGCGACATCATCGAGCAGGGCGGCGTCCCCCTCGGCGTCGTCTACCAGGACCCCTCCCGCCCCTCGCTGGACCAGCGCCTCGCCGGCGTCCGCGAGCGCGTCACCGCCCGCACCCCTGAGGCCCTGCTGGACACCTTCGCCGTCTAGTCCGGGGCCCAACCGAACCGATGTAGGGGCACCCTTTGTGGGTGCCCTTCGTCGTTCCTGCGGAGGCAGGAACCTCGCAGCCCTCGGGCTTCCCTTGGAAATGGGCCACCAGCCGCCACACCGTCATTCCCGCGCAGGCGGAATCCCTACCCCCAGCCGGAGAACCGCTCCTCCCGCCACGGGTCGCCGCGCATGTGGTAGCCCAGCCCCTCCCAGAAGCCGGGGCTGTCGTCGGTCATGAACTCGACCCCGCTTACCCACTTCGCGCTCTTCCACCCGTAGCGCGACGGCACCACGAGCCGCAGCGGCCCGCCGTGCTGCCCCTCGAGCGGGGCACCGTCCTGCCGGTGCGCGAACAGCACGTCCGGCGCGCGCAGCGCCTCGAGGTCGATGTTCGCCGTGTAGCCGTCGTAGCAGTGGAGCATCGCGAACCGCGCCGACGCCGCCGGCTGCGCAAGCTCCAGCACCCGTGATCCCGGTACGCCCTCCCAGCCCACGTTCAGCCGGCTCCACTGCGTGACGCAGTGGAAGTCCGCCGTCACCTCGATCTGCGCGAGCGACTCCCACTCCGCCCACGTCAGCTCCATCTCACGCTCCACCTCGCCGAACAACCGCAGCCGCCACGTCGCGAGGTCGATGCGCGGCGTCGGCCACATGCTCATCACCGGCATCTTCGGCGTCACGTACTGGCCGGGCGGCACGCGCTCCTCCATCCCCTTCGGGATGCCGCGCCTGCCGAACGTCGCCGCCACCTGCCGGAACACTTCCACGCTCCACCTCCGTACTGATGGGCAGAGAGAACCGCTCGTGGTGAGCCTGTCGAACCACGTCGCTCCCCGCGCCCCTTCCCGTCGTTCCTGCGGAGGCAGGAACCTCGCAGCCCTGGCCCCCATAAGAGCGTTGCCAACCGTCCCTGCCCCATGAACAGGGTACACTGTCCCAACGACCCCTTTCGACGCCCAGATGACAGCGAATACAGCACCAGCCCCCACGCGCTCCGGCCATGCGCTGGAGTTGCGCGGCGTCTCCAGGACCTACGGCAGCACTCACGCCCTCCGCAACGTCGACCTCGACGCGGCGTGGGGCCGCGTCCTCGTCCTGTTCGGCCACAACGGCGCGGGCAAGAGCACGCTCCTGCGCGTCGCGTCCGCGCTCGTCAAGCCGACTGCGGGCAGTGTGACGACCGCCGGCTTCGACGCCGACGCTCACGCGGGCCGCGTCCGCGCCGCTACCGGCTACGCCGGCCACGGCACCCTCCTCTACGACGACCTCACGCCGGAGGAGAACCTCCGCTTCTACGCCCGCCTGCACGGCGTCTCCGATCCCGACGAGCGCGCCGCCGAGGTGCTGCGCGACGTCGGCGCGGAGCGCTGGGCCCACCGCCGCGTGCGCGGCCTCTCGAACGGCATGCAGAAGCGCGTCGCCATCGCCCGGGCGCTGCTGCACCGACCCGCTCTCCTCCTGCTCGACGAGCCTGGCTCCGGCCTCGACGTGCAGGGCCAGGCGTTCGTCGACACCGTCGTGCGGGCGGTCGCGAACGGCGGCGGGGCCGTCGTCTTCTCCGCGCACGACCCCGCGCAGGGCCTCGCGCTCGCCGACGACTTCGCCGTTCTGCGCGGCGGACGCATCGCCGCGGCGGGCGAGGCCGCGAGCGCAGCGCCGGACGACATCGCGACGCTGCTGAGTGCTCCCGCGGAGGCCGCGTGATGCGGGAGACGCTGCGCGCCGCGCTCACCATCTACGCCAAGGACGTGCGCCTCGAACTGCGGACGCGCGAGACGCTCTTCTCCGTGCTCGCCTTCGCCTTCGTCGTCGCCTTCATCTTCACGTTCGCCTTCGAGCCGTCACCGCAGCTCATCGCCTCCATCGGACCGGGCATCGTCTGGGTCGCCTGGATCTTCACCGCGGTGCTGGGCATGAACCGCACCTTCCTGCTGGAGCACGAGCGCGGCACGCTGGACGGCCTGCGGCTCGCTCCCGTTCCCCGCGAGGCGCTCTACCTCGGCAAGCTGCTGAGCGTCGTCACGCTGCTCGTGGCCGTTGAGGCGCTCATGCTGCCCGCCTTCCTCGTCCTGTATGACCTTTCGCTCTTCAACGTCTGGTTCATCGCTGTCGCGCTCGCCGCGACGGTCGGCATCGCGGCGGTCGGCACCCTCTTCTCGGCGATCGCCGTCCACACGAGGGCGCGCGAGGTGCTGCTGCCCATGCTCTTCCTGCCCGTCGCGCTGCCGCTGCTCATCGGCGCGGTCACCGGGGCGCGGGAGGCGCTCGACGGCGAGGGCTGGAGCGGCGTCGGCGGCTGGCTGCAGCTCATCGTCGCCTTCGACGCCGTCTTCCTCGTGCTATCATCACTCGTGTTCGAGTACGTGCTGGAGGAGTGAGCGTGACCGGCGCCTGGAGACTGGGACTCCTGCTCGTGGCGGGAGTCCTCGTGCTGACAGACCTCATTCTGATCTTCGGCTACGCGCCCACCGAGCGGTCGATGGGCATCGTCCAGCGCCTCTTCTACTTCCACGTTCCCGTCATCCTCACGAGTTTCCTCTCGTTCGCGCTCGCCGCGGCGGGCAGCGTCCTCTACCTCGTCAAGCGCAACCGCGCCTGGGACCGGCTCGCCTACGCCTCGGCGGAGGTCGGCGTCGTCTTCTTCACCGTCGCCATCATCACGGGCGCGGTCTGGGCGAAGCCGGTCTGGGGCACCTGGTGGGTGTGGGACGCGAACGGCACCCTCACCTTCGTGCTCTGGCTCATCTTCATCGGCTACCTGATGGTGCGCGCGTACGCGCCCGACGCGGAGCGCGGGCGCCGCTGGTCCGCTGTCACCGCCATCATCGGCGCAGCCACCGTGCCGTTCGTCTACATGGCGGCGGACTGGTGGGGCGGACTGCACCCGGAGCGGGTCACCGGCCCGGGCGCGCAGGGCTCGCTGGAGCGCGAGATGCTGCTCACGCTCCTCTTCTCGTTCGTCACCTTCATCGTGCTCTTCGCGGCCCTCATCGCCGAGCGCTACGCGCTCCGCAGCGACGAGGACGCCGTCGAGGAGCTGCGGCTCGCCGCCGCCTGAGGACACCGATGCGCAACCCTTCCACTCCCATCTCCGTCTCCCGCGCCTTCCGGCGTCTCGCCGCCACCCGCGCCTCCCGACTACCCACCACGATCTCCGCCTCCCGTACTGCGCGCGCGCTCACCGCCGCCGTCGCCGTCCCCCTGCTGATGCTCGCCCTTACCGCGCCCGCCGCGCTGGCCGCCCCTGCTGCGCAGGACGCGCCGGGCGAGAGCAACCTCGGCTACCTGCTCGCGGGAACGCTGCTCACCTGGGCGGGCTTCTTCGCCTACGCCGTCTACCTCTGGCGCAAGAACCGCGACCTCCGGCGCGAGGTGGAGGACCTGCGGCGGCTGCTCGGGGAGCGGGACGCCTGATGTAGGGGTGCCCCTCGTGGGTACCCTTTCCCGTCGTTCCTGCGGAGGCCCGCGCTTTAGCGCGCAACCTCGCAGCCCTGACCCCGCTCGTGGTGAGCCTGTCGAGCCACGCCAACCTGCGCCCCGCCCGTCATTCCCGCACAGGCGGGAACCCAGGGTGCGCGGGCAGCGCACGCGGTGGGGTGAGGGGCGGGGAGGAACAAATCTCCGGGCATAACCGCTCATCGCCGCGCAAAAGCAACGGGCAGATGTCACAGTGGTGGCAACCTCAATGCAAGGCGACTTCTCTTCATCTGGATGCGCCATGCCTTGATCCCCGGATTGCTGACACCAGCCCCTTCCCCGATCCAACCCCGACCGCGTACGCTGGTTCCGGCAGCACTGCGCAGGACGCCCAGTAGCGCAGACGGTCGACGTGGCAGGTGAGCGGCTACGGGCGGAAATGAGCGGCGTTTCCCCCGGAAATGTTCCCTCTGGCCTCCTCACCCATCCTGTCCATCCCTGTTGATACCCCCCAACGCTTGGCGCGTGGGCGCGGGTGATGTACGCTCGCGGCATCCTGGCGCAAGGAGGCGAAAGCCATGGGAGACGAGATCGAGTTCAACCCCTGGTACGGCAACTTCCCGTACACGGACTTCATCAAGAGCGAGGGCATCCCCATCCACGAGGCCTACTCGGTCGACTGCCACACCGTGCAGGTCGAGCCGTGGGAGCGCATGGGCGGCCTCGGCGCGTACGTGCATCTCGCCGGACGCTCCGACTACCTGTCGTCGTACGTCGTCGAGATCCCGCCCGGCGGCCAGCTCAACCCCGAGCAGCACATGCACGACGAGCTGATCCACGTCATCTCCGGCAGGGGCGCGACCGTCATCGAGACGCCCGAGGGCAAGAAGTACTCGTTCGAGTGGGGGCCGACGGCCATCTTCGGCATCCCCATGAACGCGAAGCACCAGATCTTCAACGGCTCCGGCACCGAGCCCGCACGGCTCGCCGCCGTCACCGACCTGCCCATCATCTTCAACGTCTTCCGCAACACCGACTTTATCTTCGACAACCCCGTCCAGTTCCCGGAACGCTCCGACGTCTCCCGCTACTTCGACGGCGAGGGCGAGTTCCGGGAGGTGAAGCCCGGACGCCACCAGTGGGAGACCAACTTCGTGCCGGAGCTCGTCAACTTCGAGCTGCCGCCGTGGGCGGCCCGCGGCGCCGCGGGGAACAACATCCAGTTCCTGCTCGCCGACTCGTCCATGCACTGCCACATCTCGGAGTTCCAGCAGGGCACGTACAAGAAGGCGCACCGCCACAACGCCGGCGCGCACATCTTCTGCGTCACCGGCGAGGGCTACTCGCTCCTCTGGCGCGAGGGCGAGAACCCGGTCGACACCGTGCGCGTCGACTGGAAGCCCGGCTCCCTCTACGCGCCGCCTGACGGCCCGACGTACCACCAGCACTTCAACGTCGCCGACGGCCCGTCGCGCTACCTCGTGTTCGGGTTCGGCGGCGCGCGCTACCCGGTGCTCGAATCGAAGATGGTCGGCTACGAGAACATGGACAAGTCCACGAAGGAAGGCGGCCACCAGATCGAGTACACGGACGAGGACCCGCGCGTGCTGGACCTGTACGAGCAGGAACTCTCCAGGCGCGGCCTCAACTCCAGGATGCGGGAGTTCGTGGGGTCAAGGGGCTAGAAGAACCCGAGCCTGCCTGCACCGGAAGGATGTACGACTTTGCCAGAGACGGCGTGGGTTCGAGAGATCTTCGCTCCGGGTCTCAACCAGGAAGTCATGGTGCTTCTGGCTGCGTTCGCAGTCGTGGGCGCTGGTGTGGCTTACGTCATCGCAAGGTCTTTCTTGCCGGGCAGGCTGCAAGCCGGCGGGATCGCGGCCGCCTTCATGCTCGCCACAATGGCGGAACTCCACGTGGTGTTTAACTATGCTGGAGTGCTACTCATTGGGGGCGTCACGCCGGTGGTGGTCGCCACCGTGGTGTTCAACCTGTGGCTGTTGAGGGCCTGGCGGGATAGACAGCGCTCCTGAGATTCCCGCATGCGCTGAAGCGCAAGCGCCGGGTGAGGGTCCACGAGACACCCGAGGGTGGCACGCCTGCGCGGCGTCGTGTAGGCTGACGCCGTCCCGAATACACGAAACGGAGCGTTACTCATGGGCGACGAAGTCGAGTTCAATCCCTTTTACGGGGTGTTCCCCTACCGCGATTTCCTGAAGGAAGAAGGCATCCCCGTCTTCGAGGGCTACGCCGTCGACTGCCACACCGTGCCGGTCGAGCCCTGGGAGCGGCTGGGCGGCCTCGGCACGTACGTGCACGTGGCCGGCAAGAGCGACTACCTCTCGGCGTACGTCGTGGAGATCCCGCCGGGCGGCGAGCTCAACCCCGAGCAGCACATGCACGACGAGCTGATCCACGTCATCTCGGGGCGCGGCTCGACGGTGATCGAGCGTCCGGACGGGCGCAGGTACTCGTTCGAGTGGGGGCCGAGCGCCATCTTCGCCATCCCGCTGAACGCGAAGCACCAGATCTTCAACGGCTCCGGCACCGAGCCCGCCCGGCTCGCCGCGGTCACGGACCTGCCCATCATCTTCAACGTCTTCCGCAACCCGGACTTCATCTTCGACAACCCGTTCACATTCCCGGAGCGCATGGCCGCGGAGCGGTACTTCGACGGCGAGGGCGAGTTCCGGCAGGTCAAGCCGGGACGCCACCAGTGGGAGACCAACTTCGTGCCGGAGCTCGTCAACTTCGAGCTGCCGCCGTGGGTCGCACGCGGCGCCGCGGGCAACAACATCCAGTTCCTGCTCGGCGACTCGTCGATGCACTGCCACATCTCGCAGTTCTTCGAGGGCACGTACAAGAAGGCGCACGCCCACAACGCGGGCGCGCACATCTTCTGCGTCACCGGCGAGGGCTACTCGCTCCTCTGGAAGGAAGGCGAGAGCCCGGTCGACACCGTGCGCGTCGACTGGAAGCCGGGCACGCTCTACGCGCCGCCGGACGGCCCGACGTACCACCAGCACTTCAACGTGTCGCCGGGGCAGTCGCGCTACCTCGTGTTCGACTTCGGCGGCGCCCGCTATCCGGTCCTCGAGTCCAAGATGTGGAGCTACGAGAACATGGACAAGTCGGAGAAGGCCGGCGGCATGCAGATCGAGTACGAGGACGAGGACCCGCGCATCCACGCGCTCTTCGAGAGCGAGCTCTCCCAGCGCGGCCTGAAGTCCCGCATGCACGAGTTCATCCCCGCCCGGGCGTGAGGAGCCTCTGGTGAGTCTGCCGCGCCGCTCGTAGTCCAGCGGTCAAGCGAGCGGCGCGGATTACTGGCCGCGCCCAGTAGCCCGCCCGCTTCTGCTACAATGTGATGCGGTTCACAAGACCGGCGCAGACCCATGCAGTACACGCCCGCAGAACAGCCCGCAACGCCCATCGGAGCCGTCGGCTCACCGTCGTTCCTCACGAAGCAGCGCAAGCTCATCATCGTGGGTATCGTGCTGCTTGCCGCGTTCGGCTATTTCGGCTTCACCGCGTTCCAGGCCGCGACGTCGTTCTACCTGACGGTCGACGAGCTCGTCGCGCAGGGCCCCGCCACAGGGGAGTCGCTCAAGGTGAAGGGCGCGCTCGTCGAGGGCAGCTTCGACCGCGCGAGCACGGAGAACACGATCGCCACGTTCCGGCTGCATGAGAACGGCGCGCAGATCGACGCGACGTACGACGGCGTGCTGCCGGACCTCTTCTTCAACCCGCATTCGGAGATCGTGCTCGAGGGCACCTACGAGCCCGGCGGCATCTTCATGACCGACCGCGTCTTCGTGAAGTGCGCCTCCAAGTACCAGTCGCTCGAAGGCGAGGCCCCGTACGAGTACGCGGACCCCTACGCCGCAGGCGACGCGGCCTGATGGCGCAGCAGCCGCTCGCACGCCCTCCGCAGCAGTTCCCGCACGGCGCACGACGCCTCGTCGACGGACAGTGGCTCGCCTATGTCGCCGGCACCGGCGACGTGGGAGATGGCGCGGCGCTTGCGCGCTCCCGGGCGCTGCAGCGCGGCATCGCCGAGTTCAACGAGGGGCGTTTCCGCCAGAGCCACGAGACGTGGGAGGAGCTCTGGAAGGACACGCCGTACCCGGAGCGGCTCTTCCTGCTGGCGCTCACGAAGCTCGGCGCAGGCTTCGCGCACGCACTCCGCCGGAATGAGCGGGGGATGCGCAGCCAGCTGGCCGAGGCCGTACGCATCCTGCGCGTGTTCGCCCCCGCCTACGCAGGCGTCGACGCCCAGGGGTTGATAGACGACGTGAACGGCTGGCTCGCGGCGACTGGCGGAGTATCCGGGCCGCCATATCCCACCGTTACCCGGACTGACGGCGATGCCCGCGTCTAAGCGAACGCCCCGCCTTCCCGAGGGAAAGCGGGGCGCGGAGTCCGCTGTATGCCGCGAGAGCGGTTGCAGGAGGTCAGGCCGCGACTCTCACGGGGACAGGGACCTTGGCCGGCACTGCTTTCTTCGCCGCGATCCTGGCTGCCCTGAGAGCGCGTCCCTCCGCCTCAGCCTTGGCGAGTCGCGCGTCCGGCACGTCGATCATGTGGCCGCACTGGATGCATTCCCAGTAGGGGCCGTAGATGTCAACTGCGTCGTACATGTCCCCGTTGCACCGCTTGCAGGCTTTGAAGAGAATCATTGCGGTCCTCCTTCCCCACTCACCTTTCATACAGTTACTACGCAGGCGGAGCGGTTTCGGTTTCATGCATCTGCGCGGCGGTTCCAGTCGCGCTGCTGGCATGATAAGAGTTGACATAAGACGTGTCAATCCATATCATACGGCACGGCGATACACACGAAGGAACGGGTACCCTCATCCCGACCCTCTCTCCTCCCGGGAGAGGGAAGACGAGAGGCAGCGAACATGCAGCAGCATCGCAGACCAACGGTTACGGGCCAGAGCATCCCGCCCTTCCGGGTGCCGGGCGCGGAGCAGCGCTCCGAGCCGCCGGCACGACGGCCGCAGGCGGCTGCGGATGGGCCGCAGGGCGCGTTCGTGGAAGAGGAAGGGCTGTACATCATCAGCGTGGCCGCCCGCATCCTGCACATGCACCCGCAGACGCTCCGCAAGTACGAGCGCGTGGGGCTCGTGCGGCCGTCCCGCACGGTCGGCATGCTGCGGCTCTACTCGGAGCGCGACATCGCGAAGCTACGGATGATCAAGCACCTCGTCGACGAGATGCGGTTGAACCTGGCCGGCGTCGAGATGGCGATGGCTGTATTCGACCGCCTCTCTTCCGCGATGGAAGCGTCACAGGCCCCCGTCACACGGCCTGCGCGCGCGCCCAGGCCGTTCGAGCAGGCGATGCAGGACATCATGGAGATGTTCCTGGGCACGGGCAGGCAGACCCCACGGAGGCCCGGAGAGCAGTAAGGACACCATGACCACGAACCAGGAACACGAACAGACCGGCGCAGGACAGCCGGAGGACGCCGCTGAGCAGGCCCCGGAAGACCCCATCGCGCTGCTGGAGCGCGAGCGGGACGAGATGAAGGTGATAGCCCAGCGCGCGCAGGCCGACCTCGTCAACTACAAGCGCAGGGCGGAGGAGGAGCGCTGGGCGCTCGCGCGCAGTGCGTCCAACGGCGTGGTGAGCAAGCTGCTCCCCATCGTCGACGACCTCCAGCGAGCCGTGGACGCCCTCCCGGACGACGCCCCGGAGAGTTGGAGCAGCGGTCTGCGGCTCGTCTCCCAGAACATGAATGCGCTGCTGGAGTCGGAGGGCGTCACCCGGTTCGAACCCGCGCCGGGCGACGCGTTCGACCCCGTGGAGCAGGAGGCGCTCGCCTCCCAGCCCAGCGACGAACACCCGGCTGGAACGGTCCTGGCGACCTTCAGCGCGGGCTACCGCGGCAGGGACCGCGTGCTGCGCGCCGCGCAGGTCGTCGTTTCCCAGGGCGCTGCGGGTAATCCGAAAACGAACGAGTAACACTGCAAGGAGTGATGGGAATGGCGAAGGTAATAGGCATAGACCTCGGAACGACCAACTCGGCGATGGCCGTCATGGACGCGGGCGAGCCCCTCGTGCTCGAGAACACGGAGGGCGGGCGCACGACGCCGTCCGTCGTCGCCGTCAACCCCAAGAACGGCGAGCGGTACGTCGGCATGGTCGCCAAGCGGCAGGCGGTGACCAACCCCACGAATACCGTCTACTCCGTGAAGCGGCTCATCGGCCGCAAGTTCACCGAGACCGAAGCGGAGCGCAAGACGCTCGGCTACGCCACCAAGGCCGGCAACGGCGGCGACGCCGCCGTCGTGATGAACGAGCGCGACTACTCGCCGCCGGAGGTCTCCGCGATGGTGCTGCAGAAGCTGAAGGCCGACGCGGAGGCGAAGCTCGGCGAGCCGGTGAACCAGGCCGTCATCACGGTGCCCGCATACTTCAACGACAGCCAGAGGCAGGCGACCAAGGACGCCGGGACCATCGCCGGGCTGGAGGTGCTGCGCATCATCAACGAGCCCACCGCGGCGGCGCTCGCCTACGGGCTCGACAAGCACCAGGACGAGGTCATCGCCGTCTACGACCTCGGCGGCGGGACCTTCGACATCTCCATACTCCACATCGGCGACGGCGTGTTCGAGGTGAAGTCCACCAATGGCGACACGCACCTCGGCGGAGACGACTTCGACCAGCGCATCATCGACTGGCTCGCCGACGAGTTCAAGCGCGAACAGGGCATAGACCTGCGCGACGACCGCATGGCCCTCCAGCGCCTGAAAGAGGCCGCCGAGCGCGCCAAGATCGAGCTCTCCAGCGCACAACAGACGGAGATCAACCTGCCGTTCGTCACGGCCGACGCCTCCGGCCCCAAGCACCTGGCCATGAGCCTCACGCGGTCCAGGCTGGAACAGTTGACCGTAGACCTCGTCGCCCGCACGGTCGGGCCATGCCAGCAGGCGCTCAAGGATGCGGGCGTCGCCGCGAACGACGTCGCGGAGGTGGTCCTCGTCGGCGGCATGACGCGCATGCCCGCCGTCATCGACAGGGCGAAGGAGCTGTTCGGCAAGGAGCCGCACAAGGGCGTCAACCCCGACGAGGTCGTCGCCGTCGGCGCGGCCATCCAGGCCGGCGTCCTGCAGGGCGACGTCACCGACATCCTGCTGCTGGACGTGACCCCGCTCACGCTCGGCATCGAGACGCTCGGCGGAGTGGCGACGCCGCTCATCAAGCGCAACACCACCATCCCAACGTCCATGAGCGAGATGTTCACCACCGCCGCGGACAGCCAGCCCAGCGTGGAGATCCACGTGCTGCAGGGCGAGCGCACGATGGCCGCGGAGAACAAGACCATCGGCCGCTTCAACCTGGACGGTATCGCTCCCGCGCCGCGCGGCATCCCGCAGATCGAGGTGACGTTCGACCTGGACGCCAACGGCATCCTGAACGTCTCCGCGAAGGACAAGGCCACGGGCAAGGAGCAACGCATCACCATCACGGCGAGCTCCGGCCTCGCCAAGGACGAGGTGGAACGGCTGGTGAAGGAGGCGGAGGCGCACGCCGAAGAGGACGCACGCAAGCGCGAGCAGATCGAGGCGCGCAACATCGCCGACACCAGCGCCTACCAGGCCGAGAAGACACTGCAGGAGTTCAGCGAGCAGATAGACGCCGACCTGAAGAGCGAGGTGGAGGCGCGTATCGCCGACGTGCGGACCGTGCTCGCCCAGGAAGACGCGGACGCGGCGTCGTTGCAGGCAGCGACGCAGGCGCTCTCGACGGCCGTCCAGAAGATCGGCGAGGCGGTCTACGCCCGCCAGCAGGCCGAGGCCGCGTCAGCACCGGGGCCGGACGACGACGTACCGCCGTCGGACCCCGGCTCCGGCGGAGACGACGACGCCATCGAGGGCGAGTACCGCGAGGTGTAGGGACAAGCCTGTGGATCGGCTGCGCGAGGAGGCATCAGGTGGGACTTCTGGAGAAGCATGTCGTCAGGAAGCATGACGGCCTGGCGGTTGTCCTGCGGGAGGGACAGCTCCTCCGTCTGACGCAGCCGGAGGGCCCGCAGGTGATCGACTTCAACGCGTTCAACCTGGACGACCCCTGGGAGCACCTGGGCTCGTCGGTGACGCGCCGCCGGGAGACGATCCACCCGACCACCGGGAACACGCTCTGGACGCGGGCGCCGTGGGAGCGGCGCATGCTCGAGGTCGTCGCGGATACCGTCGAGCACCGGTCGTCGCCGAGCGGCGCGGTCACGCACGACATGCTCAGCGGGCGGTGCTGCGCCGTAAGCCGCGTGGAACGCTACGGCATCGACTCGCCGGGGTGCCAGGAGATCCTCGCGAAAGCGGTGGAGCCGTTCGGCCTCGATGGGAACTACGTGCACGACCCGTTCAACATCTTCATGCGCACGGGGATCGACGAGAATGGGAGGACGTTCTGGGAGGAGCCGTTCGACGTGAAGGAAGGCGACTACATCGACATGCGGGCGCTGATGCCGTGCATCGTCGCGGTCTCAGCCTGCCCCGGCCGGTCGAGCGGGCCCGGCGAGCGAGCGTTGGGCCTCGAGATATACGAGGCCGCGTAGACGGGGACCCGAGCCTGCGCGGTTCAGTTGCAGCCGCACCTGATGCCTGCCGCAACGACCCCCTCTGACCGGTGGGTGGGATACCCGTCCCGCTTCCACCAGTCCAGCCCGCCGATGAGCTCGCGCACCTGGAACCCCAGCTGCAGAAGCTTCAACGCCGTCTTCGTCGAGGCGTTGCACCCGATGCCGTCGCAGTAGCAGACGTAGAGCTTCGACCTGTCGAACGAGGCAGTCGTCTCGGCGCTGATCTCCCGGTGCGGGAGGCTTATCGCATCCGGGATGTGCTCGTGGGCGTACGCGCCCGCAGCGCGTCCATCGACAACGACGATCGGTTCGCCGTTCTGGACGGCCTCGTACAGGTCCGCTGAGTCCGTCTCGTAGGCCAGTTTGGCCTCGTAGTAGCTGAGTTGGTCCATGCTGTCGATGCCCTCTCCGATGGTGATTCGACGTGGAAGCCAACCGACGACCGACGCAGTCACCATGTTATCAGAGGCGTATGGACACCTGGCCAGAGGTCTAAACCCGCTCCCAGCGCTCGCGCGTCATTCCGTAGAGCAGCATGTCCCAGTCGCGGCCTTTGAAGTGCTCCGAGGCAATGAGCCTGCCTTCCAGCGACATCCCCAGCTTCTCCAGCACGCGGGCGGATGCGGCGTTCTCCGCGATGCACCAGGACGAGAGGCGGTGCACGCCCAGCTCGTGGAACGCGAACGCGGCCATCGCGGTCGCCGCCTCGGTCGCGTAGCCGACCCCCCAGTGCTCGGGCGACAGCTCGAAGCCGATATCGGCCTCGCTGTCGTCGCCCGGCTTGCGGCGCACGCCGCAGCTGCCGATGAGCGTGCCATTCCCGCGCAGCACCACTGCGAGTTGGAAGCGGCGGCGCGGAGACTCGGACTGCCAGTCGATGAAGGTGCGCACGAACCGCCGTACGTCCTCGGGCGTGCGTTCATCCCACGGGTAGTAGCGGAGGTAGCGCGGATCGCTCTGGTAGGCGAGGACGGCAGTGCAATCGTCTTCAACGTACTCGCGCAGGACGAGGCGGTGAGTCTCCAGGCGCATGGAGCGCCCCGTGGGCTAGCGCCCGTAGTCGTCCTGGACGCGCACGACGTCGTCCAGGTCCGGCGTGCTCACCTCAAGGATCACAGCAGGCTCCGTGGACATCCCCCGGATGCGGTGAATCATGCCGGGCGCGATGGAGTACGCCTCGCCGAACCGCATGGCGTTCTCCTGTTCGCCGAACTCGTCCGCGAGCGTCAGGAGGGCCACGCCGCGTATGAGCATCATCGTCTCGTGCTTCTGCTCGTGGTACTGCTTGCTCAGCCGTTGGCCGCGACGGATGCGCAGGTACTTGATGCAGTAGCTGTTGTTCAGGTCAACGATGTGCTCGCTGCCCCAGGGTTTCGGTATAACGTCGCCGGGTTTCATCACACCTCGATTGTACCGCGCCGCGCGCGTCCATACCTAGAGCGCGCTCGCCGAGATTCGGGCGTCATCGAACCGCAGACCGAGTCCGGGCTCGTCCGGCATCACGAGACGCCCCGTCGAAGGATCGATCTGCGGCGCCTCTTCGAACAGCGGGAACGCCCACGGCATGTGCTCCACGTACAGGCCGTTGGGGGCAGCGGCGAGCGCGTGGCCGAGTATCTCCGGCGCCAGGTGCGTCACCACCGGCATATTGTACGCCTCCGCCACGTGCGCAGCCTTCATCCACTGCGTGATCCCGCCCACGCGCAACAGGTCCACCATGACGATGTCGATGCAGCGCGCCTCCAGCATGTGGCGGAACGGCTCGACGCCGTAGTGGTATTCCCCCGCCGCTATGGGGGTATCCAGCGCGTCGGCGATGCGCGCGAGCCCGGCGTAGTCCTGGAAGTGCACCGGGTCCTCCAGCCAGAAGAGGTCGTATTCGGCCATGCCGCGCCCCACCGTGATGGCGCGGTTCACGTCCCAACCCTGGTTGATGTCCACCATGAGATCGATGCCGTCGCCGACGGCCTCACGCATCGTGCGCAGCCGCGCCAGTTCCGCCCGTGCCGACGCCTCCGCACCCATGCGGAACTTCATCGCGCGGAAGCCCTGCGCGACGAGGTCGGCAGCAGTCGTGGCGAGCGCTTCGAGGTCGTAGTGCCGCCAGAGAAAGCCGCTGGCGTAGGTGGGCACCGAACCGGACGCCGCGCCGAGCAGCTTCCAGACCGGCATCCCCAGTGCCTTGCCGCGGATGTCCCACAACGCCACGTCTATCGCGGAGATGGCGCGCGTCACGAGCCCCGCGGGCGACCCGCCGCCGGCCTTGCGGGCCAGGCCGCGCCCGATCGCCTCCACGGCGTGCGGGTCCAGGCCGACAGTCTCCGCCGCGAGCGCGTCCACCGTCTCCTTCAGTGCCTTCGTTACAAGCGTCGACGCGAAGCCCGCGTAGGCGATGCCCTCGATGCCGGCGTCAGTGCGGAGGCGCAGCGTGACGTAGTCGGCCTCCTCGCGCGGCGCGGACGGCCCCGGCACGCGCGGGATGCGGACGGCCATCGTCTCGAACGACGCTATGCGCATGTCCTGTCTCCTACGCTAGCCCATGCACCGGGAAGATGAGCCGCTCGATCTCCGCCACCTGCTGCTGCACGAACTGACGCGACTTCTCGTGCAGTTGCAGATCGATCTCCGGCAGCACGGCGTCCCGCAGGTGCAGGCTGGTCAGGTAGGCGTCCGAGCCGGACGGCAGTTCGTCCGGCCACTCGCGCCCCAGCATCGAGCCATAGGCCAGCGTCCAGCAGCGCGCGGTCGCATCGAGGTCGTAGCCTCCTCCTCCAAATGCAAGCATCGGGTAGCCCATGCTACCCAGGCGCCGCACGACGGCCTCGTAGCCGTGCGTGCTGAGCGCGAGGTGAGTCAGCGGGTCGGTGACGTAGGCGTCGGCGCCCATCTGCACCGCGAGCACGTCCGGAGCGAACGCCTCGATGAGCGGCGGCACGACGCGCTCGAATGCCTCCACGTAGACCTCGTCGTTCGTGTACGGGAACAGCGGGAGGTTCACGGAGTAGCCTGCGGCCTCGCCCGCGCCCACCTCGTTCACCGCGCCGGTTCCGGGAAAGAGCCAGCGCCCGCTCTCGTGCACGGAGACCGTCATCACGTCCGTGTCGCGGTAGAAGGCGGCCTGCACGCCGTCGCCGTGGTGCGCGTCGACGTCCACGTACGCCACGCGCAGGCCCCGCTTGCGCAGTGCGTTGATGGCCACGACCGGGTCGTTGAAGATGCAGAAGCCGGACGCCCAGCCCCGCATCGCGTGATGCAGCCCGCCAGCCGGGGCGAACGCCGTCGACGCCTCGCCGTCCGCGACCAGCTCCGCCGCTTGCACCGACGCGCCGGTGGAGAGCAGCGCGGCCTCGTACATGCCAGCGTAGACGGGGTTATCGCCGTGGGCCGCGAATCCGTGGCGTTCGCCGTCGGCCTCCTCATCGCTGCTGAGGCGGCGAACGGTCTCCACGTACTCCTCGGTGTGGAACGTCGTTAGCTCGTCGAGCGTCGCGGGGCGAGGCGGGACGAGCAGCGCGTGCTCATCCTCGAAAGCCCCGTAGGCGCGCAGCAGGGCGTAAGTGTGGCGCAGGCGCACGGGGCGCATCGGGTGTCCCTCGCGCAGCACGTGGCCGGAGAGCACGTCGTCGTAGACGTAGGCGGCTTTGCCGTTGGGAGGCGTCATGGGGCGCAGTCTATCAGCGGCCTCGACAACCCTCACCTCCCTCGACATCCCGCCCTGGAACGAGCTGCGAGGTTCCTGCCTGCGCGGGAACGACGAGCAAGGGCGACCTCAGCGGAGGTACCCCCGCTCGCGCCAGTAGGCCTCCGCAGCAGGGTGCAGCGGCACGTCCAGGGGGCCTTCACGCGTGTCGGCGCACATGCGGTCCAGCGGCAGCGGGCCGGAGCCCTCCCACGGGATGCGGTCGCCGCGGGCCTCGAGGGCTGCGCAGAGCGCACGCACCTGCTCGTCCGGCACAGCCTCGTTCGTGAAGATGGGGAACCCGGAGAAGTCGACGGCCTTGAAGTCAGCCGACAGGTTCGGGAAATCGGACCTGAGCACGACGCCGCGGCGCAGGCCGAGCGGTTCCAGCCGCACGAGCGCCTCCTCCGATGGCTCCAGGAACCGCATGCCCATCTCCGCGCCGGGGTTGACCCACTGGCGGACCGCCTCGTCGAAGATGGCGTCGGTCTCGCCCTTCTCGACGTCGGGCAGCCGCGCGCCCGGCAGGCGGCGGTAGTACGTGACCTCGCCGCCCCACGACTCGATGTCTTCGAGCGTGAACCCGTGGGCCTTGCAGATCTCGTTCGCAACCAGCGGCACGGAGTTCTCCCTGGGGCCTCGCAGCGATACGCGCAACGGGTAACGCTGCTCCCTGATGTCGTCGAACGACCGCAGGCCGGTCCGCTCCATCACCCCGAGCGTAATCTGGTCGTACGACGGCAGGACCGAGACCACGCGCACCGGAAGGGGGTTGTCGAACGGGCCCGTGCCTCGATAGCCCATGGTGAGTACCGCAGACGGGTTGATCATCGCAAGGCCGGCCCTGCCTTCTCCCACCTCCGCGACGCCGTCCGCGCTGCCGCTGCCGATGAGGCGGAACCCGGTCTCGTCGAAGTCGCTCTGCCGGAGGTCGACGTGCGCCCGAAGGTACGGCCAGCCGTCCGTGCCGGCCAGTTCGGAGGCGATCTCAAGGGCCACACGCGAACGGGTGAGCACCGGCGGTGTGAACGGTCCGTAGGACTCGAGCATCGGCTGCCTCCTCGTGCGGTCAACAGCACCGTGAGCAGTCTACGACACGTGGCGGGGTGCCGCAGGGTTGGCAACGGCGCCACCTTCATGGCGGGCGCCCTACCCCTTGAAGTGGGCCTTGAAGTGTTCCGCGGTCTCCTGTTCGAGAACGCCTCTGAGGACCTTGGTGCGGTCTCCCGCGTTCATCAGGGCTATGAGCTTGTCCAGGTTGTCATTCCCCTCCGGCACCGGCTTGGTCCCCGAAACTACGAGGGAGACGTTGTTGGCCAGCATCACCCCGCAGCACATCATGCAGCTGCCCTGGTTGTTGTAGACCGTGCAACCCGTCATGTCGGCGGTCCCCAGGCGCTGGGCAGCCTCCTGGATGGCGATTATCTCGGCGTGACCAGTGGGGTTCTTGCTGGAGTCTATTCGAGGTCCACTACGGCCGATCACGATGCCGTCGCGCACCACCACCGTTCCATACGGGCGGCCTCCTGCAGCGGCGCACATGGCGGCCTCAGCCATCGCGAGGCGCATGAACCACTCATGATCGGCCTGTGTGCTGGTCATGTCACGCTCCCTCGAATGGTCATAGCTGCCATCAGTCCTGGAGGCGTGCGCCTACAGGACCTGCCCGGTCCTGCTGCCGCCCCGGACTGTCCCTGGGTGGCCTACAGGGGTCGGGCCTGGCGACCGGGGCCGCCGGCGCCCTCGCGCACGTCCCTGGCCGACGCCTCGTCGACGCCCCTGGGCCAGCGGCGCTTCAGCGGGTCGCTCACCGTGAAGGTGAAGCTGCCCACGCCTTCGACGCCCATCTCGATGGTGTCGCCGTCCTGCATCGCGCCGAGTCCCTGGTGGT
Organism: Dehalococcoidia bacterium; assembly: GCA_034423175.1. Lineage (GTDB taxonomy): Bacteria > Chloroflexota > Dehalococcoidia > Lucifugimonadales > Australimonadaceae > Bin16. The sequence goes on from DAOUJA010000010.1 coordinate 71,464, forward strand.
TGGTGCCCATGAAGAGCACGTCCCCGGGGCTGATCTCCTCGATAGCCGCCACGAACTCGATCGACTCAGCGATCGAGTGGGCGAGGTCGTCGGTGTTGTAGTTGACGCGCTGCTCGCCGTCGACGCTCAACGTGACCTGCAAGTGCTCCGGGTCCGCGATCTCGTCCTTGGTCACTATGCAGGGACCGAGGGGGCAGAATGTGGGGTGCGACTTGTGCTCAGCGACGGGCAGCGTGTTGGGCACCCTGCCGCCGCCGGGCGATGGCATCCGCGCCGAGACGTCCACGCCTGCCGTGTAGCCGAATACGTGGTCCATGGCCTCCGACGCCGGGATGTCCTTGCCGCCCTTGCCGAAGACCAACACGAGCTCAGCCTCGTGGTGAAAGATGTTGGCGTCTATGTCAGGGAGGACTACGGTGCCGCCCGGGGACAGGATGCTGTGGAGGCTCTTGGTGAAGCCCCACATCGGCGAAGGGGCCCGCGCACCGAACTCGCGGTAGTTGCCGCCCATGCAGAGGATCTTGCCGGGCTGTGGCAGCGGCGCCTGCAGTTGCGCGTCGGCGACCGGCGTGCCCTCGGCCGCGCGGGCTTCGAGTTGGGACTTCAGGTCGTCGTAGTTGGTGACCAGGTGGACCATTGCGGCCTGGCCGCCGCCGGGGCAGAGGTCACCAATGTCTACTACGCCCGCATCAGTCAGAATGCCAGGCTGGTCGTCGTTGTATATCACGAACTTCATCGATTCCTCCTTGTCTCGCTTCGGCGCGGCATCCCCGGATGGTGCCACAGATTACCGCCTGCGCCGGTTTGATGGGCTGTGACTCACCGCTCCCATCCTACCCTTCCAACCTATGGAACGGCGGTCCCTGAGCAGGAAGATAGACTCCAGTGGCCTCTTCGGCAAATTCAAACCGATGGGACGGCTAGCCCTACCCGCGCCTCCCCAACAGCCCCCGCAGCAGGTCCGCCCCAACACGCTTGTCCAGCGGGTAGTTGTTGTTCCCGCACTTGGGCGACTGGATGCACGACGGGCAGCCGTCCGCGCACGAGCACTCCGCGACCGCGCCGAGCGTCGCGTCCAGCAGCTCCTCGATCACGGCGTAGGCGTGCTCCGCGATGCCGACGCCGCCCGGATGACCGTCGTAGATGAACACCTGCGGCTCGCCAGTGTCCGGGTGTACCGCCGTGGAGACGCCGCCGATATCGTTCCGGTCGCAGAGGGCGAAGAGCGGCAGCACGCCGATGGCCGCGTGTTCCATCGCGTGCAGGCCTCCTGGCAGGTCGACACGCTCCTTCAGTGAGCGCTTGTGCACGTCCGGGGGCAGGTCGAACCAGACGGCGGCGGTGGAGAAGACGCGCGCTGGCAGTTGCAACGGCGTCTCGGCGAGGCTGTCGCCGCGCCGCTGTGCGCCGTCGTAGAGCGGTCGCTTGCGGTAGCCGATCACCTGCCGGGAGACCTCCACGTCGCCGAAGCAGACCGTGGCGCCGTTCAGCGTCTTGACCGCGCGCGTCTCCGCGATGCGGATGTCGGTCAGCTCATGCACGTCGGTGTAGTAGGCGGGCTCGCTGCGCGACAGCCAGGCGACGTGCGCTTCGAGGTCGAGGTCCTCGACGACGTACGACTCGCCCAGGTGGAGGTAGACCGCGCCGGGATGCAGCTGGCTGAACGCCGAGTACTCGTCGACGTGCTCCATCACTCGGCCCGAGCGCGCCTCGACGACCGCGTAGTCCACGTGCGCCGTGGATCGGATGTTGACTTCGCCCGCGGGGTACTCGACCGAAGGCGCGATGAACCAGCGTCCGTTGCGCTCCAGCAGCGCGCCTTCGTCTGCCAGCGCGGCCACCTGCGGCTCGAAGCCGTTGCCGAACAGTTCGCCCTCGTCCGGGCCCAGCGGCAGTTCGTATGCGGCAGCCTTCAGGTGCGGGCCGAGCACGTACGGGTTGTCCGGCCGTATGCGCGCGTGCTCGTGCGAACGCCCGAACACGAAGTCCGGGTGGCGCATGAGGTACTGGTCGAGCGGGTCGTCCCGGGCCACGAGGATGCTCAGTGCGCCCTCGTGGGTTCGGCCGCTGCGCCCCGCCTGCTGCCACGTGCTCGCGACGCTCCCCGGATAGCCCGTCAGGACGGTCGTGTCCAGCCCGCCGATGTCGATGCCGAGCTCCAGCGCGTTCGTCGCGACGACTCCCATCAGGTCGCCGTTGAGCATGCCCTGCTCCACCGCACGACGCTCCTCCGGCAGGTACGAGCCGCGGTAGGGACGAACGCGGTCAGCGAGTCCCGCGTCGTCGCGCGCAAGCCTTCTGCGGACGTCCAGGCAGACGACCTCCGCCTGCCGTCGCGTACGCACGAACACGAGTGTCCGCGCGTCCCGCTTCACGAGCATCTCCAGCAGCGCCGACGACGTGCTTCCCGCGCGGATGCGTATCCCCTCAGGGTCGACGGGCGGGTTCCAGAAGACGAAGTGCTTCCCCCCGTGCGGCGCGCCGTCCTCCTCGATCGCCTCCACGGTCTTCCCGGTGAGGCGCTCAGCCAGCTCGCCGGGGTTGGCGATCGTCGCGGAACAGAGGATGAAGACGGGGTCGCTGCCGTAGTGCGCGCACAGCCGGCGCAGCCGGCGCAACACGTTGGCGACGTGCGAGCCGAACACGCCCCGGTAGACGTGCATCTCGTCGATGACGACGTAGCGCAGCGACTGCCAGAGCCGCGCCCACGCGCGGTGGTGGGGCAGCATGCCCACGTGCAGCATGTCCGGGTTCGTAAAGATTGCCTGCGCCGATCGCCGCACCGCGCTCCGCTCGCCCGTGGGAGTGTCGCCGTCGAAGATGGCTACGCGGTTGGCCAGCTTGGGCGGCAACAGACCCTTCAGGCCGCGTAATTGGTCCTGCGTGAGCGCCTTTGTGGGGAAGAGATAGAGAGCGCGCGCCGACGGGTCGGTCAGCATCGCCTGCGCGGCCGGTACGTGGTAGCAGAGGCTCTTGCCGCTCGCCGTGGGCGTGGCGAGCGCAACGTCGCGCCCGCCCAGTGCGGCGTCGACGGCCCGCGCCTGGTGCGAGTAGAGCGGGAGCAGGCCGCGCGCTTCCAGCGCCGCTTCGAGGCGGGGGTCGAGCGCGTCTGCGAGTTCTCCGTAGGCAGCGTCGCGCTCCGCCATCTCCTGCACGTGCTCGATCTCTCCGGCGAGACTGCCGGTGCGGAGGTGCTCGACGAACCGGGCTGCATCCACCGGTCAGTCCTCCACGGCGACGCCGCGCTCGACGTCCACGAGCTCGGCCTCGGAGCGGTGGTTGTCGGCGAAGGCGACGGCCTTGTCCAGCATCTCTTCGGCGTGGGAGTACTCGTTGCTGACACAGGCGATGCCGATGATGAGCCGTTGGTGCTCGTCCATCGCGCCGACCTCGGCCGCGGCGAGGTTGTAGCGCTGGCGGAAGCGGTCGATCAGGGAGCGCGAGACCTGTCGCTTGCCCTTGAGCGAGTCGTTGCCGTGCAACCGGAAGGTGAGGCGGCAGGAGCCGATGTACAAGGGACCGCACCCCGCGGAAGGAGGATGCCCGCCACTATAGCACGCGCCATGACGGGCGCCAGCGGCGGGTGGCGCCTTCAGCCCTGGGACGGCGGTCTGGTAGACTCCACTACACTCTGACCGAGGGAGCACAGGACCATGGGCGTGCCCGCCTCACAGGCATGGACCGTGGCATCCCACGTCATCAGGCAGCGCCTGGTGGGCCGCAAGCGTTACCCGCTCGTGCTCATGCTGGAGCCGCTGCTGCGCTGTAACCTCGCCTGCGCGGGGTGCGGAAAGATCCAATACCCGCCGCACGTGCTCCGGCGCGCCCTGACGGTCGACCAGTGCCTTGCCGCAGTGGAGGAGTGCGGCGCCCCCATCGTCAGCATCCCCGGCGGCGAGCCCCTGCTCTATCCGCACATCGGCGAACTGGTTGCGGAGCTGACGCGCCGCAGGAAGTACGTCTACCTCTGCACCAACGCCCTGCTGCTCAGGGAGAGGCTCGAGCAGGACGTGTTCACGCCCTCGAAGTACCTCAGCTTCAGCGTCCACATGGACGGCCTGCGCGACGAGCACGATGCCTCCGTCTGCCGCGGCGGCGTGTACGACGTCGCCGTCGATGCCATACGGGAGGCCGTCCGGCGCGGCTTCCGGGTCACCACCAACACGACGCTGTTCAACACGTCCGAGCCGATGCGCGTCCGCGAGTTCTTCGACGCGATGATGGACCTGGACGTCGAGGGCATGATGGTGTCGCCGGGGTACAGCTACGAGAAGGCGCCCGACCAAGAGTCGTTCCTGGAGCGCGAGCGCACGCAGGAACTATTCGCCCGGGTGCTCACCGGCAGGAAGAAACGCTGGCGGTTCAACCAGTCCCCGCTGTTCCTCCAGTTCCTCATGGGCAAGCGCGATTTCGAGTGCACGCCGTGGGGCAACCCGCTCTACACGATCTTCGGGTGGCAGCGCCCCTGCTACCTGCTGCAGGACGGCTACGCAGCCACTTTCCGGGAGTTGATGGACGAAACGCCCTGGGAGGAGTACGGCAGGGCCAGCGGCAATCACCAGTGCCAGGACTGCATGGTGCATTCCGGGTACGAGCCATCGGCTATCCATGCGACGTTCACCACGTGGCGCGGCCTGCGGGACTCCGCCGCTGCCACGCTCACGGGCAGGCTGTGAACCATGGCTCCAGCCGCAACGCCGCCACAGGCAGACGCCGACCGCATAGCGGAACTCGTTGAATGCGCCTTCCACTACCGCGGCGACGTTACCGTGCACACCGATGACGGGAGCGCCGTAACGGGCTACCTCTTCAACCGGAACAACCGCGTGAGCGATCCCTTCGCGCAGTTGTTCGAGACCGAGACCGGCCGCGAGGTGTCGGTCCTTTACCGGAGCGTCACCCGGGTGCTCTTCACCGGACGGGACGCCTCCACGGCATCGGTCAGGCACTTTGAGGCCTTCCAGGAGCGGCGCGAGGGGCGCAATGGAAACTGAGACCGCAGCGGTCCCTCTGTTGACCATAGCCCCAACCCAGCGGGAGTTGGGCGGACTCGGCTACGGCAACGCCCGCACCCGCACGAGCATCGTCGGTATCGGACGCGTTGCGGGCGAGCAGGTCGCTGCCCTCCTCGAGACCGCGCCGTGCCGGCTGCTGGTCTCGCTGGGATATGCAGGCGCGCTCGACCCCCATCTCCATCCCGGTGACATCGTCGTGGCGAACGCTTACCTGCACGGAGCGAGCGCGCCGGTCCCCGGCGCTTTGCACACGACCCGTGCGGCGATGCTGCTGCGGCATGCCGGCATCTCCGTCCTCGAAGGACCGGTGCTGACCGTGGACGAACCGCTCCTCTCGCCCCGGGCCAAGCGCAGGGCGTACTACGGCAGCGGCGCGCTGGTGGTTGACATGGAGGGCCGCTGGATCGCGGAAGAGGCAACGTCGAGAGGAGTCCCGCTCATCGGGATCCGCGCGGTCCTGGACGAGGCCCATTACCCGCTGCCTTCCTTCATCGCAACCATCATCGCGGATGCGGGGCGGCGGGAGTGGGCTCACGCCGTGCGAGCGTTGTCGCACCCGTCGGCGGTCAGAAGCTTCCTTCCGCTTGCGCTGAAATCGCGTGGAGCATCGCGCGCCCTGCAGACGGCCGTGCAAAGCATCCTCCCGGAGCTCTCCCGTCAACTCTGAGCCGGACCGATGACGAACTTGGTCGAACAGGGCATGCAGAGCCGCCTCCGCGAGGCGCTGGAGCGCACGCAGGAGTACTTCTTCCGCACGCAGCACGAGGACGGCTACTGGTGGGGCGAACTGGAGTCCAACCCGACCATGGAAGCGGAGTACATCATGCTCACGCATTTCATGGGGTCGGACGAAGGCGACCGCATCCCCCGCGTCGCAGAGGACATCCGGCGCAGGCAATCGGATGACGGTTCGTGGCGTATGTACTACGGCGCGCCGGGAGACCTGAGCACCTCCATCGAGTGCTACTTCGCGCTCAAACTCGCCGGGGACCCGGCGGACGCCCCGCACATGGCGCGGGCGCGCGCCTTCATCCTGGCGCAGGGTGGAGTGCCCCAGGCGCGCGTATTCACCAAGATCTGGCTTGCGCTCTTCGGCCAGTGGGACTGGAAGGGGACGCCGACCATGCCGCCGGACATGATGCTCCTGCCGAAATGGGCGCCCTTCAATATCTACCGCTTCGCAAGCTGGGCGCGAGCGACCATTGTGCCGATGACGATCATCCTCACGCTCCGCCCCACGCGGCCTCCGCGCGAGAGCGCATGGGTCATGGAGCTCTACCCGGAAGGCCCCGTCAGCTTCACGTTGTCGCGTTGGAAGGCCAGACCATTCTCCCTCAAGGGATGGTTCCTGCTTCTCGACAAGGCCCTCCGCGTCTACTGCGGCCTGCCCTTCGTCCCCAGGCGTGACCGGGCGCTCCGGGCCGCAGTCGATTGGATCGTCAGCCACCAGGAAGCGGACGGCTCGTGGGGAGGCATACAGCCGCCCTGGGTCTACTCGCTCATCGCGCTGAGCGCCCTCGGCTTCCGGCTGGACCACCCGGTCGTCGCGAAGGGACTGGATGGCTTCAGGCAACACTGGAGCCTTTCGTCTGAAGACGGGAAGGCCCTCAGGGTGCAGGCGTGTCTCTCGCCGGTCTGGGACACGTGCCTCGCGATACGCGGACTCCTCGACTCCGGCGTGCGGCCCGATCACCCGGGCATCCAGCGCGCCGCAGGTTGGCTCATCGGAGAGGAGATCCGGGTGAAGGGCGACTGGGCCGTCTACCGCCCGCATCTGGAACCCAGCGGCTGGGCGTTCGAGTTCGACAACGTCCACTACCCGGACATCGACGACTCCGCCATCATCGTGGCCGACCTCGCGCTCGCGCGGCTGGACGACGACGCCGGCGAACGGGCACGGAAGGCCGCCGTCGACCGCGCCACCGCCTGGCTGACGGGCATGCAGTCCTCGAGCGGGGGATGGGCAGCGTTCGACTGGAACAACGAGTCCCGCGAGCTGGCGAACATCCCGTTCGCCGATTTCGGCGAACTGCTGGACCCGCCGAGCGTGGACGTGACCGCGCACGTGCTGGAGATGTACGGGATGCTGGGATACGGGTTGGACCACCCGCCCGTCCGCCGGGGGCTCGCCTACATCTGGGAGCAGCAGGAGCACGACGGCGCCTGGTTCGGGCGGTGGGGCGTCAACTACGTCTACGGCACCGGCGCGGTGCTCCCCGCCCTGAAGGTGCTGGGAGTGGACATGGAACAGCCCCGTGTGCGCCGCGCGGTGGAATGGCTCTTCGCGCACCAGAACCCGGACGGCGGATGGGGCGAGACGTGTGTCAGCTATCCGGACCCATCGCTGCGCGGACAGGGCGAGAGCACGCCCTCGCAGACATCGTGGGCGCTCATCGCGCTCATCGCCGCGGGTGAGGTGGGTCACGAGTCCGTCCGGCGCGGCGTCGAGTTCCTCCTCCAGCGGCAGCAGGACGACGGAACGTGGGACGAGCCGCAGTTCACGGGTTGCGGCTTCCCCGGCTACGGGCCCGGCGACCAGCCCGGACGGTACGAACCGCTTGATGGGCCGAACTCGCAGGGCCCCGAGTTGAGCGCGGCCTTCATGATCAACTACCACCTCTACCGCAACTACTTCCCGTTGTGGGCGCTGGGACGGTACGCCCAGGCGCTGTAGGGGCAGCCGTCAGACACGCCCGTGCGGAAGTAGCGACACGTTGGGTTTGCTGCTAACTTGCACCCCACGGACGCGGACGAGGCCGCTCCGAAGGAGGCGCTATGGCGACGCAGACGCAGGAGATCCGCAACATGCGGCTCATCTCCCACCACGACCTCAACGGGTTCGGCAACATCGGCGAGGGGGTGCACCTCCACGTGAACGCCGACGGCAGGCGCATCCTGTACATGGCGCACGAGAGCGCGCCGAAGGACATCACCAGCGTGGACGTCACGGACATCGCAAACCCCACGCTGGTCGTGCAGACGGAGCTGCCCTACTCCCACCTGCGCTCCAATTCGCTGGCTATCGTGGACGACGTCATGCTCGTGGCCTACCAGTCCGTGCAACCGGGGCAGCCGGGCACCGGGATGGGCGTCTACGACGTCAGCAACGCCGATGAGGGCCCCCGGCGCATCGGCTTCCTGGACCTGGGAGGCCCGTACTCCCGCGGCTGCCACTGCCTCTGGTGGGTTGACGGCGAGTACGCGCACCTTTCTACCGGCGCAGCCGACTTCCAGCCGCGCAACCAGTCGGACGACCAGTTCTACATGATCGTAGACGTGCGGGACCCCGAGCATCCGGTCGAAGCCGGACGCTGGTGGGTGCCCGGCACCCGGGAGGGGGATGAGGCCCCGCCGATGTGGCGGCACCCCCTGATCGACTCCGGCCACCGGCTCCACAACGCCAACGTCTACCCCCAGCGCCCCGACCGCGCTTACTGCTGCTACCTGGACTCCGGCGTCTTCATCCTGGACATCTCCGACAAGGCGAGCCCGGCCGTGGTCGGCAGTATCAACGTCGCACCACCCTTCCCGGGCTTCTGCCACACCGCGTTGCCCTTGTTCAGCCGCGACCTGATGGTGGTAACCCACGAGGCGGTGCGGAACAACGGCGAGGACCACCCCAAGCTGATCTGGATGATGGACATCCGGGAAGAGAGCAACCCTGTCATCATCAGCACGTTCCCGATGCCGGATACGGAAGACTTCTTCAACCGCGGCGGGCGGTTCGGTGCGCACAACGTCTATGAGAACCAGCCCGGCCCCACGTGCTTCCATTCCGAAACGCTGATCTACGGGACGTTCTTCAACGGCGGCGTCAGGGTATTCGACACGAGCGACCCGTTCCGGCCGGAGGAAGTGGCCTACTTCGTGCCGCCCGTGCCGGAGGGCGCTCCGTCCAACGGCATCAACGACGTCTACGTGGACGAGAACGGCATCATGTACGTCGTGGACCGGCTCAAGGGCGGGCTGTATATCCTGGAGCTGACGCTCTAGGGCACGTCGAAGCGCGCTTGACGCTCGATTGTGAACGTCGTTACTATCGCTTCACAATCGTTTCACAATCAGAGGTCGGAGCCACATGACCACCGAACCCCAGGTCCCCGGCGTGGTCGTCGAACGCCTGCCCCAGTACCTCCGCGCACTGACTCACCTGCAGGAGATCGGGCTGGAGGTCATCAGTTCCCAGCAGTTGGGCGAGTTCCTGCAGGCGACGCCAGCGCAGATACGAAAGGACCTCAGCTACTTCGGACGATTCGGGAAGCAGGGGCGCGGCTACAGCATCCCCAACCTGCTGCAGCAGCTCCGGCGCATCCTCGGCCTCGACCAGACGTGGAACGTGGCGGTCGTGGGCGTGGGGCGGCTGGGCAGGTCGATCATCAGCTACCCGGGCTTCGAGCCGGAGGGCTTCCGCGTCGTCTGCGCATTCGACTCCAACTCCCAGGTCATCGGGCAGATGGCGGGCGGCCTGCTCGTGCATGACTTCGCGAACTTCCGGGAGGTGGCCGACGCTGAGGGCGTGAAGATCGCCATCGTGGCCGTTCCCGCAGGGGTCACGCAGGACGTTATCGACCAACTGGTGGAGGCGGACGTCAAGGCCATCCTCAACTACGCCCCGAAGTCTGCGATCGTCCCGAACGGGGTGCGGATACAGAACGTCGACCCGGTTGTCTCGCTGCAATCGATGACGTACTACCTGAACCAGCACGCCAACGGAGAGTCTGCCCGGGACGATGAGTAGCGGCAGGCCTCAGGCCTGGGAGCCGCGCTCCCGCTGCGGCACGCCGGCGCCTCGCCGGCGCCGTGTCACGTTCAGCCGCACCTGGGCCCTGCGAAGCGAGTGCAGCGCCCGTTCGAGGTCCACGTCCCCCTGACGCTCTGCGATGCGCTGACGGGCGCGAGAGACGGCTTCCTCAGCCCTTGCGAGGTCGATCTCGTCCACCCGTTCCGCCGCGTCCGCAAGGACGGACACCTTATCCCCGTGCACGTCGATGAAGCCGCCGGTCACGGCGAAGTGCTCCTCCGTACCGCCGGTGCGGTAGTGGAGCTCGCCGGGCTGGAGCACCGTCATCAGCGCCGCGTGCTTCGGCAGGATGCCGAGCTCTCCCTCGACTCCCGGCGCGACGACGCTGTCCACCTCGCCCTGAAAGAGGACGCGCTCCGCAGTTACGATCTCGAGCCGCATGGGCATATTCTACACTCCCTACGTTAGAGCCATCGCCATCTGCCCCAGACTCTCAGGAGTGCCCGCAGCAGCCTTCTCCAACACATTACGAACGTCCCCCAGACGCGTCAGAGGGAAGGCTTTTTCCTGCCTCAGCAACTGCCTGTTGCCCTCACGTCCAGCCTTTTCTTCCGAGTAGGCGACCGCCCAAAGTGGCTTGTTTTGTCGGGCGCATTCCAGAGCCGCATTGATTGTGCCGCCACTCTCACGCGCCTCCACAACAAACAACCCCAGCGAAAGACCCACTATGAGCTTGTTCCGCTCCATTGCTCGCCAAGTCTGCCAGCTTGCTCCCGAATCGAACATGGACATCGCCAAGAAGTTGGCCTCCAAGTCAACCAGGGGTCGCAACTCTTGCGCTATACGAAAACCCTCAATGCCCTCCGGCAGTACTGCTATCGTGCCGCCACCTGCAGACATCGCACCCTTGTGCGCCTGTCGGTCAACCCCCTTCGCGTAGCCACTAACGACGACCAGTCCCCGCTCTGCGGCCTCACGTCCAAACGTAAACGCGTAGTCCAAAGCCTCCGAGGAAGCGTCACGTGAGCCGCATATTCCAATCGCACTACCGTCAAGCAAGGCCCGGTTACCAGTAGTGTGCAGCGCTGGAGGCTTCATCACAGAGCGCACACGCTCTGGATAGGCAGCATCAGTAGGGTGGATCGTGACGATGTTGTTCATTGCCAACGCTCCTTCTGCAACCCGACTCCGCCCTTCGTGAACTTTGCATCCTTCGCGACGCACAGACCATACACCCTTCGAGCACCAGCCCGCTTCAGCGCTCTCCCCGTTTCCTTGAGCGTACCGCCCGAGCGGAGCGTGTCCTCAATGATGAGTACGTCTCCTCCAAGTGGATCGACGGCACGCATGGTATTGGCCACGCGCACTGCGATTTCTTCTTCGTCCTCCAGCCCTTCCATGTCTTTCTGCGGAACTGTTGCTACTACTTTCCGAATGTCCACCATGCCCACTCCCAGAACCTCCCCAACGGACTGAGCCCACTCACGTGGCAGATTACGTTCCCTTATGTCGAACTTGGGTGGTGCGGTTACTGCCGCAACCGACCGCAAGCTTGGATGGCGCTGTATGAATCCGCTCAGAGTCCCTGCCACGGCCCTTACGACACCCTGCTCATACCCATACTTGGCCTTGCGCACGGCATCACCAAATCTTGTGACCTCTCTCTCTTCCCCCCTAAACAGCGTGTAGGGTCCCAATGCATAGCACGCGTCTACTTCTGGCGACAGGTCCGCAATGATGACCCTCCTCATGAGAGACAGGTAGTCACCCAGAGCCGTCCTATTGTGGATACCTCGCAGATGGTAGGTCATTCCCAGGAGGCCGAACTTGGACTCCAAGCTCTCAAGGAGGCCCGACGATTCCAGCACCCTACCCAAGAGTCCACCTGAACCGTCCGCGTCAAGCGAGAGAACGGCACTGCTGTCACCGTTTGGTTCCAACCTAAAGTCGTGGTAGCAAGCGCAGATAGGCATACGCTCACTCTGCGACGCGGCGCAACGAGCGGTCAACTACCGCGTGTCGCGACTATCCCGCCGCCGCGCGCTCCTTCGAGCGCTCGACAACCTCGTCTATCGTCCCGGCCATGTAGAAGTCCTGCTCGGCGATGTCGTCGTACTTGCCCTCCAGGATCTCCTTGAAGCCGCGCACCGTCTCGGCGACGGGGACGTACCGGCCGTCCCGTCCCGTGAACTGCTCCGCCACGAAGAACGGCTGCGAGAGGAAGCGCTGGATGCGGCGGGCGCGGGCCACGGTGGTCTTGTCCTCGTCGGAGAGCTCCTCCATGCCGAGGATGGCGATGATGTCCTGCAGGTCCTTGTAGCGCTGCAATACGGCCTGCACGCCGCGGGCCGCGTTGTAGTGGTCCTCGCCCACGATGAGCGGGTCCAGGATGCGGGAGGACGAGGTGAGCGGGTCGACCGCGGGGAAGAGGCCCTGCTCCGCGATGGAGCGCTCCAGCGCCACGACCGCGTCCAGGTGGCCGAAGCTCGTCGCCACGCCGGGGTCGGTGTAGTCGTCGGCGGGCACGTAGATCGCCTGGAACGAGGTGATGGAGCCCTTGCTGGTGGACGTGATGCGCTCCTGCAGGTCGCCCATCTCCGTGCCAAGCGTCGGCTGGTAGCCGACTGCGGACGGCATGCGGCCCAGCAGCGCCGAGACCTCCATGCCGGCGAGGATGTAGCGGTAGAGGTTGTCCACGAACAGGAGCACGTCCTGGTTCATGGTGTCGCGGAAGTACTCGGCCATGGTCAGGCCGGTCATGGCGATGCGCAGGCGCACGCCCGGCGGCTCGTTCATCTGGCCGAACACGAGCACCGTGTTCTTCAGCACGCCGGACTCCTGCATCTCGTGCCAGAGGTCGTTCCCCTCGCGCGAGCGCTCGCCCACACCGGCGAACACGGAGTAGCCGCTGTGCTCCTCGGCGATGTTCCGGATGAGCTCCTGGATGATGACCGTCTTGCCGACGCCTGCGCCGCCGTACGCGCCGACCTTCCCGCCCTTGGTGAACGGGCAGATGAGGTCCAGCGCCTTCACGCCGGTCTCCAAGACCTCGGTGGTCATGCTCTGCTCTTCGTAGGAAGGCGGGTCGCGGTGGATGGGCCAGTGCTCCTTGGCGTCGACCGCGCCGAGGTCGTCCAACGGGTCGCCGGTGACGTTGAACAGCCGCCCGAGGCTCGGCTCGCCCACGGGAACCGCGATCGGCTGGCCGGTGTCCGTGGCGACGGCGCCGCGCGTGAGGCCCTCCGTGGGCCCGAGCGCGAGACAGCGCACCCAGCTGTTGCCCACCTGCTGCTCGACCTCGAGGACGAGCTTCTCGCCCGCGAGTTCGAGGTCCAGTGCGTTGAAGATGCTGGGCAGCGAGTCCGGCGGGAACTCCACGTCCACGACCGTCCCGATCACCTGTACGACTCTGCCTTCGGCTCCTTCGGCCATCTTCGCTCCTCCTGACGCCCTACCCTTCGAGGGCGGCGGCGCCGCCGACGAGGTCGAGCAGCTCCGCGGTAATCATGTTCTGGCGCGCCTTGTTCAGCTCCAGCGTCAGCGAATCGATCATGTCCTCCGCGGCCTCGGTCGCGTTGCGCATCGCGACCATGCGGGCGGACTGTTCGCTCGCGCTGTTCTCCAGGAACGCCTGGTAGACCTGCATCTCCAGGAAACGCGGCAGCAGCGCACCCAGCACCGTGCCCGCGTCCGGTTCGTAGATGTAGTCCATGGCCGCGCCGGACTCGTCCTCCAGCGCCTCGGCGGCTATCGGCAGGAGCCGCTGCACCACGGGCTGCTGGACAAGCGTGTTCACGTACTTCGAGTACGCGATGTGCACCTCGTCCACTTCGCCGGAGGTGTAATTCTGTTCGACGAGCCGCGTGATGGCCAGTGTATCCGCCATCGAGGGCCTGTCCCCCAGGTCCGTGAACGAGGCCCTGAGGTCCGCTCCGGCGCGCACCATGAAGTCGCGCACCTTCTTCCCTGCCGTGACAACGGACACGGGATGCTCGCGCAGCTGTGCGCGCAGGAATTCACCCGACGCGCGGGAGAGGTTGCCCGGCATGCCGCCTGCGAGCCCCCGGTCAGGCGAGATGGCGAGCAGCAGTACGCTGTTGACTGGCCTGCGTTCCAGCAGCGGATGTGACAGGTCGGGGTCGACCGCGCCCGCGGCAACGAGCCCGCCCATCACCTCGCGCAGCTTCTCCGCGTACGGGCGCGAGGCGGTGACCGCCTCCTGCGCGCGGCGCATCTTGGACGCGGCGACCATCTGCATGGCCCGCGTGACCCTCGCCGTGTTGCGGACGCTCCTGATGCGCCCGCGTATCTGTCTGACGCTTGGCAAAGCCCGTCTCCTAGAACGTGGCCTTGAAGGCGGCTATCGCCTCTTTCAGCGACTCTTCAACCGCCTCGTCAATGTCCTTCTTCTCCTGGATGTCTCCCATCAGCTCAGGCTTGGACGTCTCCAGGTAGCCGAGGAAGCGCTCCTCGAACTCCCGCACGCGGTCCACCGGCACGTCGTCCATGTGGCCGTTCACCGCGGCGTACATGGAGCAGACCTGCTGGGCCAGGCTCTGCGGGCGGTACTGGGGCTGCTTCAGCAGCTCCGTGAGCCGCTGACCGCGCTCCAGCTGCGCCCGCGTCGCCGCGTCGAGGTCGGACGCGCCGAACTGCGCGAAGCTGGCGAGCGCGCGGTACTGCGCGAGCTCCAGCCGCATGCGTCCGGCGACGCGCCGCATCGCGCGCGTCTGCGCGGAGCTGCCCACGCGGCTCACGGAGAGGCCCGCGTTCACCGCCGGGCGGATGCCGCTGTTGAACAGGTCCGCCTCCAGATAGATCTGCCCGTCCGTGATGGAGATGACGTTGGTGGGGATGTAGGCGGACACGTCGCCCGCCTGCGTCTCGATGATGGGGAGCGCGGTGAGCGAGCCGCCGCCGTGGGCGTCGTCCAGACGAGCCGCGCGCTCGAGCAGCCTGCTGTGCAGGTAGAAGACGTCGCCGGGGTAGGCCTCGCGGCCCGGAGGGCGGCGGAGCAGCAGCGACATCTGGCGGTACGCCCACGCGTGTTTCGTAAGGTCGTCGTAGATGATGAGCGCCTCGCGCCCGCTGGCCATGAACTCCTCGCCGATGGCGCAGCCCGCGTACGGGGCGAGGTACTGCAGCGGCGCGGGGTCCGACGCGTTGGCCGCCACGATGACGGTGTGCTCCATGGCGCCGTACTCTTCCAGCGTCGCCTGGATAGAGGCGACCTTGCTCTGCTTCTGGCCGATGGCCACGTAGATGCAGATGAGGTTCTCGCCCTTCTGGTTGATGATGGTGTCGACCGCGATGGCGGTCTTGCCCGTGAAGCGGTCGCCGATGATCAGCTCCCGCTGGCCCCGGCCGATGGGGATCATGCCGTCGATCGACTTGATGCCCGTCTGTACCGGCCTGTTGACCGCCTGCCGCACCACGACGTTCGGCGCGACGATCTCGATGGGACGGACGCCGTCCGTCTGCACCGAACCCTTCCCGTCCAGCGGCTCGCCGAGCGGGTTCACTACGCGGCCCAGGAGCGCGTCGCCCACCTGCACGCGGGCGATCTCGCCGGTCGCCTTGACCAGGTCGCCCTCCTTCACGCCCACGTCCGGGCCCATGATGGCCGCGCCGACGAGGTCTTCCTCCAGGTTCAGCGCCAGGCCGGCGAGGCCGCTCGGGAACTCCAGCAGCTCGCCGAAGCCCACCTTGCTGAGGCCGTGGATGGTGGCGATGCCGTCGCCAACCTCCACGACGGTCCCCACCTCCGTAAGGGTGGTCTCGCCGCCGAACTCCTCGATCTGCCGCTTGAGTACGGCCGCGATGTCCTGTCCGCGAGTCGTCATGCCCGCTCCTCCGTTTCACGCGCCGTGCGGGGGAGGCCTTGCCGTTCCAGGCTCTGCCGCATACCGTCCAGCCGGGAGCGCACGCTCCCGTCCATGATCTGGTCTCCCACCCGCACGACGATTCCACCGATGATGTCCTGGTCGTCCTGGACGTCCAGCACGACCTCCTTGTCCAGCATGGCCCCCAGCGAGGCCGTCAGCGCGCTCCGCTGCTCTGCGGAGAGCGGCACGGCGCTCTTCACCGAGGCCTGCACGCGCCCGAGGCTCTCGTTCAGCAGGCGTCCGTACTCGTTCACGACTGCGCGGAACGAGCCGACCGCCTGCCGCTGCACGATGAGCCCCACGAAGTTGCGCACCAGCGGGTCCGCGCCTTCCGTGACCTGCCCGGCAGCTTCCTGCTTCCGCGCCGCCGATATGCGCGGTTCGTTGAAGAACAGCGCCGCCGACGGGTCGGACAGCCCCTCCGCGATCCCGGAGAGGCTCTCCAGCCAGGCTTCCTGCTTCCCCTCGGCCTCGGCCAGGGAGAAGAGCGCCTGCGCGTAGCGCTTCGCTATGGGCGCTTTCGCCATCCGCCGCTCCTAGTTCCGCCCTGCGCGGGCGTCCCCTTCCGCGAGCACCTCGTCTATCAGATCGCGGTGCGCGTTCGGGTCCAGTGAACGGTGGATGATACGCTCTGCGGCGGTGACCGCGAGCGACGCGAACTCGGTGCGCACCTGCTCGAGGGCAGCGTCGCGCTCCTGTCGTATCTCCTCGCGGGCCCGCTCTACCAGTTGGGCCGCGTCGGCTCGCGCCTGCGTCGCCTGCTGTTCGCGATAGCGCTCCGCGGCTTCGCGGGCCTCCGCCAGCACGCGCTGGCCCTCCTCGCGCCCTTCCTGCAGGGTGCGTTGCATCGCCTCCTGCTGCTCCTGGGCCTCGCGCCGCACGCGGTCGGCCTCTTCCAGGCTGTCCCGGATCCTGCCGGACCGGGCGTCGAGCACTCCCAGGATGCGCTTGTAACCGACAACGTAGAGGAGCGCCAGGAGCAGGCCGAACGTCGTCACGTAGGCCAGCAGGCTCCACGGGTCTATACCCAGCGCTCCGATGCCGCTCGCCTCTTCGGCTAGTCTAGGTGCTTGCAGCACGTCGCCCGCCTCCTCTGTGCGTTACGTTGCTCACGACGCGCCGCTCAGGCAACGAAGATGAGCAGGATGGCCACCACGAGGCCGTAGATGCCGATGGCTTCCGTGAACGCCAGCGCCAGGATCATGTTCGGCGCGATCGCGTCGCGGGCCTCCGGGTTCCTTCCGAGGGCCCCCATCGCCGCGCTGCCCAGGATTCCCAGGCCGATGCCGGCGCCGGCCAGGCCCAACCCGGCCAGACCCACGGCGAGGAACTTGCCCATCTCTCCGTAATCGTTCATTACCCAACCTCCTTGGTCTGTTTCGGCGGCGCGTTCGGCGTTCCGCCCGTCTTCCCGCTCGGTGGCGGGTCTAGTGCTGTCTGGCCTCTGCGTGCTCCTCGTGATGACCCTCATGCGGGGCTATCGCAAGCACCGTGAACACGAGTGTCAGGCCCATGAACACCAGCGCCTGCACGCCCCCGACCAGTATCTCCAGCCCGTAGAAGATGATGGGCGTCACGAAGAAGGTCAGGAACGTCATCATGAACAGGACGATCTCCCCGGCGAGCATGTTGCCGAAGAGACGGAACGTGAAGCTGATGATGCGGATGAAGTGGCTGATCAGCTCCAGCAGCCCGATGAACGTCTGCACAGGGTTGCCGAAGCGGAAGAACTCCCGCAGGTAGCCGAACCGGTGGACGCGGAAGCCCCATACCTCGATGAACAGGAACGCGATGATCGCCAGCGCCAGCGGCATGTTGATGTCCGTGCCGGCGCTGCGCAGCAGGTGCGTCGTGATGTGGTCGGAGCCCTCCGCCGTGAACCCCACCGTGGGGTAGATGGGCAACAGCGCCATCCAGGCGTTGAACGCAACGAAGAAGAAGATGGTGGCCAGGAGCGGGAAGAAACGCCGGGCATAGTACTCCCCGGCGATACCCCTGATGAAGCCGTAGAGCGCCTCTATGAGGATCTCCAGCAGCCCCTGCAGCCGGCCCGGGACCATGCTCATGCGGCGTGTGCCCAGTCCGAACAGCAGCAGGATGACGATGCACGTGAGCCAGGCGGAGAGGAGCGTATTGGTGACGGCGAAGCCGCCGATAGCGAATATCTTCTGCGGCGCCAGGTGCACTTCCGGCACCGGAAGGATAGCCCTGCCTATGGCCCCCAGCCCCAGCCCCACCAGGGCCAGCGCTGCGACCGCCAGCAGAATCAAGCGTTTCTTCACTACTCGTCAGCCTCCTCGCGACGGCTGCCGCCGCTGAGGTAGCCCGAGGCCATGCGGTACACCCCGTAGAACGCAAGAACGACCCCGAAGAGGACGCCCGCGAGGAGAAAGAGAGGCGAGGTTCCCAGTCTGCCGTCGAGCCACACCCCGCCCAGCGTCGGGAGCACGATCGCCGCGGCGATATACCAGCCGAGGCCGGTGAACTGTGCCGCTGAAACCCACCAGGAACGGTGTCTCATGCGCTGGTCCGGAGCCTGCGTGAATCCTATCACAATATCCCGCGCATGCAAACAAGACGCTCACCACGTCGTTCCTGCGAAGGCAGGAACCTCGCATCCAGGGGCCGAGCGGCCGTACCCGGGGCGTCAGAACAACGAGCGGCGCAGCCCCTCACCACGTCGTTCCTGCGAAGGCAGGAACCTCGCATCCTGGGGTCTGGTTCCCTCCTCCCTGGAGGGGAGAGGGTCAGGGTGAGGGTGGACCGGGGACGGGGCTGACCGGCCGCCCTACTGGGTCTCGCCCGGCTTGCCCAGGTCTTCCAGTCCCGGCAGGTCCTCCAGGAACTCGGAGAACGCGGAGAGCTTCTCCATCTCCTCTGCCGTCACTCCCTGCTGCTGCGCCGGACGCTGCCTGCGACGCGGTTGCGAGGCCTCGCTGCTCTCTTCGACGTTCCCGTCCACCACCACGCCCGCGCGCTCCAGCACCCGGTCTTCCACGAAGATCGGCACCTTGGAGCGCACGTCCGACCCGTCGCCGCCCTGCTCCCGCGAGAACTCATCCGCCTCCTGGAGCGACGAGAACCAGTGGTCCTCGCCGTCCTTCCCCTCCACCAGCTGCCCGCCGCGCACCGCCACTGCTATCGCGTCGCTCGGGCGGCAGTCGATCTCCTTGTCGGAGCCGTCCGCCAGCGTCAGCACGAGCCGGGCGTAGAACGTGTCGTTCTCCAGGTCGCACACCACGATGTGCTTGATGGTCGCGCCGAGCGTCGAGATGACGGAGCCGAGGAGGTCGTGCGTGAGCGGCCTCGCCGCGGCCACGTCCTGCAGCTTCAGCGCTATGGCGTCCGCCTCCGGCGAGCCAATGCGGATCGGCAGGTAGCGGTCGCTCTCCCGTTCCTTCAGGATGACGACGCGCTGATAGTTCATCAGGCTGACGCGGATACTGTCGATGAGCATCTCTTGCATGGCGCACACTCCCCTGCGGCCATTCTAGGAACACCACGCGCGAACGGTCAACGCAAGCCCCCGGCTTGTCACGCCCAACATGCCCAGCGCTCCTACAGCATCGCGCCGGTGGGCTGCAGCACCATCACCTGCGTGTCGTCCGGCAGGTTCGCGCGCGTCACCGGCAGACGCTGCTGCGACTCCGGCTCGCGGACGCCCATCTCCTGCAGGAAAGGCCCCAGCTCGCGCAGCGGGTGCTTGTTCCCGGCGTGCGCGTACAGCATCGGCACCACGATGCGCGGCTCGACGCTCCGCACGATCTCCACCACGTCAGCCGCCGACAGCCCCGTGTCGCTTCCCACCGGCGCCATCAGCACGTGCGGCGACCCCAGCGCGTCGACCTCCCGGTTCGTGAGCAGCCGGTCCGGGTTGCCCAGGTGACACAACACGATGCCCTCCGCCTGCACCGTGAACACCGTGTTCCATCGCTGCGGCTCGCCCTCGTTCGTGCGGCGTGTCGTCCGGAGGCCGCGCAGGTGCATACCCGCCGCCTCGTATTCGCCGGGGCCGTCGAGCCCTATCGGGTTGCCGGAGAGCGCGTCGCACGCCGAGTGGAGCGGGTCGTCGCTGCTCTGCGTCACGAGGTCGGCCTGCGCCTGCTGCGGCGGGATGCGCAGCCCCAGCTCCGGCGGGAACGGGTCCATGATGAGCGTCTTGTTGCCGCTGCGTACGCGGAACGCCGCGTGGCCTATCCAGCTAATCTCCACGCTGGCGCTCCTTGCGTCCAAACAGCGCCCAGGCGCCGGGCAGCGCGACCGAGGCGACGTACAGCTTCGTCAGGTCGCCCACCACGAACGGCCACAGCCCCCACTGCAGCGTGGCGCCCAGGGGGCTTCCCGTCGCAACCCACGCCTCCCGCGTCGTCTCGGACGCAACGTTCGCGGCCCAGAACCACAGCCAGGCCAGGCCCGGCACGTAGAGCGCCACGTTGCCCGCCAGCATCGCCAGCAGCACGCGCCAGCTTCGGTCCCAGCCCTGCTCCGACAGCCGCCCGACGACCCACGCCGCGCCGATGAAGCCGACGATGTAGCCGCCGCTGGACAGGTTCCACAGCACTTCCCCGGTGCCTATCCAGAGGAAGATCACGTGCACCGGTTGGTCCCCCAGCGCTGCCGAGGTCGGCGCGAACACCGGGATGCCGACCGTGCCGATCAGCATATAGAGCGTCAGGCTCGCCGCGCCGCGGTTCGCCCCCAGCGCGCCGCCCGTCAGCAGCACCGCGAGCGTCTGCCCCGTGATCGGGACCGGCGTGAACGGCAGCTTCACCGCGATCTGCGCGAACATGATCACCAGGAGCGTGAAGCCCGCCACGAGCGCCGCGTCGCGCAGCAGCCCCTGCCCGGGAAGTACCGTGTCGATGAGTGCGGAACGTCGCTGTGTTATCTGCATGGGGGCAGTATATCAGGGCATGCCCCGCGCCCTTCAGTGGTCATTCAGCGCCCTCACCCGTCATTCCAGCACCCCCACCCGTCATTCCAGCGCCCTCACCCGTCATTCCAGCGCAGGCTGGAATCCAGAGGGGCCCCGCACGCGCACACAGCCACGCCACGGGGGTAGGCGCATGACGCGGAGCGCGTCCGACACGGGCAACGTCCGCCCCGGCACGCCCCTTGCATACGCTGTTGCTCCTGTCTGGGTTCCAGCCTCCGCTGGAACGGATGCGAGGGCTACGCCCGGCAGAAGCCCCACACCCCTACGACCGGCGCCTCCGCATCGCGACGGCGCCGACAACCACGATCGCGGCGATGCCGGCGACCACGATCAGCGCGACGATCAGCCCGCTGCCGCCGTCGTCCGCGACGGGTTCGATCGGCTCCGGCACGGGAGTTGCGGTCGGCGTTGCGGTCGGCGGGACGGGCGTCGCAGTGGGGGCCGGCGTCGGCGTGGGGGTTGGGGTGGGCGTCGGCGGAGGTGTCGGGGTGGGCGTCGGCGGAGGCGGAACGACGACCTCCGGGGGCAGGTTGCCCGGGCACGGCGGCTCGACCTGCGGTTCCAGGCCCGCGCCGAACCGCAGCTCGACGCTGTCCACGAAGCACGGCTGGGACATGTGCGGGAACGGGTACGTCAGGTCGGCCTGCTGCTCCCCGTTCAGGTGGAACGTCACGGCCTCGCCGACGTAGACGTAGCGCTGCGGCTCCCCGGTGACGTACCCGGGCGGTCCGACGAGCAGGCAGCCCTCGTCGCTCGTGCAGTCGAACCTGCCGGCCACGATCGGGATGCGCTTCGGACGCTCCCAGTCGCCCACGCGCACGACGATCTCGCCCTGCTCGACCGGCTCGCCGTTCAGCGTCGCCGTGCCCTCCAGGTAGACGACCGGGAACGGCGGGATGCTCTGCTCCCGCTCGTCGCCGCCGTCCTGTGCGGACGCAACGACCGGCACGAGCAGCGCCGCGGCGAGCAGTGCGGTCAGGATGAGGAACGTGCGGAGAATGGGGCTGGGAAGGTGTGAGAAGCGAAGCATGGTGCAGATTCTATGAGAGCCTTCGCGGGCTTGTCAGTGGCCTTGCGTCGCAGCCTCCGGGCGATTCGGACGGCCCCCCACACACACACACCCGTCGTTCCTGCGCAGGCAGGAACCTCGCATCCCAGACGTACCCCCGGCTACCGGCCCCGGGTCGTGCGAAGGGCACCCCCCCGTCGTTCCTGCGCAGGCAGGAACCTCGCATCCCTTGCCCCCTTGCCCCCGCCCCCGTCTTTCCAGCGCAGGCTGGAATCCAGAAGACGTATCCCCCACGCCGACGTTGGCACACGGGGAACGCGCCCCGCGCCTCGCCACTCCGCCGCGTGGCCGCGTGCGCTTTCGCGCCCCTCTGGGTTCCAGCCTCCGCTGGAAGACGGGGGGGGTAGGTGGCCGACAGGCCACGCGGGGCTCCCCCCCAACGCAAGAGCCCCCGCCGGGTGGCGGGGGCTCTCTTCTTGCCTGTCGTTCCTGCGAGGCCCGCTTACGGGGCGAGCGTGCTCGGCGAGTTCGACCAGACCCAGTAGCCCATGCCGTTCTCTATCTCGCCGTTGTCGCCCGCCTTGTCGTCATTGTCGTTGGGGACGGTCTTGACCCACAGGCTCGCCGTCGTGTCGTACGTGTACGCCACGCGCCACGGGATGCTCTTGAAGTAGTCGTCAGCCTGTGCATTGCCAACCACGTCATTCCCGTCCGCGTCCTCGGTCGTCTCGCCCGGAGCCTCGCCCTGGTCGTTCTGGTGCACGTCCAGCACGCCGAGCAGGTTCCAGCCCTGCGTGACCGGCACCGTCGGCAGCGTCGACGCCGGGTCGGTCTCCGCAAGCATCGTCTCGATGGTCTCGAACGTCCTGGCGTGGACCCAGTAGCCGTAGCCGCCGGTGATCTCCGTCAGCCGTCCGCGCCACGTCCCGTCCTCCTGCTGGATCGCCGTGACCCAGTCGCCCTGCTGGTAGGCCAGCACCGGCGAGATGTACGGGTTGTTCGCCAGCACGCTGCCGATGGCAGGCTCCAGCGGCGTCGCCGGGAGCGAGATCAGGTTCCAGCCCGGCGTTACGTCGACTTCGTACGGGCTGCGCGGCAGCACCTCGAACGTGAAGTTGCCCTCGTCCGACTTGTTGCCCGCGTCGTCCGTCACCGCGTACCAGACCTTGTACTCGCCGACCTCCAGGTCGCGCAGCACCAGCGAGAACTCGTTCGAGTCGATGCGCGCCAGGCTTGCCAGTGCGTCATCGCCGTTCACCGTGATCTCCGCCACGTCGACGCGTGAGTGGGAGTCCTTGTACTCCGACTTCACCTCGCTCATGCAGTCGCCATCGTCGTCGCGTTCGCAGACCTCGTACTCGCTGCCCTCGCCCGAGAAGTCCAGCTTCACGAACGGGTTGGAACTCTCCGTCTCCTTGCCGTCGCTGTCGCTGCGCGGCGTCACAAAGACCTCTCCGGCATCCGTTACCAGCCTGTCGATTTCGACGATCAGGCCGGCGTCGTCCATCTTGCTCAGGTTCAGCTTGTCGCCTGCCATGTCTCCGACGGCTGCCTTGGGCTGTGCAGCCTCACGGTGCGACTTGGGCGTCCAGCCCGCCGTCGCGCCGGTGTTGTCCGCGTCGTCGTCGGTGAAGACGATCACGCCCACCAGACCGTCTTTGAAGCTGCTCAGGTCGCCGGCGTTCACTTTGTACTTCCGGTTCCAGTGGTTGTCGTCCTCTTGAGCCGTCAGCGAGTTGGCCTCGTTGGTGCCGTCGCCCGCCGGGCCGATGGTGTAGACGTACTCGCCCGTACCTTCGCCAGCCGAGTCCGTCCCCTCCGCTGCGGACAGCGCCACGAAGAACACCCGCGGGCGGGTCACGTCTTCGTCAGCCCTCACGTCGACGGTGAACGAGCCATCTTCGGCGTTCGCCACCTGGCGGTCCGCGGCCGTGCCTGTGACCGTCACGGTCAGCTTCGGCGCGATCCAGTCCTGGATGTTGGAGCCGCCGAGCGTCTCAGCGTCGTTGGTGTTGCCCGCGAGGTCGCGCACCGCACCGCCGACCACCTGCACCGTCGGCGTCTCGTCGGACGCCAGTTCCTCGGCCAGCTCGATGTAGATGCGGGAGCGCGGCTCGGCGAAGTCCTCGCCCTCGATGTCCGTGCCGGGCATCAGGTCCTTCGCGAAGTCCGCCGCGTCCTTGGTGTGCCGTTCGGTCGCCGCCACCTTGTCGGACAGGCCCGTGTTGTACAGGGCCAACTCTGCCCTGTACTCAACCCACTGACCGCACAACTCGATGTCGGCAGCGGCTGCATCAGCCACAACGGTAGCGCTACAGTCGCTCGGCTCGGCAGTAGTCGGTTCGAGGGGCTCCACTGCATCGTCAGTAGCACCAAGACCGCCCAGGATCGTCTGGGTGGAGGTGTACCGATCGAACCGTCCCTGGTTGATAAGGGTCGTGTTGTGCGCGGCAGTCCGCGGGTCGGCAGCTCGTGCGTCGGCGAGGGCAGTCGCCTCGGGCGCAGTCCGCTCCACGGGCGCGTACCTGACCTGCACCGGGTCGTAGTCGTCCCTGTCTGGTGCGCCCTCGTTGCGGTTGATGGCGGGCGCCGCGCTCGGGTGGATGTAGCCGACGATGCTGTGGCCGACAACCGTGATGCTGTCCGTGTCTACGTCCCCGATCGCGTCCGCGCCGCCTGCCGACGTGAAGGTCAGCGCGATGTAGGAGCGGTCGGCCTCCTCCTTGTTGTCCTCGGAGTTCCAGGAGATGCCGGTGCGCGCCACCATCAGGTCCGGCTCCTCGTCGTCCACGCGGAACACGAACGGCTGGTCGCCGGGAGCGTCCCGGTCGTCGTCCGCGTCGGTCACGCTCAAGTTGCCCGCGCGGTCGCGAGCGCGGAGCTGGTAGAGGTAGTCGTCGTCGCCCTTGTCCGCGCCGCTGGCGGTGAAGACGTAGGCGACGCCCGCGCGGCTGCCCGCGATGCGCCACGTGCCGGAAGCGCTGATGTCCTCCCAGCTCACGGTGCCCGGTGTGTGGGTAATGCTCATCGGGTTGTCCGCGACGTTGACGTCGATGTCGGCGGCGGGCCCGTTCGCCCGGACCGACGCGCCGGGGTTCTTGGAGAGCGGCTCGGTCTCCAGGTGCGGGTCGCCGTCAGGGTTGACCTCCTCGTAGTCGTCGTCCGGCGTCAATTGGGCCTCGCCGTCGTGGCGCAGGCCGGAGTCGTCGTCCCGCACCTCGAAGCTGTACTCGAGGCGGCTGGAGCGCACCACGTCGTTGTCCTCCGGCGTGATGGCCGAGAAGTCCGGGCCGTCGCCGTCGACCGTCAGATCCACGGTGCCCGACTGGCCGGGCACAGAGACGGTGAGGCGGTCGCCGTGCCGCGCAAAGATCGTCGCGATCTCCTGCGCTGCCGCCGGGGCGTCTCCTGCCAGCGGCAGCCCTTCGCCGGGCAGAGGGATGGGTCCGTAGGCCGCACTGGTTGCCGCGGTTTCGACTTCAACGGGTGTGGGGTTGTCGGTGTCGTCGTCGGTGCTGTCGAACATGCGCGTCTTCGCGTCGTCGCACCAGGTCGGGCCGCCGAACTGCCTGAACGGCAATTCTCGGTCATCGTCGTTGCCGGGGGTACCATCAGGGTCGTAGGTGCCGGTGTCGCCCGACTCGACGACCTTGAAGAACGCTTGGGAAGCCGCCCCACCGCTAACACCGACCAATTCCATCGTGATGCTCTGGCCAGAGCGGTTGTTCCGCACGATGGCCGTTACTCGGGCATCGCCTGCGTCTCGCTCATTCACGTCCGTCGTCGTGGCAACATCTGCGACACAGGTGAGGTCAGCACCAGTCAAGACGGGGTCGTGCGCCACGTTGACGAGAACGGTGTTGAAGGCGCCTACGTCGTTGGAGACGTAGAGCGTGTTCTGGAAGAAGGTGTCCTGCGGGTCGACCGCGCGGTTCGCAAAGTAAGCAGCGTCGCCGGCGCTGTGCAGTCCGGCGCTGATACCCGGAATGGGGCTCGGCGTGTCGTCGGTGAGGTCGTTGGGGGTCTGACTACCGACCGGAACCCAAGGGAGGGGATCGGGTGCCACTCCACCAGGCCAAGCGGTGAAGTCGGTTTCCTCAAGCTTGCCCAACTGGGCGTCGTTGATGTCGTCGAAGACGCCGACCGTGATGGGGCCGCCTTTGCCCCTGCCGTCGGTGATGTCGGTAGTCTGCCCGAGAGCCGGCAGAACGATGAGCAGCGAGAGCGCCACTGCCATCAAGGTCGCTATGAGCGGAATCTTCGTGAATCTCACTTCTACCCCCCTTATGGAGCTGTAGTCTTGGGTTTGGCGCTCTCTCCGAGAGCAGGGTGGTCCGTTATTCCCTTTTGTCGTCCCTGCGCTGGCAGGAACCTCGTATCCCCTTCTGCGCCGCGTTCCGGTTCGCGTCCGGCGCGCAGCATGGCAGGGATGCTATTGTCCAACGTCAGCCGCCGCCCATGCAATAGGATGCAAGGGGCAGTTCCGGCCAAACCGCTCGATATGTCTCTGCGTCAACACGCAAAGCTCTTTCTACCAGCGCATCGCCCTCCTGTCAATGCAGAGGAGCGCCATATGACCAACGATGCGCATTCCCCCATCTTTCCAGCGCAGGCTGGAATCCAGAAGGGCGCGAAAGCGCACACGGCCTCCCGTCTTTCCAGCGCAGGCTGGAATCCAGGTGGGCGCGAAAGCGCCCACGGCCACGCGGTGGGGTGGTGTGGCATGGGGCGCGTTCCCCGTCTGCCAACGTCGGCATCGGCATACGCCTCCTGGATTCCAGCCTGCGCTGGAAAGACGGGGCCAGGTGGCCGACAGGCCACGCGGTGGGGTGGTGTGGCGTGGGGCGCGCTCCCCACCTGCCAACGTCCGCATCGGCTTACGCCCTTCCCCCCGTCTTTCCAGCGCAGGCTGGAATCCAGGTGGCCGACAGGCCACGCGGTGGGATGGTGTGACGTGGGGCGCGCTCCCCATCCGCCAACGTCGGCATCGGCTTACCCCCTTCCCCCCGTCTTTCCAGCGCAGGCTGGAATCCAGAGGGGCGCGAAAAGCGCACACGGCCACGCGGTGGGGCGGGGGAGGCGTGGGGCGCGCTCCCCATCCGCCAACGTCCGCCTCGGCATACGCCCTTTCCCCCGTCTTTCCAGCGCAGGCTGGAATCCAGGTGGCCGACAGGCCACGCGGTGGGGCGGGTGTGGCGTGGGGCGCGTTCCCCATCCGCCAACGCCGGTATAGGCATAAGCCTTCTGGATTCCAGCCTGCGCTGGAAAGACGGGGCCAGGTGGCCGGCAGGCCACGCGGTGGGGCGGGTGTGGCGTGGGGCGCGTTCCCCATCCGCCAACGTCGGCATCGGCTTACCCCTCCTGGATTCCAGCCTCCGCTGGAAAGACGGGCGGGGGCTGGAATGACGGAGGTGGGGTCGCCGGGGGGCTGGGGAGAGAGTCAGCCAATCTCGTCGTAGAGGTCGCGCCATTCAGGGTTGGACTCCTCTACCAGCCTGAGCTTCCACTTCCTCTGCCATGCCTTGATCGCCTTCTCCCGAGCGATGGCGCTCATCATGGACTCGTGTTGCTCGTACCACACGAGCGTATGCACCTCGTACCGCTTCGTGAAGCCGTCGCTGAAATCCTGCTTGTGTTGCCACACGCGCTGAGGCAGATCGGACGTCACGCCAACGTAGAGCGTCCCGTTGCGGCGGCTCGCGAGGAGGTACACGCAGGGACGTCTGGGCTCTCTGCGACGATAGGTCATGCGGCGGAGTGTAGCACCCGTCGTTCCTGCGCCACCCTCGTCATTCCTGCGCCACCCCCGTCTTTCCTGCCCTTCCCCCCGTCTTTCCAGCGCAGGCTGGAATCCAGGTGGCCGACAGGCCACGCGGTGGGGTGGTGTGGCGTGGGGCGCATTCCCCGTCTGCCAACGCCGGTATAGGCATACGCCCTTCCCCCCGTCTTTCCAGCGCAGGCTGGAATCCAGGTGGCCGGCAGGCCACGCGGTGGGCGGGGGAGGCGTGGGGCGCGCTCCCCATCTGCCAACGTCCGCCTCGCCATACGCCCTTCCCCCCGTCTTTCCAGCGCAGGCTGGAATCCAGAGGGGCGCGAAAGCGCACACGGCCACGCGGTGGGGCGGGTGTGGCGCGGGGTGCGTTCCCCGTCTGCCAACGCCGGTATCGGCTTACGCCCTTCCCCCCGTCTTTCCAGCGCAGGCTGGAATCCAGAGGGGCGCGAAAGCGCACACGGCCACGCGGTGGGGTGGTGTGGCGTGGGGCGCGCTCCCCATCCGCCAACGTCGGCATCGGCATACGCCTCCTGGATTCCAGCCTCCGCTGGAAAGACGGGGGCGGCCCTGCGGACCGCCCCTGCCTGGAACCGTTGAGCGCAAGGCCGCCCCTACGGCACCAGCGTGCCGGGCGCCGACGCCCAGACCCAGTAGCCCTTGCCCGTGACGATCTCCACCTTCACGACCTTCGTCTCCTCCGGCGTCGTCACGTTGCCGTCGGCATCCGTGACCGCCTCCTTCGTCACGACCTCGCGGTAGCCGTCCTCTTCCGCCGTCGTGCCCTCGGGAGCGTCCGTGTCGGCCCCCTTGACGGCGCGCACCCACAGGCTCTGGAGCGTCTCGTACGTGTAGGCGATGCGCCACGGGACGCTCTTGAAGTACTCGTCGGCCTCGCCGCTGCCGCCGCCGTGCGCGCCCGGAGCGGTGCCCGCCGGGTTCTGGAAGAGGTCTATCACCCCGACCAGGTTCCAGCCGAAGTTCACCCGGACCGCGGGCGGCACCGACGCCGGGTCCACCTCGGGGATCAGGGTCGAGAGCCTCTCGAACGTCGTGGCGAACACCCAGTAGCCGGGGCCGGCCTCGATGCTCGTGAGGTTCCCGCGCCACTCGCCGTCCTCGTTCAGCGCCGCCGTCACCCAGTCTCCGTCCTGGTACGACAGCACCGGCGAGATGCGGCTCCCGGGCGGGATGACGGCGTCCAGCGACGGCTCGGCCGGCGTCCCGGGCACGGAGATGAGGTTCCAGCCCGGCGTCAGCTCCAGCTCGTACGGCGCGCGCTCGACCACCCGGAACGCGTACGTGTCCGAGAACTCGTTGCCCGCGTCGTCGACCGCCGTATAGGCGACCTCGTGGCGGCCCAGCTCGAGCTCCAGGGCCTGGAACGCGAACTCCATGGGGCCCACCCTGCTCAGGCGCGTCATCATCGTGTCGTCGTCCAGCATGATCTCCGTGATCTCGATCCCCGGGTGGGAGTCGAAGAACTCGGCGTCCGGGTTCTCGCCGCCGCAGCCGTCCGCCGGGCAGATGGCGTACTCCTTCGCTTCCCCGGAGAAGTCCAGGTACACGTACGGATAGACGCTCTCCGTGCGATGGGGCTCCTCGGACTGGTGCGGCGTCATCCTCAGCGCCGGCTCGGCCCCGCCGTTGAACTCCCTGTCGACCTCCAGCAACACGCCGGCGTCGTGCATCTGCTGCAGGTCCAGCACGAAGTGTTTCTGTGCTTCCATCACCGGATAGTTCACCGTCTCGTTCGGCGTATAGGGCGCCGTCTGGATGGTCGCATGCCGCTGGTGCCGGTCCGGCGTCCAGCCGCCCGACTCGCCGATGTTGCCTTCGGCGTCGTACCCGTAGGCCACCAGGCCGAACATCTCGTCCAGCGCGCTCAGGCCGGACGCGGCGTACGTCCCGCGCCAGTGCCGCGTACCCTCCTGCGCCACGAGCGTCCCGCCCCGCTCGACGTTGCCTATCAGGTAGAGGTACCCGTCCTCCGTCACGTTCCTCGTGTCGATGCCGGTGAAGTACGCCTGCGGACGCCGCCGCAGGTCCTCGTCCGAGCGCACGTCGACGACGAACTCGCCACGGTGGTTGGCGACGGGCCTTCCCGTCGTTCCCGCGGAGGCAGGGACCTCGCCCGGGTTCCGGGCCGTAACGGTGATGGTGAGGCGCGGCGCGATGCCGTCCCGCGAGCGCATGTCCTGGGACTCGTTCACGTTGCTCGCGAGGTCATGGACGGCGCCGCCGAAGAGCAGCACCTCCGGCGTCTCGTCAGGCCGCAGCTCGCGCGCCAGCTCGACGTAGACGCGCGAGCGCACGTCGTCGATCAGCACGCCGTTGATGTCTATCGGCCAGTACCCCAGCGCCGCCAGCCACTCTTCATGCGTGCGGCTGCCGAAGTCCCAGTTCTCGCCTCCGTCCTCTCCGCCCACGCCGGTCTGGACGCGCCAGTCCCTGATGCGGGAGGCGTTGTTCCCGGCACTGTCCTCGACCGGGCCGAACGGCGGCGGCCGGTAGCTGAGCGTAACGCCCTCGTCGGCCCCGATCTCCGAGTCCAGCGTGAGGGTCACGGTCCCCCCGTTCACGTCGACGTTCGTCACCGTGCGCCCCGATACCCGGTACGCGCTCGTGGGGGGCACCGAACCGGTGTTCAGGTTCTCGTTGTAGTTCAGCCTGAGCTTGTTGCCGTCGACCGACGTCGACACCAGCCGCGGCGGAGTCCTGTCCAGGTCCGGGTTGGAGACCAGGGAGCCCGAGCACCAGAGCGTCCGCACCGCGCCGGCGAGCCTCCTGCCGTTGCCGTCCTCGTACACCGACACGACCTCGGCTTGCGCGTTGAAGTCCTGCCGGGTCTCCCAGTCGTAGAAGGCCTGGTAGCTGACGCTCGTCTCGTAGCCGTCCGTTCCCAGGGCCGTGTACTTGAAGAGGCGGTCCAGTCCCACGTTGAAGTCCGGCGGGTAGAAGAGCTGCCAGTAGTAGCCCACGCGTTCCCATCCGCTCGGCGTGCCGCCCGGCGTCGGTCTGTGCGAGATGGCGACCACGACTTCATCGTGCGGATCGTTCCCTGACGTCAACCTGCACGTGATCGAAGTGTCGGCTTGCTGGACTTCCGGGAGCACGGCGGGCACCGACCGCGGGTGCAGCAGGTACGGCCCGGTCACGCTGCCGGACACCGGGGTCGACGGCGCTGTCAGGCTGTCGAGGTTAATGGTCGCGTCTCGCTTCGCGCTGCCGAAGTCGTCCGTGTGTGCATCTACGGACTCGTACTGCAGAGCGGCCAGGATGCGCATCTCGTCCACGTCCGCGTCTTTTATCTGGGCCTCGATGTACCGCCCGAGTTCGGACTCCCTGGGGATGTCGAAGCGCGGGGTCGTCCGGTCCAGGTCCTCGACGATCAGCACTGCGTTCTTGACGAGGATGGCGAGCCGGTAGCCGTTGCAGTCGTGGGCGGCGAGCCGGTCCCACGAGATACGGGCGTCGCCGGTGGTCCGGTTGTAGTTGAAGCTCAGGTTCATGATCCTGGTGCCCTGGGCCGGGGCCGTGCACGTGCCCTGGGCCTGGGGCGCAAGCTGCGCCGCTGCCCGGGGCGCGGGCGGCCCGGACCCGAGGCGCTCCGGCGCCGGGGGTGCGTTGTTGGACGTGGTGCCGGACGCGAAGCCGAACCTGTTCAGGATGTCTCTCCGCGGCGGCGCCTCCGACGGATGGAGCACGCTGACGACCTCGTGTCCCGCCACCCTGATGAGGTCCGGCGCGACGTTCCTGCGCAGCGGCTCCCCGAAGTCCACCATGATCCACGAGCGGTCGGGGACCTCCCTGCCGCCCTTCATGAAGTCCAGGTCGTAGGAGATGCCCGTCCACGCCTGGGCGGCCTCCGGCTCCGTGTCGTCCACTATGAACAGGTGCGGCTGCTGCTGCTCCTGCCCGTTCTCCTCGAACGTCACGAAGGTCACTGTTTCGTTGCCGGCGCGGTCGCTGGCCGAGATCTCCATGAAGTACGCGCCCTCGCTCATGCTGCGCGCGCCCGCCGAGAATGCGTACGCAACGCCCGGACGGCTCCCCACGAGCGTCCAGTTGCCCGTGTGCGTGAGGTCCTCCCGGCCGTTGGCGGCGTCGACCGCCCACACGTCCAGGTCTATCTCCGCGGCGTTGCCGCTCACGTCAACCGCGCGGCCGAGTTTCTCCGAGAGCGGCTCGCCGCTCGTCGTGTGGTCGCCGTCCACGTTCGCCTGCGTGTAGTCGCCGTCGTCCGTGACCACGAGCTCGCCGTCGTGCCGCAGGCCCGCGTCGTCGTCGCGCACCGTGAACGCGTACTCGATGTCGCGCGAGCGGTAGTAGCCCATGTCCTCCGGCGTGATGTTGAACACCTCCGGCCCCTCGCCGTCCACCCGCACCGAGACCGTCCCCACGCCCTGCACGCTCACCGTGACGACGTCGTCGTGCCGCGCGAGGATGGCGGCAGTCGCGTCCTGGCCGATGCCGCCGGAAGTGTCATAGCTGACGTCGTCAGTGTCGTCGGGGTCGTCCACGCACCCGGGGCCGTCGCTCTTCGCGTACAGCGGGTCTCCGTTCGCGTCGTCCGCGCGCGAGTCCAGGACACGCACGAACGCCTGGTAGTAGCTCTTCATGGGTCCGTTCGTCGGCCCGGTTGCCGACGTCAGGGGCATCTGCACCGTGATCGGGCGGTCGCCGGAGCGCGCGCTCTGCACGGACGCTTCGACACAGCCGCCGTCGCTCTCGGTGACGAGGGAGCTGTCCACCGTGATGAGGAGCGTGTTGTGCGCCGCCGGGTCGTTGGAGACGTAGAGGGTGCCGTCGAAGAAGGTGTGCTGCGGCGAGACCAGGCCGTTCGCCAGGTACGCGGTGTCCATCCGGAGATGGAAGCCCTGCGTGCCCAGGTAAGCGGTTGGGGTCTCAATGGGGACGAAGACGGTGGTCGTCTGGCCGGTTGCGGGGTTCGGGTAGGCCTCTTCGCTGTTCTTCCGGAGCTGGGCGTCCTCGATGTTCGCGAAGACCCCGATGCTCAGGCCGGCGCCGTTGTCGGCCCTGCCGTCCGTACGGTCGAACGTCGATTGCCCGAAGGCGGGGAGCAGGGCCAGCAGCGCGACGGCCGCGGCGAACGCCGCAGCCGCAACGACGATGCGCGCGGAGCGGCTCGCGATCTCACTGATGGATGCGGTCTGGTGTCTCACGCGCTTCACCTGGGGGATGTCCGATTCGCAGCGCTTCCCGCGTGCTCACCAATTCTCAAGCACGCTTAAGCGCCGCTCAATGCGATAAGCCTGCGCGTAAGCGAGAGTCAAGCGCCGCCTCGGGGCGCAAAAGGAAGCCCCCTCCGTTGCCGGAGGGGGCTTCGTGCGCTATCGGTTCCGCGGCGCCGTTCTACGGGACCAGCGTGCCCGTCTCGGTGCTCCAGACCCAGTAGCCCTTGCCGTTCTTGATCTCGGTGTCGCTGTCCTGAACGTCCGGGAGGGTCTTGGTCCACTGGTTCGTCTCGGTCTCGAAGGCGTAGGCGACGCGCCAGTCGAAGTTGTTGAAGTAGTCGTCAGCCTCGCCGCCGCCGGACGGCGCATCGCCGGCGTCGGCCTGGGCCACGTCCACGACTCCGAGCAGGTTCCAGCCCTTGATGACCCTGGCGGTCGGGAGCACGGACGAGGTGTCCGTCTCCGGGATCAGCGTCTCGATGGTCTCGAACGCCGTGGTCTGCACCCAGTAGCCGTAGCCGCCCACGATGTCGGTCAGCGTGCCGCGCCACTCGCCCTGGTCGTTGACCGCGGTGAGCCACTCGTCGTTCTGGTAGGCCAGCACGATGGTCGCCTCGTTGGTGGAGCCCATCACGGCGCCGGTGCTGGAGTCGAGCGGGGTGCCGGGCACGGACACCAGGTTCCAGCCCGGTATCAGGTCGACCTCGTACGGGTCGCGCGGCACGACATCGAACTCGTAGGTGTCGGACACCTCGTTGCCGACGTCGTCCCTGCCCGTGACCTTCAGGTCGTAGGAGCCGACCTCCAGGTCCTTCAAGCCGACCGTGTACTCGTTGTTCTCCACCTCGGACACGAGGTCCGCGACGTTGTCGCCGTTCAGCGTGATGGAGACGATCTCCACCGCGCTGTGGGAGTCGCCCTTGAAGGTCTTGTCGTACTCGTTCTTCTCATCGGCGAAGCTGACGGTGACGTACGGGTTGCGGCTCTCGGTCTCGTCCGTGTCCACACCCGCCTCGGGGCTGAGCTCGAAGCCCGGGTCGCCGACGTTCTCGTTCGTGTCGACCTCCACCAGCAGGTTGCCGGCGATGAGGTCCTTGAGGCTGGCCTTCCTGGGGTCGGCCTCCGTGCTGGCTATCGGCGCCTTGTCGGTGCGCTTGTTGGCCCAGCCCGGGGTGGAGCCGACGTTGTCGTTGTCGTCCTCGCCGATGACGATGACCGCGTAGGCGCCGTCCTCGTTGCCGACGTCGTTGGTGCGGAAGGTCTGCTCCCAGGAGTTGTCCTCGCTGCCCGCGACCACGCGGTCGCCGCGTGAGGCGCTGCCCAGCGGGGCGCGGCTCTTCTCCGCGTCCGAAGTGCTCGCGTCGTCGAGCTCGGCGAACCAGACCGTCGGAGCTCGGCGGAGTTCCTCGTCGGAGCTGATGGTTACCGTGAACTCGCTGTTATGGCGGAGCACCGGCCGGTCCATCACTGCGGAGGTCAACGTGACGGTGAGGGTAGGCGCGATGTAGTCGTCCGCGTCGACCTCGTCCTGGTTGCTGGGGTTGCCCGCGCGGTCGAGCACCGCGCCGCCGAACATGGAGACCACGGGCTCGGCGTCCGGCGCCAGGTCCTCGGCCAACTGCAGGTAGATGCGGGCCTGCGGGTGGTCGTCCATGCCGCAGTTCTCG
Organism: Dehalococcoidia bacterium; assembly: GCA_034423175.1. Lineage (GTDB taxonomy): Bacteria > Chloroflexota > Dehalococcoidia > Lucifugimonadales > Australimonadaceae > Bin16. The sequence goes on from DAOUJA010000010.1 coordinate 105,685, forward strand.
TCGATGTCCAGCGGGTAGTCGTCGCTGTCGCCCTTGCACCGTGTCGCGGCGCCGGGCTGGATGACGCCGACCACTTCGGCGTCCTCGACGAGGAACTTGTCCGCGTCGATGTTCATGACGCTGTCGAGGCCGCCGTCGCCCTCCTCGAAGGTGACCGCGATGGATGAGCGGTCCACGATCTCCTTCCGGTCGTCGGTGTCGTAGGAGATGCCGGTGCGGGCATCCTTGAACTCGGGGTTGGAGACGTCCACCCAGAGACGGTAGTCCTCGCGGGGGTCGTCGTCGGCATCGGTGCGGGTGGTGTTGCCCGCGCGGTCCTTGGCCTCGAGGTACCAGTAGTGGATGCCCTCAGCCTGGCCTCCGATGCTCATGTTCATGAGGTAGGAGACGCCGGCCCTGTCGCCGAGCTGGCGCCAGCCGTTCGAGCCGTACTTGCTCATGTCTTCGCCGCCCTCGCCTTCGCCGTTGCTGCCGAAGATCACGCTGATGTCCGCGGCCGCGCCGGTGTCCTCCACGGAGCGGGGCTCGCCGGTGGTGAACTGGTCGTCGTCCATGTTGAAGGCGCGTGCGTCCAGGTCGCCGCGCGTGTAGTCGAGCTCGCCGTCGTGGCGCAGACCGGAGTCGGTGTCGGACACGACGAAGCGGAACTTGATGGAGGTGGAGCCGAGGTAGACGCCGTCCTCAGGGGCGGTCTCGCCCTCGTCGAACTCGGGGCCTTCGGCGTCGACAACGAGGTCGACGCTGCCCTGCACGCCCGCGACCGTGACGCGCAGCGTGTCGCCGTGCCGCGCCGGGATCAGGCCCAGCGCTTCGTTCAATTCCGTGGTGCCGGTGTAGTCCACGCACAGACCGTCCCGCTCTTCGATGCCCGCCGGGATGACGTTGAACATGCCCGCGAACGGCGCAACGTCGTCAACAGGATCGTTGTCGTCTGTGGTGACTGCCGTGCTCCGCAGACCGACCGTGATGCTCTTGCCGCTGCGGACGTTCTTGACGGTCGCAATGACACAGTGGGCGTTGTCGTCGTCAAAAGTACTCTCGTCGATGCCCGTGGTGTCCGTGTCGTCTACCAGGTCGGCGGCTCCAAGCTCACCGTTGGCCCCGTTGAACACCTTGTGGACGGGGGTGGCCGGTGACGACGTGATGCGCACGGTGTTGTGGGCGTCGTCGTCGTTGGAGACGTAGAGGTCGCCGTTGAAGTACGACTCGGCGATGGTGCCGGCGCCCGCGGTGTCGGACAACACCGCGACGGTGAGGTCGGAGCCGCCGGAGAGTTGGCCCTTGGGATCGTCGAATCCCGAGGACTGGGCGAGTCCCGGGAGAACGATGAGCAGCGAGAGCGCCACTGCCATCAATGTCGCTATGAGCGGAATCTTCGTGAATCTCACTTCTACCCCCCTTATGGAGCTGTAGTCTTGGGCTTGGCGCT
>DAOUJA010000011.1:0-50098 GCA_034423175.1 Dehalococcoidia bacterium
CCCTCTGGCCGGTCGTGCTCTCACACCGGCTACCCGTCGTAGGCTTGGTGGGCCGTTACCTCACCAACTACCTGATGGGACGCAAGCCCATCCACTGGTGGCCGAAGCCTTTGATTACCCGCTATCGGCAGGCAATCACATGCGGTATTAGCTCGGATTTCTCCGGGTTGTCCCCCGCCAGTGGGTAGGTTGCTTACGCGTTACTCAGCCGTCTGCCACTTGCTCGCCCCCGAAGGGGTCCGCCCGTTCGACTTGCATGCATTAGGCGCGCCGCCAGCGTTCGTCCTGAGCCAGGATCAAACTCTCAATCAGATCTGAGTCTCTAGGAGACTCGTTTCTTCTTGACAGGGGTGCGTACCCCAATGGGGCACGCGGCGCTTTCCTTCCACTATTCACTTGTTAAGGTGCCCTTCCTATGTCCTCCTCCCCGAGAGAGGGAACCTGCCTAGACTAGACGAGAGCGGTCTCTCCTGTCAAGCGGGACCGCTACACGGAGCGCAGCAGTCCCTCCACCCGCTCCCACACCTGAGCGTGGACCTCCTCTGCGGGCTGCTGACCGTCCACTACCACCCAGCGCTCGGGCTCAGCCTTCGCCAGGCGCAGGTAGCCTTCCCGCACCTTCCGGTGGAAGGACGCTCCAAGCTCCTCGAAGCGCCGCTTTGTGCTGTCGTCCGCACGCGGCACCGGCTCCACCTGCCCTTCCTCGTCGAACGACATCTGGAGTCCCGCGCGGCGCAGGCTGGCATCAGGCAGGACGTCCAGCAGGAACGTCAGGTCCGGCCACACCCCGCCCGTGGCGATGGCGTTGGCAGCTCGTACGTCCTTCAGCGGAAGCCCGCGAGCGTGGCCCTGGTAGACGGTCGTCGAGTCCGCGTAGCGATCGGCGACGACGATCGAGTCCGCGCCGAGTTCCGGGCGGATGACTCGTTGCACGAGCTCCGCGCGGGACGCTACGAACAGCAGCAGCTCGGCCGGAAGCGTCAGGGGGGCGCTCTGCGCCTTCACCCAATCGCGGACGTACTCGCCCAAGGGCGTGCCGCCCGGTTCGTGCAGGCGCACGACGCGCCGCCCGGTCTCGGCTTCCAAACGCCCCACCAGCAAGTCGGTCTGGGTGGTCTTGCCCGAGCCCTCGCCACCCTCGAACGATATGAACAAACCGCTCAACAGAGTCTCCTGCGGGATGCGGATGATAGCACCGGGTGTGTGTGCTACCTAGTGCGGCGTATGGTGACGCGCCGCTTGGGCTCCCTCCCCACGCTGTGGGAGCGTAGCTGCGCCTGCTCGGCGATGCGGTGCTGGATGCGCCGTACGAATGAGGACTGCGGCCGCAGCTCCACGGCGCTCGTCTCGCCGGCGAGGATGCGCTGTACGCCCTCTTCCGCCTCCAGCGCTCCGCTGTGCCCGGCTTCTCCGTCGTTGGCCGTCTCGCCGAGCTGTTCGATGAAGCCGACGATCTGACCGGGCGTGTTGCGTCGCAGGACGAACACGGGCACGCCCTGCTCCTCGGCGGCCATGAGCACGTTGGGGCGTCGGCGGTAGTGCGCCTTGGTCGTCAGCACGACGTCGGCATCGCTCAGGCTGTCCGCTACCTTCACGCTGAGCCCGGCCCCGCTCGCCGACTGGGTGAGTCGCTCGCGGCTCACCCCGAACGGATGGACGCGCGTGGCCGGCCTGGCGGGTTGGCTGAGCGCGGGCTCCGCGTGGAAGAGGGGCCGGTCTTCCCTCCGGGGACGGTACTCCCGCTCCTGTTCGTACCGGCGCTGCCGCTCCTGGCCGTAGATGAAGGGAGCGACCTCGAACTCCGGCGGGGTTGCGGCGCGCTGGTAGCTCTTGCGCACGGTTCCGGTCTCGTCCAGCTCCCGCGTTTCGGGCGTGACGCTCCTCCCCCGGAGCACCGCGTCGACCGTCTTCGCCACGTCGGCGTGCACGGCCACGCTATTCCAGCCCTGTATCTCGACGAGCACGTCGAAGGTAGGCGGGGCCTTCCGTTCCAGGATCGTCTTCTGGGTGCGGCGGCGGCGCGCCTCCTCGTCACCCAGCGTCACGGTCTGTACCCCGCCGACGAGGTCGGAGAGCGTGGGATTGACGAGGAGGTTCTCCAGCGTGTTGCCGTGGGCCGTGGCGACGAGCTGCACGCCCCGCTCCGCGATGGTCCTCGCGGCGATGGCCTCCAGCTCGGTGCCCATCTCATCCACGATGATGACCTGCGGCATATGGTTCTCCACCGCCTCGATCATCAGGGCGTGCTGACGGGAGGGGGTAGGGACCTGCATCCGCCGCGCCCTGCCGATGGCCGGGTGCGGAATGTCGCCGTCGCCTGCGATCTCGTTGGACGTGTCCACGATGATGACGCGCTTCCCTGCGTCCGCGAGGACGCGCGCCAGCTCCCGGAGGATGGTGGTCTTCCCCACGCCTGGCCTGCCGACGAGGAGGATGCTCCTGCCGGAGAGCGCGAAGTCCTCGATGACGCGCGCGCTTCCCTGGACAGCCCGGCCTACGCGGCACGTCAGGCCGATCACCTCGCCCCGCCGGTTGCGAATAGCGGAGATGCGGTGCAGGGTGCGTTCTATGCCGGCGCGGTTGTCGTCGCCGAAGTCGCCGAGGCGGGCGGTGACGTGGTCCAGGTCTTCCCTGGAGACATCGGCACAGCCAAGGTGGACGTCCCTGCCGGCGAACCGCGCCTCAGGCGGTCTGCCGAGGTCGAGCACCACCTCCAGCAGGTCCTCAGGGTCGGGCTGCTCCTCCACCGCCCTGCGAATCTGCGCGGGCAGCACTGCATAGAGGTCCTGCCGCTCCCTCTCCGGGGTCGGTCCGAGCCTGGTGTCTGGTTGTGTTGTCATCTATGCCTGCACAGGCGCCATCGACGATTGGCGCACTCGTCGTGCGATGGGTTTGACGGACACTTCGTACGTGCTCTCCGGCCGCCAGCCCCGGTCCGCGAGGGCCTGGGCGAGGTACGGCTGGTACGTCGGGACGATCCAGCGTGCGGACTCGTGACGGGCGACCCGGGCCACCCCTTCCACCAGCATGGGAGCGAGTGTGGGAAAGTCCGGGTGCAAGGCTGCCTCCACGAGAAGGGAATCGTTCGTGCGGTCCAGGCGCGCCCACGCGCTGACGCCATGTTCAGTATCGCACACGTACTCCCTGCTCCTTCCCGCTCCGGACTCCTTCCCCGCTCTCCATTCGTTGACGGTCAGGCCTATGGCCTGACGTGCGTCTATGGGGGCGGTGGCAACCTGCAAACGGAATACGTCGTGCAGGTCGCGCTCTCGCAAGGGGCGGAAGTGCATGGGGGTGTCGCGTATCGGCCGCAGCCCGCCGCTGAACAGCTCCTCCGAGAAGGCGCGGTGAAAGCCGGCGCGTTGCGCCGGACCGGACGCCGGGCCTTCGGTGTCGCAGCGGAGGAAGACGCGCTCGGCCCCCGCCTCGCCCGCGGCGGCCGCGGCGGCAAGCAGCAGGTCGTCTACCTTGGCGTATCCCTCGGAGGACGCGAAGAAGCCGGAGACCTCCCATACAGAAGCGGCCCTCCGCGCCTGCACGATGACGAGCGCCTCCATCGATCCTCTCTCGAACGACCCGATGACCTTCCGGCCCGGTCCGCTGGACATACCGATGCACGTGGCAGTCGTCCGGCTGAGCCTCTGTCCGAGGCGCCCCAGCGAAGCGCGGCTGTGGACGAGGTCCCTGCTGCTGGGGCAGCCCTGCCACAGCAGGGACGGCGCGTCGGTCATGCGGAAAGCGCGGATCATGGCGCTGCCCCCACCGGAAGCATGTTCAGGAAATAACGGTGCATCCGCGCATCTCCCGTCAGCTCCGGGTGGAAGGCGGAAGCGAGGAGGTGCCCCTGCCGCACCACGACAACAGTACCGTCCTCCAGCGACGCGAGAGTCTGCACGTCCGGGCCCGTCTCCAGGATGAGCGGAGCGCGTATGAACACTGCGTGTACCGCGTCTCCCGGCACCCCGGCGATGTCCAGATCGGTCTCGAACGAGTCCACCTGCCTGCCGAACCCGTTCCGCCGCACGGTTATGTCCATGAGCCCCAGGGGCTCAGGGCGGTCTTCCGCCAGGCGGGAGGCCAGCAGGATGAGCCCCGCGCAGGTGCCCCAGACCGGGCGTCCGCTGCCCGCGAATGCTTGCAGGGGAGCGCGCATCGCGTAGGCGTCCATGAGCTTCGCCATGGAGGTGCTCTCGCCGCCGGGGATGATGAGCGCGTCTATCGCGTCGAGCTGGTCCGTCCGGCGCACTTCGACAACAGACGCGCCCAGACCCTGGAGCGCGGTGCTGTGCTCCTGGAAGTCGCCTTGGAGTGCAAGTACGCCGACGGTTGCCGTCGCGGTCACCTCGTCGTGGGGTCTGGCCTCACCAGCCCCGGGTGGCGAGCTCCTGTCCGGGGGCGAGGGAGCGCGCGCTGATGCCGACCATCGGCTCGCCGAGTCCCTTGGAGGCTTCGGCGATGGCAAGCGGGTCGTCGTAGTGGGTGACCGCCTTGACGATGGCCTTGCCCCGCGCGGAAGGGTCGCCGGACTTGAATATGCCTGAGCCGACGAAGACGCCGTCAGCACCCAGGTGCATCATCAGCGCGGCGTCGGCCGGTGTGGCGACGCCGCCCGCTGCGAAATTCACGACCGGTAACCGGCCGAGGCGTTTCGTCTCCCGCAGCAGGTCGAGCGACGCGCCGATCTCCTTGCCGTACGCCGTCAGTTCGTCGTCGCCCATCAACTGCACGCGGCGTATCTGCTTCATGACCGTCCGCATGTGGCGGACTGCTTCGACCACGTCGCCGGTGCCTGCCTCGCCCTTCGTGCGGATCATCGCGGCGCCCTCGCCTATGCGGCGGAGCGCCTCGCCGAGGTCCCGGCAACCGCACACGAACGGCACCTTGAAGTCGTGCTTCCAGACGTGGTGCTCCTCGTCCGCGGGCGTGAGCACCTCGGACTCGTCGATGTAGTCGATGCCGATGGCCTCGAGGATCTTCGCCTCGACGAAGTGGCCGATGCGTACCTTCGCCATCACCGGGATGGTCACGGAGCGCATGATGTCCTCGACCATCCCGGGGTCGGACATGCGTGCGACGCCGCCGTCCGCGCGGATGTCGGCGGGGACGCGCTCCAGCGCCATCACGGAGCACGCGCCCGCGTCTTCGGCTATCTTCGCCTGCTCAGCCGTCACCACGTCCATGATGACGCCGCCCTTGAGCATCTGCGCAAGGCCCGCTTTCACCAGGAACGTGCCGGTCTCTTTGCCGTTGTCAGTGCCGTTCGTGCTCATGCCGTCGTTCCTCCCGCCTCAGTATACGGCGTACGAGTGGGCGGCTCAATCGGAAAGCGGCGCGGGGTGAGGCTGGGGTGTCCTACAGTTCGTCGAGCGTGAGCAGGTCGCGCACCGCCGTGGCGACGCTGTCCGCGGGGACCTGCGTTGCCTCGTCTGCGCGGCGGCGCTTGATCTCTACGACACCCTGCTTGAGGTTGCGCGGGCTCACGACGATGCGCACGGGCAAACCGAGGAGGTCCGCGTCGTTGAACTTCACGCCCGCCGACTCGACGCGGTTGTCGTACAGGACTTCGCAGCCCGCTGACGTGAGCTCGTCGTAGAGTTCGTCGGCTGCCGCCTGCACTTCCGGATCGGAGGCGTTGAGCGCGAGAAGGTGAGCCTGGAACGGGGCGATCGGCGCGGGGAAGATGATGCCCTTGTCGTCGTGGTTCTGCTCTATGGCGGCGGCGAGCACGCGCGTGACGCCGATGCCGTAGCAGCCCATAACTGGTGGCTGGAGCGTGCCGCTCTCGTCGAGGAAACTGACGCCGAGCGTTGTGGTGAAGAACGTACCGAGCTTGAAGACGTGGCCTACCTCGATGCCGCGCACCGCCTTGAGCGTGCCCTTGCCGTCCGGGCTGCCGTCGCCTTCGCGCGCGGTCGCGATGTCCAGCGTTTCGTCTATCTGGAAGTCGCGCGGGTAGTTCACGTTCCGGTAATGCTTGTCCGGCTGGTTCGCGCCCGCGGCGAAGTTGTTGCCCTGCAGGATGGAGTTATCCGCGATGCGCCGGATGCCGGAGAGACCGATGGGCGACGTCGAGCCCGGCGTCAGCCCCGCGGCGGCGACCTCCTCGGCATTGGCGAGGCGCAGGTCCAGGCAGTGAAGGTGGTTCTTCAGCTTCACCTCGTTGACCTCGATGTCGCCCCGGATCGTGACGAGCACGGTCTCCGCGTCCGCCTGGTAGAAGACGGCCTTGAGCGTCTGCGACTCTGCGATGCCGAGGTACACGGCGAGGTCGGCGATGGTGGTGATGCCGGGCGTGTCCACCAGTTCCAGGGGAAGCGGCTCTCCCTCCCTCGCGGGGTCGATGAGCGATGTTGCGCGCTCTACGTTCGCGGCATACCCGGACTCCTCGCAGTAGAGGATGACGTCCTCGCCGCTCGGCGCCGGCATGATGAACTCGTGCGAGTCCTTCCCCCCGATGGCGCCGCTGTCGGCCTCGACCTCGATGGTCGGCAGCCCGCAGCGGCGGAAGATGTTGCGGTACGCCACGCGCATCCGCTGATAGGTGACGTCCAGGCCCTCCTGATCGACGTCGAAGGAATAGGCGTCCTTCATGGTGAACTCGCGTCCGCGGAGCAGGCCTGCGCGCGGTCGCGGTTCGTCGCGGAACTTCGTCTGTATCTGGTAGATGTTGAGCGGCAGGTCGCGGTAGGACTCGACGTGGGCCCCCGCGATGGCCGTGACGATCTCCTCGTGCGTGGGCGCGAGGACGAGCGGGCGCTCCCGCCGGTCGAACAGGCGGAAGAGGTTGCCGCCGAAGGCGGCGGCGCGCCCGGACTGCTCCCACGTCTCGAGCGTCTGGAGCGTGGGCATCAGCACTTCCTGCCCGCCCGCCGCGTTCATCTCCTCCCGCACGATCCGTTCTATCTTCTGGATGGAGCGGAGCGCCAACGGCAGGTAAGAGTAGACCCCGGCGGCGGCCTGCTGCATCATGCCCGCGCGGAGCATGAGCCGGTGGCTGACCGTCTCCGCCTCGTTCGGGTCCTGTCTCAGGGTGTGTGAGAGGAACTCTGTCGCGCGCATCCGGCCCGCCCTAAACGCTGGTTTCCTGCGGCCTGTAGAGCCCCAGCTCTATCGGCTGCAGGTCATCGCCCACGTGCGCCTTGATGGCGTCGAAGAAGTCAAGGTCCCATTCGCTGACGAAGGTAAGGGCCGTGCCTTCGCGCCCCATGCGCGCTGTGCGCCCGATGCGGTGCACGTACTCCTCGACGCTCTCCGGGATGTCGTAGTTGATGACATTCTCCACCGTGGGCACGTCTATTCCGCGCGACGTGAGATTGGTGGAGACGAGAAGCCTGAGCTCGCCGCTGCGGAAGCGCTGCATGACCGCGTTGCGCTCGCCCTGAGGCAGCCCGCCATGGATGGCCGCCGCCTTCACCCCCCGCCGTGTCAGCGTCTTCACGAGCCAGTCGACGTCGTCCTGCGTACGGCGGAACACGAGCGTCTGCTCGTCCTCGTCGAGCGCCTTGAGAAGCGCGGTGAGCTTGTCGCGGCTGGCGACCTCGCAGTAGCGCTGCGTCACCTGCTCCACCGGCTCGGACTCCTCGCCGACGCGGAACGTCTGCGGGTCGCGCAGGTAGGAGTAGATGAGCCGCTTGATCATCGTGGGGATGGTTGCGGTGAAAAGCGCCGTCTGCCGCGAGCGCGGCGTGGAGCGGAGGATGCGGCGCACGTCCGGCAGGAAGCCGATGTCCAGCATCTGGTCTGCCTCGTCCAGCACCACCATCCGCGCGCGGTCGAGACGCAGCACGCCCCGGTCCAGCAGGTCGATCACGCGCCCCGGCGTGCCGACGACGACCTGTGCGCCCTCTTGCAGCGCGCTGATCTGCGGCCCCAGGCGCGCCCCGCCGTATACCGGCACCACCTGCGTGCCCCGGTATCGGCAGAGCTCTGTGAGTTCATCGGTCACCTGCCGGGCAAGCTCGCGCGTCGGCACGAGCACGATCGCCTGCACGAACGGCTCCCGTGCGTCCACCAGCTCGGCGATGGGGATGCCGAACCCGGCGGTCTTGCCCGTGCCGGTCTGCGCCTGCCCCACGACGTCCTCGCCGTTGAGCAGCGGTTCGATCACGAGTTCCTGGATCGGCGTGGGCGACTCGTAGCGCATCTCGTCCAGCGCCTTCTTGACCGGCGCTGAGACGAGCACGGGGCCGAATGGCAGATCGCGCGGCGAGGGTCCCTGTGGTGATGGCGTTGGTTTGCGGCTGCGCCTGCTGCGCGGAGCATCGTTGCCGCTCTCCGGAGCGGGTGCGCTGTCTTCTCTGCTGCCTCCCCGGCCGCCTCGGCTGCGGCGACGCTTGCTTGGCGGCGCGTCCGGCGTGTCGACGAGCGCGGCAGCGCGCTGCTGCGTCTGCTGGGCCGGGCGCTCTTCCGGTAAGTCGGCCGTCCTGGGCGGCCGACGCCGCCTCGGCTTGCGTGCTGCGTCCGTCGCCGCTGCAGCCGCGCCCATTGCAAGCGGGGCGGGCTCGCTCGGTGAAGGCGCGACGGGTCTGCTGAACAAGCGTGATACGAGATTGCGAAACATTTGCTGCACCATTGTAGCAGAGGATTCCTCAGCCTCCGCCCGTTTAGGCGTGCGAGCTTCGAACTACCGGAAGAACCCTGCCTGCAGCCGCTCCAGCCACGCTTGCCATGCCCGTATCCAGGCTTCCAGCCAGGCGACGACGTCCGGGTCCGGCGTGGGCTCGGGCGTTGGCGTTGCCGTCGGTTCCGGGGTCGGCGTTGCCGTCGGCTCGGGCGTTGGCGTATCGGTTGGCTCCGGCGAGGGAATAGGTATGGGCGTCGGCGTCCCTGCATCGGTCTCCCTCTCCGGTTCGGGGCTGGGAGTGGGGAGGGCGGGGGGGACCGCGACGTCAGCAGAATCGGCGACTGTCGTGTTGCCGGTCCGGTCGGTCGCTTCGAACTCGAGGTCGAACGCCCCGCTTCCGCCGAGGTTCACGTCGACGGAGAGAGCATAGGCCTTGCCGGTGCGGATGGGGCGCCATCTGCTGGACCCGAACGGCGTGATGTCGATAACGTCGCCGCCCTCCCGGCTGAGGTAGGCGTGGATGTCGGCTGCGCCCCCGTCCGGGGTGGAGCGCGGCTCCTGCGATGTGAGCTGGTCGCCGTCCACGTTGACCAGGCGCGGGTCCCCGTCGGGGGAAGGCTCGAACTCGCCGTCGTGTCGCAGCCCTGCCCCCTCGTCGCGGACGTCGAATGAGAAGTTGACCACGACCGAGCGGAAGTAGCTGTCCGGCTGGGGACTGTAGACGCGGACCTCCGGCCCCTCGCCGTCCACGACCAACTCGACCGAGGAAGGAACGCCCTGCGCGGTGACGGCGATCCTGTCGCGGTCCACCGACCGCAACACGGCAAGAGTGCCCGAGCCCGCGGTGTAGTCGTCGCAGGCGGGGCCGTCGGCGTTCTCCGTATCCCTTACGGCCAACGCCATGATGCCCTGGTACGTGCGCGCTCCATTGACCGGGGCCTCGCTCGTGGGCGCCAGCATGACGGTGACGGACTCTTGGGAGCCCCTGTTCCGCACGGTGGCCTCCGCACAGGCGCCCTCTGCAAGGCCCGCGACGGTGGCGGTGATCAGTACGGTGTTGTAGGCGTCGGCCTGGTTGGAGACGTACAAAACGCTGTCCGAGAACGTGTTTCGGGGGTCTGCGCCGTTGGCGATGTAGGCGGCGTCGCCTGCGGTAACGGAGCCGCTCGACGCTACGCCCTGCGCCGGCACGCCGTCCTGCGCGTCCGCGACGTCGGCGAACACGGCGACGGTGAGCACGCTTCCGCCGGCCCCGACGCTGCTCCTGCCCTCGGTGATGTTCGCGGGAGCAGGCGACGGGGTGACCAGAACGAGCGCGAATGCCGCGCAGACGGCAAGCAACGGCACGACAGCCAACCGCAGCCAGCGCGCCGGAAGCGCGGCGGAAAGCGGCTTGGCGCTCCGGCGCAGGCGTAGTCCGGGGCTACCGGGAGAGAAGCTATCTAAAAGGTGAGCCATTGTGAGCCATTGTGAGCCACGCAAGAGCGGGTTCAGCGTGAGCCCTGGTGTCCTCTCCAGTATAGACGCATAGGTATATCTGCCAAAGACGTGCCTGTCGCGTAGGACTGCTCCCCTCCCGCTACGTATCGAGGATGTTCTTCGAAAAGACCTCGTCGAAGCCGTAGCGCTTGGCCATGATGCCCTGCTCGTGGCTGATGTCTATGTACCAGTCCAGCATCCGGCGGTTCGCCTCGATGCCGTACACGAACGGGTCGCCCCACTTCTTGAACTGCTCCTCCACGTACTCGCGCAGATAGATGACCGAGAAGCTGCCGCGGTCCCGCAGCAGGTCGAAGTACGCCTGCGCCTTGGAGCGCTCGAACGCGTCGCAGATGCGCGGAGCGAGCGTGGGGTCCTCGCGGTCGAGCTTCCCGCTCAGCACCATCATGTGCACGGGCGTGAAGATGCTCTCGTCCCGCCAGAGGCGGAGGTCCTCCTCCATGTAGTCCGGAAAGAGGCGGCGGATGCGCGAGTCGCTGGCGACCCAGCCGAACAGCTCCGGGTCCGAGATGTCGCCGAGGAACGCGTCGACCTCGCCGTCCAGCAGGCGTTGCAGGTGGTCCTTCACGCTCACCTTGCCGTCCTGCACCGTCTCCACGACTGCCGACTTGTCATAGATGGGGAAGTAGTCCTCGGCGTCGGTGACGAGCCAGCGGAAGGTGGACGTGTCCACGCCGTGCCGGTTCTTGAGCAACCCCCGGCACCACGTGACGATGGCTGAGCGGAAGGAGCGCGTCGCGATGCGCTTACCCTCCAGGTCCTTCGGCCCGCCGATGCCGCGGTCGTTCCGGACCACCATGTACCAGTGCGCGCTCTTGCGCTTCACGAAGATGGGCAGGCCGATGATGTCCCACCCCTGGTCTATCGCGGCGAGCCAGTAGCCCATGTTCAGGTCGCACAGGCCGAAGTCCCCGGTCTTCATCCGTGAGTCTCCCGTTGGCGTCGGGCCCAGCTCCTCGACCGGCTCGAGTTCGACGCCCTCGATCTGCACGCGCCCCTCCATCAGTGGGCGCACGATCTCGTACGTCATCGAGGCGTAGCCGACCGATATCTCCAGTTTCATCTTCTCTGCGGTGGTCATTGCGCCTTGCTTCCTTCCTCCGGATACGACGCGGGAAAGGTACGGGCGCCCCGCCTTGTGGTCAAGGGGCTCGCCGCTGGACAGACGGGTTTACACTGGGAGAAAACGTGAAGGTCGCAGAGGAGGGCAGCATGGCAAAGATAGGAAGGGTTGGCCACGTGGTCCTGCGAGTAACGGATGTCGATGCCGCGGAGGCCTTCTACCGCGACGCGCTCGGCATGGAGACGGTGCGGCGGTCCGAGGGCGCCGCCTTCATGTCGTTCGGCACCCAGCACCACGACATAGGACTGTTCAGCGTGAACGGAGAGCCGACCCGTGGCAACGCGGGTCTGGGACACGTCGCTCTGGTCGTGAATGGCGGCATGCACGAGTTGCAGGAGATGCACCAGCGGCTGCTGGACAACGGGGTCGAGATCGCGAGCCTCACCGACCATGGCATGACCAAAAGCGTCTACTTCAACGACCCGGACGGCAACCGGCTCGAGATCTACGTGGACGTGATGACGCCGGAGGACGGCAAGCGCTTCCTCTCGGAGCGAGTGGGAGGCGGCAACAACCGGTTCACGTTCGAAGAGGCCGTGGCGCGCTAGGGCGGCTCAGCCGCTCCACAACGTGCGGAGGATGTGCCGCACACCCGGGCGCTGGCCGTACATGAGCAGGTAAGCGCGAAACAGGCGCGCCGTGAGCAGCACGGCCAGCGCCGTGAACGCCGCGAGCACACTCAGGCTCAGCGCGACCTCCGCCAGGCCTGTTCCACCTGCTCCGAACCGGATGAGGCCGGCGAGCGGAGCGGTGAACGGCACGAGGCTCAGCACCTGCGCGAGCGCGCCGTCCGGGTGCTCGATCAGCACCGTGAGGAACCACATCGGCGACACGGCGGGCAGGACGACGAACACCGCGATGTTGTTCGCCTCCTTCAGGTTGGTGGTCACGACGCCGAGCGCGGCCTGCACCGTACCGAAGAACGCGTAACCCAGCAGGAAGTACGCCAGCGCCACGCCCAGCGTTTCGAGGGAAGGCGTACTCAACTCGACCGGCAGTTCCACGATGCGGTTGAGCAGCAGAAGGAACACGACGAGCGAAGCCGTCCAGACCGCCATCTGCAGCAGCCCGGCAGCGCCGAGTCCCAACAGCTTGCCGAACATGAGTTGTTCCGGCTTCAACGAGGAGAGCAGCACCTCCATGATGCGGTTCTCCTTCTCCTCGCTCAGCCCCTGCAGCAGGTATCCGGCCGCGGTCAGCACCGAGATGATCAGCAGCATGCCTGCGGCGAACGAGAAGAGAAACGCCGCACCGTCGAACTCATCCTCCTCCACGGGCGTCCCGGATGCGGACAGTTCGACCGTTGCGATGCTGTAGGGCCTTATGACGCGCTCGAGCTCCTGATCGCCGACCTCCCCCGCGACCAGGTTGCTCAGCACGAACCGTCGCAGCTCGTCGTTGCCGGCGCCTCCGTTGCTGTCCTCCATGCGCATCCGCACGAGCAGGCCGGTCTCCAGGAAATCGCGCGGGAATACGTAGAGGGCGTCGATTTCTCCTGCTTGCAGCGCTGCGCTGCCCCGCTGTTCGTCGGGATAAGGCACGAAGGCGACGCCGTTCTGGTCCCGGAACGACGCGAACAGCGGCTGGCCGTCCTCGCCGACACTGAGGTCGACGTAGCCCACGCGGGCGGCCTCGGCGGCCGGCTGCCTCTCATCGGGGAAGGCCTCATCCCCACCGCGCACCGCGTCGAAGACGCCGATCCCGACGAGCGCGAGCAGCGCGAGCACGGGCACTGCGGCAGCGAAGATGCGGAAGCTGAGCCGGCCCGTGGTGACGCCGAACTCGTGGCGCGCGACGAGCCAGGTCTTACTCCCCATCGTGCGCCTCTTCCATCCGGTCGCGGTCCACCACCCGCAGGAAGATCTCCTCCAGGCTTGGAGTCGCCAGCTCGAAGCGGTCGATCTTCGCGCCGCGTTCCAGGAGCGACCGCAGCACGTCCTCCGGGGCGCGGCCTTCGGCGAGCCGCAGCGCGTAGCCTGCGCCGTCGCGCCGCGATTCCAGCACGCCGTCAGCGCCTTCCGGGTCCAGGTCCGTCGCCACGAACAGATCGTTCCCCGCGAACCGGCGCTTGATCTCCACGAGCGGGCCGTCCAGCACGACCGTCCCGCCGTCGATCATGACAACGCGGTCGCACAGCTCCTCCACGTCCGTCATCTGGTGCGTGGAGAACATGACGGCCGCCCCCTCAGCCCGCAGTTGGGAGACGGCGTCCTTCATCACGCGGACGTTCACCGGATCGAGGCCGGAGAACGGCTCGTCCAGCACGATGAAGTCCGGCTCGTGGAGGATGGTCGCGGCGAACTGCACCAACTGCCCCAGACCGCGGCTCAGCTCGCTGATCTTCTTCCCCTTGTGCGGCTCCAGCCCGAGCAGCGCGAACAGCTCGTCCGCTCGCCGGAGCGCGTGCTCCCGCCGCATCCCCTTCAGCTCGGCGAGGTAGAGCATGTTGGGTATCACGCGCAGGCTGCGGTAGAGGCCGCGCTCCTCCGGGAGATAGCCGACGCGCGACTGCGCCTCCGCGTTCACCGGGGCGCCGAAGAGGGAAACGGAACCTTCGTCCGGCCGCAGGATGTCCAGCAGCATGCGGATGGTGGTGGTCTTCCCTGAGCCGTTCGGGCCCACGAGCCCAACCACTTCGCCGGGGTTGACGGACAGGCTCACGTTCCGCACGGCCATGGTGCTGCCGAACCGCTTGAAGAGGCCGTGGGCATGCACGGTGGGCGGGACCACCGGAACGGTCAACATGGGGGCTCCCGTCGCGAGGCGCCGGTTACAGTCGTCACATACCAGTATAATGCGCAGAAAGCCCCGGGCCCGGCGCTCCCCATGCGCCCTGGAGGTTGTGATGCTGGGAATAGTGCTACGCCCCATTGTGTTCTTGCTCAAGCTCCCCTTCCTGGTGGGAAAGGCGTCCAAGCCTGCCTTGGAACGCGTCGCCAACAGGGAGGGCTTCACCTACGGCGAGACTCGCAAGGAAGGGGACAGGACCATCGTGCCGTTGGGACATCACCCGGCGGGCGGTGAGTTCGAGTTGCTCGCTGACCTGGAAGTGACGTCGGAGTACATCTGCCTGCGCCCGGTGAACGGTTGGACCCAGGGGGCGCTGGCGATACTGGGAGTCCTGGTGCCCGACGCTGCGCGTTTCCTCCCCGGCCGCGAGCGGGAGGAGAAGCCCGCACTGCAGGATGCCGAGGAAACACCGCAGCCTGACGCGCAGTCTGACGCGCAGCCTGACGCGCAGTCTGACGCGCAGTCTGGCGCCAGGGACTGAATTGTACGGAACAGGCCGTCGGGCGGCGCGGGAGTGACGAAAACAGCAATCGCTTCGTACTGCTGGGCCGTCGGATGGCAGCATGGGCAGAGCGATGACGGATTCCGTGCGTTGACACCCCCCGTTCAAGTGGCTAGGGTACGCGCTGAACAGTGACAAGAGGGCGCTCGCACCGGTTGGCGTGCGGGTATATAGCTCACCAGTCCTCTGAATCACCCGAGTGCGCACGCCTGACCTCGCGTCCCTCGTAATTCATTTGTTCCTCCCCCATCGAGCGAACCTCACCGAACCGTGCGCCTTTCAGGCATAGGTGGGGACAGGCTGACGTATGGCGGCAAGCAACAACGGCACACAACCGAAAGTAAGTGTCAGGGGCCTCTGGAAGGTCTTCGGCTCAGGCGTGCCTACGGAGTTGACCGACGAGTTGCTCCAGAAGAGCAAGTCGGAACTCCGGGAGGAGTCCAGTTGGGTCGTCGGCCTGCGCGACGTCAACTTCGACGTGCAGACCGGGGAAACGTTCGTCGTGATGGGACTGTCGGGCAGCGGTAAGTCCACGCTGGTGCGGACCCTCCTCCGCCTGATCGAGCCGACGTTCGGCTCCATCGAGGTGGACGGCGAGGACATCCTGGGCTTCACCGAGGAGCAGCTTACCGAATACCGGCGCACCAAGACTGCGATGGTCTTCCAGCACTTCGGCCTGCTCCCCCACCGGACGGTGGAGGAGAACGCCGCATGGGGGCTGGAGGTGCGGGGTGTCGAGAGAGAGCAGCGTATGGACCGCGCGCACGAGGTGCTGGACCTCGTCGGCCTCACGGGGTGGGAGCACTACCGCCCCAACGCCCTCAGCGGCGGTATGCAGCAGCGTGTCGGGCTCGCCCGGGCGCTCGCGGCGGACCCGGCCGTGTTGCTCATGGACGAGCCCTTCAGCGGTCTGGACCCACTCATCCGGCGGGACATGCAGAACGAGCTGCTCCGCCTGCAGCAGCAGATGCACAAGACCATCATCTTCATCACGCACGACCTGAGCGAAGCGCTCAAGCTCGGCGACCACATCGCCATCATGCGGGACGGCTCCGTCATCCAGATGGGCACTGGCGAGGAGATACTCGACAGCCCTGCCGACGACTACGTCGCCGAGTTCGTGCGCGACGTGCGGAAGTCCTCCGTGGTCACACTTCGGACCATCATGGAGCCTGTACAGGTGAAACTGCAGGCGGAGATGTCCCCGAAAGCGGCCATGGAAGTCCTCGGTGAGCAAGGCGAGGTGGCAGGTTTCGCCGCGGACAAGCATCACACCTATGTCGGCGCGGTCAGCTTCGCAACGCTTGCCGAGGCCAACCAGCGGGGCGACGAGGACATCTCCGGCGCGCTCCTGGACGATGTCAATCCGCTTTCGGAGGACATGTCCGTTTCGGCGGCGCTCCCGCTCGTGCGGCACATGTCCGGCCCGCAGCCGCTCATAGACGCCGACGGCAGGTTGACCGGCCAACTCTCCCCTCGCGCCGTCATCGAGATGATGGAACGGGAGAGCGTTGCGGAGGCGGAGGAGAGCGCGGCTACCAGTGCCATCGGCATCGGGGCTGACGCGAGCTAGGAGACCACCTATGGCAGTAGTAGCACCAACCGGCAATGGTGGCGAAAGCCTGTGGAGGCGTCTCGCCGCCCTGCCTGACCGTTACATCTATGGCGGGGGGGTCGCCTTCCTCCTCGTGGTGACGCTCGTCGTCGTCGGGCTCTGGGGGACCGAGCTTGAACCCCCGGAGAACTTCTTCGGCATCAGCGAGCGCCTCGGCAGCGCGTGCTCCGACGGCGCCACTCCTGACAACCTCGGACGGGCTACCTCCGAGTGCGTGGACACGGCGATCTTCTGGACTACGCGGGAGGGCGCCTTCCTGTTCGACGCGGTCTCGAATGCGGTGCTGAGGTTCCTGCTCGCCGTGGAGAAGGTCTTCCTCTGGATCCCGTGGCCGGTCTTGATCTTCGGCGTTATGCTGCTCGGCCTCCGTCTGGCCGGGCCGAGGATCGCCATTTTCTCGGGCGCAACCCTTGCGGGGCTTGGCACGCTCGGGCTCTGGCCCAGCGCCATGGAAACCCTGGCGCTGATCGTGGTCGCCGTTACCATCTCTATCGCCATAGCGATTCCGATGGGCATCGTCATCGCGCGGAGCGACACGCTGGACGCGATGCTCCGCCCCCTGCTCGACGCGATGCAGACGATGCCGAGCTTCGTCTACCTCGTACCGGCGGTGATGTTCTTCGGTATTGGCAACGTGCCCGCCATCTTCGCCACCGTCATCTACGCCGTGCCCCCCGCGATACGCTTGACCAGCCTCGGCATCCGCCAGGTCTCCCCCGGAGTAGTGGAAGCGGCGCGTTCGTTCGGGACGACCCCGCGACAGCTGCTCTGGAAGGTGCAGATACCCATGGCCGTGCCAACTATCATGGCGGGCATCAACCAGACGACCATGATGGCGCTGGCGATGGTGGTGATAGCATCGCTCGTGGGCGCCGGCGGACTCGGCGAGGACGTCAACCGCGCGCTCGGGCGCTTGGAGCCCGGCAAGGCGCTCTTCGGCGGCATCGGCATTGTGGTGCTCGCCATCATCATCGACCGTCTCACCCAGGCCGCCGCCAGGGAGCGGCAGCAGGCGCTGACCGGCGGTCATTAGAGAGATCATGCAAGGGCCGCTGGCGCAATGACGTACGAGCGGCCCGACAACAAACGGAGGAGGTAACTGCATGAAGACGATGAGATACCTGTTAGTGCTGGGGCTCATAGCCCTGATGACCATGGTGCTGGCGGCATGCGGCGAGGACGACCCCACCGCCACGCCCACAGCGCCCCCTGCGGCGGAACCCACCGCCACGCCCGACGACTCCATGATGATGGAGGAGAAGCCGACCCTGGTCTTCGCCGACCTGAACTGGAGTTCAGCCGTCCTGCAGAACTGGGTGGCCCGCGTCATCCTTGAGGAAGGCTACGGCTACGAGACCGACGCGGTCGCCGGTGGCACCCTGCCCCTGATGCAGGCGCTCGTCGGAGGCGACCTGAACGTCAACATGGAGATATGGCTTCCGAACCAGCAGGAGGCCTGGGACAAGGCCGTTGCGGAGGGAACGATCAAAGGCATTGGCGACAGCCTCAGCTCGGTAGCGTGGCAGTCGGCCTTCCTCATTCCCAAGTACACGGCAGACGCCAACCCCGGACTGACTTCCGTAGATGACCTCAAGAATCCTGAGTATCAGGCGCTCTTCACGCGGACCGCAACGGGAGACAAGGCCGCGCTGATCACCTGTATCCCCGGATGGGAATGTGAGATACGGAACGAGCAACAGGTCATCGGGTATGGACTCGCGGACCACGTTGAACTCGTCAACCCCGGTTCGTTCGAGGGACTCAACTCCGAGATCCTCAGCGCCTTTGAGCGGGGAGAGGACATCCTCTTCTACTACTGGGGCCCGACCGCGCTGATCGGCACACTGGTCAGTGAATACGGCGGTTACGTGCGCCTGGAGGAACCGGCTTCGACGTCCGAGTGCGAAGAGCACATCGGCGCGACGCACGACAACCCTGCGGACACCGAGTTCGCCTGTGAGTACGCGGATGCCGAAGTCGTCATCGCCATGAGGACAGACCTCATCGAGAAGGCGCCCGACGTCGTCGACTTCTTCGAAGCCTACACACTGAGTGACGACGGGATCTTCTCCCTGCTCGGCAGGTACGCCGACACCGGCGAAGACCCTGCCGACGTTGCCAAGTACTGGCTTCGCACGTCCGACGAGTGGCACGACTGGGTCGCAGCCGGCGTAGCCGACACCGTCCTGAATGCCCTCGGCGGCCCGATCGCCATGGACGACTCCATGATGATGGAGGACAAGCCGGCCTACTGGGAGCTCTTCGTCCGCCCGGACAGCGATGGCAAGGCCGGTCTGGTCACCTGCATCCCCGGATGGGAGTGCGAAGTCGTCAACGAGAAGCAGGTGCACGGCTACGGACTCGATGAAGTGATCACGCTCATCAACCCCGGCTCCTACGAAGGGTTGAACGCGGAGATCCTCGGCGCGTTCGAGAAGGGCGAGAACATCCTCTTCTACTACTGGGGCCCTGAGACGCTTCCCGCGAAGCTGACCAATGAGTACGGCGGCTTCTACCGCCTGGAGGAACCGGCTTACTCGGCGGAGTGCTGGGACCACATGAGTGCGACTGACGAGGCTGAGGACATCACGCAGGCGTGCGAGTACTCGGACGCGGACGTACTGATCGCGGTGCGCACCGAACTGCAGGAGAGCGCGCCTGATGTCGTTGCGTTCCTCGAAAAGTGGACGCTGAGCGACGACGCGGTCAACGCGCTGCTCGGGCGTCTGGATGAAACGGGCGACGACTACCAGGACGTGGCTGCCTGGTGGATGGCGCAGTCCCAGGAGTGGACTGCCTGGGTTACGCCCGAAGCGCTGGGCAGGATGGCGGCGGTCGCCGGTGGCGCTCCCGTTGACATCGACGACAGCAAGCCGACGCTGATCTTCTCCGACCTGAACTGGAGTACCGCACTGCTGCAGAATGCAGTCGCCAGACTCATCATCGAGGCCGGTTACGGCTACCCGACCGACGCGGTTGCGGGCGGTACCATTCCGCTGATGCAGGCGCTGGCTGCCGGTGACACCAACATCACCATGGAGATCTGGCTGCCGAACCAGCAGGCTGCGTGGACTGAAGCCTCGGAGGCAGGCACGGTTACGGAGATTGGCGACAGCCTGGCCAGCGTTGCCTGGCAGAGCGCCTTCCTGATCCCGCAGTACGTGGCGGACGCCAACCCCGGACTGCGCTCGGTGGAAGACCTGCTGAAGCCACAGCAGTAGCCGCAGGCTCTGGTTAGACTGTCTCTTGTAGACGGGGCGCTCCATACGGAGCGCCCCGTCCGTTATTCCCGTGAAAACGGGAATCCAGGCGCGCCAGCGCGCGGTGGGGGCGTCTCACAGAGACGCCCTGCCTGGCTCCGCTCATGGTGAGCCTGTCGAACCATGGACGGAGTACCATGGAATTGTGAGCACGTCATTTCCCAGGCCGCGCATCGGCGTCAGCGCCTGTCTGCTCGGCGAACCCCTGCGCTACGACGGCGGGCATCTCCGCAACGCCTTCCTCACGCAGTCGCTCGGCCCGCACGTGGAGTGGACGTCGGTCTGTCCGGAGTCGGAGGCGGGGATGGGCACGCCCCGCGAGCCTGTGCGCCTCGTCGACGAGGGAGACGGCTCCCTCCGCATGAGAGGAGTGCGCTCCGATGCGGACCATACCGCCGTCATGCGCTCCTGGGTGGCGGGTCGCATCGAGGAACTCGCGGGCCTGCGGCTGCATGGCTACGTGCTCACCGGGGACTCGCCCAGCTGTGGCCTCTTCCGTGTGAAGGTCTACTCCGGCGATGGTGGCCCTGCCGCCCGCACGGGACGCGGCCTCTTCGCCGTGGCGCTCACGGAGCGGTTCCCGCTGCTGCCCGTGGAAGAGCAGGGACGCCTGAACGGTCCTCGCCTGCGTGCCAATTTCATCGAGCGCGTCTTCGTCTACCAGCGCTGGATGGCGCTGCTGGACGGCCCGCGCGCGCCAGCGGCGCTTGTTGCATTCCACACGGCGCACAAGCTCACGCTCTTGGCGCATGCACCGGCACTCTATCGCGAGGCCGGACGCGTCGTCGCCCGCGCGGGCAGCGCCCCGTGGGAGGACACGGCTGATGAGTACGGGCGTGTGCTGATGCGCGCTCTTGAGCGCTTGACCACATCGCGCAAGCACGCGAACGCCCTGCAACACGCTGCGGGCTTCCTGAGGGGACTGCTCGATCGCGACGATCGGGAAGAATTGGTCGACGAGATCGAGCGATACCGGACCGGCAGGACGGCGTTCGTTGCGCCCTTCACGCTGCTGCGCCACCATGTGCGGAAAGCCGGCGGGCCGGACTGGCTCGCCGCCCAGACGTACCTCCATCCCTATCCGGACGAACTGATGCTGGGAGGCGGAGAGTAGCTATGCGCGTGCTGTTAACCGGAGCGACAGGGTTCGTGGGCCGTGCGCTCGTCCATGCGCTCATGGAACGCGGCGACCAGAGAGTGGCGCTTACGCGCGACCCTACCCGGGCACGCATGGCCCTGCCGGGGTTGATGCAGACCCATGCATGGGACCCGCTGGAGGGGCTGCCGCCTGCCGAGGCCTTGGAGGGCGTGGACGCGGTCGTAAACCTCATGGGAGAGAGCGTCGCGGCGCGTTGGACCAACGAGAAGCGCCGCGCCATCCTGGAGACGCGCGAGACAGGCACGCGTAATCTCGTGCTGGGGATGCAGATGGCAGCGAGAACGGCCCCCGCTCCCCGCGTCCTCGTGAACGCCAGCGCCGGCGGCTATTACGGTCACCGGGGCGAGGAGGAGTTGACCGAGGACGCGCCGCCCGGCGAGGGCTTCCTGGCCGGCGTCTGCGTGCAGTGGGAGGCGGCAGCATCCCGGGCCTCGGTTGCCGGCGCGCGCGTCGTCATGCTGCGCACCGGGCTGGTCGCCGGGCGCAATGGCGGCTTCCTCCCTCCGCTCTCGCGGCTGACACGCTCCGGCCTCTCCGGCCCTGTCGGGTCGGGGCGGCAGTGGTGGCCGTGGGTGCACCTGGACGACGTGGTGGGCCTCATCCTGCACGCGTTGGATAACGATGACGTGCAGGGACCGGTGAACGTCTGCGCCCCCGCCCCGGCGCGCCAGTGGGAGGTAGCGAGGGCCTTAGGGCGCGTCCTGCGCCGTCCCGCACTCATGCCTGCGCCCGCGTTCGCGCTCCGGCTGGCGCTGGGGGGATTCGCGTCGGAGCTGTTGAACAGCCGCCGCGTCGTTCCAGCCGCAGCGCTCGCCTCCGGATACGCCTTCCGCCACCCAGACCTGCACGCCGCCCTCCGCGACATCTACGCCTGATCTGTCCTCGTTCCTGATAAAATAGCCCCCGTCGTCCTGCGCAGGCTCGCGCCTTTGCGCGCAACCCCGCAGCCCCTGGCAGCGTGCGGTGTGAGGGCCGATCACCCGCGACACCCGCCCCTTACGCAGTCGCCCCCGCGTCCGTTACGCTGGACCTATGACCGCGTACTTCTCCCCACCCATAAACGGGGTCTGTGGCTCGAAGCAGCACCCATCGACAGGATCTATGGGTCCGGCGCCAAAACTTGAAAACATTGGCACTCTTGAGATTCTTGATGCTCCGGCGCTCAGGAAGCAGGCCACGGCCACGGAAACGCTTCGATCAAGAATCTCAAGGATGCCAAACGGCTCGTCTGTCTTACTCGTAAGACATGGATCAAGAGTGCCAGAATTCAAGCGTGTTGGCATCCTTGATCCCGCAACCGCCCTCACGCTTGCCCTGAACGCCGCCGTCGGCGAAATTAGGAAGGTGAGGGACCCGGCAGCATGACCACGCTCCACCCAACCGAGATCGGAACGCCGTTCAGGGTCGTCGCCGACTTCGAACCGCGCGGCGACCAGCCGCAGGCCATCGACCGGCTCGCGGACGGCATCCGCCGCGGCATGCGCCATCAGACCCTCCTGGGAGTGACCGGGTCCGGCAAGACATACACGATGGCCAAGACCGTCGAGGCTGTCCAGAAGACCACGCTCGTCCTTGCTCCCAACAAGACGCTCGCTGCCCAGCTAGCCCAGGAGTTCCGCGACTTCTTCCCCGAGAACGCCGTCGAGTACTTCGTCTCCTACTACGACTACTACCAGCCGGAGGCTTACGTCCCTTCCACCGATACGTACATCGAGAAGGAAGCGGACATCAACGACGAGATCGACAAGCTCCGCCACGCCGCGACCCGCTCGCTGATGACGCGGCGCGACGTGCTCATCGTCGCCTCTGTCTCGTGCATCTACGGCCTCGGCTCGCCCGCTGAGTACTTCGCGTTCGTGGAGCGCATCACGCGCGGCGAGCGGCTGAACCGCCAGAAGCTCGCCCGGCGCCTCATCGAGATGCAGTATGAGCGCAACGACTACGACCTCGCCCGCGCGCGTTTCCGCGTGCGCGGCGATACGCTGGAGATCATGCCGGCCTACGAGGACGTCGCCGTACGTGTCGAGTTCTTCGGCGACGACGTCGAGCGCATCGTCGAGCTCGATCCGCTCACCGGCGAACTGCTCTCCGAGCGCTCGCAGATCGACATCTACCCCGCCAAGCACTTCGTCACCTCCCGTGAGAAACTGGAAGATGCCGTGGTCGAGATAGAGGGGGAACTCGACCAGCGCCTCTCCCTGCTCAGGGAGGAGGGGAAGGTGCTGGAAGCGCAGCGACTGGAACACCGCACGCGCTACGACCTGGAGATGCTGCGGGAGACCGGCTACTGCGCCGGTGTCGAGAACTACTCGCAGCCGCTCGGCAGGCGTCCGCCGGGCAGCACGCCGTGGACCCTCATGGACTACCTCCCGGACGACCACCTGCTCATCATCGACGAGTCGCACATGGCCATCCCGCAGCTGCGGGGCATGTTCCACGGCGAGATGTCGCGCAAGGACTCCCTGATCGATTTCGGCTTCCGTCTGCCGTCGGCGCGGGACAACCGCCCGCTCAACTTCGAGGAGTTCGAGCGCTGCGTCAACCAGGTGGTCTACGTCTCCGCGACTCCTGCAGCCTACGAGTTGCAGCACAGCTCGCAGGTGGTGGAGCAGGTGATCCGTCCCACCGGCCTCCTGGATCCGACACTAGAGGTGAAGCCGACCAGGGGGCAGATAGACGACCTCCTGGAGCAGATAGGCCGTCGCACCGCGAAGGGCGAGCGCGCACTGGTCACGACGCTCACCAAGCGCATGGCCGAAGAGCTTACCGACTACCTGCGCGAGATGAACGTGAAAGTGCACTACCTCCACTCGGAGGTGGACACCCTCAAGCGCACGGAGATACTGCGCGACCTCCGCCTCGGCGTGCATGACGTGGTCGTCGGCATCAACCTGTTGCGCGAGGGGTTGGACCTGCCGGAGGTCAGCCTCGTCGCCGTGTTGGACGCCGACAAGGAGGGCTACCTGCGCTCTTCGCCGTCGCTCATCCAGACGATAGGCCGCGCCGCCCGCCACCTGGACGGCCACGTCATCATGTACGCGGACCGCATCACCGACTCCATGCGGCAGGCGATAGACGAGACGGAGCGCCGGCGCGCGCTGCAGACCGCCTTCAACGAGCGCGAGGGCATTCAGCCGGAGGGTATCCGGAAGGCGATCCGCGACATCACGGAGTCCATCCGTGAGCTGGCGGAGCCGCGCGCGGCGTACGGCGTACGACAGGATATGCCGAAGGACGACCTCGCCCGCGTGGTGAAGCAGCTGGAAGCGGATATGAAGGAGGCAGCGCGCCAGTTGGAGTTCGAGAAGGCGGCCCTGCTGCGCGACGAGATGGTGGACCTGAAGCGCCTGCTCGTTGCCCAGGAGGTCGCTGACCGGGGCGCTGCCGGTGAGGCAGGGCCCCGGGCCGAACCGGAGCCGGTGCAATACCCCAGGGTTGGCGGCAGGCGGAGACGCAAGCGGTAGTGATGCGCCGGCGGCTCCTCTTCCTCTTCGGCATCGTATTCCTGGCGCTCGTTGTCTTTACCCTCCTCAACTGGAACGATGCAGCCGCCCCCGGAGGGCCCGGCCTGCCTCCGCCGTTCGACGGCTGGACCGCCCTCAACGGGCCCATGAACGCGTCGGTCTACATCGTGCCGGAGAGTCCGGCCGCACTGACTATCCGCGCTCCGGATGGGCGCGAGTCGGAGGTGCGCAACGTCCGCTTCGAGGGCGTGGCGCGTCATCCGGCCCAGGAGTACGCCGCGCGGGCGGAGTTCGCTGACGCCGCAGACCTAGCCGAGGCTGCGGACGCCCTGGAGACGGGGATCTGGACGAGCCGGATCGGGGACACCCTGCTGTTCGGGAAACCCGACAACGCCTGGGCGGAGAAGATGCGCGCGGCGTGGGCTGGGGAAGCCCGCATCCCGTGGGCGGAGTACGAACCTGGCGCGTGGCGGGGGTGGCTCCTGCTGCCGGATGGCCCGCCCTCGCCTCTCCTGGGCCTGGGCTTCGTCAGGAATCGCGGCGACCTGCTGGACGGGACGCTGCGCGAACTCGGCGTGGAGGTTGGGGGGCTCGGCGCGGCGTTGCGGCTCGCCCGGATGAACATCGCGTCGTTCGGGTTGTACGGCGACTTCGGCGACGAGGCTCCCCGGATCGACTCGGACGTGCTGTCTGGGACGGGCGCTGGCATCATCGCGGTTGCGGAGTCGAGCTACCCTGCGTTCGTCGTCCGCGTACTGTGGGGGGCTGTCCTCTCGGGTGCTGGACTCGATGCGGTGACACTGGATGGAGAGGAGGCGCACTACCGCTCCCTGGAAGACGGCTGGCACCTGATGGCGAAGCGCTACGGGCGGACGCTCTTCTTCTTCGTCGGAGCATCCCGTGCGGAGGTGGAGGAACTGACGCTTTCGGTGATAGAGAGCCAGCGTGCCAGACGCGGCAAGTGAGCGGACCTCAGTCCTGCGGTGGCCTCTGCTGCTCGAGTATCTCCCGCAGCTCCTTGCGCAGTTGCGCGTTGGGCTTGGGCGGCGGGGTGAACTTCTTGCGGTTGTGCTTGCCCGGCTTGTGCTGGTGGGCGTACTTCCGGTCAGCGAGCCCCATCGTCTGCTCCTTCCGCGACGGCCTGCTGCTCCGGCATCGCTTCCAGCGCGGTGAGGCGCTCCTGGAGTGCAGTCCAGATGACGTCGTACTCGGCGCGGACCCCGGCGCTGGCGAGCACTGTCGGTTGCGAGTCGTCCCGGTAGTCGGCGCGCAGCGCGATCTCTCCGAGGAAGGGCAGCGAGAGGTCGCTCGCAAGCTCCCGCCCCGCGCCGGAGCCGAACACGTCGCCGACGTAGTTCTCGACGACGCCCAGCACCTCCACGTTCAGCTTGCGGATCATGTTGATGGAACGCTTCGCGTCCAGCGCCGCAAGGCTCTGTGGGGTGGTCACGACCACGAAGCCGTCCATCGTCAGCACCTGCATGACGGTGAGCGGTGCGTCCGACGTGCCGGGTGGCATGTCGACGACGAGGAAGTCGATCTCGCCCCAGTCGGTCATCTGGAGGAACTGGTTGATGGCGTTGTGAATCATGGGCCCGCGCCAGATGATGGCCTCCTCGGGGTCCTGTTGGAAGTAGGACATGGAGACAGCCTTGACGCCGAAGGCCTCCGCCGGCTTGATGCGTCCGTCCGCGCTCTCGGGGTGTGCGTCGCTGCCGAGCACGTCCGGCGCGTTGGGGGTGTCGATGTCCGCGTCGAGCAGACCGATGGTGTAGCCCTTCCCCGCGAGGTACGCTGCGAGGTTCACGGCGACGGTCGTCTTGCCGACGCCGCCCTTGGCACTGTAGACACCGATCTTGGTCTTGATCTTACCGAGCGACCGGCTGATGGCGCGGCGCTGCTCCCACTGTCGCTTGATCTGCGCCAGACGCGCCTGGCGCTGCTCTTCACTCATCGTCATCGGGGCGTGCCTTCTCCCCGGGGCTCGGCCCCGTTCTGCCAGCGTTACGCGGCTGGGCGCGGTTTAGTCGTCGAGGCCGAGCAGCTTGCGCCCGTCCTCGGTGATGCGGTCGGGCGACCAGGGCGGGTCGAAAGAGATCTCCACGTTGACGTCCTTGACGCCGTCGATGTCGGCGATGGCCCATTCGGCCTGCTGCGCGATGAAGGGCCCCATGCTGCATCCCGCAGCGGTAAGCGTCATGTCCACGTGGACGTTGCTGTCGTCGTCTACTTCTATGCCGTAGATGAGGCCGAGGTCGACCACGTTCACCGGGATCTCGGGGTCGTATACGTCCTTCAGCGCTTCGGTTACTTCTTCCACCGTTACGTCAGTGGCCATGGCGTCACTCTCCTCCCGCCTGTATGGAGCGATTCTAGCAGAAGCGGCAGGCGCGGCTCGCACGGGACCGAGTGGGAAGGCGAAGTATACGAAGGGCGAGGGCTACTCTTCGTCAGGGAGGTAGATGACCTCGCGGGGTTTGCCCGGCTCTCCGGAGGCGGCCACGATGCCTTCCTCTTCCAGTTGGTCCATCAGCCGGGCCGCACGCGGATAGCCGATGCGCAGCCTGCGCTGGAGCAGGGAAGTGGAGAGTTGGCGATTGGCCGCGGCGACCTGCAGGGCCCGCTCGTAGAGCGAGTCGCCTTCGTCGAAATCACCGCCGTCGCCTGTGCTCTCGGCTGCTGCAGTCTCGGCTTCCCGGGCCATGTTCTCCAGAGGGATCTGCGGCAGGTCTGCGTTCGGCGGGAGTTGCCGCCAGTGCTCGCTCAGGGCTGCGCTCTCTTCCTCGGAGATGAACACGCCCTGCACGCGCCGGGGCTTCGGGGAATCGGAAGAGATGAAGAGCATGTCGCCGCGCCCAAGGAGGCGCTCGGCGCCGGCGGAGTCGAGGATGGTGCGGGAGTCGACCTGCGAGGCCACCGCGAAGGCGATGCGGCTCGGGAAGTTGGCCTTTATGAGCCCCGTCAGCACGTCCACGGATGGCCGCTGAGTGGCGACGATGAGGTGGATGCCCGTCGCCCTGCCCAACTGGGCGAGGCGGCAGAGCGACTGCTCGACGTCAAAGGAGGCGGTCATCATCAGGTCGGCCAGTTCGTCGATGCAGATGACGAAGTACGGCATCTCCTCGGTGGCCCGAGGGCTCCCGTTGTAGGAGACGATGTTGCGCGCTCCGGCCTCTTCCAGGAGCTTGTACCGTCGCATCATCTCCTGGATGGCGCCCTTCAACAGACGCACGACTTTGTCCGGATCGACAACGACGGGCGTTACGAGGTGGGGGATGCCGTTGTAAGGCGTGAGTTCCACTCGCTTGGGGTCGACCAGGAGCATCCGTACCTTGGCAGGGTCCTGGTGGCAGATGATGGACGAGATGATGGTGTTGATGCAGACGCTCTTTCCGCTGCCTGTCGCGCCGGCGATGAGCAGGTGGGGCATCTTCAACAGGTCGAGGGCGACGGGTTCGCCCGCAGAGGCCAGGCCGAGCGCCACGGGCAGTCCTCCGGCAGCCAGCATCCGCTCGTATTCGGGAGATTCCATCACGGTACGGATAGTCACCATGGAGGACGACTTGTTCGGCATCTCCACGCCCACGAGCGATTCGCCGGGGACGGGCGCCTGGATGCGGAGAGTTGGCGCGGCGAGCGCCAGCGCGAGGTCCTTCTCCCGTGCCAGGATGCTGTCGACCTTGACCCTGTTCCGCACCTCCATCTGCACCTGGTTATCTTCCTGCGCGGCCAGGGCACGGGCACGTGCGGACATCGCTTTGCGGTTCCATCCGGGCACTATGCCGAACATCGTTACGCTCGGTCCCGGCCGTATCTCAGATACGCTCACTTCGACGCCGTGCTGGGCAAGCGTCTCCTCGATGAGCGCGGCAGTGGTGAGGTGTTCCTCGGTGATGCTCCCGGCGGCCACCGGCGCCGCAAGGAGTTCGAGCGGGGGAAACGGATCGGAAGGAGCGGCTGCAGCCTGGGGAGCCTCCGGTTCGGGGACAGACCGCTTCGGCTCAACGGTGATCTCTCCCCAGGGAGTCTCTATCGGGACCGCCAGGGCGAGCGTCTCTTCCACTTCCGCATGGAGCGTACCGTTGACATAGGCATCGTCCAGCGCGTGGGTCCGTTCAGCCGCCGGCTGTTCTTCCACAGCGTCGGGCGACGCCGCATGCAGGGAACCGCTGTCCGGTTCGCTCTCGGTGAGTGGGGGCGCCATCGTTGCCGTTGTCGCCGTTGCCGGTTGCAGTTCTGCGGCTGCGGGACCATCACTACTCAAGCCGGGCCAGAGGTTGGCCTTCCGTTCCGGCCGGGCTTCTGGCTCCGGTGGACGGGCAGCGACGGGCCTGGGGGAAGTAGGCTCGAGGTAAGCCAGGCCGCGTGGAGCGTCGCTCACCCGGGCGGCGGCGCTGTGAACTGCCTGGCCTCGCCGGTACTCGTCTGCGGCACGGAGAGCTTCCATCTGCGCTGCCCGGGAAGCGGTAGCGCTGGAGGTGAGGTAATCGTCCACTTCCTGCAGGGCTGAACCTTCTTCCCGTCGGCGCAGATTGCTCACACCGCTGCCGATGCCCCGGCCCGCCGCAACCGTTCCACGTCCTATCCAGAGCGCAGCGTGGTTGAACAGCACGGGCGCCACGAGCCACGCACCGAGCGTTACGAGAACGATGGTGCGGAAGACCCCGGAGGCCCCATAGGCCCCGCGAACCTGACCGCCCAGATCACCTCCCAACGGCGCGGTGCCAATGAGGGGGAACTCGGCGTGGAAGTAGGAGAGGATGGCGAACACTCCAGCCATGAGGAAGCCCAGCCCGAACACGTAGCGCCACTGGCGGATGAAGAACCTGAACCCCCGGGATGCCAACCACCCCAGCCAGCCGGACAGGGCCAGCAACAGGACGAGCCCCACGCCCAGGCCGCCCAGTACGTCGGACGCGGCCCCACGCAACGGTTCTATCGCCCAGGCAGGCTGTCCGATGATGACGTAGGCCACGAAGGCCGTCACGATCAGCACGATCAGCACGCCCACCTGATTGAACAGCAATGCAGCGATTCGGTGCTTCACTCCTCGGACTTTAACCGGCCGCACCCCGGTTGTGAGCCGGGTCTGCTTGCAGATTATGAGGAGATAGGTCGAAGGCGTACCTGCGCGCGCACTACGAGACAACAAGGCAGGTTGGGTTCAGACTTCCACCGGGACAGTAAGAATCATCGGGCGGCTGCGGGTCTCTCTGTAGAGGAAACGGCTGAGCGCTTCGCGCACGCGGTCGTTGATATGGTCCTCGTTCAGAGGGTCGAGGTTGGGCGCACGGAGCGCCTCTACGACCACTGCTGCAGCTCGCTCCATGAGTTCCTCGGCCTCTCCGGGCACGGTGAAGCCGCTCGATACGATCTCCGGTTCTCCATACACTCTGCCCGTCGCGTGGTCGACGGAGACGACGACCACGACGAACCCGTCTCGAGAGAGCATACGGCGGTCACGCAGCACAGCCTCGCCGACGTCCCACGTGCGGAGCCCGTCCACGTAAACGTGGCCTGCCTGGACAGGCTCTACGAGTTCCGCACCGCTGTCGTCCACTTCCAGCACGTCGCCATCCTCAAGGATGAAGACGTTCTCCGGGGCGACGCTGGTCTGCCGAGCGAGGTCTGCGTGTGCGGCGAGCATCCGGTACTCGCCGTGCACCGGTACGAAATAGCGAGGGTTGATGAGGCGGAGCATCAGTTTCAGTTCTTCCTGGCTGCCGTGGCCGGGAACGTGGACTCCAGGAGAGGTCCGGCGGGTCAGCACCCTTGCTCCTCGCCGCGTCAGGTTGTCCACGACGGAGGCGATGACGGTCTCGTTGCCGGGAATGGCCGTGGCCGAAATTACGACGGTATCGTTCTCGTGGACCTCGATGTCACGGTTGGCGTTGTTGGCTACTCTGGAGAGGACGGAGAGCGGTTCACCCTGTGCGCCCGTGAGGACGATGACCTGCCTATCGTAAGGGAGGGCTCTCAAGGCCTGCAGATCGAGCAGTGTTCCCGGCGGGGCTTCGATGTAGCCGTTCGCGACAGCCATGTTGACGTTGTCGATCATGGAGCGTCCCGCAGGGGCGACCTTCCGCCCGTGCTTCACCGCGGCGTCCAGCACTTGCTGTACACGCGCAATGAGCGATGCGAACGTTGCGATGAGCACCCGCCCCGGCGCGTCGGCGATGACGTGATCGAGCGCGGTCGCGACGACGCTCTCCGATGGTGTGTAGCCGGGCACTTCTGCGTAGGTGGAATCAGAGAGCAGCAGGAGGACTCCCTCGCTGCCGAGCTCCGCAAGTCGTTGCAGATCGGTGGGGCGTCCGTCGGCCGGAGTGTGGTCTATCTTGAAGTCACCGGTATGGACGATGAGCCCGGCAGGCGTACGCAGCGCGATGCCACAGGCATCCGGGATACTGTGACATACGCGGAAGTACTCCACCTGAATGTCGCCGAAGTCCAGGACGCTGCCGGCGTCGACTTCGTGCAGTTCCACATCACTTATGTGGTGCTGGCGCAGCTTCACTTCGATCAGGTCGTGGGCAAGGGGTGGCGCGTAAACAGGGACGTCCAGTTCGCGGAGGACATAGGGCAGTGCACCTGTGTGGTCTTCGTGTCCATGGGTGATGAGGATCGCCCGCACTCGCTCAGCATTTGCGATCAGGTAGGAGACGTCAGGCAGCACCAGGTCTATGCCGAGCATCTCCTGCTTGGGGAACATGAGCCCCGCGTCTATGACGACGATGTCGTCGTCGTACTCGATGCACAGCATGTTCTTGCCCACCTCACCCAGGCCGCCGATGGGGACGATGCGGATGGGGTGCGGCATCGGTTAGAACATGCTCAGTTGCTGGGAGTCGCCGTCCTCGTCAGGGGTGTCATCCGCGGCGTGCGTCCCCTGTGACTCCCGCTCTCTGAGCAATGCTCCCAGTTTCGCGAAGTCGGCTTCGATGGTGGCGCGGAGCGCGCTGTTGTGCAACGCGGCAGCCGGGTGATACAGGGGGAAGATCGTGATCCCGTCAAACGTGCGAGGCCGTGCGCGCACCTTGCTGATGGAGTCCCGGGGGAACCAGCGAGCAAGTGCATGACGCCCCAGCGGAACGATGACTGCGGGTCGGATGGCCTCTATCTGAGCATTGAGATACCCGGAGCAGGCGCTGATCTCACCAGGGAAGGGGTCACGGTTGTTGGGAGGGCGGCACTTCACCATGTTGGTGATAAACACGTCCTCCCGCCTCAAGCCGATCGAGTGGAGCAGTTCGTCGAGGTATTGCCCGGCTGCGCCGACGAACGGCCTGCCCTGGCGGTCTTCGTTGAAGCCGGGGCCCTCACCGATGAACATGAGCGAGGCGTCAGGCGCGCCTTCTCCCGGCACCGCATTCTCTCTCGTGCGGTGGAGCGCACAATCCTGGCAGGTGTGTATCTGCTGGTGGAGTGCCTGAAGGTCAGCCACGGGCGTCCCTGTCAGTCGGAGACGCCCTTGCTCTTGATGAAGTCCACGGCGTTCTGGATGGTCCGGATCTGCTCAGCATCCTCGTCGGATATCTTCAGTGCGAGCGAGTCAGTCGAAAATTCTTCTTCGAAGGCCATGATCAGTTCAACCAGGTCCAGGGAGTCCGCGTTCAGGTCGTCCACGAAAGAGGACTCCATGGCGATAGCGCTCTCGTCCACCCCCAGCCTGTCCACTACTACATTCTTTACACGGTCATAGACGGTCGCCATGTCTTCCCTCAACATCCTGATGTTCTGTTTTGTTGCTCGTTGAACGATGCCCCAAGCACGCCGTTGACGAACCTGGCGGACCCATCACTCCCGAAGGTCTTGGCCAGCTCCACGGCCTCGTTGATGGCCACCAGCGGAGGAGTGGACGAACCCTCCGCGAGTTCGAACAGCCCCAGCCTG
This sequence comes from Dehalococcoidia bacterium, assembly GCA_034423175.1. Taxonomy (GTDB): domain Bacteria; phylum Chloroflexota; class Dehalococcoidia; order Lucifugimonadales; family Australimonadaceae; genus Bin16. The sequence continues at coordinate 31,870 of DAOUJA010000011.1, forward strand.
AGTACGGCCCGGTCGACCGCGGCCAGTTGCTCGACCGGCCACTGGTGTTGGTGCCGTTGGATGAGGGCGTCCAGGTTGCCCTGCTCCCTGACGACGCCTTCGATGCAGTTCTCCGCGAAGCAGACGGCGTCAGGCGTTGCATGCAATTCGTCCGCGTGTGCTTCCAGTGCGGACCGCCAGTCGTGCCGGGTCAGGTCGCACTCGTAGAGCACCTGGAGTGCCAACACGCGGCCTTGATGCTCCGGGCGCCTGCGGCCTCGGCTGGCCCTTCTCGTACCACCGGGAGACTCGTTCATTGGCTTGTTAAGGAGATGCCTCGGCCATAAACAGAGGCGAGTTCGCTCGCAATGTTACGTCAGCGCACCGACAGCGTCTAGGTCTGGTACGGCCAAGGCCGCAGCGCCAGGTGCGATGCGGCGCGCCAGCCCGGTGAGCACCTGGCCGGGGCCGAACTCGATGAATCTGTCCACACCCTCTGCTGCCATCAGCTCCACGGACTGTTGCCAGTAGACGCAGCCGCAGAGTTGAGAAGCGAGTTCTGCCCGTATCTCCTCGGTTGCCCCGACCCGCGTAGCCGTCGTATTGGCTACGACAGGCACGGCAGACCTGTCCAGGGCCGCTTCCGCAAGGACCCCGGCCATGGCTTCCTGCGCCGGACGCATGACTTCCGTGTGGAATGCGCCCGCGACGTCCAGCGGGATTGCGCGGCGCGCTCCTGCCTCTTTAGCATTCGCGACCGCCCTTTCCAATGCATCATTGGGACCACCCAACACTATCTGTTCTGCGGAGTTGACGTTGGCCACCTGCGCGCCGGTGCCTTCGCAAGCGCGCAGTGCAGGCTCGAGGGTGAGGCCGATGAGCGCTGCCATTCCGCTATGAGTGGCGTCACAGGCCGCCTGCATGAGCTCGCCACGCATACGCACAAGGCGCAGCGCCTCGGGCAGGGAGAGCGCACCCGCGGCAACGAGGGCAGCGTATTCGCCGACGCTGTGCCCGGCGGTGAAAGCAGGCTCTGGCATCCCCGCGCCGAGGCTCTCCTCAGCAGCCCGGAGCATGGCGATGCTCACGCACAGAATGGCCGGCTGGGCGTTCAGCGAACGCACGAGTTCCTCAGCGGGCCCCTCCAGAATCACTCGGGAGAGGGAGAAACCCAGAACCGCATCCGTTTCGTCGAATACGGCCCTTGCCGCCGGGGAGCGTTGGTAGGCGTCGGCGCCCATGCCGACGGCCTGAGCGCCCTGTCCGGGGAAGATGAACGCGGTGGTCATGGGGCGCTGGCGCGCGTTATTCGAGGGTGCTGTCCACGCGGAGCACGTCGCGTCCGCGATAGTAGCCGCAGGAAGGGCAGGCGTGGTGCGGCTTCATCGCCTCGTGACAGTGCGGGCACTCCACGAGACCCACGAGCGAGATGTGCTGGTGGGCACGGTTCGTCCCGACGCGGGACTTTGATCGCTTTCTCTTGGGCAGAGGGGGCATGGTTCGCTCACTCCAAAAGCTCCCGCAGCACGGTCCAACGCTGGTCCTGGTAGCGCGCGCATGAGCACGCGGTCTCGTTGAGGTCGGTCCCGCACTCGGGGCAGATTCCCTTGCAGTCCTCCCGGCAGACGGGCGCCATCGGGATGGCTGCCAGCCGATACTGGCGTAGAGTGTCCGTCAGGTCGAGGACGTGTTGCTCGTCTATGCTGTTCACGTCCGCGCCGCTGCCGTCGTCATGGTAGCGGAGTTTCGCTCCGGTCGCGATGTCCACACTCGGGAGAAAGACATCGTCCACTCTCGCTTCTCCTCGTGATGCGAACGGAGTGAGACATCGGCTGCAGACGTAGTCGGAGGAGAACGTGACAGAGCCGGAAACCCATACTCCCCGGTCTGTCCGGGTCAGCCGCAACGCCCCTTGAACGCAGGCCGGAGCGCCGTCATCCGATTCAAGTTCGGGGCCTTCGACCTCGAACGTTCGGGTGGCCCCGACAGCGTCCTTGAGGAGCTGGGCGACGTTCACTTGTAGCTGCAGGCTCATCGCCTCATCCGTGCGCAACCGCATGAGTATAACAGGCCGAGTGCGTGACGGAATGCGACCTGTGTGCAGAAGGTCAGTGCTGGTGGCCGCGGCGTCCCGCTTCGGCGGCGGCGCGGAGGGCGGCGAGCAGGTCGTCGGAGTGCGCTCCGGGTGTGAATACAGCCGCGACTCCCATCTCGAGGAGGGCGGTGCGGTCCTGCGGGGGGATGATGCCGCCTGCGATCAGCGGGACATGCTCCAACCCTTCACGCTGCAGCGCGTCCATGACCGCCGGAACAAGTTCCATGTGCGCGCCGGAGAGGATGCTCAAGCCGATTGCCTCCGCGTCGAATTCACGGGCCTGCTTCGCAATCTCGTCCGGGGTCTTGCGGATGCCGGTGTACTCCACCTCGAAACCTGACTCGCGTAGCAGGCGCACAATCACGCGTGCGCCACGGTCATGGCCATCGAGGCCGGGCTTGGCGATGAGGACTCGGGGGGCGTCCGCCATCGGGGAGGGTCAGCGCTCGTAGGGGGTTACGAATTCGAGGAGGGCGCCGTGGGTCTTCGAGGGGTCGGTGAAGGCGATCCGGCCGGTGAACCCCTCGCGGGGCCCGGTGATGATGGGTATGCCGAGCGCTTCAAGCTCGCGGGCCTTCACGTCGACATCATCCACCGTGAAGGCCATGTGGTGGATGCCCTCGCCGTGGCGTTCCAGGAACCGGCCGATTACGGAGTCGGCACGGAGCGGCTGGAGCAGCTCGATGTGCGTCTCTCCCTGTTCGATGAAAGCGCCCCTGACCCCGTGCTCCTCGTTCACGAGGATGCGCGCGGCCTGCGGTGAGTCCAGCAGGTCGTAGAACTGCTGCAAGGAGTCCTCGATGCTGACGACGGCGAGGCCGACATGGTTGAGCGCGCCGACTTTGGTGTTGCTGCTGGCGAGTGTCATGGGTGGATGCTATCGCATTTCGGTCAACCGCGTTGGCGGCCGTCCGGGGGCCGCTTGCGTCCGGCGCATGTCGTGCGGAGAATCGGAGCGGTAAGGAGGGAGCATGAAACGCAGCAAGGACCGCATACGCACCATGCATGCCGGGAGCCTGCCGAGGCCGGACGACGTTCGGGAAATGGTCACGTCCAAGGCCGCGGGCACCCTGGCGGACGAGGAGCAACTCGACGGACGGCTGACCGAGGCGGTGGCCGACATCGTTCGTCAGCAGATCGATTGCGGCATGGACAGTATCAACGACGGTGAGCTGAGCAAGACGAACTTCACGAACTACGCCAACGAACGGCTCGGCGGCATCGAGTTGCGCACATTCGGGCCCGGCGAGGGGCCTGAGCCGCAGCAGATATCCGCTCGGGACAGGCTGGCTTTCCCCGGGTACTTCGACTCCCCGCGCGGATTCGTGGTGGGGCGACCGCGGGACAGGCAGCTCTTCTGCGTAGGCCCGGTCACGTACGCTGGCGCTGAGCTCGTTCAGAGTGACATCGCGCGCTTCAAGGTCGCCCTGAGAGACATCGGCGACGCCGAACCGTTCCTTCCTGCTGTCGCGCCGGGCAGCATCGACCACTGGCTATGGAACGAGTACTACGCCTCAGAAGAGGAGTTCCTGTACGCGATCGCCGACGCGATGCATGAGGAGTACAAAGCCATCGCCGACGCCGGGCTCATCCTGCAGATAGACGACCCGGACCTCTTCGACGCATGGCAGATACAGACGGAGATGGACATCCCCGCGTACCGCAGGTTCGCGGAAGAGCGCGTCGAAGTTCTCAACTACGCGCTGCGGGACATTCCGCGCGAGCAGATCCGCCTTCACGCCTGCTGGGGCAGCTATCATGGGCCGCACGTGTCCGATATCGGGTTGGAGTACATGGTGGACATCTTCCTGAGCGTCAAGGCGCAGGCGTACTCGATCGAGGCGTCGAACCCGTGTCACCAGCACGAGTGGGAGATCTGGAAGGATGTCACCCTTCCGGACGGCGCCATCCTGATTCCCGGCGTCGTCGGGCACTTCAGCGACTTCGTGGAGCACCCGAAGCTCGTCGCCGAACGTCTCCTGCGGTTCGCGGCCATCGTGGGGAAGGAGAACCTGATGGCGGGCACCGACTGCGGACTCGGCACCCGCGTGGGCACTCCTGACGTCTGCTGGGCGAAGTTCCGGGCCATGGCGGAAGGTGCGCGGCTCGCGAGCGAGGTGCTATGGGGGTAACCCCGCCGGTGCGGGAATGACGGGCCTCACCGCATTGGCCTTACGCGAAGGTCTCGTTGATGCGGGAGAGGAACCTGCGTGTAGCGCCGCTACTCGATCGCATACTCCTTGAGGAGGCTGCGCGCTATGACGATGCGCTGCACTTCTGAGGTGCCCTCGTATATCTCGGTGATGCGCTGGTCGCGATACATGCGCTCAACCGGGTTCTCCTTGAAAAAGCCGTAGCCGCCGAAGATCTGGACCGCCCTGTCCACGCAGAAATGTGCGGCCTCGGAGGCGTACAGCTTCGCCATGGCGGACTCGCGGGTGTGTGGGAGCCCCGCATCCTTCAGCTGGGCGGCGCGTCTCGTGAACAGCCGGGCGGCCTCGACCTGGGTCGCCATGTCCGCCAGCATGAACTGAATGGCCTGACGCTCCTTGAGCAGCTCGCCGAACGTCTCACGCTGCTGCGTGTAGCGGATGGCCGCTTCGAACGCGCCCTGCGCCAACCCCACCGACTGCGTGGCGAGCGAGATGCGGCTGGAATCGAGGATGGTCATGGCGATTCGGAAGCCTTCACCCTCTTCACCCAGGCGGTTGTCCACAGGGACGTGCACGTCGTTGAAGTACACCTCGGCCGTGCCGGAGCCGCGGATGCCGAGCTTCCCATGCATGCCGCGCATCTCGATGCCCGGGCTGTCGCTCTCAATGACGAACGCGGTGGTTCCCCGGTACCCCTTCGAGCGATCGGTGGCCGTAAAGACGACCATAAGCCCGGACTGCTCTGCGTTGGTGATGAAGATCTTGGAACCGTTAAGCACGTACGCGCCATCGCTGTTGTGGACGGCTGAGGTCTGCATGTCTGCTGCGTCGCTGCCGGAGCTGGGCTCGGAGAGGGCCCACGCCACGATCTTGTCGCCCGCGCATGCGGCCGGGAGGAAGCGCTCCGCCTGCTCGCCGTTGCAGAAGCGGTCCAGAGTGGAGACGCCGAGAGAAAGATGGGCGAGGAGCGTCGTGCTGGAGGTCATGCAGGCGCGCGCGACCTCCTCGGCCGCGATGGCAAGTTCGGCGTAGGAGGCTCCCTCGCCTCCGTGGGCCGTCTTCGCGGTCATCCCCATGAGGCCCATGCGTTTCATGGCTTCGACGCTCTCCCAGGGGAACTCCTCATTCTCGTCCCAGCGGGCGGCGTTCGGGGCGAGCTCGGCGTCGGCGAACTCGCGCATCGTGTTCCGCAGCAGCCGCTCCTCTTCCGTGTACAGCGCGTCCATCGTGTGCTCCTTTCGTTCTACAATCCGACAATGGCTGATTATAGAACCCGGCTCATCCAAACGAGGGACGTGTGACCATGGCGGACGATGCCCTGGTGCTCAGGGACGGGGTGATCGAATTTGCGGGGCCTGCGAGGCCACTGTTGTCTGTGCGGGTGAATGGCAGCGTCATCAACTCCGTAACAGAGCATGCACAAGCGCTTCAGGCGTGGAAAGTGCGGGTTGCCTCCGCTGTCAAGGCTGTGCGAGGCGTGGAGTCGTGGAAACCTGCCGATACGTATGCGGTTACGCTCGCATTCACGTTCTACCCCCCGAACCACGGCAACCAGCGGCTGGACCGGGACAGCCTCGTCAAGCCCGTTATCGACGCGCTTGCCGCCGGTCTCTTCTGCCCTCCCCAGATAAATCCACGGGACATCCTGCGCTGGAACTACGACGATTCAAACTTCAACACCTTGCTTGTCCACCGCCTTCCCGATGCGACGACCATGGGTGGTGAGGGCGTAGCCCTGTCAGTGTCGAGCACGCCGCAACGTCAGGCCTGATCATGCCAGGAACGCTCTACGTCGTTACGACTCCCATCGGGAACCTCGAAGACCTCACGCCTCGCGCCGCGCGTGTCCTTGGAGAGGTGGCCTTGATCGCCGCAGAGGACACGCGGCGGACGCGGAAGCTGCTCAGCCACTTGGGCGTGTCGACGCGCACTGTCAGCTACAACCAGCACAATGCGCGACAGCGAACGGCCTCACTGCTCGACGCGCTGAGAGGGGGAGACGTGGCGCTCGCGACGGACGCGGGCGCTCCGGGGGTGAGCGATCCCGGCGCGGAACTCGTTGCCGAGGCTGCCCGGGCCGGCTTTACTGTCGTGAGCGTGCCGGGGCCGTCCGCCGTTACTGCAGCGCTGGCCATCGCCGGGTTCCCGGCAGACGGTTTCCACTTCCTCGGCTTCCTGCCACGGACGGCGAAGGCGCGCCGCGCCATTCTCACCGAGGCATCTTCGCTGCGTGCGACGCTGGTGCTCTTCGAGGCGCCCCACCGGCTGCAGGCTACGCTCTCCGCCATCGAGGAGACGCTTGGTGACAGGCGTGTCGCTGTATGCCGTGAGATGACCAAGGTGCATGAGGAAGTCTTCCGAGGGACGGTCCGGGAGGCGGTCGCCCACTTCGATTCGCCGCGTGGGGAGTTCACGCTGGTCGTCGAAGGAACCCAGGAGGCTCCGTCTGAGGAACCACCGTCGGCAAGACGTGTCGCGGAGGCGATGGCTGCTGCACATGCGTCCGGGCTGAGCCGCCGCGACGCGGCGGTGCAGGTATCGCGCGAACTGGGCGTAGCGCGCCGTACGGCCTATGCGGCGTGGGCCCCCGAATAACCGCAACTCCCGTCGGCTACGATGTGGGGTTGCGTGCAGGGTAGTGCGACTCCGGCACTTAGACTACGGGACTGCTAGAATGCGTGAGAGTAATCCATGCCTGAACGCATCCTCATAGGGGTCGCCTGGCCCTATGCCAACGGCCCGCTGCACCTCGGTCACATCGCTGGAGCGTATCTTCCCGCAGATGTCTTTGCCCGCTATCACCGCATGCGCGGGAACGACGTGCTCATGGTGTCGGGCAGCGACTCTCACGGAGCGCCGATCACCATGCGCGCCGACGTCGAAGGCGTCCCTCCAAGAGAGGTTGTCGAGCGGTACCACGCGTCGTTCCTCGAATCATGGGAGCGGCTCGGTATCTCGTTCGATCTCTTCACGACGACCATGACCGACAACCACCGTGAGGTCACGCACGACCTCTGGCGCGCGCTTCAAGTGGAGGGCTACATCTACGAGTCGAGCATGAAGGTGGCGTACTCGTCGGACTTCGACCGCTTCCTGCCTGACCGCTACGTCCGCGGCGTGTGCCCCAATTGCCAGTTCGAGGACGCTCGCGGCGACCAGTGCGACAACTGCGGCTCGATCCTCGATCCGGTGGACCTCGGTAACCCGGCATACAACGTGGACGGGCAGAGATACCCGGTGGAGATACGTGACACGGAACACCAGTTCCTGCGGCTGAGCGCCTTTCGCGACAAGCTCACCGAGTGGGTGGAAGAGCAGCGGCACTGGCGTCCCAACGTGCGCAACTTCACGCTTGGGTTCCTGCGCGAGGGATTGAAAGACAGGGCCATTACGCGCAACCTGGACTGGGGCCTGCCGGTGCCGGCAGAGGGCTACGAGGACCGCCGCATCTACGTCTGGTTCGAGGCGGTCATCGGTTACCTCTCAGCGAGCGTGGAGTGGGCGGCGCTCAAGGGCGAGCCGGACGCATGGCGTCCCTTCTGGGAGGACCCGTCAACGCGCTCCTACTACTTCGTCGGTAAGGACAACATTCCGTTCCACACCATCATCTGGCCAGCCATGTTGCTGGGGCAGGATGCCTATATCCTCCCCTACGACGTGCCGGCCAACGAATTCCTGAACCTGGAGGGGCGTCAGCTCTCCACGAGCCGCAACTGGGCTGTGTGGGTGCCGGACTACCTGGACCGCTTCCCGCCAGACCCGCTGCGCTACCACCTTGCGGCCAACCTGCCTGAGACCGGGGACGCCGACTTCACGTGGAGCGAATACGTCCGCCGCAACAACGACGAACTCGTCGCGACGTTCGGGAACCTCGTGCACCGCGTGCTGACGCAGGTCTATCGCAACTTCGAGAAGTGCGTGCCGGAGCCCGGGGAACTCGGCCTGGCCGACGAGGAACTCATCGGCAAAGCGCAGGCAGCCATGGACGCGGTATCGGAGTCCCTGGAAGCGGTGCGGTTACGAGAGGCGCTGAACGGCTCCATGGCGCTGGCGCGCGAGGCGAACCGCTACCTCGATGCTCAAGCGCCATGGCGGCAGGTGAAGAGCGACAAGGCCGCCGCCGGTCGTACGCTGTACACGGCTATGCAGGCACTCATGGCGCTGCGGGTGACGCTGTACCCGTTCCTCCCATTCAGCACGCAGCGCCTCCACGAATTGCTTGGCAGGGACGGCCGGGTGCAGGACCTGGGCTGGCGGTTCGAGAGCAGCGAACCGGGCGCTCCGTTGCCCGAACCCAAACCGCTGTTCACGAAGCTGGACGACTCCGTGGCCACCGAGATGCTGGCCCAACTCGGATAGCGGAAGGGGACATGACCGAGACGCTTACGGTACGCAACCGGCTGGACGAGCAGGCGCAGTTCATCTACGAGCCCGTCTTCGACGGTCTCGATCTGGTCATGGGGAACCTCGGGAGCCTCGCGGAGAGTTCCGGCGTGCCTCGAGAGATGGTGGCGCACGTGGTGGAGGGCGGCGGCAAGCTGGTACGGCCCACGATAACGCTCCTCGCCGGGGCACTGCGTCCGGGTGAAGAGGAGAAGCTGGTCAAGATGGCTACCGCAGTAGAACTGCTGCACATCGCCTCGCTCATTCACGACGACACGGTCGACCACTCGGAGAAGCGTCGGGGCCGCGCCACGGTGAGCAGGCTGTGGGGCGACGATATGGCAGTGCTGCTGGGCGACTATGTGTTTGCGGCGTCGGCCACATTCGTCTGCGACACGGAGAACATCCGCGTGGTGCGCCGCTTCGCCGAGACGATTATGGAGCTTGCGCGGGGGGAGCTCACGGAGCGACTCAGCAAGCACGATTGGTCGCAAACATCGGTGGAGTACGAACGGCGCATCTACGATAAGACCGCCTCTCTCATTTGCACGGCGGCCGAGTCCGGCGGGGTGTTGAGCGGTGCGCCGGAGGCGGAGTCACAGGCGTTGCGCTCGTTCGGGTACAACGTGGGCATGGCGTTCCAGATAGTGGATGACGTGCTCGACTTCACGAGCAGCGAGGAGGAGTTGGGCAAACCCGTAGGGAATGACCTGCTGCAGGGGACGCTTACCCTGCCGGCGCTGCTGTTCGCCGCGAGTCATCCCGATGAGGGCGTCGTGCGCCGTCTACGGGACGGCAGCCGTGACGAAAGCGACCTCATAACGATGGTGGAGTTCGTGCGGAATTCGTCCGCTATCGACGAGACACTGGCGCAGTTGGAGGGCTACCGGAACGCGGCGCGCTCCGCCGTTGCAATGCTGCCCGACGCACGCGCCCGCCGGTCACTCGACGCCCTGGTGGACTACCTGGCGCAGCGCCGCAACTAGCGGCGAGGCTGTGTGAGGGAGTCCCCGTTCAGCACGTTCACCGGCGCACCCGCCGCCCACGCCTTGATGTTGTCCACCGCGTTCCGGTAGAAGGCTTCAAGGCTGTCCATGGTTGCATAGCCGATGTGCGGCGTCATGAGCACGCTGTCGAGCTCGAGCAGGGGGTGGTCCGCAGGCAGCGGCTCCACGTCGTAAACGTCCAGTGCCGCACCGGCGATCCTGCGTTCGCGGAGCGCCTGGATAAGGGCGTCCTCCCGCACGACGGGCCCGCGTGACGTGTTCACGAGGAATGCCGAGGACCGCATCAGGCCGAACTCGCGTTCGGTGACCCACCCGCGGCTGAGGTCGGTCAACGGTACGTGGATGGTGAGGACGTCGGCCTGCGAGAAGAGTTCATCCCAGGAGACGTAAGCCGCGCCGCTGGCGGCTGCCCGCTCCGGCGTGAGCGTCGGGCCCCAGGCGATGACGTTCATGCCGAACGTCTGCCGTGCGCTGACCGCGATCTTCGTGCCGATCCGACCCATCCCCAGGACCCCGAGCGTGCGGCCTGCGAGCCCGAAGCCCAGTCGTGTCTGCCACTTCCCCTCCCGAATGCGCTGGTCTTCCCAGCCGATGTGCCGGGTGACCCCTATGATGAGGCCCCAAACGAGTTCCGGCGTGGAGTCGCCCGAGCCGTCCGTACCGGTAAGGGGGATACCGAGCTTGCCTGCCTCATCCGCGTCGACGTGCGGCTGGCGGCGTCCCGTGCCGGAGAGCAGCTTGAGGTCCGGCAGTTGGCGCAGCGCGGACGCGGGTACGGGCGTGCGTTCCCGCATCATCTGGACCACGTCGAACGAGGCGAGGCGTTCGGGCATCTCCTCCGGGGCGATCGCCTCGTGGAAGAACGTCACTTCCGCGCCCGGTATCGAGTCCCAGTCCGCGAGTTGATGAGCGATGCCCTGATAGTCGTCCAGTACGGCGATGCGCATGGCGTTCTCCTACTCGCCAAGTTCCTTCAGAAGTGCGTAGAGGTCCGATTTCAGTTCGTAGCCGATGCCGGGCACGTCCGGCAGCCGCACCCGGCCATCCTCCGGCTGCACGTCGTCAGGGAACCCGCCGAACGGCCGGAACACACCGGGATACGATTCGTTACCGCCGAGGCCGAGGCCGGCGGCGATGTGCAGTGCGAACAGGTGGCCGCCGTGCGGCACGCACCGGCCGCGGGACCAGCCGGACGACTCCAGCATCTCAATCGTCCGCAGGTACTCCACGAGCCCGTAGCTGAGTGCCGGGTCGAACTGGAGTACGTCGCGGTCTGGACGCATACCTCCGTAACGGATGAGGTTGCGCGCGTCGTGCACGGAGAGGAGGTTCTCGCCCGTCGCGAGCGGCGGTTGGTAATGGGCGGCCAACTCCGCCTGCAACGCGTAGTCGAGCGGATCGCCCGCCTCCTCGTACCAGCGCAGGCCGTAGGGGGCCATCGCTTCGCCGTAAGCTATCGCCGCGTCCAGGTCGAAGCGTCCGTTGGCGTCGACCGCGAGGCGCGGACCCGTGCCAGTAACCGCGAGCACTGCCTCTATGCGGCGGAGGTCCTCGTCGAGCGACGCACCACCGATTTTCATCTTCACGGTGTCGTAGCCCATGTTCAGGTAGGCGCGCATCTCGTCCTGCAATCCATCCACGCCCTTGCCCGGCTGGTAGTAGCCTCCCGCCGCGTAGACCCAGGCGTGGTCCGAAGGAGCGGGGTTGCCGTACCGCTCCGCGATGAGGCGGTAGAGTGGTTGTTGCTCCACCTTCGCGACCGCGTCCCAGAGCGCCATGTCCAGGACGCCCGCGGCGACCGAGCGCTCACCGTGGCCGCCGGGCTTCTCGCCCGTCATCATCACGTCCCAGATGCGATGGGGGTCCATCGTGTCGTGCTCGTCGACGAGGGAAGCGGGGTCGGCGTCGAGGATGCGCGGGATGAAGCGTTCGCGGAGGATGCCGCCTGCGGCATAACGCCCGTTGGAGCTGAAGCCGTATCCGACCACCGGCCTGCCGCCGCGCGCTACGTCAGTGACGACGGCGACGACGGAGGCAGTCATCTGGGAGAAGTCGATGACCGCGTTCCGTATGTCGGAGCGCATGCTGGCAGTCGTCTCGCGGATGCTGACGATGCGCACGGCTCTACCGGGCGGAGGCGCGTTGTTCGCCTGCGTGGTAGGAGGAGCGGACCAGCGGCCCGGAGGCGACGTGTGCGAACCCCATCTCGTAGCCTGCCCGCTCCAGTTCCGCGAACTCGCGCGGGTGGTAGAAGCGATCCATCGGGTGGTGAGCGGGAGACGGCCGCAGGTACTGACCTACGGTCAGCAGCTGCACGCCTGCTTCTCTCAGGTCACGCATCGTCTCGACGACCTCGTCCGTGGTCTCGCCGAGCCCGACCATCATACCGCTCTTGGTGGGAATGCCCGGGGCGTACTCCCGGGCCCTCGCGAGGAACGCGAGTGAGAGATCGTAGTCGCCCTTCGCGCGGACGCTCTTGAAGATGCGCCGCACAGTCTCGATGTTGTGGTTGAACACGGCGGGTCCCGCGTCCAGGACGGAGCGCAGCGCGTCCAGATTGCCGCCGAAATCGGGCGTCAGCACCTCGACCTCGCAGCCGTGCACGCGCTCCGTTATGAGGCGGATGCTCTCCGTGAACGCGGAGGCGCCCCCGTCCGGCAGGTCGTCGCGGTCAACGGAGGTGAGCACGCAGTACTCGAGGCCGAGCCGTTCGACGGTGCGGGCGAGCCGCGCGGGTTCCTCCGGGTCCGGGGGCGCAGGCTTGCCGCTCGTCACGGCGCAGTAGCGGCACGCGCGGGTACAGACCTCGCCGAGCAGCATGAAGGTGGCGGACTTCCGCTCCCAGCAATCGCCGATGTTGGGGCAGCGGGCTTCCTCGCAGACGGTGTGCAACTCCGCGTCGCGGAGCATCCGGCGGACGTGGAGGTAGTTCTCGCCGCCGGGCCAGGGGACCTTGAGCCACTCGGGCAGGCGTCTCGGGGGGGTGGCAGTGCTCATAGGCTCATGCTAGCAGAGCGTGGCTCGCCAGGAAGTCGTCCGAGGCACATGCCTGCCCTGATTAAGGATCTCATCGGACTCTGGTCGTTGACATCATTAATCAGGGTCTAGGAGTGAGCGAGACAGTCCGTTTTGAGACCGCGGCGGCGATGGCCTCACGGATGCCCGAGACGCCAACCACTTCGATGCCGGACGGCGCCGCGAGCGAACGCAGCGCGGCGTTCGGCACCAGGGCGCGCTCGAACCCGTGGCGCGCGGCCTCCTCCAGGCGGCGTTCCAGGTGGGCGATGCTCCTGACCTCGCTGTTGAGCCCCACCTCACCCATGAGGACCGTCCCGGCGTGCACCGGCCTGTCGAGGAAGCTCGATGCGATGGCGGTTGCGACAGCAAGGTCGAGCGCTGGCTCGGCCACGTGTAGCCCGCTGGGGATGTTGACCATCACGTCCTGGTTGCCGATGCCGATGCCCGTGCGACGGGAGAGAACGGCAGTGAGCATCGCCATGCGGTTGAAATCAACACCGGTGGCGGTGCGCCGTGGGGGGTTGAAGACAGACGGGTTGGTGAGCGCCTGGACCTCGCACAGCAACGGGCGGTTGCCCTGCATCGTCACGGCCACCGCGGAGCCGGGCGCGCCAGGGTCGCGCTCGCCTACGAGGAGCGCAGAGGGGTCGCGCACCTCGATGAGACCTTCGTTCCGCATCTCCAGGAGGGCGACCCCATTCGCTGCGCCGAAGCGGTTCTTGGAGCAACGCAGCAGGCGGAGCGAGCTGACGGCCTCGCCCTCCATCGCAAGGACGACGTCAACCATGTGCTCCAGCACGCGCGGGCCGGCGATATTGCCGTCCTTAGTGACGTGGCCGGTCATCACGACGGGAATGCCCGTCTGCTTGGCGCTGCCGATCAGGAGCTGCGCGCACTCCCGCACCTGGGCGACGCTGCCGGCGGAGGACGGCGCGTCCGGCGAGGTGAGCGTCTGTATGGAGTCCACCACGAGAAAGGCTGGGCGCTCGCTCGTGAGCAACGCGCAGACGGTTGGGGCGTCGGTCTCGGGAGAGAAACACACGGCGGGGCTGCGAACACCGAGGCGTTCCGCACGCAGGCGGACCTGAGCGCCCGACTCCTCGCCAGAGACGTAGAGGACCGGCCCCGCCGTCTCTGCAATGGAACCGGCAGCCTGCAGCAGCAGGGTGGACTTGCCGATGCCGGGATCGCCCGCCAGGAGCACCACGGAGCCCGCGACTACGCCGCCACCGAGCAGGCGGTCCACCTCGATCAGACCGGTGGAGACGCGCTCACCGTCCGAGCAAGGCTGTTCGATGAGCGGAGCGGGCGCATTGGCCGGGGCGAGGGTGGTGCGGCTTGCGGGCGCCCGCTGCCCCGCAGGCCGTTTGGGCTCCGTGAACTCCGTGATGGTGCCCCACGCGCCGCAGGCGGGGCATCGTCCGTTCCACTTGGGGGAGGTGTGTCCACAGTCGCGGCAGAGGAAGGTGGTCCTGGTCCCGGTGTTTCGCATCATGGGCGCATCGTCGGGCAATACGTCATGAACGCGCAAGGGGCAGGTGTCACACCCGCCCCTTGCTCTGAGCGTTTCTTCGCCGACGGCCGCTATTCGCTGGCTGCTCCCGCCTCGGCGAGCGCCGGTGCCTCGTCGTTCTGGATACTGATGGCGAGCTTCGGGTTCTCGGGGTCTTCGTTGTCGACATCCACGACGACGGTCTGCCCGGGCCGGTAGTCGCCCCGAATGACACCTTCGGAGAGAGTGTCTTCCATCTCGCGTTCGATGAGCCTGCGGAGTGGGCGGGCACCGAACGTCGGGTCGAACCCCTTCTCGCCGAGCCACTCCTTGGCGGCCTGGGTCACTTCCAGGCTCAGCCCCTTCTCCAGCATCGGCCTGCGCACCTCGTTGAGCATCAGGTCGACGATGCTGACGATGTGCTCCTTCGTGAGCGCGTGGAAGACGATCTGGCCGTCTATACGGTTCAGGAACTCGGGGCGGAAGAAGCGCTTGACCTCGTCCTCCACCTTGGTCTTCATCTTGTCGTAGGCGTTCTCCTCCATCTTGGCCTGGTTGACCATGGGGAAGCCGAAGGAAGTGTCGCGCTTGATGAGGTCCGAACCGATGTTGGACGTCATGACGATGATGGTGTTGCGGAAGTCGACCTTGCGTCCCTTCGCGTCCGCGAGGTGGCCGTCGTCGAAGATCTGCAGCAGGAGGTTGAAGACCTCCGGGTGGGCCTTCTCGATCTCGTCCAGCAGGATACAGGTGTAGCTGCGGCGACGGACGGCGTCGGTCAGCTGCCCGCCGTCCTCATAGCCGACGTAGCCGGGAGGCGAGCCCACGAGCCGCGCCACGGTGTGGCGCTCCATGAACTCCGACATGTCCAGGCGCACCATGGCGTCCTCGGAGCCGAACATGAACTCCGCGAGCGCCTTCACCAATTCCGTCTTGCCGACGCCGGTGGGGCCGAGGAAGAGGAAGCTGCCGATGGGGCGCTTGGGGTCCTTCAGGCCCGCGCGGGCGCGACGGACGGCCTTGGCGACCGCGACGATGGCCTCGTCCTGGCCGATGATGCGGCGGTGGATGTTCTCCTCCATGTGCAGGAGACGCTCGATCTCCTCCACGGCCATGTGGGTCACGGGGATGCCGGTCCACATGCTGACGACTTCCGCGATCTCCTCCTCGGTGACGCTGGCTTTCTCGTCGCCGGAGGTCTCGCGCCACTCGCTCTGCAACTGCTGGAGGCTGTCGGCGAGCTTGACCTCCCGGTCGCGCAGCTCGGCGGCGTACTCGTACTGCTGCTGGGAAATTGCTTCGTCCTTGTCACGCCGGACCGTCTCCAGCATCTTCTGGGACTCTTTCACGGAGAGCGGCATGCCACTCGTGCGGATGCGCACGCGTGACCCCGCCTCGTCCATGAGGTCGATGGCCTTGTCCGGGAGGTAGCGGTCCGCGATGAAGCGCGACGCGAGGCTGGCTGCGGCCAGAAGGGCGTCGTCCTCGATCTTGACGTTGTGGAACTCTTCGAACTTGCCCCGGATACCCTTGAGTATCTCGACGGTCTCTTCGGTGGTGGGCTCGTCAACGTTAACGGGCTGGAACCTCCGTTCGAGCGCGGGGTCACGCTCGACGTACTTACGGTAGTCGTCGAGCGTCGTTGCGCCGATGCACTGCAGTTCGCCGCGCGCGAGGGACGGCTTGAGGATGTTGGCGGCGTCCACGGCCCCTTCGGCCGCGCCGGCGCCGACCATCGTGTGCATCTCGTCGATGAAGAGGATGCAGTTGCCGGAGGCCTTGATCTCCTCCACGACCTTCTTCAGGCGCTCTTCGAACTCGCCGCGGTACTTGGTTCCGGCGACGAGCGCGCCCATGTCCAGCGTGACGACGCGGCGGTTGCTGAGATTCTCCGGCACGTCGCCGTTCGTGACCTGTTGGGCAAGCGCTTCCACGATTGCGGTCTTTCCGACGCCGGGAGGGCCGACGAGCACCGGGTTGTTCTTGGTGCGGCGGCTCAGTATCTGCACCACGCGGGCGATCTCTTTGCCGCGGCCGATGACCGGGTCCAGCTTACCGTCCTGCGCGTACTTGGTGAGGTCGATGCCGAGCTGATCCAGCGTTGGGGTGCGGTTGGTGGAGCGGCTGTGCCCCTGGCTCTGGGAGACGCTCTGGTTGAGGATGCGCGTCGTCTCAGCGCGAACCTTGTCCAGCGAGACGCCGAGGCTCTCCAGGACGCCCGCAGCGACGCCCTCCCCCTCGCGCATGATACCGATGAGGAGGTGCTCCGTGCCGATGTAGTGGTGGGTGAGGCGGCGGGCCTCGTCCACGGCCAGTTCAATGACTTTCTTGGCGCGGGGAGTGAGCCCGATGTCACCGGGCGATGGCCGCTCACCTCTGCCGATGATGAATTCGACGGCGGAACGCACCTTGGAGAGTTCCACGTTGAGGCTGCTGAGCACACGGGCGGCAACGCCGTCCGTCTCCCGGACGAGGCCAAGCAGGATATGCTCGGTGCCGATGTAGTTGTGGTTGAACCGCTGCGCCTCTTCCTGGGCGAGCGATAGCACCCTGCGAGCACGTTCCGAGAATTTTTCGAATCTGCTGGCCATGACCGCCTCCGGTTCTATCTAATCACATCGCGGTCTATTGTGCGATACCACTGTCCCTACCGAGATCGAGGAACGAGTGATATTCAACGGGATCGTGATGTTCTGTCGGCGTTTTCGTCTCCTCGACGCGGCGCAGGCTCAGCCCGAGCCGGTGACGTTCGGGGTCCAGACTCACGATCTGCAGGGTCATTGTATCACCGATATTAACGACTTCACGCGGATGCCGGATGTGTGCTTCAGTCAATTCGGAAACATGGATGAGCCCTTCGATGCCTTCTTCAACGCGCGCAAAGGCGCCGAAGTCGGCGAAATTCGTGATGGTGCCGGTCACCAGTTGTCCGACATGGAGGTGTTCCATCGCGGATTGCCAGGGAGTTGGGGTGAGACGCCGGAGGCTGAGCGCTATGCGCCGGTTGTCCCGGTCGACGCGGAGCACTTGAACGTCTACTTCCTGGCCGACCTGAAGCACGTCCGAAACATTGGCAATCGGAGCCCACGATATCTCCGAGACGTGCACGAGGCCGTCCGCTCCGCCGATGTCAACGAATGCTCCGAAATTGGAGATACCGGAAACCCGCCCGTGGCGCACGTCGCCTTCCTGCAGCGTGCTCAAGAGCTGGTCTTTCAAGCCTTCGCGCTGTTCACGCAGTGCTCCACGTTCCGAGAGGACCACACGGTTGCGCTTGCGGTTCACTTCCACGATCTTGAGCGGTACCTCTTCCCCGACGCGTGCGGCCAGTGCAGCCTCGGGCTCGGAGCCGGCTGGGAGCGCGACCTGGGAGAGCGGGACGAAGCCCTGGAGTCCGTTCAGGTCCACGACCATACCGCCGCGGTTGTGGCCGGTGACCCTTCCGGTTACGAAGGTGTCGCTCTGTTCCGCCTCTTCCAGCGTGAGCCAGGCGGTGAGGGCCCGCACCCGGTCGATGGAGAGTTGCGCCTGTCCCTCGGGGCCGGTGACGTCCATCACGTAGACGTTGATGGTGTCGCCGACGCTGTGGTGAGCGCCCGGATGCGGCGTAAGGGTCCGCATCTCTCTTGCAGGAACCATCCCTTCCGACTTGTAGCCGATGGAGACGAGGATTCCGTCCTGGTCAATCTCCATAATCTGTCCGGGTACGATGTCACCGCGGCGCAACTCCTGCGGCAGAACCTCCTCCTGGAGGAGTTCTGCCATGGTTGGCTCGCCGGGGTCACCCGTGCTCATCTGCTCGGACACGGCTACTCCCAATAGGCAATTCGCCAAGGGTGGATTCTAAGGCCTTGCGGCGAGGTTGCATACCCCAAACGACGGTGTATCGAGACGGTCGACAGAGGCAGGCTTCTCGTGAAGCAGCCAGGTGGCACACACCGCCCGTTGGGGGGACAAGCAAGCCCGGGCAAGGCCCGGGCGCTCGTTCGATAGCCTGGCGGTGACCTATTTTCCCAGCAAGTTGCCCTGCCAGTATCGTCGGCGCTGGAGCGTTTCACTTCCGTGTTCGGGATGGGTACGGGTGGGTCCGCCCCGCTCAAAC
>DAOUJA010000012.1:0-2112 GCA_034423175.1 Dehalococcoidia bacterium
TTGTTGGCGCTCACCGCCAGGTTGCCGGTGGTCTGGCCCTGGGCGATGGTGAGGGTCCCGGCGACGGACTTCACGTCCGCGGCGACGGCGTTGCCCGTGCCGGTGGTCGCGTAGGAGGCCGCCGCCGTGAACGCGACGCCGCCCGAGGGCGCCGCGTTGCTCAGGGTGACGGTGACGTTGGCGGTGCCGCCCTCCACGACGGTCACGTCCGACACGGAGAAGGTGTCGCCCTCTCCTCCCTGCGCCCAGGCAACGGGCTGCGAGTCGTGGACGAGGAAGGCCGCCAGCGCCATCAGCGCGACGGCCAGCAGGAGGAGTGGAGAGCGGCGAAGGGCCAGCTTCATGCCGGGCCGCCCTTGGAATGTGTCGCGGCTGGTGGTTGTCGTCTCTCTGCTGTTGAACATGGCTGTCACGCTTCCTATGACCAACGGTCGGCTTCATCGGTCGGGATGAACTCGCCAGGCCCGGCGTCGGAGCGGTTGATTCCGACTCCCAGCCAGGTTCAGGCGGCGGTCAGTGCCGTCATCTTGAGACGGGGAGGCACAGACCCAGCAGAAATCATACCCAACGACCTATCGCTTCTACGTGGTTTTGTCTCTTTTTTTGTGGAAAGTGTTGTGGACATCAAGGTATGATTCTATGAAGACACTCAGTGCGTCCGGGGCCGGAGACAGCTCCGTTACCCCCAACCCGGGAGGTGAGATTCTATGAGTGCAGACCGGCGGGACCGGGAGATGGAGGCCCTGCGGGAACGGCTGTCGCGCCTCAGCGAGGCCAGCAGGCGCATCAACGAGAGCCTGGACGTGGATGCGGCGCTGCAGGCCGTGATGGACAGCGCACGCTCCCTGACTCACGCGCCCTTCGCCTCGATCATCACCCTGGACGATCTCGGGCAGGTGGAGGACCACCTGGTCCTGGGCTTCGACCCCGGCGAGGTGGAGCGGCTGTGGCAGGCCCCCCAGGGGCAGAGGTTCTTCGAGTACCTGAACGCCCTGCCGGGACCGCTGAGGATCGGCCCGCTGGAGGAGTTCACCAGGTCCATCGGTCTTGAGGAGTTCCGCTCGCCCGTAGCTCTCACCGCCTTCATGGCGGCCCCGATACTCCACCAGGGGGCGCGCTCGGGCCACATCTACGTGGGGAGCGGCGAGCCGGGCCGGGAGTTCACCCAGGAAGACGAGGAGACCCTGGTGATGTTCGCCTCCCAGGCGGCCCTGGTCATCGCCAACGCACGCGCCTACCGGGAGGAGCGGCAGACCAGGGCCGACCTGGCGGCACTGGTGAACACCTCGCCCGTGGGCGTCGTCGTCCTCGATGCCCGGACCGGAGCGCCGGTGTCCTTCAACCGGGAGGCGGCGCGCCTGGTGGAGGGCCTGCTGGACGAAGGCCAGAGGCCGGAGGACATCCTCGAAGAGGTGACCTGCGTGCGTGCCGACGGCAGGGAGGTCTCCCTGCGGGAGTTCCCCCTGGCCGAGGTGCTCAGTTCGGGGGACACGATACGGGCCGAGGAGATCGCGCTCAGGGTCCCCGACGGACGCAGCGTCAGCCTCCTGCTCAACGCCTCCCCCATCCATGCCGAGGACGGCCGGGTGGCGTCCTTCGTCATCACCCTACAGGACATGGCCCCCCTGGAGGAGCAGGAGCGGCTGCGGGCCGAGTTCCTGGCCATGGTGAGCCACGAGCTGCGCTCCCCCCTGATGTCCGTCAAGGGATCAGCCGACACCCTGGCTGCGCGGTCGTCCCAGCTGGACCCTGCGGAGATGGGCCAGTTCTTCCGCAGCATCCAGGACCAGGCCGAGCACATGCGCGGGCTGATCGGCGACCTGCTGGACGTGGCCCGCATCCAGACGGGGGCTCTGCCGGTGAACCCGGAGCCCGCCGACCTGCGGGCGCTGGTGGAGGAGGCCGGGGGGTTGTTCAGAAACGCAGACGCGAGGAATCCCCTGGAGGTGGAGATGGCGGCGGACCTGCCGATGGTGATGGCGGATAGACGGCGCATCGGCCAGGTGCTGGGCAACCTGCTCTCCAACGCCGCCGGGTACTCCCCCGAGGGGTCGCCCATCACGGTGAGCGCCGTGCGGGACGGGGTGAGCGTCGCGGTCTCCGTCGCCGACC
>DAOUJA010000013.1:0-2580 GCA_034423175.1 Dehalococcoidia bacterium
CAGTTCATCACCCAGGACGTGCAGGACCTCCTCTCCGAGGACACCTCCCGGGCCATCACCGGCCACTCAGGTAGGGCGCTCCTGCAGAACGCCGCGTTCAAGCTGCTTCTCCAGCAGGACGCGGCCGCCATCGCCACCGTCGGGGAAGCGTTCGACCTGCCGGTCGACCTGCAGCGCTGGCTGCTCTCGTGTCCGAGGGGAGACGGACTGTTGCTCGCGCGCGGAGGAAGGTTCCCTGTCCGGATCGAGGCCACGCCCGAGGAGGCCGAGGTCATCGAGTGGCGCCCCGGCAGGGAGGGCCAGCGATGACGTGGGCGGTCCGATAGCCACGAGCACTGCGTCAGCGTGAACGGGGCCGCCACGTCGGACATTACGTCACCGGCTGTAGCCCAGCCCGCGAGACCCACAAGAGCAAGCAAGAGCACGTGGGCATTTCCACGAGGAAAGGAAGAACCGTATGAAACTGCCCTTCTTGAACAGCAAGAGGAACGACGAGCAGCCGGAGAAGACCCCGGTGCTGGTGGAGATCACTCCCCAGCGCGACGGTGAGCGCAACCTCCTCGCCGTCGAGAACCTGCTCGGCTCCGTCACGGTGCCGGAGTCGTTCTCGCTCGATATGGCCGGGGACGCCGACCGAGTCGCCGTCATGGCCCGCTGCCACGACGAGGACGTGCTGCGCGGGCAGATCGCCGTCCACTATCCCCAGGCGCGCATCCGGCATGTCGCGCCGGAGGACGACCCCCTGCGCATCGACGATGGCGAGCAGGCGTGGACGGCGACGCTCCGCTCCAGCGGCCCCGAATACGTGCCGCTCCGCACCTTCCATGACCGTGACCTCACCGACCCCGGCTCGGACCCCCTGCTCGCGCCGCTCGGCGCGCTCTCCGGCCTGAACCCCGGCGAGCGCGTCGTCTCCCGCCTGCGGATGCGCTCCGTCGGCCCCGACTGGGCCGTCCACCACCAGCGCCTCGCATACGAACGGCCCGCCCCGCCGCCTCCGCCGACGCAGTCGACCCAGACCGGCGCCCCATCATCCGCCGAACCGATCCGCATGGCCGTGCTCGGCCTCATCGCACTCGTCGGCCTCAGGGCGTACACCTGGGTCCAGGCGGGCGAGACGTGGAAGGCGGTGCTGATGGGCCTCGCCGTCGTGGCCGGGCTCATCGCGATCGGCTACGTGAAGGCGCGGTTCTTCAAGCCCCAGCGCTCCTATCCGCCCGCCCTCATCGCCGAGAAGGTCTCGCGCGTCGCATTCGACGCCGACGTCCAGGTGACGATCATCCTGCCGCCGGACGCGGGTGAGCAGCGGGCCGGGATGATCATGAAGCGCATCGCGGCGGCCTACCGCCACTACGACAACCCATCCGGCGCGAGTTTCATGGTCGGTGAACTCGAACCCGTGGACGTCGTGGACGCCGGGCTCGACCCCGAGCCGCCGGGGTTCTTCGGCAGGCGCAGCGTCATCGGCGTCCGCGAGGCCGCAGCGCTGTGGCATCCGCCCGCTCCCACCGACGACACCCCCTCGGTGGAGCGCTCCGGCCCACGGACACTGGCTCCCTCCGCCAGGAGCTTCCGCTCCGGTGCGCTGGTGGGCGAGACCACTGGGGGGAGGGCCGAGGCCATCTACTTCCCCGACGAGCTGACGCGCTGCAACCACGTCTACTTCGCGCGCACTCGCATGGGCAAGTCCACCCTCATGCAGCATGTCGTTGTCCACAGGATGCGGGAGAAGGAGGCGGGACGCGACCACGACGCCATCATTGTCGTAGACCCCCATGCCGACCTCGTGGAGTCCCTGCTGCAGCACGTGCCGGAATCCCTCATCCCGCAGGTCCGCCTCATCGACCTCGCAGACGAGAGCGGCGCGGTCGGCATCAACCTGCTCGACGCCCGCGTCTTCACCGACCGCGACCGCACGGCCGATGCCGTGGTGCGGATCGCGAGGGGGCTGTGGGAGCAGTGGGGGCCGCGGATGCAGTCCATCCTCGAACACGTCGTCAAGACCCTCCACGAGGCGAACGCGCATCCCGCGGCCGACCCCGCCCGCCAGTACACGATCCTCGACGGACTGCCCCTCGTCTCCGACTACAGGTTCCGTGAGAGGGTCCTCAAGCAGCTGAGCGACCCCTACCTGTCGGAGTGGTGGAAGCGGGAGTTCATGGGATGGCGCGCCGAATACCGCGCCGACGCCCTCGCGCCCGTCCAGACCCGTCTCGGCTACTACGCGTCATCCAGGCGCGCCCGCGCCGTGCTCGGACAGCGCCGCTCCACTGTCGACGTCCGCCGGACCATCCTCGACGGCGGCATCCTGCTAGTCTCCACCGCGCAGGGCGTCGTCGGGCGCGACATCGCGGCGCTGCTCGGATCGTCCATCCTCAACCTCGTCGACGCCGTCATCCGCGAGCAGGGAGCGCTCCCGCCCGACCGGCGTCGCGGCGCGCTGGTGGTCGTCGACGAGATGCAGTCGATGCCCGGAGTCGACTACGAGTCGATGCTCTCCGAGCTCGGCAAGTTCGGGGCATCCTTCATCCTGGCCACCCAGAGCCTCGCCAAGCTCGACGACCTCTCCCACACCATGTC
>DAOUJA010000014.1:0-32034 GCA_034423175.1 Dehalococcoidia bacterium
GGGCGACCGACATCGACCGGTCGGTCCCTAGCGGCGAGCAGCGGGTGACGCAGCAGTGCTAGGTAATGATGTATGCACTACGGATCACCCCCTTTCTGCGGCCTATCGCCGCAAGCGCCATGTTAGGGCGCGAATCCTCTCTTGCCAAGCCCATCGCGCGCAGTTTTCGGCGGATGTGGCGACCGGACTGCCTCATCCCTCTCCCTTCGCCCACGCAACAACCTCTGCGTAGGGGCCGCGCACCGACCGTGCGAGCATCCCCCTGCGCGGGCCGCACGCCCTGCAATGGAGGCCCCGCAGCACCCTGAAGCGCACGATGCGCAGGCCGCAACCGGGGCACTCCAGGCCGGAGCATCGACGTCCGTCCAGCCCGCGCTCCGGCGCGAGCGACGGCCCGTTGTGGGCGGTGGCGCGCGGGTCCGCCCCCAGCCTCACCGCCCACTCCTGCCAACGGGGGCCGTGCGGACGCCGTCCCCTGCCGACCGCGACGTGCGCCAGCTCGTGCCGCAGCGTCTCCTGCGCCTGCTCGTGGTCGAGCCACGCGGAGAGCCGGATGAGGCGGCGGTCGTGGTACGCCTTGCCGAGCACACGCCGCAGGCGCCCGGACCACTCCAGCGCCGGCGCCGGCGATATGCCGTGCTCTTCGCACAATGCGGACAGCTGGCGCTCCACCGACGCGCGTTCCAGCGGCGAGATAGGGCGCGGCTCGCTCATAGCGGCTTGTGGCTGAGCGTCGCGGTTGGCACGCGCGGATCGTCCTCGCGGACGTGGCGCGGGCGCTCAGGGCAGCGCTCGCTCAGCGGGCAGGCGTGGCAGAGCGGGCGCTGCGCCTTGCACACGCGGCGCCCGTGCGTGATGAGGTAGACGTGCAGGTTCAGCACGCGCTCCGGCGCGATGGCGTGCTCCAGCACGTCGTGCGCCTCGTCCGCCGTCACCTTCGGCCCGATGAGGGCAAGCCGCTTGGAGACGCGGTAGATGTGCGTATCGACCGCCATAGCGGGCTGTCCCATCGAGAACGACAGGACAACGCCCGCCGTCTTCGGGCCGACGCCCGGCATCGCCCGCAGCCACGCCTTCGCCTCCTCCAGCGGCATGCTCTCCAGGAACGAGATGTCGAACCCGCCGGTGCGTTCGCGCACGGAGCCGAGCACCTGTTGGATGCGCGGCGCCTTCTGGTTGGCCAGCCCGCCGCTGCGGATCGTGTCCGCCAGGTCTGTCTCCGGCGCGTTCAGCACGCGCTCCCAGCTCTCGTAGCGGTCCGCGAGCGCAGCGAAGGCACGCTCCGCGTTCACGTCGGACGTATGCTGCGACAGGATCGTCCACACGAGTTCGGACATGCCGTCGAGCCGCTGGCGGCGGCTCGGGACGCCGTAGTAGTCCTCCAGCAGGTCGTAGACCTCGTCGGGCGTGTACGGTTTCACGCCGCGCACACTGCGCGGACGCAGCACCTTCCGGCGGGTCCTGCGGGGTGCAGTCGTCATTCGATGCCCGCCAGATGCTCGGCGTCGTTATGGCAGACGGCGCGCACGACGCCGTCCTTCACGTGCAGCTCCGTCACCGACGCGTACGACGTCTTGATCCACTCCTCGCGGTGCGACGCGTCCGGCAGGCCGTGCGCGATGGAGACCGCCATGCGCACCGGCGAGTCGTGCGTCGCGGCGAAGACAGTGCCGGCGGGGTGCGCTGCCTCCGTCTCGCGGATGAAGCGTTCCATGCGTCCCCGCAGCGCCGCGAGGTTCTCGCCGCCGTCGAACGTGACGGTGTGCGGCTCGGTGCGCCAGCGGTTGAACAGTTCCGGGTCTTCCCGCATGACGTCGGCGACGAGCGCGCCCGCGTAGCGTCCGTAGTCGAGGTCGCGCAGGAGGCGACGGCGGCGGACGGGCAGCCCGAGCGCGTCGGCGAGGGGCTGGGCGGTCTGGCGGGCGCGCCACGCGGGTGAGGCGTAGA
The DNA here is from genome assembly GCA_034423175.1 of Dehalococcoidia bacterium. Taxonomy (GTDB): domain Bacteria; phylum Chloroflexota; class Dehalococcoidia; order Lucifugimonadales; family Australimonadaceae; genus Bin16. The sequence continues at coordinate 1,948 of DAOUJA010000014.1, forward strand.
CGGCCGCGATGGGCTCGCGGGTGAGGCGCCGCGTGAGGGCGGCTACCTGTGCCCTGCCGACCTCGTCCAGTCCGCCGCCGCCCTGCACACGTCCCTGCACGTTCCAGGAGGTGCGGCCATGGCGCGCGAGGATCAGGCGAAGCATGGGGCAGATTCTACTGGATGTACTCGCGGACGGCTTCGCCGTAACGCTCGTCGAAGGCGCTGCGGAGGCGGTCGAAGAGGGCGCGGTACTCCGCGGAGGCGAGGTTGTCCGTGGTCATGATGACGGCGTCCTCGTGGTTATCGGCGTAATAGCGGCGGCGGAGTCCCACTTCGTGGAAGCCGTACTTGGCGTAGAGCGCCTTCGCCGGTCCGTTGGAGACCCGCGCCTCGAGCGTCACGACCTGGGCGCCGCGGGCCATACCCATTTCTATCGCCCCGATGACCAGCAGTTCGCCAAGGCCCCGCCGCCGGTACGCCTCCCGCACCGCGATGGAGACGATGTGCGCCTCACCCGCCATGTGCCAGACGCCCAGAAAGCCGGCGAGATACCGCCGCCGTTCAGGCGGCTCCGGTTTGTTGCGGCGGAAGAGGCGTCGGAGCGCGCCATGCTTGCGCTCCACGGTGAGGTACTCCCCTTCCCGTACGCAGACGAGGTACTCCGCAGTGCGGTTCCGCATCTCACGGCGGTAGTTGGTGGGCGGCCAGAGCGTGGGGAACGACTCGCGCTCCATCTCCGCGACCTGGTCGAGGTCGTCCCAGTCCATGGGGCGCAATGAATACGGGAGCACTGCTTCTCGGCGCACGTCGTCAACTGCCAGTGGGGAACGCTCCGATTCTAGCACCGGGGACGCGAAGACGGGGAATGAGACCAGCGCCTGCCTATGCGGGCGCGAGGCCGGGGATCTCGTCGTCGAACTCGTTGGTCGGGGCGTAGTCGCGCTTCGCGCCGGACGCGGCGAGGCGCGCGTGCAGTTCGTACTGCTTCGCGTACAGCCCGCCGAGCGCGACCAGGTCGTCGTGGTTGCCCATCTCCACGATGCGGCCCTGCTCCATCACGACGATCTTGTCGGCGTTGCGGATGGTGGAGAGGCGGTGTGCGATGACGATGGCCGTCCGCCCGTGCAGCATCCGGCCTATCGCCTGCTGGATGAGCTGTTCGGTCTGGGTGTCGACGCTCGCGGTTGCCTCGTCGAGCACGATGATGCGCGGGTCCGCGACGAGCGCGCGGGCAAAGCTGATGAGCTGGCGCTGGCCGAGGCTCATGTTGCCGCCGCGCTCCTCCATCATCGTCTCGTAGCCGTCCGGCAGGCTCATGATGTGGTCGTGCAGGCCAACGGCCTTCGCGGCTTCGTGTACCTTCTCATCGCTGGCCTCCGGGTGGTTGTAGCGGATGTTCTCCAGGATGCTGCCGGAGAACTGGAACGGCTCCTGCAGCACGATGCCCATCTGCTTGGCGAGCGACTCGCGGGTAACGTCGCGCACGTCCTGACCGTCGATCGTGAGGCGTCCGCCTACCACGTCGTAGAAGCGGGAGACGAGCGCCGCCATCGTTGTCTTGCCGGCGCCCGTGCGCCCGACGAATGCGATCGTCTCGCCGGCCTGCACGTCCAGGTCAACGTCCGTCAGCACCATCTTTCCCGGTTCGTAGGCGAAAGACACGTTCTCGCAGCGGACGGCGCCCTGAATCTGGGGCATCGGTCTCGCGTCCGGCGCGTCGACGAGGTCCGGCTCCGTGTCCAGCAGGTCGAAGATGCGCGCGCCGGACGCCATCGCGCGCTGCAGTTGCGTGAACTGCATCGTCAGGCTTCGGATCGGGTCGTAGAAGCGCTGGATGTACAGCGTGAACTGCACGAGTTGTCCCGCTCCCAGCGCTCCGCCGAGTACGAGCCTGCCGCCGAAGATGATGGTCGCCGCAAGGCTGAAGGACATGAAGATCTCCACCACCGGCATGAGCGAGGAGGCGAGCCGCTGAGCGCGCAGGTTGGTCTGCAGGTGGTTGTCGTTGAGGCCGTCGAACGCCCGCATGTTCGTCCGCTGGCGGTTCATGCTCTGCACGACGCGCACGCCGTCCAGGTTCTCCGCAAGCGACGCGTTCACCTGCGAGATGGCGACGCGGACCCGCAGGAACGCCGGGCGCGCGTGCTTCTGCCATACCCAGATGATGACCATCAGCACGGGCAGACTGGCGAACGAGAGCAACGAGAGTTGCCAGTCTCTGACCAGCATGAAGGCGATGATGCCGCTGAGGCTCAGCAGGTCGCCGATGCTCAGCACCACGATGTCCAGAAACTCCTGCAACTGGTAGACGTCGTTCTGCGCCCGCGACATCACGGATCCCACCTTGTGCCGGTTGTGGAACGACATCGGCAGGTCCTGGAGGTGCTTGAACAGGTCGTTCCGCAGGTCGTATATGACGCGCTGGCTTACGCGCGCCAGCAGCACCTGGTGCGCGTAGTTCGCGGCGTAGTGCACCACCAGCACCACGCCGAACCAGATGGCGAGCGTGTTGAGACCGGCCAGGTCGCCGTCCTTGATGTACCGGTCTATCCCTATGGCGATGATGAGCGGTATCGCGACTGTGGCCCCCGTGTAGACGACCACGGCGAGCATGGCAAGGAAGACCGGAAACTTGTAGGGCAACACGTAACGGAGCATGCGGATGATGACGCGCTGGTCGTACAGCTTCGTGCCGTCTTCGTCGATATCGCCCTGCTGGCCGCGCATCACCCAGTGACCGCCGCCCGTGTTCATCATCATGGCGCGGCCCTCCTCTGCGCTGGCGAGCCCATGCGCACGGCGGCAACGCCGTTCAGGCTGGTGGCGTACTGCAACTCCGTGACGTGCGTGAACAGCCCGCCGGACTCGATCAGCTCTTCAGGCGACCCCATCTCGCCGATCTCGCCGTTCTGCATCACGATGACCAGCCCGGCGTGCTGGATGGACGAGAGCCGGTGCGCGATGATGAACGTCGTCCGGTCCTTCACCACCTCCGCCATCGCGTCCTGGATACGCGACTCCGTGCCCGCGTCGACGCTGGAAGTCGAGTCGTCCAGCACGAGGATCGGCGGGTCGAGCGCAAGCGTCCGCGCTATGGAGAGCCGCTGACGCTGGCCGCCGGAGAGCGAGACGCCCCGCTCGCCGATGACCGTCTCGTAGCCTTCCGGCAACGCCATGATCTCATCGTGTATCTGGGCCGTCTTCGCCGCGGCGACGATCTCGTCCATCGTTGCGTCCTCGCGACCGTAGGCGATGTTTTCCGCCACCGTCGCGCTGAACAGGAACACGTCCTGCTGCACGATGCCGATGGCCGACCGCAGCGAGGCGAGCTGGCACTCCCGGATGTCCTTGCCGTCTATGGTGATGCGGCCGTTGTCCGGGTCGTAGAAGCGCGCGAGCAGGCTCATCAGCGTCGTCTTGCCGGAGCCTGGCGCGCCCATCAGCGCGGTCACCTGCCCCGGCTCGGCCTCGAACGAGACGTTCCTCACCGCGTCGCGGTTGGAGTAGCCGAATGAGACGTTCTCGAACCGTACCTGGCCGCGCACGTCGCCGATGGGCGCGGCCTCCGGCAGGTCCCGTACCGGTGAGTCGGCGTCGAGCACGGCGAATACGCGCTCGCCTGCGGACGCCGCCCGCGCGAACGTATTGACGAGGAAACCGAGCATACGGATGGGCTGCACGAGCAGGCTGATATAGAGGAAGAACTCGGTCAGCTCGCCCGGCGTCATGCGTCCTTCTATGACCGCCCTTCCGCCGAACCAGAGGATGACGCCGGATGCGCTCCAGAAAACGATCTGCATGAGCGAGGTGTTGAACGACTGTGCCCGCTGGACCTCGAAGGTGCGGTTGAACACCTGGTCGTTCTGGCTCCGGAACTTCCGTTCCTCGTGGTCCTCCGCGCCGAACGCTTTGACGACCCGCTGGCCCGAGAGGTTCTCCTGCAGCACGGTGGTGAGCTTGCCCATCTCTATCTGGGTCTGGAGCCACATGTGGCGCATCCGCCTGCTTGCCCAGATGGCGCGCGCGCCGATGATCGGCGCGAACGCCAGGCTGATGAGCGCGAGGGGCACGTCGGTCAGCAGCATCATCGTCGCCGAGCCCGCGGTGAACAGGACTATCTGCCCGGCGCGGATGAGCCCCATGCTCACGAACATCCGCGTCATCTCCACGTCCACCGTGGACTTGGACATGAGGTTGCCCGTGTGCTCATGGTCATGGAACGCGAAGCTCAGATGCTGCAGCTTGTCGTACAGCAGATTGCGGATGCGGTAAGCGACGCGCTGGGAGACGGCCTCGGCCATGTAGAGGTTGCCGTAGTTGAAGACGCTCCGCACCGCGATGACCGCGATGACGAGCATGCCCAGGCGGACGAGGTCGCCGCTCTCCCCGCCTCCTGAGCCGAGCGCGGCGTCCACGGCTCTGCCCACCAGTCGCGGCACGGACAGGAAGAGCACCGAGGCGGTGATGAGCGAGACCCAGGCTATGATGAGCCGCCCCTTCTCCAGGGCGGCGAGTTTCGTTATGCGCCAGAGAATTCTTCGCATCGAGGGTTACGGGGTCGGGATCGAGGGTAACGAATCCCGACTAGTATACGCCACATTTGAGCACTTGTTAAACGCCTCAGGACTGCTACCTGAGAGTGGTCAGGCAACATGGCCGGGAAGAGATCGATGGGATGCCGGTCCCGCTACAACGGTGGGTTGAGCTCGACGCCCAGGGTCCGCTCGACCCACGCGGCTGCGCGGAGCAACTGCGCCTCACGGAAGGGGCCGCACGCCAGCTGCGCGCCGAGCGGCAGGCCGTCGCTCGCCAGGCCGATGGGCACGGAGATGCTCGGAAAACCGGTGAAGCTCCACGGGCTCTGGAAGCGGGTATCCCCGGTCTGCGTGCGGTCGCGCGGAGCAGGAGCGGATGCGGTCGGCATGATGAGCGCGTCGACACGCTCCATCGCTTCAGCCGCCAGCCGCTGCACCTCGCGCCGGTATTCCAGGGCCGCTACGTAGTCCCGTGCCGTGTGGGAGAAGCCGTTCTCGAGATAGACCGTGATCTTCGGGCCGTAGAGGCTCTCGTTGCCGACGTAGAGCGGCGTATGCCAGACCGCCATTTCCGACTCCTGCATCACACGGTGCGCTGCGTAGGAGCGGTCGAAGTCCACGCCCGGGTCGACCTCCTCGATGACGGCCCCGGCGTTCGCGAGCTCCTGCGCCGTCTCCTCCATGACGAGGCGTGTTTCGGCGTCGGACTCGTTCACGAACCAGCCCCGGACGAGGCCGAGGCGCGGCGCGGGCAGGTCCCCCTGCACGGCGGCGATGTAATCGTCCGCCGGCACGTTGGCAGAGAAGGGATCGCCGGGGTCGTGTACCGCCAGCACGCTCAGCAGCAGCGCGGCGTCTTCGACGCGCCGCACGAGCACGCCGACGTGGTCGAACGACGTCGCCATCGGCACGACGCCGAGCCGGGGGATGCGACCGAACGTCGGCTTGAAACCGACCACGCCGTTGTAGGACGCGGGGCGCAGCACCGACCCGACAGTTTGCGAGCCAAACGCCCACGGCGCCATGCGCGCCGCAACCGCGACGCCTGAGCCGGTGCTGGAACCGCCGGGGGTATGCTCGGCATTCCAGGGGTTGAAGCACGGTGCGGGGTCGCCGTCCGCGAACTCGGTCGTGTGAAGCTTGCCGAGCAGCACGCTGCCCGCGTTCCGGGCGAGCGCGATCGAGGCCGCGTCGGCGTCGGGCACGCGCTCGGCCCATATCTTCGAACCTGCCGCAGTGCGGATGCCCGCCGTGTCGAAGATGTCCTTGGCCCCGTAGGGCACACCCGCCAGCGGACCGCCCGGCGCGTCCGCGGCGTCGGCGGCCCGGGCCTCTGACAGGGCCCGCTCAGGCAGGAGCGTTGCCCAGGCTTGAAGCTGGGGCTCCAGAGCCTCGATGCGGGCGAGCAGCGACTCGGTGAGTTCGACCGAAGAGAGGCGGCGCGCTGTGATCTCGGCAGCGGCCTCGGTCAGCGACAGTTCGAAGGGTTCAGCCATGAGCGGCGGAGGCGGGCAGCGGATGGGTCAGCGGGCGCGCTTGGTGAAGCCGAAGCGGACGCGCTTGCCGTTGCGCTCTTCGTCCTTCTTGCTCACCCGCGCGATGAACTGCTCGGTCGTCTCGGCGGGCTTCTCTTTCTTCGCTTTCTTGATGCGGGGCATGACGTTCTCGCTAGTGCGTAAGTTGTGCTCGCGAGAGTATATCAGTCCCGTGTTGCGGAGGAGAGACGTCCAGGTGCCCGGCGTCGCTCCACGCGAACAGCACGGTGCGGCCATCGTCCCGCCTGCGGACCCGGGATATGCTCGCGGAGCGGAGGCCCGAGAGTGACCAGAACGTCTCGTCCGGCAGACCGAGCAGGCGCACGACGAGCGCCCGGAACGCCGCGCCGTGCCCGACCACGAGCACGTCGTCGTTGGCGTGGCGCCCTTTCACCATCTCGGCGAACCCGCCAAGCCGTTCCAGCAACTGTCGGTAGGACTCGCCGCCGGGTGGCGCAAAGTCCAGGGAGCCTTCACTCTGCACCGCTTCCCTTACCCCGTCTATCCCGTCCATCTCCGTCCACGTCTTGCCCTCCAGCGTCCCGAAGGAGACCTCGCGGAGACGCTCGTCGAAGACGATCTCGTAGGGCCCGGTGTTGCTCGCGGCGACGATGATCTCCGCCGTTTCCCGGGCGCGGCCCAGGTCGCTGGAGTAGACGGCGGCGAAACGCGTGTCCGCGAGCCGCCGCCCCGTAAGCGCCGCCTGTTCCCGCCCTCCGTCGTGCAGGGGAACGTCCGTGTGGCCCTGCACGCGCCGCTCTGCGTTCCACGTCGTCTCGCCGTGTCGGACGATGTACCAGTCGTTCATCAGGGGACGTCCGGGCGTGGAGGGGGAGTGGGGCTGTCGATAGTCGCGTTGCGCCCCTCCCACCACGAGGTGATGACGTCGAGCTCCTGCAGGTCCTCCGCGGTGAACTGCCAGTCAACGGCCTTCACGTTCGCCTCGACGTGCTCCGGGCGGTCGAAGCCGGTGAGAGCGAGCACGACCTCCGGGTGGGAGATGACCCACGCGAGTGCAAGCTCTGCGACGGTGTGGCCGCGCTCACCGGCGAACGCCTCGAGCATCGGAACGAGACGGTCGACGCGCTCCGAGCGGAGGCGGGTGACGATGCCGGTGGGCACCTTCGCGGCGCGGGTCCCCTCCGGCGGTGGTTCGCCCGGGCGGTACGTGCCGGTGAGCCAGCCTCCGCCAAGCGGGAAGTACGCCAGCAGTGATCTGCCGTACGCGCGGCAGAACGGGATCAGTTCGAGTTCCGCATGGCGGTAGAGCAGACTGTAGTGGTTCTGCGTGGACTGGAACTCCGCCATGCCGTTGGCGCGGGAAGTCTCGATCTCCTCCAGCCAGCGCCACGACGCGGTGTTGCAGTTGCCGATGTAGCGCACCTTGCCCTGCCGGACGAGGTCGTCCAGCGGGCCCAGCAGCTCCTCGTGCGGCACCTCCGGCGTCGCGTAGTGCACCTGGAAGAGGTCTATGTGGTCCGTGTGCAGCTTGCGCAGCGCCTCCTCGCAGCGGGCGAATATGCGGTCGCGCGGTGTCTGTCCGCCGAGGTCGCGCAGGTTGAACTTCGTCGAGAGGTAGATGGCGTCGCGCTTGCCGACCAGCGCGTTGCCGAGGAAGTCCTCGCTCTGGCCGCCCCCGTAAACGTCCGACGTGTCGAAGAAGTTGATGCCGCACTCGATGGCACGGTGGACGACGGCGGTCGTCTCGTCCTGGCCGAGCAGCGGCGGGCCGAACGGGTAGCCGCCCGCGCCGATGACCGAAACGTCCATGTCCGTGCCGCCTAGCCGCCGGTACTCCATGATCTGCTCCTGTTAGAGGTCGCCTGACGGATATCCGCTCGCCCTGATCTTGTCGAAGAGCGGAGACACCCTCTTGCGATGAACACGCCCTTACACGCCGTCCTGCTGGCCGGGGAAGACGAGCGACTTGATGACGACCGGCGCGGCCCCGGACGACGGGATGATCTCGCCGATGTCGATGTAGTCGAACTCGCGCAGCTCGATGCCGTCTATCGAGATGACGGGATTGGGCAGCCCGACCTCCTCGCGGAGGTGCAGGCCCAGCAACCCCCCGATGTCGCCGTCGCTCACCAGCACGAGCGGATTGCCCTTGTCCAGCAGGGCGCTCATGGCGGAGGCGGCGCCGCGGGTGAAGGCGTCCAGCCGGTGGAACGTGGCCGACCCGCCCCAGTGGAAGCCGACAGCGACCGCCGTGTCGGCGTCGTGCAGGTCGAGCCGCGTGAGCCCGGCGCGCACTGCCCCGGCAATCACGTCCGGGTCGAGATCATCGACCGTGAGGTCGAGCTCCGGCGTCATCACGGGGATGTTGCGGATGGGAACGGACTCGATGGGCGAGATGAAGATGGTGCTGCCGCTCACCTGGACGGTGTACTGCGACGCGCCGACAACCGTTGCGCGGATGCCCGCCGCCGGTGCCATGAGCATGGCTCCGAGCTCGCCGATGCGCTGCCGCATCGTGCGGGCGAACAGCGGGCCGAGGTCGCCGTAGCTGCTGCGGTCATAGCCGTAGACGAACTCGGAAACGCCCCCGGAGAAGATGACGGTGCCGATCGGCCCCTCGTACGAGAGTTCCGGCAGGCGCAGCAGGCCTTTCGTCTCTTCTGAGACGCCGTTGCGCGACACCACTTCCATGAGGCGGTCCACCATCTTCACTGCGATGGCCTGCTTCTCGTCGTCGGAGAGCACTGCGCCGAGCTCTGCGTTCACGCCCGCCTCGTTCGCGTAGAAGCGTCCGGCCTCCTCGATGCGGACGATGCGGTCTTCCTCGTCGAAGGCGAGGAGGCGCGCACCTGCGTCGAGCGCCGTCACCTCCAGCGTCTTGCCTCCCTGGCAGACGGCCACCTTGCTGGTGCCTCCGCCGATGTCGATGTTCATCACGACGCCGTGCGTCTTCTCGGACTCGGCGATAGCGCCGGAGCCGTGAGCCGCCATCGCCGCCTCGAGGCCGTCGCCCGCGCTGACGGCGACGAACTTGCCGGCCTCCTGCGCGAAGAGGTCGGCTATGGCGCGCGCGTTGTGCCTGCGGACGGCGACGCCGGTGAGGATGAGCGCGCCGGTGTCTATCTGCTCGCGGCGAAGTCCGGCGGCGCGGTACTGCGCGTCGATGAACGCGCCGAGGGCGGCGGCGTCTATCGTCGCGCCGTCGTCGACGTACGGGGTCAGAAGGATGTCCGACTCACGGATGATGGTGCGCTTGACGATGACGTAGCGGGTGTTGCGCCGCTCCAACTCCAGCCCGGAGAACACGAGGTGGGACGTGGACGAGCCGATGTCCACTCCGACGCTTGTGAGGTGCAACTCCTCCTCACCGAGGAAGGAGCGGTCAGAGCCGGTGAAGCCTTCGCGTTGCTGTTGCGTCAATGGAACTCCGGGGCGCGCGCTACCGCTGCGGGCGGTACGGCGGCGCGAGTAAGTGTAGGAGCGCACTCCGGGGAGCGTCAAGGAAGGTGGGGTTAAGGAGTAGACTCCCCTGCGAGGCACGGAGCACAGACGAATGCGACAGAGCATGCGGGCAGGGCCCGGTTCCAGCATGTTCAGCAGGCAGGGCCTGCCGCTCTTCGCGACGTACCTCATCTGGGGAACGGGAAGCGGCGCGCAAACGCTGGCACGGTCGCTGTTCGCCTTCGAACTGGAGAACTCGATCTTCCTCGTCACCCTGATCTTCGCGGCCCTGGGCGCGTCCCGTATCGTCTCCGCTCCGCTCACAGGCTTCCTGGCGGACCGCGTCGGACGCAAGCCGCTGGCGGTGATCGGCGCTGCCCTGCGGGGCGGCGCATCGTTCGCGGTGCTCTACATCGACAGCTACGCGGCGTTCTTCGTGCTGGAGCTCATCGGCAACACCGGCGTGGCGATGTGGCAGACGACCTCCCAGGTCGTCATCGCGGATATGAGCACCCCGGAGAACCGGGGACGCGCCGTGGCGATGCGGAACTCGTCGATGCGTCTGGGTCAGCTCATCGGCCCGGTGCTCGGCGGGATCATCGCCGTGACGTGGGGCCTGCCGCAGGTGTTCGTGGTGAACGGCGTCTCCAAGTTCCTGGTCATGTTCATCACGCTCTACATGATCGGCGAGACCCGCCCTGCCCGCGAGCGGCGTCCGGTGGCGGAGCGGACCTCCCTGCGCGCCGACCTGCTCCCCATCGTCCTGAGCCGAGCCTTCTTCGCACTGGGTCTCACCACCATCGCCGCGGCGCTGATCGGGCAGAGCATCGTGCAGGCGATGTTCCCCATCGCGGGGAAAGTGGAGGCCGGCCTGATCGAGAGCGAGATCGGCCTGCTCATCACCATCGCCGGTATCGTCACGTTGCTCTGCTCCTTCCCCAATGGCATCCTCGTCGACCGCCTCGGACGCAAGATGTCGCTGGTCCCGGGGCTGCTGATCGCCGCCGTAGCGGCAGTTCTGCTCTCGACGATGGACAGCTTCACCGGCGCGCTGCTGGGAATGGCGGTCCTGGGTGCGGCGATAGCGATGACGATGGGGGCGACGCAGGCGTTCGCCATGGACCTCGCGCCGGAGGACAAGCGCGGCGCGTTCCTCGGGCTCTGGGCGTCCTTCCAGAGCTTCGGCTCCGCGGTGGGTCCGTTGACCGCGGGCGCCATCGCTGAGCTCTGGGGGTTCGGGACTGCGTTCATCGCAGTCGCCGGGTTCCTCGTGTTCTGCGCGCTGGCTATGGCGGCGTTCGGCCCGGAGACGCGCGCCCGCCGGAACCCCGCATCTCCGTAGGGGCGCCTCTGTGAGGCGCCCAGCCGGGTTCTCCCGCGTAGGGGCGTCTCTGTGAGGCGCCCAGCCTGGCCCTCCCGCGTAGGGGCGCCTCTGTGAGGCGCCCAGCCTGGTTCCCCCGCGTAGGGGCGCCTCTGTGAGGCGCCCAACTCCTCTCGGTGGGCGGTCGCTTGTTCAGGGTATCCCGTCAGAGCCCCAGAGTGATGGGGGCGAACATCTCCTCGATGTTGGCCCGCTTCTTCGTGAGCCCCTGCTCGTGCGAGTAGTCGATGAGCGTATTCAGCATCGCCTCGTTCGCCTTCACCCCGTAGGGGTACGGGTCGCTGCCGAACACCGCCCGCGTCTGCCGCATGTAGTCGCTGCCGAAGACGAGGTCGGTCGGCATCCGCGCAGACAGCGTGCGCACGGACAGCTCCTTCGCCTGGACGAACGCGTTGTACAGGTTCAGCGCCACCCACGGGTGTTCGCGGTAGACGTCGCCGCGTATCACGTAGGTGTGATTGGCGGGGATGAAGCCGTGCTCCTTGAAGAAGCGTGAGCCCTCTGCGATGCGGTCCGGGAACAACGGCTTGATCTTGCTCAGGTCGCCCTGGCCCTGGATGCGCCACGAGCGGTCCACGAGGTTCGGTCCCTGTCCACCGGGCTCGTTGAGCGCCGCGGGGTTGACCGACGCGATGTCCAGCTCGTTCGCGAGCAGCATGGACGCGAGGCTCTTGTCCGGCGGGACGCGCTGGAACGAGATGCCCTCCGGCGGTTCGAAACCGGTTGCGCCGCCGTGGCTCATCTCCTCCGTGCGCTCCATGTACCAGTGCACCTTGTACTGGGACACCCCGTGGTCGTGGTCGATGATGCCGCGCATCCAGAGCGCCGCCGTCTGCTGGTACTCCCCTACCCCGATGCGCTTGCCGACCACGTCCGCCGGCTTCTCGATGCCGGAGTCCGTGTGGTAGTGCAGGTTCATGTGCATGAAGCTGCGGTGCGGGAAGACGGGTATCGCTATCCAGTCCGCTCCTTGCTCCCGGGAGATGAGGTACGACGAGATGGAGAGTTCGTGGAACTCGAACTCGTGGAAGTTCAGGTGCCGCCACGCGCCCTCGGACATCCCGCCGAAGGTGTGGATCAGCTCGATCCCCTCGGGCTGGACCCGCCCGTCGAGCAACGGCGCGACGCGGTCGCTGCTGGACGACATGAAACTGAGTCGGAGCTTCGGTTTGCTGACCATGGGTTCCTCCGTCATCGATGGTATGGCCGCGATCGGTGATATGGCGCAAGTCTGCGCCTGTTCGCCGCAGGGGTCAAACGCCCGCCCTCAGCGGACGGCCTGCGCTACGCCTCACGCCTCGAACCCCAGCCCCCGTGCAACGTCGTGCAACCGCCTGTCGAGCGTGAGGAAGGCCATGCCCCGTTCGCCCCTCGCGGTGTAGAGCGCGGTCGCCATGTGCGGCAGGTCCGCGCCTCGCAGGTAGTCCATGCGAAGCGCGATGTCTATCTCTTCGGTGAGCAGGCGGTTGGGGAAAACCCAGGCGATGCCAGAGAGCATGTGTCGGTCGAACGGACGCCCCGCACGAGCGAATGCGCTGCGAGCCTCTGCCTCGAGAAGGATGGAAGAGAAGATGCGTGTATATCCACTCAGGCGGTTTCGTAGCGTATCCGGGTCATGCTGGCCAAATGCAATCGCCAAGAGCACCGACGTATCGACGTACGCTACTCCCACGGCCTGCCGCGCTCAGCGAGGAACTGCTCGACTGCCCCTGGAATCACCGCCACGGTTGGGAAGAGTCCGTGCGGACCGGGCGGTATGTTCGACGGCACGAGCGTACCCTCACGCTCCATCTCGTCGAGGCGCTTCTCCAGTGGCGTGCGCTTGTCCGGAGCCGCTGGCGGCGTGTGTTTGCGAGCCCGATGCCTGCGCGCAGCGCTCGCGGCCCGCACCCGCGCGCTGTGGCTCCGCGTGGTATAGGTCCGGCGTACGGTGGTCATGCGTCCAGTGTAGCGAGAGCGTGGGAGACAGGGCAAACTACCCGCCCGCGGCCCGCGCGAATATCTCCTCCGCGGTGCGGGCGATCGGGCCGTACTTGCCCGTGGGGCTGCGCACGAGCTTGCCGGTATCCGGGTCCTTCTCGCCGGACATCGGCAGGGCCTGGAACGCTCCGCCTATCCGGCGGCGTCCCTTCAGGCGGCGCTCCCCGGGCGCGCGGTGCTCGTCGAACGTGAAGATGATCTCGTTCTCCGCGGGGTCGCGGAATGTGTTCATCGGGTCGACGCCGTCCTCCACGAGCCGCATCTGCTCCTCCAGCAGCTTGCGGTAGAGGATGATGCCGACGTCCGACTGCCCCAGTTTCTCAAGGTGGCGCTTGGCGATGGGACCTTGCGTCCACCAGGCCATCGTGTCCTGCCCGATGACGAAGTTGACGGCGGCGCGCCCTTCCTCGTCCAGGTACGGCACGTCGTAGCCCGGTATCTCCTCCTGCGGCTCCAGCTCGACGCCCTCAGGCGGCACGTAGACGTTGTAGAGGATGTGCCACGTGTGCGTGTCGTCTATCGGCACGCGCATCTGGAAACCGGTCGTGCCGCCGAGCCAGTTCGGGAAGATGATGGGGTGACCGACCGTCCACTCCGGGTCGTCCTCGGTCGTCCCCTCGACCACGCGCTTCTTCACGAGCCCGTTCGCGTAGCGCTCGAACCCGATCTTCTGGTGCGGACGCAGGGCGATCTCGCTGCGGTCGGCTATCGCGCCCTCGCGCTCCAGCACCGCGCTCGTCTGGTAGACGTGCAGCCACTCCGTGTGCACCGGGTCGAGCGAGTTCTCCATGCACTGGAGCCAGTTGCACGGCAGAACGGTGGTGCCGATGTCGCGCAACACGTTGTCCCACGCCAGCAGGTCCCACCTCGGCAGCAGCGGCACGGGGGCAGGGCCCATGTACGCCCAGAGCAGACCGCCCAGCTCCTGAACGGGGTAGGCGGTGACCCTCACCTTCTCCTTGAAACGACCGTCCGGGTGGACCGTTTCCTCGAAGGGTTGCTCGATGCATTGCCCTTCTGCGTCCATCATCCAGCCGTGATACATGCACCGCAGCCCGTGCTCCTCCGGGATGCCATACGACAGGTCGACGCGGCGGTGGGGACAGTAGCGGTCGAGCAGACCGTACTCCCCGGAGCGGTCGCGGTACAGAACGAGGTCCTCGCCCAGGATGCGCACGGCTTTCGTGGGCCGTGCGTTGAGCTCGGACGTAACCGCCACGGGTTGCCAGTAGCGCCGCATCAGCGCGCCCATCGGCGTGCCCGGCCCTACCCGCGTGAGCCGTTCGTTCTCAGCCGTCGAAAGCATGACCGCACCCCCAGCCGGTGAACGTCGGGCGCATCATACGCCGGGGCTTGGGGAGCGTCTACGCGGACGGCGCAGCCTTGCGCCTCGCCTGCGCGAAGATCTCCTCCGCCGCAAAGGCGACGGGGCTGTACCTCCCCGTGAGGCTTCGGACGTGCCTGCCAGTCTCCGGGTCCCGCTCGCCGGACATGGGAACAGACATGAACGCCCCGCCGAGTTGCAGCAGGCCCTGCTCAGGACGCTTTCCGGGGGCGCGGTACTCGTCGAACGTGTAGAGGGTCTCGTTCTCTGCTGGGTCGCGAAACGTGTTCATCGGGTCCGCCCCGTCTTCCACCAGCCGCATCTGCTCCTCCAGCAGCTTGCGGTACATGATGACGCCTACGTCCGACTGCCCGAGCTTCTCTTTCGTGCGGTCCGCGATCGGCCCCTGCGTGACCCAGGCTGACGAGTCCTGGGCGACGACGAAGTTCTGCAGGTAGCGCCCCTCCTCGCCGACGTACGGCACCTCGTAGCGGGGAATCTCCTCCTGCACCTCCAACTCGACGCCCTCCGGGGGCACGTAGACCTGGTAGAAGAAATTCAGCGTATGGGTGTCGTCCACCGGCACGCGCATCTGGAAACCGTTGATGATGCTCACCCAGGTGGGGAAGATGATGGGGTGGCCCACCGTCCACTCCCGGTCCTGCTCCGTCGTGCCTTCCACCACCCGCCTCTTGATGACGCCGTTCTCATAGCGGTCCAGACCGATCTTCCTGTGCGGGCGCCGCGGCATCTCGCTGCGGTCGGCTATAACGCCCTCCCGCTCCAGCACCGCGCTCGTCAGGTTGACGTGCAGCCACTCCGTATGGACGGGGTCGACCGCATTCTCGACGCACTGGAGCCAGTTGCACGGCAGCACCACAACGCCGATGTCCCGCAGCACGTTGTCCCAGACCAGCAGGTCCCAGCGGGGGAGCAGCGGCGCTGGCGTTGGGCCCATGTACGCCCACAGCAGGCCGCCAAGCTCCTGGACCGGGTAGGCGGCGACACGCACCTTCTCCTTGAACCTGCCGTCCGGATGAACGGTCTCCTCGAACGGCTGCTCGATGCACTGCCCTTGCTCATCGAACATCCAGCCGTGGTACATGCAGCGAAGGCCGTGCTCCTCCGGGATGCCGTAGGAGAGATCGACGCGCCGGTGCGCACAGTAGCGCTCGATCAGTCCGTACCCGCCCGATCGGTCGCGGTACAGAACGAGGTCCTCGCCCAGGATGCGGACGGCTTTCGTGGGCCTCGCGTTCAGTTCCGAAGTGACGGCGACGGGCTGCCAGTAGCGACGCATCAGCGCGCCCATCGGCGTTCCAGGCCCCACGCGCGTGAGCCGTTCATTCTCAGCTGCTGACAGCATGGGCGCATAGTACGCGCAGGGGGAACCCTTGCCTACCGGCTCTCCAACGCGCGACACCGGCCCCTTACGCAAGGGACCCCGGGAGCCTTACGATGGTCCTCTCAGGGAACGACCCTCTGCCGGCGGGATTGCTGGCCGGAGCCAAACGGGTGGCTCCAAATGGCCTCATTTTGACCCGGACCGGCCTCGAATTGGCCCCAAACGAGGCCAATTCGGCTCCACGCCCCACGCTGTTCCCACGAGTAAGTGAGGCCAAATGAGGCCATATGGGGCCACTGTGCCGAAAAAACGCCAGGTGAGGAGTAATGGCAGACGCCTGCCCGCCCTTGCCCTGCAACTCGTATCGGGGTACTCTCGCACGAAACGGACGGCTGGGAGCGCAACATGTACGACCTGCTGATCAAGAACGGGAGAGTCGCCGACGGCTCAGGCATGCCCTCGTTCATCGCCGACGTCGGTGTCGTGGAGGGTCGCGTCGCGGATGTGGGTCGCCTCTCCGGCCCGGCGCAGCGCACCATCGACGCCGATGGGCGCGTCGTCGCGCCGGGTTTCATCGACAACCACTGTCACTTCGACGCCCAGGTGACGTGGGACCCGCTCTGCACGTTCTCGCCGCAGCACGGCGTCACCAGCGTCATCTTCGGCAACTGCTCCCTGACGCTCGCGCCGGTGAAGCCCGAGGACCACGACGCCCTCGCGATGATGCTCTCACGCGTCGAAGCGATCCCCATGGAGAGCCTGCAGGAGGGCATCCCGTGGGAGTGGACGACCTTCGGCGGCTACCTCGACTACCTGGACCAGCGGCTGGGCGTCAACGCCGGCGCGCTTGTTGGCCACTCCGCGATACGCCGCTGGGTGATGGGCGACGAGTCGTTCCAGCGCGCCGAGGCCACGCCCGCCGAGATGGAGGAGATGAAGCAGCTCATCCGGGACTCCGTCCGGCAGGGTGCGCTCGGCCTCTCCTTCAACCGCAACAGCGGCCACATGGACCTGCTCGGACGCCCCATCCCCGGCATCGTCCCCCCCGTCGACGAGCTGTACGAGCTCGCAACGGCCCTCCGTGACGTGGGCGCGGGAGTCGTGCAGTGCGGCGCGGCGTACCCGCTGGAGATACGAGACGGCTTCGCTACCAGGCTGGGCGAGGCCGCACAACGCCCCGTCGTTTACAACCAGATCGTCTACCACCCCAGCGAACCGGACCGCTGGCAGCGGCACCTCGATATCGTCGAGCGCGGCATCGCAGAGGGGAAGCAGGTCTACCCCGTCATCAACCCCCGCCCCCAGGCGCAGCGCTTCACCATGCGCAACGCCCAGATATTCGACCGCATGCCCGTGTGGCGGGAGGTGATGCTCGGTTCAGTCGAGGAGAAGGCGGCCGCGTTCCGCGACCCCGTGATGCGCGACAAGCTCCGCGCCGAGGCCGTCGAAGGCAAGGACCTCCCGTCCGGCGCGTTGCCCATCAAGTGGGACCGCATCTTCATCACCCGCACGCTCAAGGAACGCAACAGCGCATACAAGGGCATGAGCATCGCGGAGATGGCGGAGGCGCAGGGCAAGGAAGTCCTCGACGGCTTCCTGGACCTCGTGCTGGACGAGGACCTCGGCACCGGCATGCAGAACAGCCAGTCAGGCGCGGACGACGGCATCATGGGCAGGCTCATCGCCAGCCCCTACACCGTCATCGGCCTCTCCGATGCCGGCGCGCACGTCGTGTTCGAGGCGGGCTACGGCTACAGCACCCTCGTGCTCGGGCGCTGGGTCCGCGAGGAGGGCGCGCTCTCCCTGGAGGAGGCGGTCAGGAAGCTCAGCTTCATGCAGGCGTCGCTCTTCGGACTGCACGACCGCGGGCTGCTGCGCCCCGGCTTCGCCGCCGACGTCGTGGTGTTCGACCCGGACACCGTCGGCGCCGAAGAACCGGACGAGGTGAACGACCTCCCCGGCGGGCTCATGCGCCTGCGCCAGAAGGCGAACGGCGTGGACTACACCATCGTCAACGGCGAAGTGCTGCTGGAGGACGGCGAGCACACCGGCGCATACCCCGGCCGCACGCTCCGCAGCCGCGCCCCCGTCCCTGCGTAGAAGCTCCGTCTTTCCCGCGAAAGCGGGAATCCACAGGAGAGAACGGTTGGACTACCGCGCGCTGACGAAGCAGGAGAAGCCTCCCAAGGGCCAGGGCGGTGTGGTAGGCGACGAGTACCTCACCTACGAGATAGAGCGCTGGAAGCAACGGTGAGGAGGTCCTGACCATGACGACGGAGATGGCCACGCTGGCCGGAGGCTGCTTCTGGTGCCTGGAGGCCGTATACGAACAGGTGCGCGGTGTCGAGAAGGTGGTCAACGGCTACACCGGCGGCGCCACTGCCAACCCCACCTACTACGAGGTCTGTTCCGGCACAACCGGCCACGCCGAGGCCGTGCAGCTCACCTTCGACCCGGGCGTGGTCTCCTACCGGCAGCTCGTCGACCTCTTCTTCACCATGCACGACCCGACCACGCTCAACCGCCAGGGGCCGGACACCGGTACGCAGTACCGCTCCGCCATCTACTACCACGATGAAGAACAGCGCGCGATAGCGGAAGAGGTCATCGCGGACTTCACGGAGCGCCGCGTCTGGCGGGACCCCATCGTCACCGAGGTCCAGCCCCTGGACGTCTTCTACGACGCCGAGGACTACCACCAGCAGTACTTCCGCAACAACCCGTGGGCGGGCTACTGCCAGGTCATCATCGCCCCGAAGGTCGCCAAGCTCCGCAAGGAGCACCTGGAAGCGCTCAAGGCGTAACTTCACGGTGCAGGAGTGTGTCCTGGCTGCTCCGCCGGCGAGGACGCTTGCTTCGTCAATGTCCCGGGCGACACCAGCTCGTTGACCGGTCGACCCCCTGCCTCTGATACTGGAAGCGGACCGCCGCACGAGCGGCCCACATCTTCGGAACGATTCCCCAAGGAGGAGTCATGGCGATAACCCGATCCGCGCGCGCCGTTTGGAGCGGCGACCTGTTTTCCGGCACCGGCACGGTAACCGCGTCGTCGTCCGGTGCATACAACGAGCTTCCCGTTTCCTGGAAGGCGCGCAGCGACGAGACCGCGGGCCCGAGCACGAGCCCCGAGGAACTGGTCGCGGCGGCGCACGCGAGCTGCTTCTGCATGGCGCTCTCCGCTCGTCTTGGACAGGACAGTAAGGTCGCGACCCGGCTGGAAGCCGACGCTACGGTCACGTTCGAATTGTTCGAGGGCGGCGCGCGGGTAGCGTCCAGCGCACTCAAGGTCGTCGGCGAAGTACCTGACATGAGCGAGGACGACTTCCGGCAGGCTGCAGAGGACGCCAAGAACGGCTGCCCGATCTCGACCGCGATGGCGGGCAACGTCGAGCTCAGCGTAGAGGCGTCGCTGGCGTAAGTCTCACTTGCCCGGCTTTAAAACCAGGAGCCCTCCCTTGGCGGGAGGGCTCCTTCGTGTCCTGGCATTCGCAGGATCGCGCGACTAGTCGACGCCTCCGGCGAGCTCGATGAAGCCTTCGCGGAGCACCGGGTCCTTCAAGGCCTCCGTGCCTTCCGCGATCACTCCCACGATGTCTTCGGGCCCGAGGTAGCCGACCTCACGACCGGCGATCCGCGCCAACTCGAGGAAGTCCTCGTCGTGAGCGTTCTGGCGGAACGCGTCCACCCAGAACTGGTAGATGTGTTCCGGTGTGTCCGGGTGCATGATGAACACGCGAGACATACCCTCGTTGATCGTCTCAGTGACGCTGAACAGCGTCTTCTGCGCGTCTGTCAGGTCGATGACGTCGAAGATGTGGGGAGGGATCTCCGCGCCCAGGTCGTTGACGATGTAGTTGGTGAACTCAGGGTCATCGGCCGGGTCCGCCCCCCAGTAGAACAGCGGCACGATCTGCCGGTTTTCGATCCACTCGGGGAAGAGGCTCCTGGCAGTGTCGGGGGCCCCGCGGTTGGAGATGTCGATCTCACGCCGGTCGAACGCTGCTGCGATGTCCGACGTGCCGGGGTAGCCATAGACGTTGTTGATCGGCCCGCCGACCATCTCCATAAACGCCGTGGCGATGCCGCCGCTGTCGCCCCGCTCTGTCGCGCCGACCCTGAGGTCTCGGCCATGGGCCAGCGCTTCCTCCCATGTTGTGGCGAAGTCGCGGAAGGCGTACTGGGCGCTTGTGGTCCTCACCGCAGAGGCGGTGCCGATTATCTTGACCGTGTTCGGGTCGAAGTCCGGCACGTCTATGCCCACCAGTTCTCGCTTGAAGAAGCGTGGGTGCACGACTGCGACTGTGTAGCCCTCCGGATCCCTATCGATCAGTGTGGGCCGGAAGATGCGCTCGCCCCCGCCGCCGGTGAGGTTCCGTACCACGAAACGCGGGTTACCGGGGATGTTGTTCGCCAGGCTGGCAGCCATCATCCGCGCAAACGTGTCGTACCCGCCGCCCGGCGAGAATCCGACGTTTATCTCGATAGTCTTCCTGCTGAAGTGCTCCGCCGGGTCCCAGCCGGGAACGGGCGTCGCTGTCGGGACCGGCCGTGGCGTGGGAGTAGGCGTTGCCGGGGGCGCCGTCGCACCGGGCGGGAGCGGCGTCGGCGTAGCCGCTGGTTCCTCCGGGTCCTTCGGCTCCATCGCGTCCGCAGGGGTCGGCGTCGCCTCAGCTGCCGCAGGCACGGGTGTGGGCGTGGCCGTGGGGTCGGGCTCAGGTTCGTCGCCCCCACAGGCGACGGCCAGGAGTGCCGCGCACAGCAGCAGCACGGTCAGTGCGAAGTATCGCGTCACACGCATGACTTTCCTCCCATCGTGCGAGTTGGCTCGCAGATGCGGGCGAAACGATAACAGGCGAGAGGTGTCAATGCCAAGCGTTCTTCACAAGACTACGGGCTGAAGTTCGGCGGGCTTGATTTGGGCAGGTTGATTGGACACGTAGTTGGTGGTAATCTTCTGCAAATCTTCGCAAGAGCTATTCGATGCAACAAGAGCGCGAGACCATAGCAGCGATACGCGCCACCGGACGCCGCGTCACCATACAACGCGTAGCGGTCCTGGACGCCATCCGCGATCTGGAAGGACACGTCGCCGTCGACCAGGTCGCCGCCAGGGTGCGGGAGAAGCACCCGCAGATGGACCTGGCAACCGTCTATCGCACTGCCGGGCTCCTCAGCCGCCTGCACCTCCTCAACGAGGTCTCCATCGGCGGGGTGAGCCACTACGAATACGCCCCCGCGGGTCAGCGGCACGGCCACATGGTGTGCGAACACTGCGGCAGGACCATCCACGCCAGGACCACGCACCTCGACGAACTGCGCACGGCACTGCTGCGCGACACTGGGTTCGAACTGCACCTGGAGCATCTCACGATGAGCGGTCTCTGCCGGGAGTGCCGTCAGGACGAGGGACACTCGCACAGCGGCCACACGCACGCCCAGGCGCAGGACCACAAACACCCCACGGCGAGCGGACACAGCAGCAACGCCGGTATAGGAGGTCAGCAATGATAGAAGCCGGTACTGGTATGTGGGCCATTCTGGCCATCGGAATGCTCCTGGGCTTGAAGCACGCGACCGATGCGGACCATGTGGTGGCTGTCGCCACCTTCGCGACCGAGCACGGAAACGCTTGGCGCGGGCTGTGGGTTGGTGCGTCATGGGGGCTCGGTCACACGACGCCACTGCTCATCCTGGGCATCGTCATCCTGCTCGTGAAGGAGGCGCTGCTCGACCGCTATGAGGCCGTTGCTCCCGTCCTTGAGTTCGGAGTCGGAATCATGCTGGTATTCCTCGGAGCGCAGGTGTTCTACAAACTGCGGCGGGGTTCAATGCACGCGCACGCCCACCAGCATGGAGGTGATGCGCACGTACACGTCCACGCAACGCACCGCGAGGGCAGCGAACCCGGCAACGGCCTCCACGAGGCGCTCCGTCCCAGCTTCCGGCTCAAGTCCTACGGCGTCGGCATCGTACACGGCCTTGCCGGGAGCGCAGCGGTGATGCTCGTGCTCTTGCCCCAGATAGAGGTGTTCTGGGTGGGGCTTGGCTACCTCGTGCTGTTCGGCGTCGGTACGGTCGCATCAATGGGCGTCATCACCATCATCCTTGGCGTGCCGTTCGCGGTCATGTCGCAGGCACGGCATTGGTACCGGGCCGTCGCGGGAATCGCGGGGGCGGCCAGCCTTCTGTTCGGCGTGGCGCTCATGACTGAGATAGCGACCGGTATGACGCTCATCCCCTTCTAGGTGCAGAAGCCGCCGGGTATTGCGTCAGTCTGTCGGCTCTTGCAGTTCCGGGCTATAGTACCGCGCAGGACGAACTGAGAAACCGGATGGGGGTGCGTGATGGCAACAGTGATCGACGCCGATACCCACGTGGTCGAATCGGAAGCGGTCTGGGAGTTCTTCGACGAGGAGTTGGCGCACCTCAAGCCGGTACTCGTGGGCACGATGGAGCCGTCCTCCGGGCAACCCCGCAACCGGTGGGTCATCGGACGTCGGCTGATCCCGCAGCCCGCCGGGCCGGGAGGGCACAACGCACAGGCGCCGCCCGCGGATGAGGAAGTGCTGGCGAGCAAGTTCTGGGGCGGCAAGTCGCTGCAGGACCTGCAATACCGGCTGCAGGCAGCCGATGAAATGAGCGTGGACGTACAGGTCGTCTATCCGACGCTCTTCATCGTCTACCTCACCGGCGACCCCCAACTGGAAATCGGGCTATGCCGTGCCTACAACCGTTTCATGGCCGACGTATGGTCGAAGTCCAGCGGCCGCCTGCGCTGGATACTCGTGCCCCCTCTCCAGTCCATCGACAGGGCCATCGAGGAGATGCACTACGGCGCGGCGAACGGGGCGGTCGGTGTCCTGTTCCGCGGCATGGAGGGCAGCCGCTCCCTCTGCGACCCCTACTTCTTCCCGGTGTACGAAGAGGCGCAGCGGCTCGACCTGCCTGTCTGCATCCACACCGGCGCGGGCAACCCCGCCATCAGCGAAGCCTTCGACACCACCATCGTGCAGTCGTTCCCGCAGCAGCGCCTGCTGCCGCTCATCGGCTTCCATGACCTCGTCTCGCATCGAGTCCCCGAGAAATTCCCGGACATGCGTATCGGCTTTATCGAGACGAGCGCGTCGTGGGTGCCGTACCTGCTGCACTACCTGAAGCACCGGGTCCGGGACGGCAGCGACCGCTGGGAAGGCGGAGTGCTGAAGGATTACCGGCTCTTCGTGGCGTGCGAGGCGGACGAGGACATCTCCTACCTGGCCCAATGCATCCCGGAGGACCAACTCCTCATCGGCTCGGACTGGGGGCATACCGACCCGTCCGCGAACTACTCCATCGTCGATGAGCTCAGCGCGCGCGAGGATGTTGAGCCGGAGTTGAAGGAAAAGATCCTCTCCCACAACCCGCGCACCTTCTACCGGATCTAGGCAGGAAGACCGTCAGCGTCAGGTGTGCAGACCGGTCACCCGGGCACCTGTGCCGGCGGTCACGACGTCGAACAGCGCCTCGACGAAGTCCGGGGAGTCGTTCGGCATCTCGATGCGCGACAGGCGCAAGCCGAGGCCTTCCGCAGCCTGCGTCGCCGCAATGTCGATGTCGAACAGGATCTCCAGGTGGTCGCAAACGAACCCGAAAGGCACCACCAGCACGTCCTTCCGTCCCTCCCCCGCAAGCTGTTCGATGCTCTCCAGGATGTCCGGCCTCAGCCAGGGTGTGCCGGTCTTCGCTGCGCTCTGGTAGGCGATGCGCCACGATCTGATGCCCGCCGCCCGCGCTATCGCCGCGGCACTCTCCGCCAGCTCCCGCGGATACGGGTCTCTCTCATCCACTATACGCGAGGGCAGGCTGTGCGCCGTGAACAACACTTCCACGTCCGGCGAAGGAGCGCCGAGTCTCGCCAGCGCGTCCTTTATCCGTTGTGCGATGAATGCCCTGAAGAGCAGGTTCCCGTACCAGCTCTCCACGAACCGTACCGGTATGACCGACGAGGCCTTCTCCATACTGCCCGCCACGGCGTCCCGGTATCCGCCGGTGCTCATGCGTGAGTAGTGGGGAGCGAGCGGAAGCGCAATAACCTCGGCCACGCCATCCGCCGCGATCTGTGCGATCGCCTCGGCGATGTACGGATGCCAGTGCTTCATGCCGACGTAGACACGCCAGGCAGCGTCTCCGGTCTGCCGGTTGAGGCGTACTTCCAGCAGTGCTGCGACGCTTTGCGTGATCTCGAGCAGCGGCGTCCTGCCACCCACCGCGCTGTACCGCTCCACGAGGTTCGCCACCGCTTCAGGGCCGGGCTCCCTTCCGCCAAGGATGTCGCGGTAGTACGGTTCGACGTCGCTCAGGTCCTCCGGCGTCCCATACGCCATCAGCAACACGCCCTTCAACCCAGGCACCTCTACTGCGCTCCTTGCGGTCAGACGTTCGCGGTCTGAGCCGCGTCCTGGGCTGCGCCTCGCAGCGCGAACGCGTGGACGTGCGCCGCGGCGTCGCGCCCCTGCCGGATGCAATCAGGGACGCCGATGCCCCTGTAGGACGCACCAGACAGGAACAGACCGGGGTGCACCGCAACCTCACTCTCAACGCTGGCCAGCCAGTCAGTATGGTCCACCCTGTACTGCGGCAGGCCGTCCGCCCACCGGTGCACCCAGGCACGCACTAGAGGACCACCAATGCCGAGGAGAGGGCGCATCGCCTCGCGGGCCTTCTCAATCAAGTCCTCGTCGCTCCTCTCAGTCGACGCTTCGCCCTCCGCGCGCAGGAATGCCCGGAGCAGGACGAAGCCCTCAGGGCTGCGTCCCGGCCACTTGGACGATATCCACGTGCAACCCGCGATCGGACCTGCCTCGGAACTCGGCGACAGAAGCCCTGAGCCATCGAGCGGGTGAGCCACGTCCTCACGACGGAACGCGAGGTTGACACAGACTGCCGGAGCGTTATGCATCCGTTCCAGCAGGCGCGACAGCTCCGGTGCGAACGAGCCCACAAGGCTTCCCGAGTTCTGCGCGGGAGTTGCGAGCACTACGGCATCCGCTTCGAACGACCGCCCGTCTTCCAGCGTCACCAGGTAACGGGGAGACCCCTCCCTGCCACGGTCCACAGCCACCGCCGTATGGCCGCTTATCATCTCGGTCCGCTCGAGGCGCTCCACAACAGCCTGGACGAGTCGGTGCGTCCCGCCCTCGAACGAGAAGAATGCACTCGGAGGCTGGTCGGTCCCGCGCGCGGTCTTCCTCGCTTCGCGCATCCCGCGCATTACGCTCCCGTAGCCCTGCTCCCACTCATCCAGCATCGGGAAGAGCGCGTCGAGGCTCATCTCGTAGGGGTCGCTGCCGTATATGCCCGCCATCAGGGGCTCCAGCAGCGTGTCGGTGAGTTCAGTGCCGAGGCGCCTGCGCAGGAACCCCCCAAGCGATTCACCGCCGGCAGCCTTGCGCTTCCTCACCAGGGGTTCGAGGCTTGCGCGAAGCTTGCCCCTCCACGAGAGGAACGAGGCATCCCAGATGTCGCGCCGGCTCGCAGGCGCAGGTCCCATCAGGCCGGGAGGGATGCGATGCAGCTTCCCGTTTCGCAGCAACAGCGCGCCCGTTGCCTGCATGTAAACAACGTCACCCGCAATGCCAAGCTCGTTCGCGAATTCCAACGCCCAGGGCTTGCGCACGAGGAAACCGTCCGGTGCGCCTTCCACGACGAACCCGTCATCGAGGAGTGTACTGAGTTTGCCGCCGAGGACGTCCTCGCGTTCGACGAGGACAACTGACAGGTCAGTCCCGCCCTGTCGTGCAGCCTTTTCGAGATACCACGCTGTGGCGAGGCCGGTGATGCCCCCGCCAACGATGACTACCGAGAGAGCACTCCTGCCCCGTGAAGCTTGGTCAGCAGCCATGGGTGGCGTCCCACGCCCGTACTGAATCGATCATGTGCATGACGTTGTCCAGCGGGGTCTGGGGAAGGATGCCGTGACCGAGGTTGAAGATGTGGCCGGGGCGGCCTCCGGCGCGATGCAGCACGTCGCGGGTCTGCTCACGCACGACTTCGGGAGGCCCGAGCAGGACCGCGGGGTCCAGGTTCCCTTGCACGGCGACGCCTCCCAGCGATTCCCACGCCTCGTCCAGCGGAACGCGCCAGTCCAGCCCGATCACGTCTGCGCCGCTCTCCCGGATGACCTTGTTGAGTCCGCCGGAGCCCGTCGCGAAGTGGATAACCGGTACGCCGGTTGCTTTCACGGCATCGAGTATCCGGCGCGTGTAAGGAAAGACGTACTCACGATAGTCGCGCCGGCCCAGCCAGCCGACCCAGCTGTCGAACAGTTGGAGCATTTGCGCTCCGGCCCCCGCCTGCGCAAGGAGGTAACCGGTCACCATGCTGCTGAGCCGGTCCATGAGGCCATGCCACAGGTCCGGCTGACCGTACATCATCGCCTTTGTCGTAGCGTAGTTCCTGGAGGGGCCTCCCTCGATGAGATACGTCGCCAGCGTGAAAGGCGCCCCGCCGAAACCGATCAGCGCCTTCTCTTCCGGCAGGGCGCCCCGCACCAGACGGAGTGCCTCCAGCATGTACGGCACGTCCTGCTCGGGTTCGAGAGGCCGCAGGCGTTCAAGGTCGCTCTCGGAACGGATCGGCGGGTCTATAACCGGTCCCACTTTCTCGACCAGTTCCACCTCCACCCCGACGCCGACCAGCGGCGTCACGATGTCCGCGAAGATGATGGCGGCGTCCACGTCGAATCGTTCGAGGGGCTGCAGCGTCACGGCTGCCGCGAGTTCCGGGTTGCGGCAGATGTCCAGCAGGCTGTGCTTCTGACGGACTTTCCGGTACTCGGGAAGCACCCGCCCGGCCTGCCGCATCATCCACACGGGGGTGCCACCGGCCTGCTCCAGCCGTGCAGCTTTCAAGAGCGCAGGCTCGCGCTTCGTCTGTATCGCAGGGGTCTTCATACAGCGGCGCCCGGTTATCCGAGCAGGTCAAGTATACGTTCGGGAGCTCTCTGCACGCACGTAAAGATCGGGGTGTCGCGCAGGGTGTGGCGCCTCGCCTCGGTCGATCGGAGCTCGACAACGAGGTCCTGGAACTCGGCGAGCGAGTCGGTCTCGTACCCCACGATGAACTCCTGGTCACCTAGTCCCGTAGAGTAGAGCAGGATCTGGCTGATGTCCGGGTGCGTTCGCCCTACGCGGATGTGCTCATTCATCATCCCCTGTCTCGCCTCGCGGGACATGAGGTACCACTCTATCGTCTTGGTGAAGGGGTAAAGCACGAAGTACCTGCCCTTCTCCTGCGACTGCTCCGCGTGGTCCTGCTCCGTCCGCGCCTGGCCGTACGTGGACCGACGCAGCAGCCCGAAGTACGCGTAGCTGACCTCCAGGTACGCTCCCAGCTCCGTCGAGAGCAACGCTCCGAGCGTCTCTTCCAGGGACTCGAGACCGGACGACGCCCGCCACAGCATGAAGTCGGTGTCAGCGCGCAGCCCGAGCGTGCTGAACGTGTAAGTCGGGACCTCGGCTTCCGTCGCCCGGAGAGTCGTCAGGAACTCTTCCTTATGACGGGCCCTCGTTTCGGTCGGCTGCCGCCGCCATGACGCGTTCAACTTGAAGAACACGAACTGAACGCAGTTGTCGGCCTTCCCGTTACGTTCGTCGCTCAACTCAGGCCGTCCTTGTACCGCTGCAACCTCCGCCTGGCTGCCCCGCCTGGATTCGAACCAGGGTCAACAGATCCAAAGTCTGCTGTGCTACCACTGCACCACGGGGCAAAGCACCGGCGCAGACTCCATTCTACCTGTACCACTGCGGGCTTCGCCCTGCCCTAGGCCGGGAGCTGCGGAGAGAACGACGTCGCCTCCCAGATCGAATTCTCGATCCTCGCAACGATGGGGCCGTCCTTCTCGGTTTCTGCGAACGCGCGGATGCGCTCCGGGTCGTCGCGGAACTCAGCCCACTTCGCGCGTCGTTCGGCGTCGTCCTCCCATGCCAGCATGTAGTGGAACTTCGTGTTGTCGCCAACGGACTCCGTCCAATACCCGACGGGGCGGAACCCGTACTTCAGAAAGAGATCGTGGGTGACGTCGGCGAACCGCTGCACGACCGCACGCAGCTTGCCCGGCATCGCATAGTAGGTCCGCATCTCGTAGATCATGGAATCCTCCTCGTCTGCGCGAGGATAACGCATCGAACGGGCTGTCGCCCCGCGCGAAGCTATCAACGGAGCGGAACGAAGGTCACGACCGACCCTTCCCCGATGCCGAGTTCCTCCGCGAGCCCTGCGTTGATCTCCAGCACGAAGCGTATAGGTACGCCGGAAGAATAGGTCGGCAGGGCCGAGTCCCGCGTCCCCGGCTCAGGGAACGGCAGCTTCTCCGCTACCCCCGTCACGACGAGCTCGTCCGATATCCAGATGATGTCTATGGGGAAGCGCATGCCTCGCATCCAGAATGTGGCATCCCCTGTACCGCCCATGTCGAACCACATCCCATGCTCCCGCTCGAGTCCGTCCCGTCCGCCGAGCCCTAGGCGGCGTCGCTCGGGAGTATCCGCCACGTCCACGACGAACGTGGCCTCCTCGATCGTCACCTCGGCCTGCGGGTAGCCGGACGGTGTTGCGGTCGGCGCAGGAGTAGGTGTGGACGTAGGAGTGGATGTCGGCGATCGCGTGGGGGTCGGAGTCAACGTCGGAGTGGATGTAGGAGTGGGAGTCGTGGTAGGCGTGGGTATCAGGGTAGGCGTGGGTATCGCCGGCGGCGTGGGCGCTGCGGTGGGAGGTGGAGTAGGTGTCGGCGTAGGTTCAGGCGTGCACGAGAGCCCGGCAAGTACAAGCGCCGCGCACAGCGGCAACACGACAGTGAGCGCGTTCCGGCGGCGGGGCTCCACGGGGCTAAAGGACCGCGGCATCGGTGCCGTCAGGCCTCCTGTGCCTGCCGAAGCTGCAACTCCTCGGTCTCCCTGTAGAGTCGCACGATGGTGTCGCGGTCCGGGCAGTACCGGTCAACGTCGTCGTCTATGTAGAGCCAGCCGCCCTTGGAGACCTTGTGATAGTTGGCGCGGTAGGAAACCGTCCCTCGTGTCCCGCGGCTCATGAGCACCTGCGTAGCCGTTTCCTTGTCCCGTTCCAGCACGCGTTCTGGACGCTCTATCGTGGACGGGTCCCGGAAGACGTTCATCGGCTCGCCGCCGTCCTGCACCACCTTGATCTGCTCCTTGAGCAGGTTCCGGTACGCGATGACGCACGCGTCCGAGACGCCGAGGTGCTCCTGTGTCCTGTCCGCGATCTCCCCCTGCGACCACCAGGCGATCATGTCCTGGGAGAGCACGTTGTCCAGGATCGGTTCACCGTTCGCGTAGCCCAGCGGCACCTCCGCATAGGGCACGCCGTCCTGCTTAGGGATGTCCACGCCGGGCGGAAAGTCGTAGTAGAAGTACTGGAAGTGCCAGGTGCTCGTGTCGTCCAAAGGCACGCCGATCTGGTACGACTTGCGGATTGTCCCCGCTGCGTACGGTGCGAACGTGAGGATGTAGGGGAAGAGGAACGAGTTCGCTCCGATGGTCCAGGACGGCGATTCTTCGCTCTTGTCCGACTCCAGGTTGCCCTTCGTGAACCCGAACTGGTTCCACACGGGTTGGTATCTGGTGTAGACGCCCCTGTCCAGCCTGTCCTGCTGCAGGCGCATTGTCACGTTGTACCGGGCACGATTATCGTCCGTGAGCCTGCCCTGCCGTTCGAGCGCGTACTGCGCAAGCCGCCCGTGCAGGTAGGTGGCGTGTCCCAGGTCGCCCCGGTTCTCCATCACCTGCAGCCAGTTGCACGGCAGGTGGTGCGCCACTATCTGGCGGAAGCCGCCGGGACGCACGAACAGGTCCCAGCGGGGGAGCAGCGGTGCTGGTTTGGGGCCAAGGTACGCCCACACGAGCCCACCCATCTCCTGCACCGGGTAGTGCAGGGCCTCCACCTTCTCCTTGAACGTGCTCTCCGGAGGCTCAAGTGGTGTCTCGATGCACCGGCCTTCCTCGTTGAACAGCCACCCGTGATAGCCGCAACGCAAGCCTGTCTCCTCCGGGATACCGTACTCGAGGCTCATCAGCCGGTGCGGGCAGCGCAGACCCAGCAGTCCGAGCATGCCGGAGCGGTCGCGGTAGAGGGCCAACTCCTCGCCGAGGATCTTCACGCGGCGGACCGGGTTCCGGCCCAGCTGCTCCACCGCGGCGATGGGGTGCCAGTAGCGGCGCATCAACTCCCCGCCGGGTGTGCCCGGCCCCACCCGCGTCAGCAGTTCGTTGTCCTGCGCTGTCAGCATTGCGTCTCCCTTCCGCGCACCTTTACTGTCCGGTGTTGTCCCACAGCTGCGGCTGGCCGACGGCGAGGCGGGGCGGCGGCGTGATACCCAGATGCTCGTACGCCGCGCGCGTGAGCATGCGCCCGCGGGGCGTGCGGTTCAGGAAGCCCAGCTGCATCAGATACGGCTCGTACACGTCCATGATGGTGTCCGCCTCCTCGCCGGTGGATGCCGCGAGCGTGTCCAGCCCCACCGGGCCGCCGCCGTACTTCTCCGCAATCATCCGCACGAGGCGGTGGTCGACCTCGTCGAGGCCGAGCGCGTCCACCTCCATCAGCCCGAG
>DAOUJA010000015.1:0-102414 GCA_034423175.1 Dehalococcoidia bacterium
ATGTACCACGGCTGGATGATGGACGAGACCGGCCAGTGCATCGAACAGCCCTTCGAGGAGACCGTCCACCCGGACGGGCGCTTCAAGGAGAAGGTGAAGGTCGCCGGCTACCCGGTGCAGGAACTCGGCGGCCTTATCTTCGCGTACATGGGCCCTGCCCCGGTCCCGCTGCTCCCCAACTACGACATCCTCGCGCAGAAGGAGGGAGTGCTGCGGGAGGCGTTCATTGCCGAGGTGCCGTGCAACTGGGTGCAGTGCATGGAGAACTCCGTTGATCCGGTGCACCTGGAGTGGCTGCACGGCGTCTACGGGGCCCACCGCGCCAAGCTGGAAGGACGCCGCGACGCAGTAGCCGAAAGCCTCGCCACGTACGACCGCCACAAGGAGATCGGCTTCGACGAGTTCGAACGCGGCATCATCAAGCGCCGCGTTTACGGCAACACGACGAAGGAATCGCCCAAGTGGAGCGTGGGCCATCCCCTGCTCTTCCCGAACATCCTCCAACAAGGCGGAGGCGGACGGTACTTCTTCCAGTACCGCACGCCCATCGATGACACCCACACCTGGCACGTGGAACTCACGAGCTACTGGTTCCCCGAGGACATCGAGGTCCCCGAACAGGAGACCGTCCCCTACACGAGCATCGAACTCAAGACATCGGACGGTTACTGGCGCAGCGACGACACCATGGCGCAGGACCACGCCGCGTGGATACTTCAGGGGCCGATCATGGACCGCACGGCGGAGCGCCTCGGCGAGTCAGACCAGGGCCTCATCCTCTACCGCAAGATGCTGGACGAGCAGGCAGCCGTCGTCGAGGACGGCGCCGAGCCGCTCAACGTGCTCCGCGATCCACAGGAGAACGTGATGATCCACGTGCCGCAGGAAGGCTGGGGCAAACTGGGGCGAACGTCGGACATCGACGAGGTGGCCCGCTACGGCAGCAAGCTCAAGCCGCTCATCATCGACCTGCTCTCGCAGACAGCCTACGTCCAGCAGCATCACGCCACGGCGTGAGGAAGTAGACCGCAAGCCATGACTACGAACGCACCACTGAACTTCGGCATCATCGGCCTCGGCGCGGGCGCGATGAACATGATCCCCGAGCTGCGCGCGAACCCGAACGCCCGCATCGTGGCCGTCGCCGATCTTCGCGCCCCCGCCCGTGAGCGGTTCAAGCGCGACTTCGGCGGGCGCGCCTACGACGACGCCGAGGGACTGTGCGCCGACCCAGGCGTCGACGTCGTCTACGTGATGACGCCGGACGAGATGCACTCCGCGCACACCGTCATGGCGGCGGAGCGGGGCAAGCAGGTCATCCTCGACAAGCCGATGGGACTGACGCTCGACGAGTGCGACGCCATCATCGCAGCAACGGAGCGCAACGGGACGCGTGTGCTCGTCGGCCACTCGCAGAGCCTCGACCTGCCGAACCTCAAGATGGCGGAGATCGCCAACAGCGGCAGGCTCGGCAGGGTCGTCATGATGCACACGATGTTCTACAGCGACTGGATCTACCGCCCGCGCGCCAAAGAAGAGCTGATGCAGGACCGCGGCGGCAGCATCGTGCGACGCCAGGGGCCGATCCAGGTGGACATCTCGCGCATGGTCGGCGGCGGCAGGGTGCGCTCCGTTCGCGCCCGCACGAACATCGTCGACCCCGAGCGCCCCATAGACGGTTCGTTCATGGCGTTCCTCGACTTCGAGGAGGGGCACACCGCCACCATCACCTACGACGGCTACGGTCACTTCAACAGCGCCGAGCTGACGTTCGGTTACACGCTCCAGGGGCAGCAGATGGACCCCGCGCTGCACGCCAACTCGCGGCGCCGCATCGCGGCCTTCGCGGACGCAGACGCGGAGGAGGCGTACAAGGAGTCCACGCGCTACGGCGGCTCGCTCGAACGCTCCATCGAATACCCCGTCTCGCCCGACCGGCGGCACGCCTTCTTCGGTCTGACGCTCGTGTCGTGCGAACACGGCGACATGCGCCAGACGCCAACCGGCCTCATCATCCACGGCAACGACGGTAACGAGGAGGTAGACCTCCCGGCGGGCCCGGGATACAACCGCCGCTACTGCTCCATAGAAGTGGACGAGATGTGCAGCGCCATCCGCGAGGACCGTCCCGTCCGCATCCACGACGCCTACTGGGGCAAGGCGACTCAGGAGGTCGTCCTCGGGATCATCCAGTCCTCGGACGAGCGCCGCGAGGTGTTCATGGAGCACCAGGTCCCCTACACCGGCCAGGGCGTGGCGTAGAGGGGTGGCGCCTGAGTCCCTCGGAGACTTGCGTTGGAACCATGCGCATGCCCAAGGCATGTAGTTCGGTATGGTGAACGCCATCCAACGAGGTGCGGGCCTTGGGCTCCTGAGCCTGGTCATAGCCGTCCTTCCGCTCGCGTGTGATGAGGCCGCGTCGCCCACCGTCCCACCGTCGGCCACCGATACGCCGTCCCCGGGACAGACCCGCGGCCCAGGTGCGACGCCGACCGCTCCCCCTGTTGCCACCGCTGCAGCGGAGCCCACTGCCACGCCAGACACCGTCCCCGGCTCCATCAGCAGCGGCGGCTATCACGCGTGCCGGTTGGAGGAGGACGGCACGGTCAACTGCTGGTGGACCACCGACCTGGAGCTCGGCGTCCCGCTGGAGCCGCCGCCGGAAGGCGAGACCTTCACCTCCATCAGCAGCGGCGCCGCCCACACCTGCGGCCTGCGCGAAGACGGCACGCCCGTCTGCTGGGCTGCGTTCGAGCGGGACGGTTTGACAGCGTTCCCACCCCCTGAAGGAGAGACTTTCGTTTCGATCAGCAGCGGCGCCGTCCACACCTGCGGCCTGCGCGAAGACGGCACCCCCGTCTGCTGGCCAGTCTGGGAAGAAGTCCTCGCCGCGGCGACAGGGGACTCGCTCGCATCGCCGCCAGAGGGAGAGCGGTTCGCTGCGATCAGTAGCGGGGGCGTCCATACCTGCGGCCTCCGCGAAGACGGCACGCCCGTTTGCTGGCTGCTCATCGAGGAAGAAGGCCAGGAATTCCTCCCCCCTCCGGAAGGAGAAGCGTTCGTTTCCATCAGCAGCGGCACCTACCACGCTTGTGGCCTGCGAGCCGATGGCACAGCGGTCTGCTGGCCTGTCGTCGACGAGACCATCGGAGGCGAGCTGGCCCAGCCCCCGCAGGCGAAGCCATTCGTGTCCATCAGCAGCGGCGAGGACGTTACCTGCGGCCTCCGAGAAGACGGATCAGCCATCTGTTGGTGGTCCGACGAATTCTATTATGGCTTCGGGTCCCCTTCCCCCCTGGGGGATGACCGGTTCGTCTCCATCAGCAGCGGCATGTCTCACGCATGCGGTCTCCGCGAGGACGGCACGCACACCTGCTGGGCTGTAAGCCCACGCGCACTCGTCGCGCAGCATGCCCGCGGAGAGTCGACGTATGAGGCGGTCAGCGGCAGCTACTTCGCCATCAGCAACGGCGGAGACCATACCTGCGCCCTGCGCCAAGACGGTGCACCAGTCTGTTGGGGCAACGACGACCACGGGCAGGCATCGCCTCCCGAAGGCGAGTCCTTCACCACGATCAGCAGCGGAGGGGCGTTCACATGCGCACTGCGTGGCGACGGCTCCACCGCCTGCTGGGGCGCAGACCAGGACGGCCAGTCGCCGCCGCCGGAAGCCGAGCGTCTCACGGCCATCAGCAGCGGAGAGGCGTTCGCCTGCGGCCTTCGAGCGGGCGGTACGCCCGTCTGTTGGGGAGCGGACGACGAGGGCCAATCGTCCCCGCCTGATGGTGAAGCCTTCACGGCCATCAGCAGCGGGGAAGCGTTCGCCTGCGGACTACAGGCGGACGGCTCGGTGGTCTGCTGGGGCAGGAACGAGGAGAACCAGGCCACGCCTCCGGAAGGCGGGCGGTTCGTCTCCATCAGCAGCGGTACCTCCCATGTCTGTGCGCTGCACGCGGACGGCAGCCCGTATTGCTGGGGGAACAACGAGAACGGCAGAACATCGGCCCCGCTCGCCGATGAGTTCGAGTCCATCACCAGCGGGCGGAACCATACGTGCGGCCAGCGCAGCAATGGAGACGTGGTGTGCTGGGGCCACAGTCCAGAGTTTCCTCCGGGCGAACGGCTCACGCACCTGACCATCGGGGACCACCACACGTGCGCCCTGCGCAATGACGGCAACCCCGTCTGTTGGGGGCGCGGCTACGACACTGATACTGAAACGGCGAAGTGGCCACCCTTGGAGGCGATGGGCGACGAGCGGTTCACGGCAATCAGCAGCGGCTACGAGCACGCCTGCGCGCTGCGCGAGAGCAGCGAACCGATCTGCTGGGCCTGGCGCGGCTCGGGCAGCGAGCAGTTGGTCCCCTACGGAGAAAGGCTCGCGTCCATCAGCAGCGGAGGGGCTCACGCCTGCGGGCTGCGGCAGGACGGTACGGCCGTTTGCTGGGGCGAAGATTGGTCCGGACAGAGCACTCCTCCGGACGGCGAACGGTTCCTCCAGCTCAGCAGCGGCTATGCCTATACCTGCGCGCTGCGTGAAGACGGCTCGCCGCTCTGTTGGGGCGAGGACGAGCATGGCGAAGCCTCGCCGCCGGAAGGCGAGCGATTCACGGCCATCTCCACCGGCATCGGGTTGAGCGTCAGGCACACCTGCGCGCTCCGGCAGGACGGCAGCCCGGTCTGCTGGGGAGCAATTGATCCCGACCGCAACTTCGGTCAGGCGTCGCCGCCGGAGGACGAACGGTTCAGCGCCATCAGCGTCGGTGGGGGTCATACCTGTGCGCTCCGCGCGGAGGATGGAACCGGCGTCTGCTGGGGCTGGGACGACGAGCGTCAGGCATCGCCGCCGCCTGGTGAGGCCTTCTCGGCCATCACCAGCGGCAGGGCGCACACGTGTGCGCTGCGCCGGGACGACGGAACGGCTGTCTGCTGGGGGTCCGACCGGGACCACATCAACGACTACAAGGGTCAAGCAACGCCGCCCTATGGCGTCCGGTTCGCGGCCATCAGCGCGGGAGAGGACTTTACATGTGGGGTCCGGCTGGAGGACTTCAGTCCCGTCTGCTGGGGAGAGGGCTTCCACCTCGATCTACCTGAGGAGGTACCGTTCGCGTCGGTGAGCGGAGAGTCCTTCGCGTCAGTCAGCAGCGGGGACAGTCACGTCTGCGCGCTCCGCGAGGACCAGACCGCGGCGTGCTGGGGCGACAACTCCACCGGCGTTGCATCGCCGCCGCCTGAGCGGTTCAGCACCATCAGCAGCGGCTCGAACCACACGTGCGCCCTGCGCGCGGCAGACGGGGCAGCCATATGCTGGGGGAGCAACAGGGATCCCTCCGGCAGATATGAAGAGTACAAGGGCCAGGCTACTCCGCCATACGGCGAGCGGTTCACTGCCATCAGCAGCGGAGACGCCCACACGTGCGCCCTGAGACCGGACGGAACAGCCGCCTGCTGGGGCGACGACGACTTCGGCCAATCGTCACCGCCGGAGGACGAGCGGTTCGTCTCCATCCTCAGCTTGGCGGTCGACTCCTGCGGGCTCCGCGAAGACGGCGTCACCATCTGCTGGGGCGACGGCTTCGCCCGCCAGAGTCCCTACGAAGAGCGGGTTGCTGCGATCGGGACAGGACGGGGCAACGGCCACCTGTGCGGGCTGCGCGACGACGGCTCCGCCTACTGCTGGGGCTCAGACAGGCACGACCAGGCATCCCCGCCCGAGGGTGGGACGTTCACAGCCGTCAGTATGGGACGGGCCCATACCTGTGCGTTGCGGGAGAACGGCTCGGCTGTCTGCTGGGGCCTTAACGTCCATCCCACCTACGGCGCCTGGTATGGCCAGGCATGGCCGCCCGAGGGCGAACGATTCAAGGACATCAGCAGCGGCCCCATGTTCTCGTGCGCGCTACGTCTGGACGGCACTCCCAGTTGCTGGGGTCAGGACTATGACACTCCGGAACCGGAGCGCATCGACTACGCGTCCGTCGTCAACGACAGTTTCGTTGCCATCGACACCGGATGGAACTACAGCTGCGGACTTCGTGCCGACGGCACGACCACCTGTTGGGGGGACTGGGACTCGGACACCGGCCAGTATGGTGACCATGGGCGGGAGTGGCCGCCCGAAGGCGAACGGTTCTCCTCCATCAGCACGGGATCGTCGCATACGTGCGGACTCAGAGAACGGGACGGGACCGTGGTCTGTTGGGGCGAGAACCTCAACGGGCAGGCATTCCCCCCGGACGACGAGAGATTTGCCGCGATCAGCACCGGCTCATCCGACACCTGCGGTATCCGTCTCGACGGCACGTGGGCTTGCTGGGGCTTCGTCAGTGGTGTGTCCGGCGGCGACTATGTGCCCGCCCCGGAGCCTGGCGAGCGGCTGATCTCCATCGAGAACGGCTCCTTCCACGTGTGCGGGCTCCGCGAGGACGGCTCACCCGTTTGCTGGGGCAGCAACCGCGACGGCCAGGCATCCCCGCCGGACAACGAGGTGTTTACAGAGCTGAGCGGCGGTTCGTCGCACACGTGCGGACTGCGGCCGGACCGAACCGTCGTTTGCTGGGGGGCGATCGATACCGACAGTAGTTTCGGGCAGTCATCGCCGCCGCCCAACGAGCGGTTCGTCTCCATCAGCAGCGGCGCGTACCACACGTGCGCCTTGCGCCAGGACGGCGCCGCCGTCTGTTGGGGCGCCCGGATGAGCAATACGCATCCCTTGCGGGAGAACAGCTTCGGGCAGTCGGAGCCGCCTGCGGGAGAGGTGTTCACCTCCATCAGCTGTGGGGACCTCCACACATGCGCCCTCCGCCCCGACGGCACGCCGGTCTGCTGGGGCAAGGGATTCCCGGACACCCCTTGACTCATCCGCTCGGGCCCTCACTGCTCGATGCCATGTGCGCGGACTACTGACGGCGCGGCGCGTGTGATAGGCTCTCCGCGCCTGTCATGAGGAGAGCGCAAAAGCACGCGCAGGGGGACGAATGAAAGCAGCGATCCTGGTAGAAGCGAACGAACCGCTCAGGATAGAGGAGGTCGAGCTCGACTCGCCGAAGGCGAACGAGGTGCGCGTCAACATCGCCGCGGCAGGAGTCTGCCGCAGCGACCTTCACTTCATGCGCGGCGAGGCCCTCATCGCCAAGCCCGCAGTGCTCGGCCACGAGGGCTCCGCCATCGTCCAGGAGGTCGGTGAAAACGTGACGCGCGTGGCGCCGGGCGATCACGTCATCCTCTCGTTCGTTCCATTCTGCGGCCGCTGCCCTTCCTGCATCAGCGGACGCGCCAACCTCTGCGACAC
Organism: Dehalococcoidia bacterium; assembly: GCA_034423175.1. Taxonomy (GTDB): domain Bacteria; phylum Chloroflexota; class Dehalococcoidia; order Lucifugimonadales; family Australimonadaceae; genus Bin16. The sequence continues at coordinate 7,295 of DAOUJA010000015.1, forward strand.
CCACCTCGCTACCGGCCCGTCCATGTTCGATGGCACACGGCGCCTGCACTGGAACGGGAACGACCTCGCGCACATGGGTAAGGTCGCGTGCTTCGCAGAGCAGGCCGTCGTGCCGGAGAACGGCTGCATGAAGATAGACCCGGAGTTCCCCCTCCCGGTGGCGGCGCTCATCGGCTGCAGCGTGACGACCGGCGTCGGCTCGGTGCTGTTCAGCGCGCAGGTCGAGCCCGGCAGCACCGTCGCGGTCATCGGCTGCGGCGGCGTGGGGCTGAACGTCGTTCAGGGGGCGCGGCTGGCCGGGGCCAAACGCATCATCGCGGTGGACATCAACGACGCCGCCCTCGAGTTCGCCACCCGGTTCGGCGCGACCGATACCGTCAACCCCAACCACGGCGACGCGCTGAAGACGATCCGCGACATGACCGGCGGCGGCGTCGACTACGCCTTCGAGGCATTCGGCTCGTCTGAGACGGCATCCCTCACGTTCGACGCGGCGCGCAAGGGCGGGACCGCCGTCATCGTGGGGCTCGCGCCGATCGGCGACTTCGCCAGCATCGACGCGGTCGCGCTCGTGCGCTTCGAGAAGACGCTGAAGGGCGCCTACTACGGCTCGTCCCGCCCGGCCATCGACTTCTACCGGATGGTGGACTTCTATGAGAGCGGCAAGATCGACGTGGACGGCCTTATCACGCGCACCTACAGCCTCGACCAGATCAACGAGGCGTACGAGGAGTTGGACCGGGGCGTCGTGGGCCGGGGAGTCATCACGTTCTGATGCGACAGGTAACGCTCACAGTCAACGGACGGCGGCGCTCTGCGGAGGTCGAGGACCGCGACCTGCTTGTGGACCTGCTGCGGGAGAAGCTGCGCCTCACCGGAACGCACATCGGCTGCGACACGAGCCAGTGCGGCGCCTGCACCGTGTTGCTGAACGGCGCTGCGGTGAAGTCGTGTTCGCTGTTCGCCGCGCAGGCGGACGGCGCGAGGGTCACGACGATAGAGGGTCTCGCCAAGGGCGACACGCTCCACCCGATCCAGCAGGCGTTCCACGAGGAGCACGGCCTGCAGTGCGGCTTCTGCACGCCGGGGATGGTGATGCTGCTGCACGAGTTCCTGCGCCGCAATCCGGACCCGACCGAACACGAGGTGCGCGCCGCGTTGAGCGGCAACATGTGCCGCTGCACCGGCTACCAGAACATCGTCGCGTCCGCGCTCCACGCGGCCCGGACGATGCGGGGCGAGGAATGATCCCGGCGGCGTTCACCTACCACGCGCCGCGGACGCTCCGCGACGCGGTGCGCCTGCTGCGCGCCCACGAGGGCGACGCCCGCGTCGTTGCCGGCGGGATGAGCCTGGTCCCGGCTATGAAGCTGCGCCTCGTCCAGCCGGAGCACCTGGTCGACATCGGCAGACTCGGCGAGCTCGACTACGTCCGGCGCACCGAGGACGGCGGCGTCGCCATCGGCGCGAGCGCGACGTACCGGAGCATCGAGCGGTCGCGGACGGTAGCTGCCGTCGCGCCGATGCTCGTCGAGACCGTGCGCCAGGTGGGCGACATCCAGGTGCGCAACCGCGGGACGCTCTGCGGGAGCGCGGCGCATGCCGACCCCGCCGCGGACGCGCCCGCAGCGCTCCTCGCGCTCGACGCGACGTTCCACGTCACCGGCGGTGCGAGCCGCCGCACGATACAGGCGCGCCGCTTCTTCGTCGACGCCTACGAGACCGCTCTCGGCCCGACAGAGGTCCTGACGGAGATACGCATCCCGAAGCAGCCCGCACGCACAGGTTCGACGTACCTCAAGTTCGCGAACAAGGCGTCGCGGTTCGCCATCGTTGGCGTCGCGGCGGCGGTGACGGTGGACCGGCGGGGCGTCTGCACGGGGGCGCGCATCGCGGTGACGGGCGCAGGGCCGCGCGCGGTGCGCGCCACGACGAGCGAGCGCTACCTGACAGGGCGGGAGGTCTCGGCGGAGGCCATCGCGGCGGCGGCCTCTCGGGCGTCACGGGGCATGGAGTTCATCGAGGACATCCACGGCACCGAGGAGTACAGGGAGCACCTCACCCGCGTGCTCACTGAGCGAGCGCTGACGGAAGCAGCGCGGCGGGTATAGGTCCTACGTCCGGCGCTTCTTGCCAGAGACGAGGGGGGCCGACCGCACATCCTCCGTGGAAGGCACGCCCCCCCACCCTACAGTTGTCATTACACGGACGTGGTCGATATCAAAGTCCGATATGGCGCGAACCGCGTCGCAAGGGACAGCCGCGATTGCCACGGTTCTACCCGTGCGTGTCATGAATTCCACAAGGAACTCACTGGGGTAGACAGACACAATCGTTCCCATATCCCCTGCCTTCAGACCTTCGTCGGATAGGTCGGCAGTCAGTACGATTATGTCGTGTTCCTTAAACATCATCGCCTCACTGGCATCGGATAGGCTGAGACCAACCTCGGCACCGGATCGCTCGGACAAATCTCCCAAACGGTCCGGACGCTCGGATTGCGGCCATCCGGCGAATTCATCATACCTTCCACCGCGTAGCTCATGCCAGCACTTGTATCCCTGCTGTTGGCAACCTCGTGTCTTGTCGCATGCGCTCGCAATGCGTCTGCCAGTTCCTCCCAGCGCTCAGGGCTGAACCCGAAACTGAGAAAGAACCGGGCCTTGGCCCTGCCTCGGACGTGGGTTGGACTGAGCAGGTAATCGACGACCTTTGCGCGGTCGACGCGGGCTTGCTCCGCGTTCGGGAGCCTCACCCGTGGTTGCCCCACCTGTCCCAGTGGGTGACCTCCGACGCGGGGCGGCGTGTCGTGGGGCCGTAGCGGTGGCCGTCCTGCGGCCAGCCGAGCGGGATCATCGCGGCGGTGACCCAGTCGTCCGGGAGGCCGATGGCCTCGCGTATCTGGGGTTCGAAGCCCCTGCGGACGCGCGTCGTGAGCACGCTGCCGAGCCCGTAGGCCCGCGCCGCGAGGAGCATGTTCTGGACGGCGGGGTAGATGGAGGCGCCGTTGTGGATGTCGGTCCCGGGGTGGCGCGTGACGGCGAGTATCCAGACCGGGACGTCCATGACGTGCTGCGCGAGGTAGTCCGCCGAATCGGCGGCGCGCTGCTCGGAGGCCGTCGTAGCATCGCCGTGGTTGGGGCGCGCGGTCGCGGGGTAGTGCTCGGCGACGATGCGCTTGGTGGCCTCGTCCTTGATGACGACGAACCCCCACTGCTGGGAGTTGCCGCCGTTAGGCGCGCGTATGCCGGCCTCGACGACCTTGCGCACGAGGTCGTCCGGCACGGGGTCGCTCTTCAGGTAGCGCAGCGCCCGCTGGGTGTACATCGCCTCGAACAGTCCAATGTCCTCGCTCATCGTGCTCCTCGTTCCTGGTTGCAGGGATGGAGTAAACTTACCACTGCCGAGTCATCCCCGATAGCGACACCCGGAGGAGCACGATGCTGACGAGCGACATGAACGACCGCCTGACGCAGGTGGGGCCGGGCACGCCTATGGGCGAGCTGATGCGCCGCTACTGGCACCCCATCGCCGCGAGCCTGGAGCTGAACGAGGAGAACCCGACGAAGGAGGTACGCCTCCTCGGCGAGGACCTCGTGCTCTACCGCGACGCCAGCGGCACCGTCGGCTGCATCGAACCGTCGTGCGCTCACCGGAAGGCGAACCTCTCCTACGGCATCCCCGAGGAGAACGGCATCCGCTGCGCCTACCACGGGTGGATCTTCAACGAGGCCGGCCAGTGCATGGACCAGCCGTCGGAGCCTGAGGGGTCGAAGTTCAAGGAGAAGGTGCGCATCAAGGCGTACCCGGTGGAGGAGAAGGGCGGCGTCATCCACATCTACATGGGGCCTGACCCCGTGCCCGTGCTCCCCAACTGGGACCTGTACCAGTGGGAGGGCGTCGAGCGCTCCACGTACGCGGTGATGCTGCCGTGCAACTGGCTGCAGTGCCACGAGAACTCGCTGGACCCGGTGCACTTCCAGTGGCTGCACCGCTACTACGGCATGTGGCGCGCGTCCAAGATCATGGGCGAGGAGCGGCGCGACGAGTTCGACCGCATCTCCGCGGCCCGCGGCAAGGCCCACATCAAGATCGGGTTCGACCGGTTCGAGTACGGCATCATCAAGCGACGGATGCTGGAGGGCGAGGACGAGCAGAGCGAGTGGTGGCGCATCGGGCACCCCATCCTCTTCCCGTACACGCTGCGCGTCGGCCAGGGGACGTGGTTCGAGTTCCAGCACCGCGTACCCGTGGACGACACGCACACGCTGCACTTCGGCTACACGATCCGCACGCCGGAGCCCGGCGAGGTCATCGAGCCGACGCCGATGACGCACGAGGACCGGCCCGCCTTCTTCGACAACGGGCGCATCAAGGACGACTGGGTCGTGGGGCAGGACCAGCTGGCGTGGATCATCCAGGGGCCGCGCATGGACCGGAGCACGGAGGCGCTGGGCATCACGGACATCGGCCTCATCATGTTCCGCAACATGCTGAACGAGCAGATCAAGGTGGTGGAGGACGGCGGCGACCCGGTGAACGTGCACCGGACGCAGCGGGAGATCATCGAACTGCCGACGGAGTACGCGTGGTTTCCGGGCTACGACCACACCGGCGGGCCGTTCGCGGACCTGCAGCCGCAACCGGTGGAGCTGGAGCGGAGCCTGCTGTAGGGGCTTCGTACACGCCCTCACCCGCCGCGCAAGCGCGTCGACCTCTCCCAGAGGGCGAGGGGAAGGCAGGGCACCCACAAGGGATGCCCCTACACCAGACACCCCCACGCCCCACCGATGGCCCTCACCCCAACCCTCTCCCTCAGGAGAGGGAGCCAGACACTCGGGCACGCTCATCTGTCAGACGGGCCGCCGAAGGTGGGGCGGGGCTTCAGGAGGAGTTGGCGGGCGGGGCAGGCACAGGTCTCGCCGTTCATGCCCATGAGGTTGGCCTCTGCGTAGCCGTGGACGACAGCCATGACGATGCGCTGGGGGTCCGGAACGCGCGCCATCTTCGCGCAGCGCTTGAGGTAGGCGGCGACGGGCGCGACGGCGAGCACGGGGACGGCGACGCGAGCAGCAGCCTCTATGAGGTCCAGGACGTCCGGCGGAGGTCCGCCCTGATCCAGGGCCTGCTGCCAGCAGTCCGCGAAGCTCTCGGCGACGGGCATGAGCGCGGCCTGCGCTCGGAGGCAGGCGAGGCGGCGTTCGAGGGTCTTCAGCCGGGCGGTCATCGCGCACCTCTCTGGCTCTTCAGCATGCTGAAGGCGTAGTCCATGATGTCCATGCGGTCCCGTACCTCACCAAGTTCCTTGAGCTTGAACGAGTTCTGGAGAGCGGTGCGGACGGCAGCGTTCCTGACGCGGGGGTCGGGGTCTTCCAAGAGGTCAGCGAGGGCGATAGCGCCCTTGAGGGCGAGGCCGTTGATCTCAGCGAAGGCGAGGTCGGCGACGCGCCGGCGGGCCTGTTCGACCTCGGCACGGAAGTCTGGGTCGTGCATCCAGCGAGCGAGCGTGGCACGTCCGATGCGTGCATCGCGCGCGGCCTGACGCACCGAAGGGGCGGAGACGATGTAGGGAATGGCGAGCATCTGCCTGGGCGTAAGCCGGGCGGGCGGGAGCGGCAGAGGGCTGCCGGAGGCAATCTCTTCGGTTGTGGTGGCATCATCTGGCATCATTTGGCTCCATCCTCTCGTGGATCCCGGCGTTCCGGTGGCCTTACGGCGGGGCCATTCGAGGCCAACCCGAGCGTGAACGAGGCCGGAATGAGGCCAAATGAGGCCACTCCTTCCCGCCGTCCACGCAGCCCTCGCCGTAGCTCGCCGCGCCGGTCGGGAACCATCGTAGGGAGGGGCGCGGCGTCGGCGCAACGGGCGCGTGTCGTGAATGTGACGGGGCAGGGCCACAGAGGACGCTAGACCGGTATCATGGGAGACCGCACATCGGTAGAGGACTGGTATGACAGAAACTGAAGAAGCCGCCCCCAGAGCGCTCAACAGTGACCCCGATCTGAAACGCCTGGAAGACCTCCTTGGGGAGTTCAACCTGTTCGACGTGCTCCAGGTCGGGCACATGGAACTCCAGCACTCGTGGCTAGTCGCATGGTTGCTCGACCCAGGCGGTTCGCATGGGTTGGGCGATGCCTTCCCGCGCGCGTTCCTCTCTGAGGTGGGCGCAACGGCGGAGGAACGGGGTATACCGGTGCCGTCACCGAGCGATAGCGCCGAGTGGGGGTTCCGCGACGTCGAAGTGGCGAGGGAGCGCCACTACATCGACATTCTGGTCCTTAGCGAGGCCGAGTCCCTGGCCTGCATCATTGAGAACAAGATCTTCAGCAATGAGATCCCAGGCCAACTCCGTTGGTACTTGGAAACGGTGAGAGCAATCTACCCCAAGCTCAGGCCGTTCCCCATCTTCCTGACCCCGGACGGCAGGAAGCCCCTGACGGAACGCGACCAGGCCGACTATGTTCCTCTCGGCTACGCACAGGTCGCCGACATGATCGACACGATGCTGCAGGCCCACAGCCCGGATGTCGGCGCTCCGGTCCGCAGCTTCCTGGAGCAATACACCAACATCTTGCGGAGGTTTATCTTGACTGCACCTAGTGACATCGATGAACTTGCATTCCGCCTCTACGTCGAGCATAGAGACGCGGTGGACCGCATGGTCAGGACATACAACTCCTCGGCGGGGTATGGGTGGGACATCTTGGATGAAGCAATGCAGACGTTCGAACCGCAGATGCAACCGGACACACACGCCATGCCATATCACCGCTTCTTCGCTGAATCCCTCGACGATATAGCGGAACTCAAGACCGGAGAGGGGTGGACGCCGTCCAAGCGCATCGTGCTGTTTCAGATCGAGCGCGAGGGTGCGAAGAGGCAACTGCGCCTCTGGATAGGACCCGGGCCGGAGGACATCCGTGGACGCGTATACGGGGTCGCGCAAAACAAGGGTTTGCCGTTCCTGAAATCAAAGCAGACCTCGCCGTTTTACTTTCATTGGATATATGAAAAGACCCTCCTTACCGACTCCGACCTCCTCGATAGAGAGAAGGCCAGAACCGTAGCCCAACAGGCTGTCGAGGAGTTCTTTTCACACGACTTCTGGCCGCTCGTAAACGGCATCCGCGCAGAGTTCGGGTCGAAGCCCATCTCACTCGAAGGCGCCTAGCCATGCCCACTCCCCTGCGGATACTGCCTGAACGGCTCGTCGAGAACCTGGAGCGCGCGCGGTACCAGTATGCGGTCACGATGCAGAACATCCCGCACTACTACACGCTGGAGAGCAGTTGGGACGACTGCACGGACGGCGTCAGCGCGCAGTTCCGGTGGACGGTGACCGAGATGCGGAAGCATGAGGCCGTGCGTCTGTTCGGCAGCAGAGAGCAGCACTACCTGGACGTGAACGGTTTCTCTTACTGGACGATGGGCGGCCCGACGCTGCCGCTGGCGGACGTGGGGCTCATCAACCGGCAGTACTCGACGCACGGGGCGTACGACTCGCCGTTCGACGCCATCGCACACCGGTACGACGACTCGAATGAGTACTGGAAGAAGGTGAAGGACGAGCACGAGGCGTTGTATGCGCCTGCGGCGCCGTCGGGGCGGGTGCTCGACGTCGGGTGCGGGACGGGGCTGCTGGTCGACTACTGCTACCGGCAGATCGACCGCGAGCGGTACGTCGGCATCGACCCGAGCGCGGGGATGCTGGCAAGGTTCGCGCTCAAGCATCCGGACTACAAGGCGGACGCGACGCTGCTCCGCACGACGTTCGAGGACTACGAGACGCCGCTGCGGTTCGACACGATCGTCGCGATGGCGGGGTCGGCGTCGCACGTGACGGGCGTGGACGTCGTGGAGAAGGCGCGGCACCTGCTCGCGCCGGGAGGGCGGGCGTACCTGACGTTCTACCGGAACCCAGCCGCGGCGTTCGAGCGGATGGGGCTCGGCGAGGCGCCGATGCTCGGGGCGACGCCGGAGGGCGCGGTTGAGGATGGGGAGTACGTCGTGGTGGAGCTCACGCGGGAGGCGGGCTAGCCGTTGACGAAGAGGGCGATGAAGCCGCCGATCATCGTTGCCCAGAGCCCAGCGATCATCAGCAGAAGCGTGTTGAAGCGGGTGTTCGTCTCTGTGCGAAGGTTGCCAATCTCAGCGTGCATATCGGCACGCAAGCTGGCGATGGCCTGGGAGAGGTCCCCCAAGCGTTCGGTCACCTGTTCGTAGGCGCCTTCCAAGCGGCTCACGCGCTGCTCCAAGTCGGTCGACGGTTGGGTCGTCATCAGCTCATCACTCCTCGGGATTGTAGCACGCGCGCTCAAGCTGAGCCGAGCGTGTTACAACACCATAGGAAGCGATGTGACGGCCGGGCAATGGGCGGATGTCACTTCGTGACACCGGTGTACCGTGGTTGGCGGTGTGCCGGCGTGCAGCATCTGCTCTTCGCTCAACGTGACGCTCCCCCCGTCACGCCACCCCACCGCGTGCGCTGCCCGCGCACCCTGGGTCCCAGCCGGTGCTGGGATGACGGTAGTGTGCCAGCGTAGCGCTGTTTTCTTATGAAGGACGAACCCTCACGTCCTCATCGGACGCCGGGTCCGCCGTGCTGCTGCTGGCCGAGGCGGTTGTAGGTGACGGGGGTGGTGACGAGCAGGCCGGCGTCGACGGGGAGGACGACGCCCGTGATCCAGCGGGCCTCGTCGCTGGCGAGGAAGACGGCGGCCCAGCCGATGTCCCAGGCGGTGCCCTCCGTGCCGAGCACGCCGGCCTCACGCCGTATCTGGCGGAGGTCGTCGTCCATGCGGGGCGCGACCATCGGCGTGTAGACGAGGCCGGGGGCGATGCAGTTGACGCGGATGCCGTCGCGTCCGTGGTCGCCCGCCATCGACTGCGTCAGGCCGACGACCGCAGCCTTGGACGTGGTGTACGGCGTGCTGCTGTTGGCGCGCAGCCCCGCGATGGACGAGAGGGTGATGATGGAGCCGCCCCCGCCCCTCCTCATCTCCGGGATGGCGTACCTGGAGGTGAGGACGATGCTCTTGACGTTCACCGCCATGATGTGGTCCCACTGGTCCTCGGTGACCTCGGTCACGTCGGCGCGGGTGGAGATGCCGACGTTGTTGTGGACGACGTCCAGCCGGCCGTAGCGCTCGACGGCCGTGCGCACCATCGCCTCGCAGTCTGCGGCGTTCGTCACGTCGGCTGCCATGGCAGACGCGATCCCGCCCTCCTCCTCGATGAGCCGGAGCGTCTCCCGGGCGCGTTCGAGCTCGAGGTCGACGAGCAGCACGCTGGCGCCCTCGCGCGCGAAGAGGATGGATGCCGCCTTGCCGTTGCCCACGCCGGGGCCGCTCGACCCCGCGCCCGTTACGATCGCCACCTTGCCTGCGAGCCTGTCTGCCACGCTACTCCTCCTGTGAACCGTCGTCGCCGCCGGTGAGGCCGCTCACCATGGGGTGTCCCGCGAGCAGGCCGGACATCTCCGTGACCCGCCCCTCGAATATCTTGCCCTCGATCGCGGACTCGACCTGCGCGTACCAGCCGTCGGCCAGCTTGAACAGCTTGATGGTGAGGTGACCGTCGCGCACGACGATCTCGTCTGCAGCCTCGGGCCACCGCATGGCTGGCCTCCCTTCGCTGCGGCGCATGTTGCGCTACGCGGGGCTGCGGCGCAAGCGGGGATGTTCAACCCTGCCTATCATGCTGCGGGTTTATATAGTATTGTTATGTGTATGAAGGCTATACAAATCACCATTGATGAAGGACTGCTGCAAAGGCTGGACAGGTGCCAGCAAGTGCGCTCACGCGGACGCTCTGCCATATTCCGCGAGGCCGTCGCCGACTACCTCGCCCGGATGGAGGCCGAGGAGATTACGCAGGCGTACCTTGCAGCGTACGGCCCCGGCACTCCTCCCGATGAATTGGAGGGCTGGGCCGACGAAGAAGCGTGGCCGGAGTGAATGCCATGTGCTGCCATCCAGCACGTCGCGTCTCAGGGACAGAGGATGTTGAGGCCGAGGAGATTGACCGCCTTTACGAAGAAGCCTACCGGGCAGCACCACCTGACGAATTCGGCGATTGGGCGGCGGAGGCGGCATGGCTGGAGTAAGGGGGCCCAGCCGAGGCGAGGTATGGCTTTACCGTTTCGATTCTCCGGACAAGCGGCGTCCGGTCGTTGTGCTATCTCGAGAGGAACTGCTGCCGCTACTCCACACCGCGATAGTGGCCCCCATCACATCGAACTATCGCGGTTCGCCGAGCGAAGTGCTTGTGGGTATAGATGAGGGACTGAAGGAACCCTCTTCAGTCAACCTGAACCACGTTCACACTGTTCGACAGCGCGGATTGCACCACTACATCGGCACCCTGAGCGAGGAGAAGATGCAGCAGGTCTGCGACGCGCTCGCCATCGCCACCGGTTGCGCTTGATATGCGAGGCAGGGCGCCCACAAGAGACGCCCCTACACCAGACACAGGCTGCGAGGTTCCTGCCTCCGCAGGAACGACGGGGCATGGGCACTTCGTCCGGGTCCCTGCCTGCGCGGGAGTGACGGGGCACGCACCGCTAGGCGAAGTTGGCGTCGATCTCCGGGGCGAGTTGCGCCTCGATGAGCGGTTTGAGGTTCGGCTTGTCGCGGAAGGGGCCGCCGGTGGCCTCGTAACCGGGGTAGTAGGAGTGCTCCTGGGGCAGGACGATGACGCCCTTGTCCTCCCGGTGGACGTTCATCGGCTCGCCGCCGTCCTCGACGATCTGGATCTGCTCTTCCAGCACCTTGCGGTAGAGGATGATGCCGATGTCCGTGACGCCGAGCGCCTCGGTCGTGCGGTCGCTGATGGGGCCCTGCATGATCCAGGCAGCCTGGTCCTGGCCGAGGACCCAGTCGGCGCGGATGCGCCCGTTGTCCTTGAAGACGTTCTCGTACGTGTACGGGACCTCAGTCTGCTCGAAAACCTCGCCTATCTCCGGCACGCGGACGCGGAGGACGATGTGGTACGTGTGGGTGTCGTCCATCGGGACGCGCATCTGGAAGCCGTGGTTGCGCTGCTGGCCGACGCGGAGGATGTTGGGGAAGAGCACCGGGTGGCCGATGCGCCACCACTCGTTCTCCTCGGTGTCGCCGGTCATCAGGCGGCGCTTGATGACGCCGTACTCGAACCGGTCGAAGCCGACCTTCACCTCGTGGCGGCCCCGGGCGCCGTCGCCCTGCATGCGCTGTTTCCACTCTTCGCGCTCTTCGGGCGGCTTCTCCATGCCGAGCACGTAGGAGCCCCAGTAGTTGTGGAGCCACTCGAAGTGCACGGGGTCCAGCGAGTTGTCCATGCACTGGAGCCAGTTGCAGGGCAACTCCATCGCAACGACCCAGCGCTCGACGTTCTCCCACTCGAAGAGGTCCCAGCGCGGGAGGAGCGGGGTGGGCGCCGGGCCCATGTAGGCGAAGATGATGCCGGCCTTCTCCTGGACCGGGTACGCCTTGATGCGGACCTTGTCCTTGAACTTGGAGCCCTCAGGCTCCGACGGCTGATCGACGCACTGGCCGGTCTCGTTGAATATCCAGCCGTGGTAGGCGCAGCGGATGCCGTTCTCCTCCGGTATGCCGTAGGAGAGGTTGGCCTTGCGGTGGGCGCACGACGGCTCGATGAGGCCGAGCGTGCCCTTCGCGTCGCGGTAGAGGACGAGGTCCTCGCCGAGGAGGCGCATCTCCTTCGTGGGATTGTCGGCGTTCAGCTCGGCGCTCGGGGCGATGGGGTGCCAGTAGCGGCGCATCAGTTCGCCCATGGGCGTGCCCGGCCCGACCCGTGTGAGACGCTCGTTCTGTGCTGCGGTAAGCATCCGTCACACCTCCGGATTCATGTGCGTACCTCTTCCAGGGCCAATCATACTCCTGCGCGGCATGACCAGGGAAGGACGGCCGGCGGCCTATCGGCCCCCGACCCTCAGGTGTTCGATGATCCAAGGGTGGGCATCTTCGTATCGTTCGAAGAAGTCACTCTCAGCGTAGTGATCGGTATTGAAGAACCGCCACCCCTGGAAATCGATGGGGCCCCGAAATACTTGGCGCATTCTGTACAGATAGCCCTCCAGTTCGCCGTCGATGAGTACGTCAATCCGCGTTCCCCCGAACTCCTGATACGGCACTCCGTATGTAACCTCCACGCCTAAGCCCTCCTGTAGACGAGGTTAGCAGACAACTCCACGTGTTCCGCGTCCGACCACGCTGCGACGCCTGGATTCCCGCCGGTGCGGGAATGACGAGATTCATCAGAGGCCGTAGTCCGGCGACATGGGCACCTGGTGGGTGAGCTGGACGTCCTTGCCGCTGCGCGACGACTCCATGATGCCGGTGATGAGCTCCAGCGTCGCCATACCCCAGAGGCCGTCGTGGTAGACGGGGGCGCCGTTCCGCACGGCGTTGTAGAGCTCCATCAGGTCCTCGCGTCCCGCGTGATAGCGGGATATCGTGAGCGGCCGGTCCTCGATCTCGCCGTCCTTGTAGACGTAGAGCCCATAGCGCGACTGCCGCAGGTCGCCGCGCTCGCACGTCGCGATGAGGATTCCGAGATTGGCGGGGCGCCAGGGGGGAGCTTCCTGCGGCTGCTCGCGCCAGAAGCGGCGCTCGTGGTCGGAGCCGATGCGGAGGGAGTCCTTCGCTTCGAACTCGTCGCGCGTGCCGGCCTTGAGCTCGGCGCGGATGCGGATGCGGTCGTCGTGCGTGTAACCCTCGATCAGTCCCCTGCCCTGCTCGTCGCTCCACGGCACGAGGTCGGCCGTCATGGAGTAGCCGTAGCCGTTGTTCGTCACGGTGGCGGTCGCGCCGTCCTCGAACTCCATGAAGGCGGAGTAGTAGCCGACGGCGTTGCGCTCCGGCCACCACTTGCCGGTGGCGCCGCGTATCGTGCGCACCATGCCGCCGCCGAGCACGCGGAGGCTGTCCAGCTGGTGGGGGCCCTGGCGATAGAGCACGCCCCCGCCGCGGCTCTCGTCCAGCTCCTCCGGCTGGCGCGCCTGGAGCATCCAGTCCGTGAAGGCCCAGTTGTTGAGCGCCTTCAAGGGGCCGAGCTCGCCGGACTGGATGATGCGCCGCATCTCCAGGACGGGCGGGCTGAAACCGAGGGTATGGCCACAGAGCAGCTTCACGCTGTTCTTCGCCGCGGCGTCCACCATCGCCTCGGCCTCCTGCATGCTGAGGGCCATCGGCTTCTCGGAGACGGCGTGCTTGCCCGCGTTGGCCACGAGCACGACGTGGGGGCTGTGGAAGTTGTTGGGCGTCGCAACCCAGACGGCTTCGACGTCCGGGTCGGCGCACAGCGCCTCCGCGCTGTCGTAGACGCGGGCGTCCGGGTAGCGGGCCTTGAACGCTTCGAGGACACGGGGGTTGGTGTCCGCCGCGGCCATCAGCTCGATCTCGTCCAGGCTCTCCATGCTGGGCATGATCTGCGTCGCGCCGACGCCCACGCCGATGATGCCCATCTTCAGAGGTCGCGAAGAGCCGGTGGTCATGGTTCGCTCCTGTTCGCTTATTCGTGCAAGGCCCGCCGGCAGTACCCTCACCCTAACCCTCTCCCCTTGTAGGGAGAGGGAACCAGACGGCCCCGAGAGATTCCTCGACTCCGCTGCGCTCCGCTCGGAATGACGAGATCCAGGGGGACGCTCGGGTTGATGGGTCTACCCGATCGTGCCGGTGATTTCCTGGCGTGCGCCTTCTTCCTCGCGGTAGAGGCCCATCGACTCGATCACGGGCAGGTCGCTCATCGAGAAGAGCACCGCGTCGTCGTCGCGTGTGTCCGTGCCGTGCTCGTGCAGGGCCCACGACGGCAGGACGAACGTGTCGCCCTTCGACCAGTCGAGCCGCTTGCCGCCGATGATGGAGTAGCCCTCGCCCTTCGCGACGTGGTAGACGACGCTGGAGGTGTGGCGGTGGGCGTCGGTGTGCGAGCCGGGGGCGAGGCGCTGCAGCTTGAGCGCAAGCGTCGGCATGGAGTGCCCGCCCGTCACCGGGTTGGCGTACTCCATGATCACGCCGTCGAAGCGGTCCTCCTCGCCGTAGCCGAGGAGCGCGCCGTAGGCCTCGTCCCACCGGTAGGTGAGCGGAAGGGCGCCGCCGTGGACGTCCCCCAGGTCCGGGCGCATGAGGCCGTTGCCGATGGAGGCGTTGGTGAAGCCGACGGGCTTGGTCACGGGCTGCACGTCTTCCGGGAACGGCTCCTGGAACATGGCGTCGAGGTAGCCGACCAACGGGGCGTCCAGGCAGTCGAGCCAGATGACGGGCTTGTCGGTCGGGTTGTTGTGGTCGTGCCACGCCCAACTGGGGGAGAGGACGAGGTCGCCCTCCTGCATCCGGAAGCGCTCGCCCTCCTGCACCGTGAAGGCGCCCTCGCCCTCGATGACGAAGCGGATGGCGGCTGCGGTGTGGCGGTGCGCCTCGGCGATCTCGCCGGGCCAGACGATCTGGACGGCGGCGGACATGGTCTTGGTCGCGCCGGCGAGGGGGTTCTTCAGGCCGGGGTTGCGCATGGTGAGCGCCCTGCGGAAGCCCTGTCCTTTCAGGCTCTCCAGCTCGCCGGCCTGGACCGCGAGTTCCCGCATCCGGTCCCAGCGCCACACGTGCGGCTCCAGCTTCGGGCGCTCGGGCGGGTTCGCGTGCATCACCCACAGGGGGTTGATGTTCTCGTCGTCCAACTCCTGGTGGTAGGCCTTCTCGGTCTCCGGCATCGTCCAGGTCATGGTCGTCCTCCTCTTACTCTCTCGCCTGCGCTCTTGCGGACAGTTCGCCTACTTCGCTGATGTTGATCGTGACCAGGTCGCCGGGGGCGACGGGGCCGACGCCCTCCGGCGTACCGGTGAAGACGAGGTCGCCCGGCTCCATGCGGGCCACCCAGGACATGTTCGCTATCTGGTTCCTGCAGTCCACGATCATGTCCCGCGTGAACGCGTGCTGGCGCAGTTCCTCGTTCACCCAGAGGTTGATCTCCAGGCCCTGCGGGTCCGGTATCTCGTCTGCCGTGACGATGCACGAGCCGATGGGGGCGAACGTGTCGAACGACTTGCGCTTGCTCCGGTCCTCCGCCCCGCGCACGGTGATGTCCAGCCCGCAGGTGTAGCCGAAGACGTGGGAGAGCGCGTCGTCCACCGGGATCATGCTCCCGCCCCTGCCGATGACCATCACCAGTTCCGACTCGTGGTGGATGACCCGGTCCGAGTACGGCAGCAGGATGGGGTCGTTCGGGCCGGAGACGGCGCTGGACGCCTTCAGGAACATGCCCTGGTCCGTCGGCACCTGCGGCGCGGTGCCGCTCCACGGGCTGTCCTGCATCTCGTCATGGTGCGCCTTGTAGTTGACCGGCTGAGCGTACACCTTGCGGGGCGCCGGCACCGGCGGCAGCAGGCTCACCGAGTTGAGCGGCACCCCGCTCCCCGAAGCCGCCATCGCCTCCACCTGCGGGCGAAGGCTCTCCCACCGCTCGATGAGGAGCAGCATGCGCATCGGCTTGAACTCGTCAGGCAGCTCCGGCACGAGGCCGGTGACGTCTACGACGTCGTCGCTGCCGTTCAGCACGCCTATGCGGTAATCGTCGAAACTCACGATGCGCATCCGCATCCTCCTGTCTGCTTATCGGTTATGACGCTAACACCGGCCCAGAGGTGGGGTCAACGCGCGCCGGGGGCGACACCGCTGACGTTCCCCGAGAGGATGCTGCGCGCCAGAGCGCCGAGGCCGTACAAGGGTATGCAATGGGAGCGCCGGGAGTGCATCGGGCTGTTCTTGCTCAGCATAACGCTCCCCCCTCCCACTACCCCACCGCGTGCGCTGCCCGCGCACTTCTGGATTCCCGCCGGTGCGGGAACGACGGGAGCGCCGGGCGTGGCGCTGTTTCGTAAGAGCGACGGGCGTCAGTGGAGCGGGGAGAACGAGGCCGGCACCATGTGCCGGACGAGCTGGTGCACGGCCCGCTCGTCCGTGTGCGGAGGCCAGATACCCTCCTTGAGGTAGACGCCGCGGAGTTCGTCCCGGTGCGCCCAGTCCTTGTACGGCCAGAGCTGGTAGAAGCGGTTGAGCTGGCCCAGGTCGCTCATGAAGAAGCAGCCGGGGTAGAGCTCCAGCCGTTTCGGGGCCTGCTCGCTGAACTGCTGCATGACGGAACGGATCGTGCCCGACGGGAAGGTGTACATCCGCAACTCGTAGAGGTTGCCCCACTCGCGCGGGCCGTCCAGGGGGTCGTTCACGGGCGACGCAGCGAGGATGTCGCTCTCCATCGAGACGGCGAACTCGGTGATGTCCGGGGGCCAGATGCCGTCCGCGATGGCCCTGGCGCGCACGTCGGCGCGCTGCTGCAGGGACTCATAGGCCCACAGGTGCACGATCTGGTTGAGCGGGCCGATGTCCGTGTGCCAGAAGCCGACCAAGGGCGAGAGCTTCATGCGCGCCTCTATCTTCTCGGCGAAGCGGCGCTCGACTTCGGGCACCGAGTTGGGTGTGAGATTGTAGGTCCGCAGTTCGTAGATCATCCGCGCTCCTCCACGAGAAAGTCGGTCAGAGTGTAGCGCAGTGCGACGCTTCACGCCTGCGCGCGAGCACCGGGACAGCGGTCGAGGTGCCACCTCCGCAGCAGGCGTGACGCCTCTCGGCGAATGCGTCCCGCAGGGGTGGAAGCCCACCTATCGCCCTCCCGCGGCGCGATTCGTCGAAATTCCCTCAAAAGTCGGCTTCAGGGGACTTGTAGACTACCTATCCGGTAGGAAAGCATTGCACTGTATCGATACCGCAGCCCGCAGGCTGCTGCAGCAGAAGGAGGAAAGCATGCAGGCATACTGCGTCAAGTGCCGGGACAAGCGTGACATGAACGGCCCGCGCGACGAGACGACGAAGAACGGGAAGCCGATCATCAAGGGCACGTGTCCGACCTGCGGCACCGGCCTCAACATCATCGGCAAGACCATGGCCGAGATGAGCTAGACCCATCCAGCCCAACGGAAAGGCCCGGCGCATCGCCGCCGGGCTTTCCCGTAGTCCTAGTACATCACGTCCCCACCGGAGACGGAGAGCGCCAGCCCCGTGATGTAGTCCGACTCAGCGGACGACAGAAACGCGGCCATCCTGGCGATGTCTTCCGTCTCCGTAATGCGTCCGAGCGGGTTCGCCCGCGTTCGGTCGGCCACCATCCCCCGCAACTGCTCCTCTGCCGTCGTGCCGGACGGCTTTATCGCGTCGGCGATGAACGCGGCGCGTTCCGTCTCCGCGAGCCCCGGACAGATGGCGTTGACGTTCACGCCGTGCGGACCCAGTTCGTGCGCGACGGACTGCGTGAACCCCACCAGTGCGAACTTGGACGCCGTGTACGCCGCGTAGCGCGGCATTCCCCGCTTCCCCGCCGTCGACGCGATGATGATGATCTTCCCCCCGCCTCCGCGCTCGATCATGTGACGGGCCACCGCCCGCGTGCAGAGGAACGTGCCGCGCACGTTCACCCGCTGCACCTCGTCGAACGCCTCCTCGGTCAGCTCCACCAGCGGCACGCGGTCCGGCCCGGGACGCGACCCGGCGTTGTTCACCAGGATGTCGATACGCCCGAAACGGTCCAGCGTCTCCCGCACCATGCGTTCGACCGACGTGCTGTCCGACACGTCGCCCACGAGCGCGAGCGAGTTGCTCCCCGCCGCCGCTATCTCCGCCGCGACCGACTCCAACCCCTGCCAGCCGCCCGAGCTGCCGTAGGGGTTCAGCACGACGTCGTTCACGGCGACGTCCGCGCCCTCCCGCGCCAGGCGGTTGGCAATGGCCCGTCCGAAGCCGCGCTCGCCGCCGGCGCCGGTCACCAGCGCCACCTTGCCTGTGAGGTCGTACATGGTCAAGCCATCCCGTAGAAGCGCTGAGCGTTCAGCCCCGCGACCTTCGCGCGCTGCTCCGGGGTCATGTCCTCGCGCGCCAGCAGATGCTGGATGTTCTCCGGGAACTCGGCGTCCCAGTGGGGAAAGTCCGAGGCGAACATGATGATGTCCTCGCCGAGGATGCGCATCGTCTCGGGCAGCATCCGCTCCTCGGCCTCGCAGGAGATGTAGATGTTGCCGGAGGAGAGGTACTCGCTGGGGTACTTCGTCAGCAGGGGCGAGTCCACGCGGCCGCGCAGGTGGTAGCGCTCGTCCATCCGGTCGAGCATGTATACCGTCCAGCCGCAGCCCGCTTCGAGGAAGGCGATCTTCAGGTCCGGGAACTTCTCCGGCACGCCGGAGAGGACGATGCTCACGAACTGCTTCATCTGCGTGAAGGCGTGTCCCAGGGAGTGCACCTGCGAAAGATTGTCGAACAGGAACTCGTCGTAGGAGCCGGTGATGCGACCACTGCCGTGCACGGCGAGCGGGACGCCGAGGCGCTGCGCCTCTTCATAGATGACGTCGAAGTGGGGCTTGCCGAACTGATATGGCCCCTCCGGCAGCATCCCCCCGAGCATGCCCAGCTCATTGACCGCGCGGCGCAGCTCCTCAGCGGCGGCGGGCGGGTCCTGCACCGGGAGCAGTGCGACTCCCTTGAACCGCTCGTCCACCTGCAGGTAGGTGTCGAACAGCCAGTTGTTGTAGGCGCGCGACCGCACCGCGGCGAAGTCCGGCTCCATGAGCCATCCCGCTCCCAGGCTCCCCGTGGGATAGAGGACGGAGGCGGAGAGGCCGCCGCGGTCCAGCGCGTCCAGCCACACGCCGGTGTCGACCTGGCGTGTGCCGAGGCGTCCGCCGAGCGTGTTGTCGAACCCGTCCCGCGGGGAGTTCGCGCTCAGGCGCGGCCTCTCGTTGTACGGTGCGGGGAGATAGCGCCGTATGTCGTCGTCCGAGTCGCGCACGTGCCCGTCGGCGTCTATGCAGAGGGTTGCAGCTGTCGTCGTCATGCCCGGCCTCCTGCTCCATCCAAATGAACCAGCGAGGCGCAGCATAGGCTGCCGGGGCGGGCGCGGCAACATGCGGCGGCGCGTTGGTTTGTGAACGGAATTCACATACCGGCGTTCCAACGATTGACCGGACGCTTGCGTACAGGTAGAGTGCCCCGCAACAATCGCTGGCACCTACCGGGCCGCTCGCAACGCGGCGCGGCAGCGCGTGTCCTGAAGCAGGGAGGAACCTGAATGCGCATCCACCGACTCATGGCCCTCGGCGCGATCGCCGTGGTCCTGGCCCTTTTCGCGGCATGTGGGAGCGAGGAACCCACCGCGACCCCAACGTCCGCGCCTGAGACGATGATGGAGCAGCCTACCCCCACGCCCGAGGCGATGATGGCGGACGACGCCACTCCCACGCCCGAGGCGATGATGGCGGGCGACGCAACTCCCACGCCCGAGGCGATGATGGCGGAACCAACCGCTACCCCGACGCCCCGGCCAACGCCCACGCCCGTACCGCCTCCCACCGGCTTCGATGCTGACGACTACTTCGGCGGCAAGACGATCAAGATCATCACGGGAGCCAGTCCGGGCGGCGGGTACGACACGTTCAGCAGGCTCCTCGCGGCAGCGGCTGAGCGGTACTTCCCGGACAGCACGCGCTTCATCATCCAGAACCTCCCCGGCTCCGGACAGTTGCGCGGCCTGCGCGCCGTTCTCGACTCGAAGCCCGACGGCTACACCATCGGCCCGACGCACTCGCGCTGGTTCGCCCGCCAGGTGCTCATCGGCGACATCGAGGGGTTCGACATCGACGGCATCCACATCCTCGGCTCCCCGACGTTCACCATCGGTGAAGACGGCTTCTGCCTGGACAGCGATTTCGCCTCCTCCTGGCAGGAGGTGCTGGACAGAGACCTCACCATCAGGGTCGGTTCGGCCGGGCCGGGCAATGAGCCTGCCATCGAGTTCATGATTGCAAACGGCGCCCCGTTCAAGATGATCTACGGGTACGGCGGCTCATCGGAGATCATGGCGGCCTTTGACCGCGGTGAACTGGACGGGACGAACCGCTGCAGCCCGGGCACTGCGGGCCGCCTCTACCCCGAGTGGATAGAGCAGGAACGCCTCGTTCCCATCTACTACGAGAAGAAGCCGTACAGCGAGGAGTGGCTGGCCAACCTTGGTCACTCCGGCGACTTCCCCTCCTTCCGGGAATTGCCGGGCCTCACGTTCAATGCTGCGCAGGCTGAGGCGCTCGAGTTGAACCTGCTGGTCACTGAGATATCCCGCGTCTTCTTCCTGCCTCCCGGAGTACCGGACGACGTGACCCAGTACTGGCAGTCGGTGTTCGACCAGCTGATGGAGGACCGGCAGTTCAGGGAGTCGGTGGAGATCGCCGGGTACGCGGATGACTTCGGCTACGGCAGAGGCGAGGACATACTGGACATCGTCAACCGTGTGCGGAACGCCAGCGACGAGACGCGCGCCATAGCGCTCGAGCTGAGCGGAGTCGAGAACCTCGTGGTGAACTAGAGCGAACGCAATGCCGGTGCGGACGTGCTGTCCGCACCGGCGCTGCTCACTTGAGGCCAACCAGCAGAAAGGACGTGCCGCCCTATGTGGGAAGCAGCCATCAGCGCGGCCCAGCACCTGTTCAGCCCCGGTCCGCTCATCGCCTTCGCGATCATCACCCCCATCGCGCTCTTCAACGGCGTGATGATCGCGGGCGGCGTTCCCGTTTTCATCCTGCTGCTCAGCTTCGCGTCGCAGCTTGACCCGTTCATAGCCCTGCCGGCCGCCGTCTTCTACGCCGCGGCTAACGACGCGACCGAGCCGATACCGTCCATCCTGATCGGCGTGCCCGGCTCACGAGGGTCCCAGGCGACGATCATCGACGGCTACCCGATGTCGCGCCAGGGACGCGCGGGCGAGGCGCTTGGCGCGGTCTACGTCGCATCGCTGATCGGCGGCATCCTCGGCGCGGCGATGCTGATGGCCGTGCTGCCCGTGGCGCGCGAGGTGCTGAAGCTCTTCGGAGCGGCGGAGTTCTTCCTGCTGTCGCTCCTGGGCATCGCAACGGTTGCCCTGCTGAGCTCAGGCGCCATGGTGAAGGGGCTGCTCACGGCGGCGTTCGGACTGGCCATCGCGCTCATCGGCTTCTCGCCGATCGGCGGCGTGGTCAGAGCGAACATGGGCATCGGCTACCTGTGGGACGGCCTGCCGCTCGTGCCGGTGCTGCTGGGCCTGTTCGCCATCCCCGAGCTGGCCAACCTCGTCGTCAGCAACACGACCATCGCCACCGAACGACTGGACGAGGTGCTGTCCGGCTCCGGGCAGGGAGTGCAGAAGGGTATGCGGGCGGCGATGCGCCACAAGTGGCTGATCACGCGGTCGTCGCTCATCGGCGCATTCGTCGGCATGATGCCGGGGCTCGGCGCGGTGCCCGCGCACTGGATCGCCTACGCGCAGGCGCGGCAGACCGAGGCGGGCGCCATGGAGTCTTTCGGCACGGGAGACATCAGGGGCGTCATCGCGCCGGAGGCGTCCAATAACGCTATCGACGGCGGCGTGCTGGTGCCGACGCTGTTCTTCTCGATACCGGGCAGCCCGAACATGGCGCTCATCCTGGCGATGCTCATCCTGGTCGGGATCCAGCCGGGCCCGCCCATGCTGAACAAGCACCTGGACCTGAGTATCGCGCTCGTCTGGACGATCGTGCTCGCCAACATCATCGTCGTGCCCATCGTCCTGCGGTTCGCGCCGCTCATCGCCCGCGTAACCGTGATACCGCCCAACATCCTGTTCCCGCTGGTGATGGCCATCATCGTCATCGGCGTCTACCAGAGCTCGCAGTCGGTGGGAGACCTCTGGCTGTTCGCCGCGGCCGGCGTTCTCGGCCTCTTCATGAAGGCGTACGCCTGGCCCCGGCCTCCGATAGTCATAGCGATCGTGCTGGCGAACGAGGCTGAGAAGTGGCTCTGGATAGCGACCAACACCTACGGTTGGGATATGTTCCTCCGGTGGCAGTTCAACGCCATCCTGGCATTCGTCGTTCTCGGCGCGGTCATCGGCCTCCGGGCGCAGCGGAACGCGTCCCGCATCCGGCAGGCTGAGGAGGAAGCGCACCTGATCGGAGAAGCGGCGCCATGACGACATACAACGGCAACGGCACGACGCCGCACAGCCGCTTCACGTCCGTCGAGTTCATCGGCGAGGTCATCCTCCTCGTGGCGGTCGCAGCGTTCTTCATCTACATGTGGGTGGACTCGGTGGACTGGGAAGCCGGCGCCCTGGCCTGGCTGCCCTGGGAGATGGAATGGGACAACGGCGGGTGGTTGCTGCCGCGCATAGCGGTCCTGTTCGGGACGCCCTTCTGGTTCTGGCGCGCCGTCCTGCTGTTCAAGGCGGGGGCATCGAGCACCACGGGCCAGATCATGGACACCGGCTTCCTCGAAACAGATGACGACCCCATGGTGGTCCTGCAGCGGTGGCTGCTCCTGATCGGTTCAACCGGCGCGCTGCTCGTGGGCGTATGGGTGTTCGGATTCCACATCGCGGTGCCCGCGTACACCATTCTCTACCTCGTCATCTTCGGCAAGGTGAAGTGGTACTGGACCATCATCCCGGCGGTGTTCTTCGAGATCATCATCGTGGCCATCTACGGCTACCTCCTCCTGGCGGAATGGGGAACTCCGGTCGCCCGGGAATGGCCGGTCATCGGGGGCATCTGGGACGCCGTTGTGGACGCCTGGCACAGCTTCTACGAGTCCAACATCGAGACGTAGAAGCGGCCCCGGAGTGCGGCTTATCCCGCAGCGCGCGTAGTAGTACAATCGACGGCATAAGAGAGACGTCCTGAGAAGAGACCAAGCAGACAGGAGGAATACGCGATGCTGTCCACTGCAAACAACGAACTGATCACCCGCGTAGGCCCCGGAACGCCGATGGGCGAAGCCATGCGGCGCTACTGGATCCCCGCGCTCATGGACTTCGAGTTGCCCGAGCCGGACGGCGACCCCGTGCGCGTACGGCTCCTCGGTGAAAACCTCGTGGCGTTCCGCGACTCGAAGGGCCGCATCGGCCTGCTGCCGGACGCGTGCCCGCACCGCCGCGTGAGCCTCTACTTCGGCAGGAACGAGGAAGAGGGCCTCCGGTGCGTCTACCACGGCTGGAAGTTCGACGTGGACGGCATCTGTGTCGACCAGCCCAACGAGCCCGAAGAGAGCAACTTCAAGCACAAGGTGAAGACGCGCGCCTACAAGACCTGGGAAGGCGGCAACGTCGTCTGGGCCTACATGGGACCGGCAGACCAGGTCCCTCCCCCGCCGGCATTCGAGTGGACGACCGTGCCGGACTCGCACCGGGGCGTCACGAAGCTCGTCCAGACGTGCAACTGGGTGCAGGCCGTCGAGGGCGGCATCGACACCTCCCACTCCTCCTTCCTGCACAACAACGACCTCTCCGACAAGACACTGCTCCGCTCCCGCTCCACGGCCCCCTATCTCGAGGTAGAGCAGACGGACTACGGCTACACCTACAGCTCCGTGCGCCCGCTCTCCAAGGAGGAGGGCAACTACGTGCGCACGTACCACTACGTGCTCCCGTTCCACCAGCTCCGCGCCGGACAGGTCGGGCGCAGCGGCGAGCCGGTGCAGCCTCGCAGCTCCGGCCACTGCTGGGTGCCGATCGACGACGAGAACACGATGGTCTTCAACTGGACGTTCACCTGGGACGAGAACCCGCTGGGCGACAAGGACCGCCGCCTTGCGGGCACCGGCAACGAGTGGGACGTCGACATAGACCGCCAGACGTTCCGGACGGTGCGCAACAAGGAGAACGACTGGCTGATCGACCGGCAGATGCAGCGCACTGAGAACTTCACCGGCATCGTCGGCGTCAACACCCAGGACCGCGCCCTGCAGGAGACGATGGGCACCATCGCCGACCGCAGCCAGGAGCACCTCGGCACGAGCGACCGCGCCATCATCGCGATGCGCAAACTGCTCCAGGAGGCGATCCGGGTGAACGAAGACGGCGGCACGCCCAGGGGCAGCCAGGGCGAGTTCGTCGGGATCCGCGCCATCGACCGCATCCTGCCCGCGGACCAGCCGTGGTCCGTGCTCAAGCCGGACATGTACCCGACAACAGCCGGGCGATAGACGACCCGCGCCCCCGGCGCCACACGAGAGAACAAGTACGGCAGGGCTCGACGATGAGCCCTGCCGTATGCTATTGTCCGTACATGCGGCGCCGTACAGCAATGTACGGCAAAGGAGGTACGGCAAAGGAGGTACGGCAGTGAGTGTACGGCTCGAAGTGCGGCTGGACGAGAAGCGGCGCGCGCAGCTCGAGGAGATCGCGGGCAACAGGGGCGCGTCCGTCTCAGAGGCGGTGCGCTCGCTGATCGACGAGGCTTACGAAGAGATCCGGCGGGAGCGCATCAGGCGGGCGGTAGAGAGGCTGATCAACCTGAACGGTCCCACTCCTCCCGACCCGGAAGTACTCTCCCGCGAGTTGGAGGCCGCCCATGAACCCGGCGGCATTGATTGACGCCAACGTCCCCATCTATGCCTCCGGCGGACACCATCCCTTCAAAGAACCGTGCGCCCGCGTCATGCAGATGGTGGTGGAAGGGCCGGACTCGTTCGTGACGACATCGGAAGTGCTGCAGGAGATCCTGCATCACTACCGCACACGCCGGCAGTGGACGTTAATGAGACAACTGTTCCATGAGTTCGGCGAAGTGATGCATGGACGCATCGAGCCGGTCCACGCCGAGGACATCGTCCATGCCGCGGCGCTCGCCGATGACCACTCAAGCGTGGGTTCGCGCGACCTGGTGCACGCCGCCGTCGCGCTGCGGCTCGGCGTGTCGCACATCATCTCGACCGACACGGACTTCGACCGTCTGCCCGTGGTAACGCGGCTCGCCCCGGAGCGCATCGACGAATGGGCCGACGCCCTGATGGCGTAGGGACGTGCAACCCTATGCCTGCTTCGTCACCGGCCTGGCCAGCGCGAATGCTACGAATGCTACGCCGAACACGCCCGCAAAGATCGTGAACGACAGGTTGTAGCTGCCGGTTACGTCCCACACCCGCCCCGCGAATATCGGGCCCACCATGCTCACCCCTGCCATGATCGGGGCGGCGAAGCCTCGTATAGTCCCGAACGACCTCCTTCCGAAGTAGTTCGCGAACATCATCCGGCTCACCACCGTCCACACTCCCAGAGCGGACCCGAATACGAGGCTGAATGCCACCGCAGTCGGGAACGAGTTGACCGCTACGGCCAACACCATAGCCGTGAAATAGAGCATCACCGCCGTGAGCGCCAGGTAGCGGGTATGCACGCGCTCCATCAACAGTCCCCAACCGAACACGGAGAGCATCGCGACCCCCAGGTAGACCGTCAGCGCGGTTGCCGCCTGGTTCTGCGATAAGCCCTTGTCCTGCAGGTGCGCGGTGATGTGCAGGTTCGTCGCGTTCACTGCCAGCACCACGGCCGCCTGTGCCACGATGAGCGCCCAGAGCGTCACCGTCCGCCTGGCTTCCGCAAGGCTCCACAGCTCCTCCCCTGCTTCTTCCGACACCTGCCCCATCTGCACGTCCTGAGCGGGCTGACGTCCGTCCGGCAGCAACCCGTAGTCCTCCGGCCTGCGCCGCATGTACGCCGCGCTCGGCAGCACGAGCGCCAGAAACGCGAACCCCGCCAGCGCAAGCCACGCTTCCCGCCAGCCCAGCCACGTCATGATCGCCACTATCGGGAGGGGCATGATGAACTGTCCGGTCCGCTGACCCACGCCCAGCAGCCCCACGACGCGCCCCCGCTTCCGCACGAACCACGACGCCAGCGCGACCATCGTCCCCAGCTGGGCCCCTGCGGCAGCGGTCCCTCTCGCCAGCCCGAACAGCCCCCAGAAATGCCAGATCTGCGTCATTGCGGCGAGGCCCACCATGCACCCCACCAGGATCATCCCCGACACAACCGTCACGCCGCGGGCGCCGCGCCGGTCCAACACCCGCCCCACCCATACCGAGGAGATGCCCCCCACGCCTGACCCGAGTGCGAAACCGACGCCGATGAACGTCGCAGACCAGCCCAGTTCGTCCTGCATGGGGCGCACAAACACACCGAGGATGGGCCCCTGCATCGGGACGCTTGCGGCAGCATTCAGCATGCTCGCGGTCATGATCGCCCAGCCGTAGTAGACGCGGGGGAACGGCCAGAACCGGGATATGCGGGGTTGCTGTGTCGTCATCGGAATGCGTGCAACCCTATCACTCCCACACGGGCCACGCCCTCAACACGCTATACTCCCCCCGCTCATCCTTGCTCCGAGGCATCCATGGCACTGTCAGAAGACCAGAGCACGCTCGTCGCCACCGTACGGGACTTCGTCAGGCGGGAGGTCGCCCCGGTCGCGACCGAGCTCGAGCTCGCCGACGAGTACCCGCACGCGCTCGTAGACCAGATGCGTGAGCTCGGCTTCTTCGGCGCGACCATCCCCGAGGAGTACGGCGGCAGCGGCGTCGGAGCGGAGACCTACGCCCTGCTCATCGAGGAGCTCGCCAGGGGCTGGATGAGCCTCACCGGCGTCCTGAACACCCACCTCCTCGTCGCGCACATGATCGAGACCTCGGGCACACAGGAGCAGAAGGAGCGCTTCCTGCCGGTCATGGCGCAGGGAGAGCGGCGCGCCGCTCTCTGCATCACCGAACCGGACGCCGGGACGGACGTGGCCGCCGTCAAGACGAGCGCCGTCCGCGACGGCGACGACTACGTGGTGAACGGGCGCAAGATGTTCATCACCAACGGCCGGTACGGCAGCATCTACGCCATCATCTGCAAGACCGACCTGCACGCCGACCCGCCGCACCGCGGCATCAGCATCCTCCTCGGCGAGAAGGGTCCTGGCCTCGACGTGGTGCGCGACATCCACAAGCTCGGCTACCGCGGCGTCGAGACGACGGAGATCGCGTTCGAGGACTACCGTACGCCCACGACGAACCTGCTCGGCGGCACGGAGGGCGAGGGCTTCCGGCACGTCATGGGCGGGCTGGAGCTGGGACGCATCAACGTTGCCTCGAGGGCCGTCGGCGTCGCGCGCGCGGCCCTGGAGTCCGCGATGCAGTACGCGCAGCAGCGGCACACGTTCGGCAAGCCCATCGCCGAGCACCAGGCGATACAGCAGAAGCTCGCGGACATGGCGACGCAGGTGAAGGCCGCCCACCTGCTGGTGATGGACGCCGCGCGCAAGAAGGACCTCGGCCAGCGCGTCGACCTCGAGGCCGGCATGGCCAAGCTCTTCGCCAGCGAGACGTGCCTGAACGTCGCGACCGAGGCGATGCGCATCCACGGCGGGGTCGGCTACACGCAGGACCTTCCGGTCGAGCGCTACTTCCGCGACGCTCCGCTCATGATCATCGGTGAGGGCACGAACGAGATCCAACGGCAGGTCATCGCGAGGAACCTGCTCCGCAATCACCCTTCCGGGGACTTCCTCTTCGAGGCCGGCCTGTGAGCATGCCGCTGGAAGACGTGCGCATCCTAGAGCTCACCTCCGTGCTCGGCGGGCCGCTCGGCGGGCGCCTGCTCGCGGACCTCGGCGCGGACGTCATCAAGATCGAGCAACCCGGCTCCGGCGACGCCTCCCGCAAGCTCGGCCCCTACTTCCTGAACGGTGAGAGCGCCTACTTCCTCGGGTTCAACCGGAACAAGCGCAGCGTGACGCTCAACCTGCAGACCGATCCCGGCCGCGAGGCGTTCTACGCGCTCGCAGCGAAGGCCGACGTCGTGCTGGACAACTTCCGCCCCGGTGTGCTGGAACGGCTGCGCATCGACCACGAGACGCTGAGGAAGGTCAACCCGTCCATCATCTCTGCCTCGCTCTCGGGCTTCGGGCAGGACGGCCCGTACTCCGCGCGTCCCGCGTTCGACGGCGTCGTGCAGGCGCTCGGCGGCGCCATGAGCGTCACGGGCAACCCCGGCGACGACCCGGTCTACATGGGGTTCCCGATGGGCGACGTGGGCGGCGGCTGGGGCCTCGCGTTCGGCGTGCTCACCGCGCTCCATGAGCGTTCGAGGACCGGCGAGGGAAAGCGCGTGGACGTGAGCATGCTGGACATGCAGGTCTCCTTCCAGGCGCACCTGGCGGCGTTCTACCTCGCGTCCGGCGTCACGCCGCAGCCCATCGGCTCCGGCCACCCGAGCAATATCCCCGCAAAGGCGTTCCTCGCCAGCGACCACAGGTGGGTGCAGATCCACTGCAGTACGGAGCCGTTCTGGTTCAAGACCGCAGACATGATGGCGGCAACCGTCCCCGGCTGCGAGTCGCTGCCGGACGACCCGCGGTTCAAGACCGCAGACGGACGGATGAAGCACCGCGGCGAGCTGGAAGACCTGCTGGCGGAGGCGGTGCGCCAGAAGACGCAGGACGAGTGGCGCAGCCTGTTCGCCGAGTGGGACGTGCCCGGCGCGCCCATCAACGACATCGCAGACGTCTACCGGGACCCGCAGGTGCTCCACCGCAACATGCTCGTGGAGATGGACCACCCCACCGCCGGGCGCATACGCACCTCCGGCAACCCCATCAAGACGGGTCACGAGGAGCGGTTCACGCCTCCCCCGACGCTCGGACAGCACACCGAAGAGGTGCTGCGGGAGGTGGCGGGCTACACGGACGCGCAGATCGACGCTCTGCGCGCTGCGCAGGCGATCTAGGGCCGGCGCAGCGCCATGCAGGCCCAACAAGCCCCCGCACCGGATATCACCAGGCTCGCCATTCCCATCGCCCTCATCTTCTTCATGTGGGGTTTCGGCACCGGCGCGCTCTGGGTGGCGCGCCCCCTCTTCGCACTGGCGCTGGGCGGCACGCTGCTGCAGGTCGGTCTCGTGTCCGCGCTCAGCGCGACGCCGCGTCCCATCTTCGGTCCCATCACCGGTCTCCTGTGCGACCGCTGGGGCAGGCGCCCGATGCTCATCCTGGCTGCCATAGGACACGGCGGGATACTCGTGGCGCAGTTCGCCAGCACGAGCTATCTGCAGTTCCTCGTGCTCGAAGGCCTGGCAGGCATCAGCATCGCCATCTGGACCATCAGTTCCAGTGTCCTCATAGCGGACATCACGAAGATCGCGAGCCGCGGGCGCGCGGTGGCGTTCCGTGATACAGCGATGCGCCTGGGGATGCTGGCAGGGCCTCTCGTCGGCGGCGCCATCGCGGCGCAGTTCGAGTGGCGCTGGGTCTTCATCTTCATCGCGTCCACAAAGGTGGTTGCCCTCTACGTCGTGCTCTTCATCATCCCGGAGACCAGACCCGCTCGCGCAGGACGCAAGCCTGCCGGGCGTTCGGGTGAGGTGCGGACCGAGAGCCATGGCATTCCATGGGCGATGTTCCGCACGAGGTCGGTCGTGGCGATCGGCGCCGCCACGCTCTGCTTCGGCATGATCGGGCTGGGGCCCGGCCTCTTCCGCACCTACTTTCCCGTCCACGCGCAGGAGACGCTGATGCTTGCTCCGCACGTCATCGGCAATCTCGTGGCCATGGGCGGCGTGCTGACGCTGCTGACGGCCGCGCCCACGGGCCTCGCCGTGGACCGGTTCGGACGCAAGTGGCCGCTGGTGTCCGGGCTCGTCCTGATCGGCGTCTCCGTCTACCTGCTTGGGGCGTCGGCCGCCTTCATCGGCGTCGCGGCGGCGTTCGCCGTCTTCGCTATAGCGGAGGGGATGAACAGCAACACGATGCAGACGTACGCGATGGACCTCGCGCCCATGGAGCATCGCGGCGTCTTCCTCAGCGCCTTCCACGTGGCAACGAGCGCCGGCATGATCATCGGGCCGCTGCTCGCGGGACTGCTGGCCGGACGCATGGGACTGGAGAGCACGCTGTACATCTTCGCAGGCGTCGTCGCAGGATGTGCGCTGCTGTTCGTCGTGCTCGCTCAGGAAACCCTGCGGCGGGAGCAGGGGCGCGATTCAACCACAAGCCATACGGCTCCCTAGACCGCACCCCCCCCTACCGCACCGTGGCGTAGCCGCCTCGCACGCCGCGCTTCGCCAGGACGATCTGCCAGAGCTGGACGTTGCGCGACCGGAAACCGCCCGCGCAGGCGAGCAGGTAGAACTTCCACATGCGGTAGAAGCGCTCGTCGTAGCGGTCCTTCAGCGCGTCCCAGTTGCTGTGGAACTTCTCGTACCACGCCACCAGCGTTTTGTCGTAGTCCGCGCCGAAGTTGTGCCAGTCCTCCACCATGAACAACCCCTCGATGGCGCTCCCGATCTGCGCGACAGACGGCAGAACGCCGTTCACGAAGATGTACTTGTCCATCCACGGGTCTATGGCATTCGCTGACGTGTTGGAACCGATGGTGTGCAGCAGGAAGAAGCCGCCATCCTCCAGCAGGCGCTCGGCCGTCTCGAAATAGACGCGGTAGTTCCTTGGGCCGACGTGCTCGAACATCCCCATCGAGACGACGTGGTCGAAGCGTCCCTGCGCGTCGCGGTAGTCCTGCAGCAGCCCCGTCACCGGGAGGTGGCCGTACCGTTCGCCGATGTACTTCACCTGCTCCTGGGAGATGGTGACGCCGGTGCAGCGCGCGCCGTACTTCTCCGCCGCGAACCCCATGAACGCGCCCCAGCCGCAGCCGATGTCGAACACCGACTGCCCCGCCCGCAGCCCGATCTTGCGGCAGATGAGGTCCAGCTTCGCGTCCTGCGCGGAGTCGAGGTCGGTCGCCTCTTTCCAGTAGCCGCAACTGCCTGTGATGCGCGAGTCGAACGTCGCGGCGAAGAGGTCGTTGCCCAGGTTGTAGTGCTGGTCGCCCACATCCCAGGCGCGCTTCTTGTTCTGTCGGTTCGTCCAGCGCGCCGCGAGCGCCAGTCTCAGCGTCTTCAGGTTCCGCGGGAGGAGGTGCTGGGCGCCCGAGCCGAGGATGCGCGCCATCGTTTCGTCCAACTGGGCGGAGTCCCACCAGCCGTCCATGTACGCCTCGCCGAACCCGAGCGTCCCTTCCGCGAACACGCGGGCGAACAGCCGGTCGTCGTGCACCTGGATGTCCCATGGGGCCGGTCCGTTTATCGCCACCTCCGCAGGCGCCAGAAGGCGCTCCGCCTGCTCTCTGAACTTGTCGTTCGCCATGGGGGTTTCTGTAACGCTCCTTGCCGCTGGCTATCGGCGAGAGAGTATACAGCGCCGCGCGGCGTGTGCGCGCACCGGTATGACGGCAGCGTGCGCAGGCGTATACTCGCCACGTACGACGCACACTGAAGGAGAGCGCACCATGGCAGGAATCGTCGACGCGGACACCCACATCATCGAGCACCCCGGCGTCTGGGAGCACTTCGACGCCGACATGTACGACCGGAGGCCCCTGCTCGCCTCCATCCCCCTCGACGGCGAGGACGGCCCCCGCGACTTCGTCTGGATGGTGAACGGCACCGCCGTGCCCAAGCGCACCGGCAAGGGCAGCTACGCCGTCGCCGTCGGCGGCTCCGACTCCGAGAACGCCCGCTCCGATATCCGCGCCTCCGTGCGCTACATCACCGACCCCCTCGCGCGCGTCGAGGACATGGATATGCGCGGCGTCGACTCCGAGGTGGTCTTCCCCACCGTCCTGCTGGCCTACATCACCGACGACGTGGACCTCGAGGTCGCCATCTGCCGCAGCTACAACCGCTACATGGCCAACGCCTGGCGCGTTGCCGGCGACCGCATGGCGTGGGTGGTCGTGCCCCCGCTGCGCGACATCGAAGCGTCGTTGCAGGAGATCGAGACAGCACGCGACAACGGCGCGGTCGGCGTCTTCTTCCGCGGCGTCGAGGGCGACCGCTCACTCGCGGAGTCGTACTTCTTCCCCATCTACGAGGCGGCGCAGCGGCTCGGCATGGCCGTCAGTATCCACACCGGCGGCGGCTCGCCCGGCCTGCTGCAGGTGTTCGACCGGACCGTCTCCCACAACCTGCCGCACGTGCGCTCTCTGCCGCTCTTCGCATTCCGCGACCTCGTGGCCCACAAGATACCGGAGCGCTTTCCGGACCTGACGTTCGGCTTCATCGAGGCCTCGGCTTCATGGGTGCCCTACGTCGTCCACCACCTGCGACGCTCCACCCGCACTTCCGAGCGCGGCATCGGACGGGCCAACCCGGACGCGGCGCTCGACTTCGGTCCCGCTCTCTTCCGCGACTACCGGCTGTTCGTGGCCGCCGAGACCGACGAGGACATCCCGTACCTCATCAACTACATCGGCGAGGACAACATCATCATGGGGTCCGACTACGGCCACCAGGACCAGTCGAAGGACAACGGGATGGTCGGCGTCATGCAGCGCCGGGAAGACCTCCCCGCCCGCGTCGTCGAGAAGATCCTCGCCGACAACCCCACGCGGTATTACGGGTTGGGGTGAATCTCGTCATCCCCGCGAAAGCGGGAAGGTGGAGGTGACCGTGAGGTCACGCGGCATGCGCCAGCCCTACGCGTCCAGCTTGAGCAGGCGGCGCGCGTTCCCCTCGTAGATCTTCTGCTTGTCCTCGATGGACGCCGTGATGCCGTCCATGACGGCGAGCGTCGACCGGATATAGCCGGAGCCCTTCTCCGGGTCGAACGGCGCGTCCGATGCGAAGAGCACGTGGTCGGCGCCGAAGAACGCCAGACCACACTCGGTCGCGGGGATAGAGCCGAAGGTCGCCGTGTCCGCGTAGAACATGCGGAAGTAGTCGTACGGGCGCTTCGCCAGCCGCCCGAGCGTGCCCATCTCGTGCGGGTCGTCGCTGCGGCGCCCGAGCTGGTCGAGGCCGGGGCCGACGCGCCCCTCGAAGAACGGCACCATGCCGCCGAGGTGGTGCGTGATGATCTTGATGTCGGGCAGCCTGTCGAACAGGCCGGACATCACGATGCGCCCCATCGCGACGCTCGTCTCGTACGGCCAGCCGAACGCCCACCACATGTCGTACCAGGAGCGCTCCTCGGACACGTAGTCCGGGAACTCGGCTGAGCGCGTCGGGTGCAGCCAGATCGGCAGGTCGAGCGCGGCCATCTTCTCGAACACCGGCAGAAACTCGGGGTCGTCCAGTGAGCGGCCGTTCACGTTCGTGAATACCTGCACGCCCTTCGCGCCGAGCTTGTTGATGGACCGGTCGATCTCGTCCAGCGTCGCCTGCGTGTTGTTCATCGGCAGGGCCGCGACGAAGCCGGGGAACCGGTCCGGGTGCTGCGAGACGACCTCCGCCATGCCGTCGTTGGCGATCTGCGCGAGCTCCGGGCTGTCCTCCGGACCGGCGACCACCTCGACGGGCGGCAGGTTCAGCGAGAACACCTGCTTGTAGTCGTCGCCGAACTGGTCGATCTTCTCGAACCGGGCGTCAACGTCGTACAGCATGGGGATGGCGGAGACGCGCTTCATCATGTATGCGCCGCCCTCGCTCATGTTGGTCATCGTGTCGAAGTAGGGCTTGGGCAGAATGTGGTTGAAGATGTCTATCTTCACGTAGTCCTCCGTTGGGCGCGCCCTCGAGGGCGCGCCGTTGTCGTGCGAGTATACCCTACGACGGCCGGCCCGACGGGATGCGCCCCTCCTGGCGCAGGTGCAGGCGCGCGAGGCGCAGCTCATCGTAGGACACGCGACTCTCCAGGAACTCCCAGACCGGCTTCAGTTGGACGCTGCCGCAGGCGTTGAACGCTTCCTCGATCTCACCGAGCTTCCCGCCCTCCGGCAGGACATGAGCAAGGTCTACGGTCCCGCCCAGCTGGGCGAGGCGTTCCAGGTGGCCGACCACCGTAGTCTCCGCCAGGCCGCGCTCGCGGGCTATCTCGGCGACGGACAACCCCCGGCCGAGCAACTCCCCCGTTGCTTCGTGCGTGTAGGAGGGACCGCGCTGCGGGTTGTCCACTCCGCGGCGCCCGGTCGTTGACGGTGCGCGGCTTCCGGCGTCCGTGGAGCGTTCCGGCACCCCGTGGGCCGAGGCGTAGGCGCGTATGACGTCGATGAACTGCTGGCCGTAGTCCTGCAGTCTCGCAGCGCCCACTCCCCGCACCCGGGCGAACTCCTCCGTGGTCCGAGGGAAGGTCATGGCCATGTGCCGCAGGGACGTGTCCCCGAATACAACGTACGGGGGCAGGTTGCGTTCGTCGGCCAGCCGCCTTCGAAGAGTCCTGAGTTCCTCGAACAGCCGTTGATCGTAATCATCGCCGGTGGGAGAAGCGGACCGCCTCGACTGCTTCCCCCGGTGCTCGATGCGCCGGGAGAGCACCAGCGGGTCCCGCCTCCGGAGGAACTCGCGCCCGTCGGGTGTGACCGTCAGCGTGGGGTAGTCCGTTTTGCCCTGTGCCAGAAGTCCCCTGGCTTCCAGCAGGCCGATCGTCTCCCGCAGTCCGGAAGGTTCCCAGCCACTGGCGATCCCGTAGACGCTCAGCTCCTGATGACCCAACTCCAGTATGCGCTTGTCCTTGCTGCCGAGCAGCACCCGGACGATGTAGGCCGTTCCGAACCGTTCGCCCGTGCGGACCACTGCCGAAAGGACCTTCTGCGCGATCTCCGTCGCGTCGAACTCCTCGCGCGGTTCGAGGCAGGCGTCGCACCCTCCGCAGTTCCCGCCGGTCCATGGCTCACCGAAGTACTCCAGGAGGAACCGCCGCCGGCAGGTCGACAGCTGAGCGTACTCCACCATCCTCGCCATCTTCTGCCGGGCGTTCCTCTGCTCTGCGGAGTCCTCGATCCGGTTGATGAAGAAGTCCTGCCTGACCTTGTCTCCGTAGGAGTAGAAGAGGACGCATTCGCTGGGCAGCCCGTCCCTGCCTGCCCTTCCGGTCTCCTGGTAGTAGCCCTCCGGCGACTTCGGGAGGCTGTAGTGAACGACGAGCCGGACGTCCGGCTTGTCGATACCCATGCCGAACGCGATGGTGGCCACGATGACGGGCACGCGGTCCCGCACGAAGTCTTCCTGGACCAGCCTGCGCGTTTCACTGTCGAGCCCGGCATGATACGCACGGGCCTCGTAGCCGTTCGCACTCAGCGCGGCAGCGAGGTCCTCGGTCTCCCGCCGGGAGAGGCAGTAGATGATGGCGGGTTGGTCCCTATGGCGGTCCAGCAACGGCTTCAACTGTTCCCAGGACCCTTCCTTGGGCAGCACCGAGTAATGAAGGTTCTCCCTGTTGAAGCTGGACAGGAACGTCTCCCCCTGGTGCAGGGCGAGTTGGTCGATGATGTCCCGCCGGACCCGCTCCGTGGCCGTTGCCGTCAGGGCGATCACCGGCACCGACGGAAACTCCTCGTGCAATTGCCGGAGGTTTCGGTAGTCGGGACGGAACTCATGCCCCCATTCGGATATGCAGTGCGCCTCGTCGATGGCGATCAGGCTCAACCTGGTCTCGCGGAGGAACCGCTGGAAGCCCGGCGCCGCCAATCGCTCCGGCGCCACGTAGAGCAGCTTCACCCTGCCCTGCCTGACCTGCGCCTGCACCTGCTGCACCTGGGCGCCGGACAATGAGCTGTTGATGTAAGCGGCAGCTATGCCCGTGGCATTCAGCGCATCGACCTGGTCCTTCATCAGGGCGATCAGGGGAGAGACCACCAGTGTTGTGCCCTCGAACAGCAAGGCCGGCAGCTGGTAGCACAGGGACTTGCCTCCGCCGGTCGGCATCAGGACCAACGCGTCCCGCCCGGCCAGCACGGCATCGATGATCTCTGCCTGTAGGGGACGGAAGCTCTCGTATCCGAATCGGGACTTGAGGAGGGACAGCGGTGTAGCGGTCTGTTCCATGAGAGTGACAACCTGCCTTTGTAGCCCGGCGCCAGGACGGGTACGAGTGAGACCCGTGCCAGGTCCCGCAGTCGCAACGGGCGATGTGGGGATGCAGGACAGGGATGCTAGCAGTGCTTCGGGACCGCTCCAACGCCCGGATGTCATCAATTGCCCAACCCTCCCGCCACTCGCTACCATCACCGCATGCAGGTACGCATCATCGGCGCGCACAGCCTCGACTCGAAGCACGCCCACCACAACTGCTTCCTCATCGACGAGCGCGTCGCCGTCGACGCCGGAAGCATCATGAGCGCGCTCGCCGCTGACGAGCAGGAGCGCATCGAGGCGGTCCTCCTCACCCACCACCACTTCGACCACTGCCGCGACCTGCCGACGCTGGCGCTGAACAACCGCGACGCAGGCAGGAGTGCGCTTGTCTACGGGGAGCCGCCAGCGCTCCGGACAACCAACGCCCAACTGATGGACGGGCGCATCTACATCGACGCTACGAGGGTCCCCGAGCCCGACGTCTCCCCGCCTCTCTCGCTCCGCCCCTTCGCCGTCGGAGAGACGCGGGAGGTGCTCGGCTACCGGGTCTCCAGCGTGCGCGTGGACCATCCGGTGCCGACGATGGGCTACATCGTGAGCGACGGCAGCCTGAGCGTCGGCTTCTCCGGCGATACGGGCGGCGCGCTCATGGGCTTCTTCGCGCACCCCACGCCGCCCGACGTACTGCTGATCGACGTCAAGTGGCCGGAGCGCTTCCGCGCAGTGGCGGAAGCGTCGGGCCACATGACGCCCGGCATGCTGCGGCAGGAACTGCTTGCAGCGAGGGAGGCGGGTGTCCCTCTCCCGAAGCTCCTGGCCGTGCACCGCTCGCTCCGCGAGGAGCCGGAACTGCTGCGCGAGCTCGCCGCGCTCCAGACCGAGCTGAACGTCGACCTGGAGCCCGGCTACGAGGACATGGTCATCGGGTAGACATTGCTTGACACAGGGTAGTCATTAGCCATACACTTAGCTAACTACGGCAGTACAGGATGTTTCTCATGACGACCGTGAACGTCCACGAAGCAAAGTCCCAACTCTTCCGCCTGCTCGCACAGGTCGAGGCCGGCGAGGAGATCATCATCGCCCGCAACGGCAAACCGGTTGCCAGGCTGGTCAGTTGTCAGCCCAAGCCCAAACGGCAGTTCGGCTCCATGAAGGGCCTCATCAGCATCGACGAGCGCTTCTTCGAGCCCCTGCCCGAGGAGGAGTTGGAGCTCTGGGGCGTTTGATCCGTCTAGCCAGACGCCCGCCTTGACGCAGCGCCGGCATTAGTCACATACTTAGCTAAGCACAGTGCAGGATAAGACCAATGACCACCGTGAACGTCCACGAAGCAAAGTCCCAACTCTCCCGCCTGCTCGCGCAGGTCGAGGCCGGTGAGGAGGTCATCATCGCCCGCAACGGCAAGCCCGTCGCTCAACTGGTCGCGTGCAAGCCAAAGGGGAGGCCGCAGTTCGGCGCCATGAAGGGAATCATCAGCATCGACGAGCGCTTCTTCGAGCCGCTGCCGGAGGAGGAACTGGAGCTCTGGGGCGTTTGATCCGTTGCGGCTCCTGCTCGACACGCACGCGCTGATATGGTGGGTTGCTGGTGACCAGCGAGTGCCAGTTGCCGCTCGCAGCGCCATAGTAGATGACTCGAACGACAAGCTGATCAGCGCAGCGTCAGCCTGGGAGATAGCCACCAAGCACCGTCTCGGCAAGCTGCCGGGTGCCGAGGCTCTCGCTCTCGACATCCGCGGAGCGATTGCCTTCCAAGGCTTTGAAGAGTTGCCCGTCACCGTGGCCGACGGCGTACGGGCCGGGGAACTCCCCGGCCCGCTCCGCGACCCGTTCGACCGCATGCTCATCGCCCAAGCGCTGACGCACGACCTCGTCGTCGTTTCAAACGAGAGGCTCTTCGACCGCTACGGCGTCCGCCGTCTCTGGTGACGCGCGCTGCCAGCTAGGAGAGGTGCTTCCCGAACCAGGAGAGCGCGTCGGCCCACGCGGCCTCGGCGGCATCCTGCACGTACCGGTCCGCGTTCGTGTGGTTGTGGAACGCGTGCGGCGCGTTGGCGTACACCTTCATGTCGCAGGTGGTCCCCGCGTCGTTCAGCGCTTTCGTGATGTCGTCGATGCCCGCGTTGATGCGCTCGTCCAGCTCGCCGTAGACGGCGTAGACCGCGCCCTTGATGTTCGGCACCTGCTCCAGCGGCGGGTTCGCGCCGTAGAACGGCACGGCGGCAGCGATGTCCTCGCTCTCCGTCGCCACGCGCCACGTGATGCCCCCGCCGAAGCAGAAGCCGATGATGCCGATGCTCGTCACGTCCGACTGCGCCTTCAGGTACGCGATCACGGCCTGCACGTCGCCGATGTGCCGCTCACGCGGGATCTCGCCCAGCTTCGCAGGGATGTCCTCGATGCTCGCCGTGCCGCCGTCGCGCGACAGCAGGTCCGGGGCCACCGCGATGTAGCCGTTGCTGGCGAGGCCGTCCGCCACGTCGCGCAGGTACGGCACGAGGCCGCGGTTCTCGTGGATGACGATGACCGCTGCCGCGCTGCCGCCCGCCGCAGGCCTGGACTCGTACGCCGCAAGCTGGGCGTCGCCCGCGTCTATCGAGATGTCGCTTCCATTGGGCTCAGGCCCGCCGATGAGAGGGTTCGCCATATCTCCTGTCCTCCTTGGTTGATTCCAGCGCCGGCTCATTCCAGCCGGACGTTCTTGGTGTGATCGTAGTCGACCGAGATGTCGCTCGCGAAGTCCCAGGTGACGCGGCTCTTGTCCCAGCCCGCGCCGAACGCCTCTTCGAAGAACGCGAGCATGTCCCGCCATGCGGCAGCGGTCTGCTCCGGGCGGTACCGCCCCGGCATCGTATCGTTGAACCAGCCGTGCGGCGCGTCATGGTAGACCCGGATGCGATAGCTCTTGTTCGCCCGCTCGAATGCGTTGCGCCACGCCAGCATGCTCTCCACGGACATCACGTGGTCCGCCTCGCCGAACTGGCCCAGCACCGGGCAGTCCGTCGCCGCGATCAACTCGCTCATGGGCACCGGTTGCTCAGGGGTCGGCTGCCAGTTCGGGCCGTCGACCCCGCCGTAGAGCGCAACGACTGCCGCGACGTCGTCCCGGTGCGCCGCATACAGGATGGGCTGACGCCCCGTCTGGCAGACGCCGATGATGCCGATGCTGTCGCCGCGCACGTAGTCCTGGCTCCGCAGGAAACGGATGACCTCAGCGAAGTCGTCGATCGCCTCGTCGTCGCGGATGACGACGCGCGCTTCGCCGCGCGAGAGCGCGTCGCGGTCGCCGTCGAAGCGGTGGAAGAGGTCGGGCGAAACGCCGACGTAGCCCACCTCCGCGAGCCGCTCCGCCATGTCCTTGGGATGCTGGACGATGCCGTAGCGCTCGTGCAGCCACATCACCGCGGGGCGCGGCTCGTCCGTATCGGGCCGCGCGAGCCAGACACTCATGCCGCTTTCCATCCGGTGCTCTTCCAGCATGGCCCCTCCTCCTGTCGAACGCCAGCCGATTACCTAAGGCTTACAGTAGAAACACTCGTGGACCCTGCGACCGGTCGAGGAACGAGCCGCCTCCCTGGTAGCCAACCCCACCCAATTCGCGGACCCGTCCCGCCTGACGTGGGAGCACGAGTCCCTGTGCAGGGTCACCATCGCCGAGTTCATGTTCAACCAGTAGGCTTTGGGCTCGGGCTCCTTCACAGACTGTCGACCCCTGAACAGGCTGGACAAACGACACATGACGCGCTCCTTTACACCCCTGCAACGAACTCCGCGAGACGGTCTATCTGTTCGATATCGGCGAGACCCGGCTCCAGGATCAGCTCGTCGCAGCCGATCTCCTCGTATGCGCGTACCGCTTCCCGCAGGGTCTTGAGCGTGGACGGCACCCTCACTTCCATCGTCCGCGCGGCCTCGCCCCGGAACGCATAGTAGGAGCGGACGGACTGCGCCGTACGCGCCTCCGCATACGCTCCCCAGGCGCACGTGAGCCCGGCGACCAGCCTGGGCCTGCCCGGTTTGCCGGCATCGCGCCACGCCGATTCCACCACGCGGAAGTAGCCCATCACCTCCTGCGCCTGGTTGGACGGCGCACTGCCCGCGCTCCCCGCGATGTAACCGTCACCCAGCCTGCCGGAGCGCCGCAACGCAGCCTCGGAACGTCCGCCGATGAGCAGCTGCGGCCCGGTCCGGTACGCCGAGGTGGGACCGATGGGGCCGACGTCTTCCTGGAGCGGTTCGCCCGCCCAGATGCGCTGCATGGCGGCTATCTGCTCCTCGAACCGCTTGCCGCGAGCCTTCATCTCCGCCTCGGCGGCAACGAAATCGTCAGGGCGCGAACCGACGCCCAGCCCCAGCACGAACCGCCCGCCCGAGATGGAATCGACGCTGGCAACCTGCTTGGCCATGAGGGCCGCGTTGCGCAACGGCGCTATCAGCACTGTCGGCATCAGGCGGACCCGCCT
The DNA here is from genome assembly GCA_034423175.1 of Dehalococcoidia bacterium. GTDB lineage: Bacteria > Chloroflexota > Dehalococcoidia > Lucifugimonadales > Australimonadaceae > Bin16. The sequence continues at coordinate 47,403 of DAOUJA010000015.1, forward strand.
CGTTACCGCGGCAGCGGCGGCCATCGCTATCAGAACGTCGTGGTTGCCGTACACCAGCCGGTCTATCTGTGCGAGCGACGAGAACGGCCCCTCATCCGCCCGCACCGCCCACTCGATGAGAAGGTCGCCCTTGTTCGCGGGGACCACCTTGGGAAAAGCTATCCCTATCTCCATGCGTTCTCCCGCACAGCCGGTCCTCTCACGCCGGTCTGACCACGAACACGGGACCGGCGCTGTGCCGCACGACGCGGTCCGTAACGCTGCCAAGCAGCAGGCGCGCCACGCCCGCACGCCCGTGCGTCGCCATCGTCACCAGCTTGTCGCCGGCATCTCCAACCTCGTCGAGGATCACGGTGGCCGGATAACCGGTCACCACGCTTCCCGTCACGTCCGCCAGCCCTGACGCTTCCAGCCCGGCGATCTTCGCCGCGACGTAGTCCTGCGCCTCGGACTCCATCTCGCCGGCCACGTCCTGGCTCGCGTGGATGGGAGCGTATTCGGTGAACGCTTCGCCGTACGGGTTGAGCGATACGGCCCGCAGCACTGTCACTCCAACCCCCAGAGCCTTCGCCATCTCCACCGCGTGCGGAAGGGCCTGTTCGGAGAGATCGGAGCCGTCCAGCGTCACCACCACCCGGTTCACCGGATGAGCGCCGCCCTCCTGGGCGCGAGTGATGAGCATGGGGTGCCTGCCGCCCCGCACGATCTTGTCCGTCACGCTGCCCAGCACCCACCTGCCCACCCCGGAGCGCCCGTGGGTGGTCATCGCGATGAGGGTGCCTGCGTCCTTGTCCGCCTCCTCCAGGATGCAGTCGGCGGGGTCGCCGTCCTTCACGACCGTCTCGACGGTCACGCCGTCCGATCTGATCGACGCGGCCATCTCTTCGAGGTAGGCCTCGGCGTCGCTGTTTATCCTGCCGAGCAGGTCCTCCCATTCCTCGGAAGAGGGCAGTTCGCCGCCGGCGTCATGGGACTCGCGGAACGTTCTCATGCCGCCGCGCACCAACTCGCCGGGATACGGGTTCATCACGCGCAGCAGGAGCACGGTCGCCCCCGTGGACTTCGCAACCATTTCGGCGTAGGGCAGCACCTGCGCTGCCAGGGCCGAGCCGTCCAGTGGAACAAGGACACACGAATACATGCAGACCCCTCCTGCCGTCAGTTGTTCAAGCCGTCCGGCGGACCGGCGCCTTCTAGCCCTGCCCCACCAGCCTGCGTCGCTCGGCGGCGTCCTCGCCGCCCTTCACGCCGCGCTGGTTCAAGATGGGGCTGTACTTGCTCGCCATGCCCTGGCGCTCGTACACGCTTCCGCCCGTGCCCGTGCCGCCGACGTCATTCGGGTTGATCTTCACCGCGAGCTCGGCCGGGTACTCCGTCACCATCCCGTGGTATGCATTCTCCTCGGGCGTGCGGAAGGTGTTCATCGGGTCGCCGCCGTCCTCGACGATGCGGATGTTGTCCTCCAGCATCTGGCGGAACATGATGATGCCCTTGTCGGAGCGGCCCAGGTGCTCGCCCGTGCGGTCGGCTATATCGCCCTGGGTGACCCACGCCGCGAGGTCCTGCGCCGAGTTGCTGTCCAGGATCACGTACTGCGGCTGGTCGTTCTCGTCGAGCTCGATGACGGGCGGCTGGAAGAAGGGGATGTCCTCAGCGGCCTGCTCGGGCGCGTCGGCTTCCTTCCGGTGGCACATCACCCACCAGTGCGCCGTGTTCGTGTCGTCTATGGGAACGCGGATCTGCACCGCGGGGCCGGTCATGCCCCACTTGTTGCGGTCGAAGCCGTCGCCGCCCTGGCGCAGGTAGTACGGGAAGATGATGGGGTGCCCCTCTCTCCACGAGGTGTCCTCTTCGGAGCCGCCCTGCATGACGCGCCGCTTGTAGATGCCGTACTCGTACTCCGTGAACGCGATCTTCTCGTGCCGGCGGATCGTCTTCCGGCGCTCCGGCTCGTTCCGCATCTCCGAGATGAAGTTGGACCAGTAGCCGTGCAGCCACTCCAGGTGGACCGGGTCCAGCGAGTTCTCCTGGCACTGCAGCCAGTTGCACGGCAGGACGGCCACGCCGATGTCGCGGATGACGTCGTCTATCGCGAAAACGTCCCAGTTCGGCACCAGCGGAGCCGGCGTGGGGCCGAGGTAGGCGAACAGCAGCCCGGCCTTCTGCTCAACCGGGTACGCCTTCATCTGCACCTTGTCCTTGAAACGCGCCTCCGGGTCCTCCGTCTCCTCGTACGGCTGCTCCGTGCACTGGCCCGTCTCGTCGTACAGCCAGCCGTGGTACGGACACCGCAGGCCGTGCTCCTCCGGTATGCCGTAGATCATGTTCATGCGGCGGTGAGCGCAGTGCGGCTCCATGAGGCCGAAGGTGCCGGAGCGGTCCTTGTAGAGGATGAGGTCTTCGCCCAGCAGGCGCACCTTCATCGTCCATTTGTCGTTCATCTGGGACACGGCGGCGATGGGGTGCCAGTAGCGGCGCATCAGTTCGCCGGTGGGGGTGCCGGGGCCGACTCGGGTGTAGCGGTCGTTTGCTTCCTGCGTCAGCATCTCTTCCTCCTTGCGGCTCTGTCACGTACTCGATTCCGGGCGCATGATACAGCCGCCCGCGCCTGCGCCGCTAGGCGTCGAGCCCTACCGACGGTACGACGGTGAGCTGGGGAGGGTCCGCTCCTCGAACGCGCGCTCGACGTCGGCGAGCTTGCGGGGGAACTCCGTTGTCCGGCAGTTGTGCCAGTCGGCCAGCTCCGCCTCCCAGTCCGCGCCGGGCGGCAGGACCGTCGCGCAGGAGCGCACGTTGTAGTACTCAGGGTGCTCGGACGCCGGCGGGGGAGTCCCGTCCTCGCGCAGCTGTGTCGCGGCGCGCAGCAGCATGCGCCGGGCGCGGATGATGCTCACGTCCGTCGTGCCGAGGTGCTCCCGCGTCCTGTCCATGATCGGGCCCATGCTGTGGATGACCGCCGAGTCCTGCAACCGCACGGTGGGTATCCCCGTCGCGTTGCGCCGCTTCGCCGTCTGGTCCATCAGGAAGTCGCTGTCCGGCGCAGCCTGCGGCCACCACTTCGCGAAGAAGCGTCCGTGCTGCTCCGACTTCATCGGCCCGACGCCCGGCACCAGCGCACCCGGCTCCTCCGCGAGCGCCGAATGGGGCTTGCCGTTCCCCGGCATCTCGCCTGCCGGCTTCCACCACACACCCATGTGCACGGTGTGGTAGTCGTCCACCGGGAGGTAGATCGAGAGCGGCACGACGCCGTCCTGCGCCGGGAACATCCCGTAGATGGGGAAGATGAACTGCGTCGTGCGCCAGTAGACGTTGCCGTCCAGCTCGTGCCGCTCCGCCCCGTAGGTGAAGCCGTAGGGCTTCTCCGAGATGTGGAAGAGCGCGCGCTGGTCGTTGTGGTAGAGGCCGAAGCGCGGCGAGTCGTCCACGTTCAGCCGCCGGTGCAGGAAGTAGACGTGCGTGGAGTCCAGTTCGCCCTCGAGCGCCTGCATCCAGTTGCACTCGTACACGATCTTCTGAGCGTGGCTCACGTTCTCCGGCGGTATCTGTCCCCACTCGAACAGGGGGACGCCGGGCGGGTTGTCCTGGTTGGGGCCCATGTAGACCCACGTGACCCCGCCGTAGTCCGCGCCCTTGTACGCGGTTATCCGCACCTTCTGCTTGAAGACGCTCTCCGCGGGCTCGTTCGGCATGTCGACGCACTGCCCGTCCGCGTCGAACTTCCAGCCGTGGTACGCGCAGCGCAGCCCCTCCTCCTCGGTGCGGCCGTAGAAGAAACCCGCGCCCCGGTGCGGGCAGTTGGCCTGTGTGAACGCGGGCGTCCCGTCGAGCGTGCGCCAGACGACGAGGTCCTCGCCCAGCACGCGCACGCGCTGCGGTTGTCCCTCCGCCTCGTACTCCCACGAGTAGCCGACCGGGAGCCAGTATTGCCGCATCAGGTCGCCCATCGGGGTGCCGCGCCCCACGCGGCAGAGCAGGTCCGTGTTCTCAGCAGAGAGCATGCCGTCCTCCTGTAACCTGGACTGTTCCTGCAGGCGCAGCATACGACATAGCGCAAGCCAACGCATCGCACGGTGCGCCCTCTGCCGCACTGGCGTATAGTCGCACGGCACACAGCAGCGGAGGAGCTTCAGCATGGATATCACGGAGAACGTTGCACCGAGTGGTATGCGCCTCTGGTACGCCCGCCCGGACACGAGTGAGCCGCGCCCCCTCATGGTCATGTGCCATGAGCGCTACGGCCCGGTCGAGCAGAGCTGGAACGTCGTCAGGACTATGGCCGGCTACGGCTACGTCGCCTGCCTCGCAGACCTCTTCCACCGCTACGAGGGCGACCGCGGCCCCCTGGAACGCTCCGAGGCCCGATACGATCCCACCGACGAGCAGACGGTGATCGACATCGACGAAGCGATCGCCTTCATGCGCGGGCTCGATTTCGTGGACGGGACCAGGGTCGGCGTCGTCGGGTTCTGCTGGAGCGGGCGCACGCCCATGGTCTACGCGGGGGCGGGACGCGACGTCAGCGCGATCGCGTTCTTCCACGGCGGCATCTATCCCCGGGAATACGTCCCCATCTACGAGGGCATAGAACCCCTGGACGACGTGCTCCCGCGCGTCAACGCTCCGATATGCGCGGGCTTCGCCGAGCACGACCAGCTCGTGCCGATGGAGAACATCGTCCGCTTCCGGCGCGACCTGGAGGCGCAGGGCAAGCGCGCCCGCGTCCGCGTCTTCGGAGGCGTCGGGCACGGCTGGTTCAACGTCACCCGCCCGAAGGACTACAGCGAGACAGCCAGCCGGGAGGGGTGGGACATGGTCGCCGCGTTCATGGCGGACGCCTTCGCGGGCACGCTCGGCGACGGCCCGAACGTCGAGTTCACCGCCGACGCCGGCATCCCCTTCGACTTCTCGGTCTAGCGACAACGAGAGCGTCAGGCGCGCGACAGAAATCCCCTGAGCTCCGGCAGAATCCGCTCAGGCGCCTCCTCGGCGAGGAAATGGCCGCAGTCGTCGAATTCGTGCGTTGAGGCGTCAGCGAATTCGGATTGCCATCGCTCCAGTTCCTTCTTCCGGAAGGCGATGTCCTTTGCTCCCCAGAACAGGAGCGCCGGCTTCCCAGTGAACGCCTGCCGGTCGTTCCATATCGACCGTATCCAGTCGGTCGCGCCGATGATGTGGCCCGGCAACGCCGCGCAGGCGGCGCGTGAGGCCCAGGTCGGTAAGGCGTTGCGGTAGTGGAGCATCACTTCCGGCGTGAGGAGCGCCTTGTTGCCAACGGCCATCGGCATAACCTTGTTCACGAAGGCATTGAAACGCTTGATGAGGAACTGCCCGAGCCAACTCCGCATCATGCAACTGAACTGGATGAAGTGGATGTCGCCGGAGACGGGCCAGCACCACGTGTTCGCGAGCACTATTCCCCTGACGCGCTCCGGATGCCTGCGTGCAAAGTCCAGGCCGATGGGTCCGCCCCAATCCGTCAGGAACAGCGTCGCTTCCCGAACCTCGAGGTGCTCCAACAGAGCGGCCAGTCGTTCCGCGTGGGCCGACGGGTGACGGTCGGCGGGGCGCTCGCTGTGCGACGACAGACCGAAACCGATGTGGTCAGCCGCGATGCACCGGAACTCGGAGCGGAGTCCGCTGATCAAGTGGCGGAACTCAAAGGACCACGATGGGTTGCCGTGTACGAAGACGACCGGAAGACCCGCGCCTTCGTCGACGTAGTGCATCCGGTTACCATCCCTTGTTGTGAAGAACCGGCTTTCGAACGGGTACAACTCGTCCGATACCCAGTTCGGACGAGTGCCGCCTGGAATGAGGGCCACAGTTTTCTCCTTGGATGACTTCGGGGGTGGGTCTGAACGCCCTCCGACACAGGAGGGCATTCTACAGTTGCCGCCCTAGACCCTGGACCGCAGCCCCGCCGCGAGCTCCGCGCTCTCGGAGACGGCGGTGCCCTCCGGGTCCTCCCATGCCAGCTGGCCGCCGAGGCCGTGCTCGATGTTCCACGTCACCACGTCGAAGCACTTGCCGGTCACCTCGGTCGACGCGTCCTGCTGCGCCAGGAAGAGCGCCAGCGGCACCATGTGGTCGGCCCGCAGCGGCAGCGGCGCGTTCGGGTTGCTCATGCCGAGCTCTCTCCGCGCGATGTTCTGCTCGTCGAAGCCCGTCGTGCGCGTGTGGCCGGGGATCATCAGGTTCACCGCCACGTTGTCGGAGCGGATCTCGTCCGCCAGGTAGAACATCATCGTAAGCAGCGCGGCCTTCGTGGACTGGTACGGCATCTCCCGGCTGTTCGGGCGCAGCGCCTTGTACGCTCCGCCGTACGAGTGGTGCAGCGCGCCGCTGCTGATGACGGAGATGACGCTGCCGGAGCGCTGCGACAGCATCGGCTGGATGAAGCGCCGCGTCACCTTCAATGCGCCGAACACGTTGACCGCGAACGCCTGCTCCCAGTCCTCGTCGCTCGTCTCCAGCGTCGTGATGCGGCCCGTCGGCGGGTACAGGATGCGCTGCCGCATCGCGGCGTCGTTGATGAGCGCGTCGCACGTGCCCCACTTCGCCATCGTCTCCTCGTACGCGGCGTCTATCTGCGCGCCGTCCGCAACGTCCACCGTCGCCACGATCACGTCGTCCGGGTGTGCGCGCAGGTTGTCGAGGAACTCGGTGTCCCTGTCGCTGGAGTAGCCCGTCGGCTCCCAGGACAGGTCCATCGCCACTACCTTCGCGCCTTCCGCCAGGAACGCCTGCGTGAACGCGCGGCCCATCCCTCGCGCCGCGCCCGTTATCGCCACAACCTTGCCGGCCAGTTCGCTCATCTCTCGCTCCTCGGATGCCGCCCCGGACACGCGCGCCGGGCGGAGGATGCGCCAATCATACCCGGTAGAGCGGTGGGACGCTCGCCCCTCGTGTCCCATAATGGTACGGGCGGGCATGGCGCCCGCAGGCGGTTGAACGTGAGACTGATCGGCAAACGCATAGGACTCGGGAACGGCACCGCGGCGGACGTCGCCCGCTTCCTGCGAGGCCCTGACAGGCGCAGGCGCGAACTCCTGCAGGCCGTCAGCGTCTTCCGCGAGATGATCGGCGGCTTCCGCACGCTGCACTTCGTCGGTCCGTGCGTCACCGTGTTCGGCTCGGCCCGCACGCCGGAGGGGAGTCCCTACTACCGCCTGGGCATGGAGGTCGGCGGCGCGCTCGCCGACGCCGGGTTCACGGTCATGACCGGCGGCGGGCCCGGGGTGATGGAGGCCGCGAACCGCGGCGCGAAGGAGGCCGGGGGGCGAAGCGTCGGCTGCACGATACGCATCGAACACGAGGAGATTGCCAACCCTTACCTGGACATCTGCAAGGAGTTCAAGTACTTCTTCGTCCGCAAGGTGATGCTCGTCAAGTACTCCTACGGCTTCATCGCCATGCCCGGCGGCTACGGCACCCTCGACGAGGTGTTCGAGACCGCGACCCTCGTCCAGACGAAGAAGATCGCGGACTTCCCCATCGTCCTCATGGGTACGGACTTCTGGCAGCCGATGCTCGGCTTCATGGAGGAGACGCTCGTCGCCCGGAACATGATCGACCCCGAGGACTTCGCCGCTGTAACCGTCACCGACGACCCTCACGAAGCCGCCGGCCTCATCCGCAACGCCGCCGTCCGCAGCCACGGCGAACACTTCGCCGAGATCCTCCGCCGCAACCGCCTGCTGCTGGAGTAGATGGCCAACGAGGAACGAATACTGATACACCCGATGTATACTGGACATCGGAGGCTCGTTCTGAATGGCGACTCACTCAGAACCGGGAAAACGGCGAAGGTCGCCCGCGGCACACGTCCTGCGGCCCATCGGTTCATGGCTCACAGAGTTGCGGCGGATAGTGCGTTTTCGTAAGCAACTCAGGGCTGGTGAGGCACGAGCAAGCGAGGGGACGGCGACGCGCCCGGCGAACGGAGCCTCAGCTGAGGCTCGCCCGCTGGCGCTTGAAGCCTACCGCGCCCGCATCGAGACGCTGCTTGGCTACGCCGACTCTGATGAGATCGATGTGCAGCCCAACTCCGAACAGGACTTCTGGACTTTCATCGAGTCGCTCCCTGGAGCCCCCAAAGCGGAAGTCCTGCTCATGGACAACGGGAACTTCCGCGCTGTCTGGGAGGATGGGGAGCAGAACCGTCTTGCCATTCAGTTCATGGGCGCCCAACGAGGGGAGTACGTCATCTTCAAACGAAGGACCGATGCCCCAGACGTCTCCCGCGTGGCCGGCATCGATACCCTGGACGGCATCAGAAGGCAGATGCGTGCCTTTGACCTGATGCCAGCGACCGGTGCATGAACGAAAGCTCCCTCCCCGACAACGCACACGTTGTCCGCTACGCGAGACCTACTACTGTTCGTGAAGACGGGCGCGTGGACGGCTCCGCCTTTCGCCTTCGCGCGGGCGATACGGGCCTCTCTGTCAACTGGCTCGAGTGTTTCGCAGAGCTCACCAAGGTCCAACAACTCAACCAGGTCCGGCGGCTCTCTCGTATCGACATGAGGCAGAACGGACGCCTGGCCGAATTGAACGTCGGAGCCACGAAGCTGCACGCCCAGCAACTGCTGCCTTCCATCCGGTTCGTGCCCGCGCCTCTGCCGGAAGAAGGCATGCACGAGGCGGACCCATCCCACAGCGAGATTGCGGGGTTGCCTCTGGGAGATTCCCTCGAGGCGGCCCTGATAGGCGACCTGATCGCAGAGTGCGTTGGCGCCGTTCATCCTGCGGTCGCCTAGCGAACGGCGCCAACCCCCTATCGAACTTACGCGGGCAGGTAGCTCGGGAAGCCGTACAGCGCCACGCAGTTGTCGTGCACGATCTTCCGCATGTCCTCCTGCGCCTCGGGGCCCGCGAAGTCGCGCTCTATGTACTCGCGCGACTTCGGCCACGTCGACGCCGCGTGCGGGTAGTCGGACGACCACATCACGCGGTCCACGCCGATGTCGCCCCGGTACCGCACCCCCAGCTCGTCGTCGATGTACGTGACGTACACCTGGCGCGCGAAGTACTCGGTCGGCTTCATGCTGAGCGGAGTCGAGAAGCCGCCGCGCCTGCTGGAGCCGCGCCCCACCGTGTTGTCCACGCGGCCGAGCCAGTAGGGCACCCACCCGAGTCCGTACTCGGCGGAGATGACCTGCAGCGTCGGATACCGCTCCAGCACCCCGGACGCGATGATGACCGCGAGCGACTTCTGCACCTCGTGCGCCGCGATGATCGGCCGCAGCACCCGGTTCTCCCGTCCGAACTCGTACTTCGGCCGCTCCATGCCCGTCGGCGGGTGGAGGCTCACCGGCATCCCCAGCTCCTCCGCCTTGCTCCAGAAGACGTCGTACGTGTCCAGGTGGTACGGCTGGTCCTCGGGAGGCGAGGCCCATATCATCGCGCCGCTCAGCCCCATCTTCGCGCAGCGTTCGAGCTCGGCGGCGCCGAGGCCGGGGTCGTACAGCGAGATGAGCGCCAGCCCCTTCAGCCGGTCGGGCGCGTAGCTGCAGTACTCTGCCAGCCAGTCGTTGTACACGCGGAAGCACTCGCGCTGCAGCGCCGGGTCCAGCAGCCAGAAGAGCCTGAAGCCCAGCGTGGTGTACAGCACCTCGGCAGCGACGCCGTCGACGGCCATGTCCTTCAGCCGCTCAGCCGGGTCCCACCCGCCGGGACGCGCGTCGGCGTACCCGCCCGTCTTCATGAACTCCACCTTCTCGTCGTCGGTGCGGCTCTTGCCCCCCGCGACCCCGACGGCGAGGTCGTGCGGCTCGTAGCCCTCGTAGACCCACCACGCTCCCGGTACGCCGTTGTACTCGTCTTCAACGTGCGGCGCGCGGTCGCGGAACTTCACGTCCATCCGCGTCGTCCACAGGTCCAGCGGCTCGCTCATGTGAGAGTCGGACGATATGTACCACGCGTCTGTCATCGGCTTCCTCCCTTACGCCTCTGTTCACGTATGTCTCACCCGCACTATCCTCCCGGCCTGTGCTCCCGTCAATCCTGGACGGGACCGGTAACGCAGACCGGTTGTCTCCGTCGCCAACTTGCACCCGCCCTCCGTCTGATTGACAATCCACCCGGACTGTAGGAGAACGCCCACATCATGGGAACAGGGCGCGCCCTCGTGGGAACGAGCGCGGCGCAGGAGGACTGCAATGGTCTCGATCATCAGTTCACGCGGTGACCGGTCGCTTCGCAGTTTGGTGAACCTCGACGAAGGGCTCATCGCGCGGGAGATCTACGTCAACGAGGCGATCTACCAGCAGGAGCTGGAGCAGATATTCGCCCGCGCGTGGCTCTTCCTCGGACACGAGAGCCAGGTCCCCAACCCCGGCGACTTCGTCATCTCCCGCATGGGCGAGGAGGAGATCATCGTCGTCCGCGACAGGAAGAACGTCATCCACGCGTTCCTCAACACCTGCCGCCACCGCGGCATGAAGGTCTGCCGCTACGACGACGGCAACACCCTCGTCTTCACCTGCCCCTTCCACGGCTGGTCCTACGACACCGACGGACGACTCGTGGGCGTCCCCCACTACAAGCAGGCCTTCCATGAGGAGCTGGACAAGAGCAAGTGGGGGCTGCACGAGGTCGCGCAGCTCTCCAACTACTACGGCTCCCTCTGGGCCACGTGGGACCCCAAGGCCCCCTCGTTCGAGGACTACCTCGGCGTCTACGCCCCCACCATCAAGTGGTGCTTCGAGAGCTCGGGCGGCGAGGACAACGGCGTCGAGCTCTTCAACCCCGCCACCAAGTGGTACATCCCCACAAACTGGAAGTTCCCCGGCTTCTCGTTCGACGGCGACAGCGCCCACGGCGCGATGACCCACCGCTCCGTCAACGTCGCCGCCATCGGCCCGCAGGGAGACCTGCAGGGCGGCAGCCGCAGCGGCATGCGGGCCCCCTTCCCTTCCACCTCCTACGAGATGCAGCTCCCGGAGCTCGGCCACGGCGGGCACAACTCCATGTATGAACAGCCCGGCACGGCGGAGTACATGGACACCTGGCAGACCGAGCCGCCCGAGGTAGACGCCTACTACCGCGCACAGCGGGAGAAGAAGCAGGCGCGCTACAAGGACACCTACCTCCACGCGGGCAACGGCGGCACTGCCCTCGTCTGGCCCAACGTCAACATCCAGCCGCACCGCATCCTCATCTGGCACCCCCACGGCGTCGGCGTCACCGAGTCCTGGCGGCAGTACCCCGTCGACAGGGACGCCCCCAAGGTCGTGAAGGACGCCCAGCGCCGCTACATGATGCGCTACGGCGGGCCCACCGGGCTCACCGAGTCCGACGACATGGAGAACTGGAACTACGCCTTCCCCGCCAGCCTCGGCACCATCGCCCAGCGCCTCCCCTACAACTTCCAGATGGGCCTCGGCCACGACTTCACGGACGACCGCTTCCCCGGCATGACCTTCTGCTACCGCATCGCGGAGGCCAACCAGCGGGCGCGCCTCCGCCGCTGGATCGAGTTCATGGAGGCCGGAAGCTGGGACGACATCTACCCCGTCCACCCGCAGAAGAACACGGAGCGCTGATCGGGAAGCGCGGCAGGAGACACCGTGACCTCGTCCTCGTCCAACAACAAGCTCGTCGGGATCGGCTTCATCGTCCTCGGCGTCCTCTTCCTGCTGTCGTTCGTCAGCGACTTCAAGTTCTCCTTCGCCGACTGGTGGCCCCTCTTCCTCATCCTCGCCGGGGTAGGCAGCATCTCGAAGGGCAGCAGCAAGGGCGGCCTCATCGTCATCGCCATCGGGGTGGTGTTCCTGCTGAGCAACCTGGATATCCTGAGGATCAGCTTCTGGCTGCTCTGGCCGGTGGCCCTCATCGCCATCGGCATCAGCATCCTCCACGGCCAGTCCCGCGCGCGCAGCAGCGCGGGCGACGCGCCCCTCGCGGGCGACGACCTCGCCGTCTCCGCCATCTTCTCGGGCAGCAACCAGCGCATCGACAGCCAGCGCTTCAACGGCGGCAACGTCTCCGTCACGTTCGGCGGCGCCGAGATAGACCTGCGCGGCGCCGCCATGGACGGCGACTCGGCCACCATCAACGTCAACGCGGTGTTCGGCGGCGTCAAGCTCCAGGTCCCGACCGACTGGGCCGTCGACGTCCGCGCCGACTCCACATTCGGCGGCGTCGAGAAGAAGCGCCCCGACCCCGCTGAGCCGAAAGCAACGCTCACCGTCACCGGCTCCTGCCTCTTCGGTGGCATCGAGATCACGTCCTGAGCGCAGCAAGGAGCAACGCCATGACGACCGAAAGACCCAACGAGAAGGCCGAAGACCTTATCAACGTCAACAACACCGTTATCCTCACCAACCTGCCCGTCGGACAGCAGATCAAGCTCCGCGACGGCACGGTTGCCGAGGTGACCGCCAACCCGCGCGACGGCGGTTGGGTGCGCGCGCGCTACGTCGAGCACGCCGCCAACCCTGCCCTCGCCGGCACCGAGGAGATGGTCTTCGCCACAGATGTCGTCGGCGTCATCGAGAGCGCGGGCGTGACGCCGTTCGTCCCCGCCGACACCGGCAGCGAGCGCTCCCCCGGCCTCGCCCGGCCGGTCACCATCACGTCGCCGGAGCAGACCCTGGAGCGACTCCTCCTGGAGCGCGAGATCGAACGCTTCCTCTACCGCGAGGCCGAGCTCCTGGACGACCGCCGCTTCAACGACTGGATCGAGCTCGTCGCGGAGGACATCCACTACCACATGCCCGTACGCCGCAACGTCAAGTTCGGCGAGCAGCACCGCGAGAACACCGACTCCGACTCCGAGATCTCCTGGTTCGACGAGGGCAAGCGCACGCTCGCCGGCCGCGTCCGGCAGATCAACACCGGCCTCCACTGGGCCGAGGAGCCCTTCTCCCGCGTCCGCCACGTCATCAGCAACATCCAGGTCGGCGAGCTCCAGGGCGACGAGGTCCCCGTCCGCAGCAACTTCTTCGTCTGGACGAACCGCCTGCACGACGAGGTCAACGTGTTCGTCGGCACCCGGCATGACGTCCTCCGCCGCGACCCGGACACCGGCTGGAAGATCGCCCGCCGCCTCATCCTCCTGGACCAGAACGTCCTCCTCTCCAAGGTCATCACGACGTTCTTCTAGGAGTTTGTCCCGTCGTTCCTGCGCAGGCAGGAACCTCGCAGCGGGTTGGGGTTAGGGAGTGCTTGTCACGTTGAGCGCAGCCCGCGCTTCAGCGCGCAGGGTCCTCTCGGGCAGCGCTCGCACGGCAAGCGCCACACTCCCCGAAGTGCCCGCCCTCGCCCGTCATTCCCGCACCGGCGGGAACCCAGAGTGCACGGGCAGTGCACGCGGTGGGGTTGAAGGGAGAGGGGCAGGTCATGCTGAACAGAGTGCACCTCCACCAACCCCATCCCCTCCATCCCCGGGAGCAAAACCAATGACCCTCTCCGCAGAATGGCGCTCCTTCGGCGAGTTCGACGTCGTCCTCGTCCTCAACGAGGACGGCACCGTCCGCGAGTCGATGACCGCGGGCCCCGCCATCCTCCACAACTTCCTCACGAAGATGACCGGCCTCCGCTCCTGGCGCAGCGACCACACCGTCGAGGGCGCGAAGCGCCTGCCGGAGCCGTGGGGCGCCCTCGTCATCTCCCGCGCCGAGACCGGCGAGAGCATCGACATGGACCCGGAGCGCTTCTGGACCGGCGTCCACGTCTGGTTCCGCTCCCGCGGCGTCGACTACGACACCCCCATCGCGGTCTGATCCCCTCTCCCTACAAGGGGAGAGGGTTAGGGAGAGGGTACTGCGGAGGTGGGGGCTGGGCGCCCGTCTCCTTGTGGATGCCCTTCCGTCATTTCTGCGCAGGCAGGAACCTCGTCTTGCAGTCTCCTCGCCTATGTATCTTGATTCCAAACTTCCGAATCTGGACCTGGCCATCTTTGTGATGCTAGCTTGGCTATTCGGCGGCTCCTGAACCGGATGCTTTCTTCACTCCAGGAGGACTGAGACAACAATTCGTTGTTGAGCAACAGAACGCTGTGCCCCTGAAGTTCGTCTCGTTTACTTGCCCATGGACCATTGGACATCGACGAGTTGAGTTTCTGAGTCACGAGCGTGAGATTCCCGATTGAGTGGATGAGTGTGTTGCGTTGGTAGGTCGCTGTATCCGTATCGGCTTCCTCCGGGAGCGGCCACTCCCCTTGGCTCCAGCCTACCGGCATCAGGTGTTCTATCGTCTGATTCGTCGGCACAGCAGGCTGTTCGGATTTTCCCGAAGACCGCAACTGGCGTTCCACGCCTTCTAGCACTAGTCGCAGCCTGCCCCGGGTCAGCAGGCGATAAAGAGGAGAAGACTGGAGAGCATCGGCCACAACTTCGTCGCTCGGCCATTCCCTGGCATAGGCCTTCTGCTCTCTTAGGAACGCAGAGGTAACTCTGCCAGCATTGTCCAGTCCGCTCTCCCGCAGGCGGCTAGCCAACTCCAAGACTAGCCTGTTGTAGTCCTTTGTAGTCTGACGGCAGATCATTCGGCGGACGAGAAAACTTTCCAAGGCACTGAAGGCCCTAATGCGTGTTTCTGCTTCAGCTGACAGCAGCAGTAGCAGCACAGGCGTAACCACTCCTGCTTGCATCGCATCCAAGTGGTAGTAGAACGACTTCTCCTCAGGGCTACGGCCCTTGGTTGATTCGAAATCACGGTAGTTCACTAGGTCCCGCTTAATCTCCGACATCACTCCCCGAGCCTCTCGGTCTTCAATATATTCGCGGAACTTGTCAAACACTCTTGTTGGCGAAACCTCCGAGCCTATGCGCATTGCTAGCCAGTAGTTGAGGAGCATGTCCAGGCGTGGCCTGTACAGGCGGCCTTGCCTGACCTCTGTCCTCCACCAACCGTCGTCAAGGTTTCCCCAGATATCACTTTGGCGGTCACGCTCCCTAGAAAGAACGTAATTCTTGATGAGGTCGGATTGTTCAAGCGGAGTACCGCGAGCATTGAGTGTTTCGAATATGAGATTCGGATCGTCCTGAGTGCCAAGGTCAATCACGACCATCTGGAGCATCGACGTCGCCGCAGCCTCAAGTGCATCGATCCGATGTTCAATCAGTCCCGTCGAGTCTTGAAGCCATTTGCGAACCTGCAATTGAAAGAACTCGTGCGCCTGAACAATCAGGGAGTCCTCAAAGTCGTTCACAGCAAGTCCATTGTCCATGGCGTGCCTAAACGCCTCCCTGTCGCCCCTAGTGGGCCAGAGCTTGAAGATTTGAAGCCTGTCGTCTCCAACCAGTTCTTCGTCATTGGTGACCAGCTTCGCTAGGCGCCTGGCGACTCTCCTGAGATAGGGCTGGTCTGACTCTTCACAGATTTGCTGAATGGCATCTAGGAGAAGTTGCAGTGTCGTCACCCTCTGTTGGCCATCAATCACTTCACGCTGGTCGATATCCTTTGCCGCAGTGGGGACCTGCTTAAGGACGACAGCGCCTAGGAAATGCGGGCTCGTCCTCTGCTCCGCCTCCACCCCGTCGTTGTCCGAGCGCTCCAACTCCTCCAGATAGTCTTCGGCCACGTTACGGACATCTTCCCAGAGCGGTTCCCACTGGTCATCCTGAGACCAGACATAGGGACGCTGAAAGGGCGGGATGGTGTAGCGTACCTCCTTTTGGAAGAGTTCTTTAGGAGTGAGAATGTCAGTATGCACTAGCAGCCTCCCGGACATCTGAGGGGCGGCATCTTACCACAAGGGCGGCAAAGTCAGGCCGTGCCCGCTTGTCTCGCAGTGCAGCAATTGGTGGCACGATGATGAAGTGCGGACTCGTTTTGTGGGGGTAGTTATGGCATCCCCCGAGATCACTGTGCGGCCATCGAACGGCCTCGTAACCCAAACGGCGAAGAGCCGCCAGCAGGCTCGTTCCGCTCACGCCCCGGGGCGTCCTCACGCAGTCAGGACCTCGTCTCGTACGAAGTGCAGGCGGATCAACTTCGGCCGTTGCATCGTGGAATCAAAGTAACAGTCCACGGCTTCCCGGACGTTGCTGCGGACTGCCTCGAGCGAATCGCCCTGGGTGTGTATTCCATAGCCGATCGCGCTGGCCGAGTAGCCACCGTCCGTTTCGTCCTCAGTGACCTCGAAGATGATCTCGGTCATGCCATGACCTCCTTCTGTTACACCCCACTTTACTAACGAGAACACCAGTGGGCAAACACCTCTGACCACGCGCTTTGAGTTCCTCCTCCCCGTCACCACCGCGACACCAGCCTGTTGCGCGGACGAGCCACCCCTCCCTACCCTGTTCTGGACGGCCCAACGCCCTCCAGGCGCAGTGCCCGGCGGGCCCCTGTCGGAGATTGTCGGATTGTGTCGGATTACTGTCGGTTTCTGTCGGGTTCGCTGTAGAGAAACGGGGCTGGGCTGTCGGGTTTGAAGACCATGATGAGGAGTGAAACGGCATGGAGGACCAGCAGAATCCGACAGATTCGAGAAAAGTTGCGCTGACGCCGAAGCAGACACTCGCTCTGCCTTACATCGCCGCTACGGCGTCCCTCTCCGCCGGGGCCAGGGCCGCGCGCATACACCGCTCCACCCTCCACCAGTGGATGACCGACCCCAACTTCCGGGCTGAACTGGAACGGATGCGCAAGGACGCCGAGGCGCTGGCCCGCGTCGAACTCCAGGGTCTCGTGCTCAAGAGCATCAACACCTTGGCGGAACTCCTCGAAGACCCCAACCCCAGGGTGAGGGCCTCCGCCGTGCGCGCAGCCCTCTCCAACGCACTCAAGGTCGGCGAGAACCGCGAGCTCCGCAACCAGTTGGAGATGATCGAGGCAACCCAGGTGATGATGAGGCAGCAGCGATGATGAACGCCGTCCGCTCGCTCAGGAACTACTACGGCTGTCTCCTGGCCCAAGCGAAGCTCAAGCCCGTCGCCGAGGACTACGTGCTGCGCTGGGTGGAGGCCGTCGAGCGCGGCGACTACCCGCCTGACGTAGCCGACCTCTTCGAGGCCGCCGGTGATGCGCGCGTCCCGGTCCTCAGCCCCGTGCCCATCCACTCCTACCTCCGCCAGTGCTTCAGGACCGGACGCATCCCGGACGAGGACCGCATCGTCCAGGCCATCGCCCACGCCTACGCGGAGGGCGACCTCATGAAGGTGGGCCAGACCTGCCGCTGCCCCGCCCGCCGCCCCCTCTTCCAACGGCCCGCGCGCACCGGCTTCACCGGAGAATAGGAATGGGAGGTACAACCCTTGTCATGCTGAGCGAAGCCGAAGCAGCTCTCGGGAACGCCTCGTCGTTCCTGCGCAGGCAGGAACCTCGCAGCCCTGGGCGTGGTGTGCTCGTCATTCCGAGACTCCGCATTGACGCCCCATGAACGACTCGCTACCGTCATCCCATGGCCCTCTACCGCGCAGCGATGCTCGTCCTGGCAGTGCTCCATGGGCTGTTCGTGCTGCTCACGAGCATGGTCGGCGCGTTCGCCGACGGAGGCAGCTTCGGCGAGCGGCTGCTCCTGATGGGCATCCACCCGCTCGGCGCCGTCGGGCTGATCGTGCTGGTGTTCTCGCTGCACCTTTCGGCGAGACTCCTCCGCGTCATCGCCTTCGTCCTCATCGTGAACGTCGCCACGGACCTCTTCCTCGCGGTGCTCATCGCACGGGGCGCGGTGAAGGGAGACTGGGAGCTCGCGCTGGCGTTCGCGGTCGTACCCGCCATGGGGATCGTCTACGCGCTGAAGCAGCCGCCCTCTCCCGCCGCCTGATCCCCCTACCCAGGGTACAGCCCCTTGCATGCCCGGTTGGGGCTATACTCCCGCCGTACAGAACGACGAACCTCAGGGAGGTGGCAGATGGTCCGCATCGACGTTGACGCACACGTGGACGAGACGGAGATCACCTGGAGCTTCCTGACCGAATCGGGCCGGAAGCATATGCCCATCTCCACCGACCCCGGCGTCCCCACCGTTCCCGGCGACCGCAGGCCCCACCGGCTCTGGCTCATCGACGGCGGCACCCGGCTGCGCCGCTGGCGCGACGACGGGCGCACGGGAACGGTGCAGGCTACCCGCGAGCTCACCGACGTCCCTGCACGCCTCGCTCACATGGACGAGCTCAACGTCGACGTTCAGGTGCTCTACCCCACGCTCTTCCTGGGCGGCTTCACCGCCCGCGCGGAGGTCGACACCGCCCTCACCGGCGCATACAACCGCTGGATGGCCGACGCCACGCACGCCTCCGGCGGACGCCTCCGCTGGGTGGCGCTGATGCCCACGCTGGACATCGACGAGGCGGTCAACCAGATGCGCTGGGCGAAGGAGAACGGCGCGTGCGGCATCATGAAGAAGGGCATCGATTGCGGGAGAAGCGCCAGCGACCCGTACTTCTTCCCCCTCTACGAGGAAGCCAGCCGCCTGGACATCCCCGTCTGCATCCACACCGGCACCGGCAACCCGCCGACGTCCGGCGCCGACATCGGCGGACGCTTCAACGCCATCGCCGCGTTCACCGACCTCGCCATGAGCGACGTCCCCGACAGGTTCCCCGACCTCCGCGTCGGCTGGATCGAGACCGGCGCGTCCTGGGTGCCGTTCCTCATGGCCGACCTCATCGCCAAGCAGCAGAAGCTGACGTTCCACCCCTTCGACTACCGCTCGGACCTGTTCCGCAACTGCCGCTTCTACGTGGCGTGCGACACTACCGACGACCTCCCCTACATCCTGTCCTTCGGCACCGAGGACAGCCTCATGATCGGCACCGACTACACCCACGCCGACCAGTCCGCCGAGCTGCACGCGCTCGACGTCATCGAACGCAGGGAGGCCGAGGGCGAGATCCCCGTCGGCGTGGCGAAGAAGATCGTCGAGGACAACCCCCGGCGCTTCTACGGCATCTGAACCGGAGGGAGACCATGGACAAGGTTGTGCTCGGACGAACGGGACTGGAAGTCACGAAACTCGGCTTCGGCGCGCTGGAGATGCGCGATACCGTGGAGAACGGAGGACGGCTCCCCAGCGAGGAGCACGCGGGCGTCGTCCTGAACGCGGTGCTGGACTCCGGCATCAACTTCATCGACACCGCCCCCGGCTACGGAAGGAGCGAGGAGTTCATCGGGCGCTTCATCTCCCACCGCCGCGACGATTACTACCTCGCGACCAAGTGCGGACGCCCGCAGACGGGCGTCCCCCACGCGCAGTCCGAGTGGTCGCGCGCCGACATCCTGCGCACCATGGACGAGAGCCTGGCCCGCCTGAAGACGGACCACGTGGACCTGCTGCAACTCCACGGTCCGAGGGTCGAGGACATCGAGGCGCACGACTGCGTCGGCGCGCTGGAAGAGGTGCGGGCCGCGGGGAAGGCGCGCTTCATCGGCGTCTCCGCCACCCTGCCGGACATCGCCACGTTCATCGGATGGGGCGTGTTCGACGCCTTCCAGATCGTCTATTCGGCGCTGGAGCCGGAGCACGACGAGAGCATCACGGCGGCGGAGGCCGCCGGGGCCGGCACCATCATCAGGGGCGGCTCGGTCAAGGGCGCTCCGTTGCGGGAGCAGGGGCGCGGCGGGGAGTTCCCCATTGTGCGCAGGCGCTGGGTCGAGTCCGGCCTCGCGGACGTGCTGGAGGGGATGGACCTCGTCTCGACGATGTTCCGGTACTCGCTCGCCCACCCGTCCGCGCACACCTTCATCAACGGCACCCAGGACCTGGACCACCTCAAGGCCAACATCGCCGCCGCGGAAGCCGGCCCCCTGGATCCCGACCTCCACGCTCTCATCCGCGACCGCGTCATGGCCGCCGTCGCCAGGGAGGGCTAGCCGGCCTACTCCCCGCGCGGCCCCGCGAGGATGTCCCCGCCCTCGATGCGGACCTCGTACGCGACGACCGGCTCTTCAGCCGGCGGGTTCGTCACCGCGCCGGTGCGCAGGTTGAAGGCGCCCTCGTGGATCGGGCACTCGACCTCGCAGTACTCCTCCATCAGGTAGCCGTCCGCCAGGAAGCCGTCCGCGTGGGAGCAGAACCCGTCGAGGGCGAAGTACTCGTCGCCGATGCGCGCCAGCAGGACGTACTCCCTGCCCGTCCTGATCGTGCGCATCTGGCCGGGTGCCAGGTCGCCCACCTCTGCCAGCTTGGTGAATTCGGTCAACATGCCTGCGCGTCCTCAACCGGGGCCATTCTAGCAGCCGCACTCATCCGGCCGGGCGCCGGTCAACCGCGCTGAGACCCTTTCACCCGGGCTCACGCCATGTGCTTGTTCCCATACCGGCGCGCTTGTGGTTGAATAGCGCCCGATCGAGCGGGATTCACCAGGAGGAGATCATGGTTCAGCTCACGCGGGAGATGAAGAGGCTCGTTGACTCGGAAAGCGGCACCGTCAGCAGGGAGATCTTCTGGAACCAGGACATCTACGACCAGGAGATGGAGCAGGTGTTCAACCGCTCCTGGCTGTTCGTGGGCCATGAGTCCCAGATACCGGAACCGGGGGACTTCATCCTCAGCCGCATGGGCGAGGAGGCGGTCATCGTCAGCCGCGCGCGCGACGGGAAGGTCCACGTCTTCCTGAACTCCTGCAGGCACAGGGGCAACCGCGTCTGCCGCTACGACCACGGCAACTCGTTCACGCACGTCTGCTCGTTCCACGGCTGGACGTACGACGCGACGGGCGCGCTGGTCGCGCTTCCGTACCACGAGAACGGCTACGACATGATGGACAAGTCGCAGTGGGGGCTGCTGCAGGCACGGGTGGAGGTCTTCCAGGGCTCCATCTGGGCCACGTGGGACAAGACCGCCCCGGACTTCCACGAATACCTCGGCGGGGCCGACTTCTACCTCGCCACCGGCCTGATGCACACGGACGGCTCGGACAACGGCGCGGAGGTGCTCGGCGGCATCGTCAAGTGGCGGCTGGGCTGCAACTGGAAGGTCCCCTGCCCCGACACGGACACCACCCACGGATGGATAACGCACCGCTCCACGGCGCTCGCGCTGGGCGTCGGGGCGACGGGCAACCCGGTGCGCCCGCGGCAGGACCGCTCGGTCTCCGTCGGACAGGTGCGGAGCCGCTACACGGTCTCGTTCCCGGAAGGCCACACCATGGGCGTGACGATCCCGGAAGCGGGCGACCCCGGCTGGGAAGAGTCCGGCACCTGGGACGAACGGCCCGCCGTGCGCGAGTACCTGCGCGAGAAGTTCGAGCTCCGCAAGAAGCGCCTGGGCCTGATGGCCCACCTCTCCGTCGGACCGGCCATCTTCCCCAACGAGGGGTGGCTGGGGCGCGTGGTCCGCATCATGCACCCGCAGGGCCCCGCGATGACGGAGATATGGACGTACTTCTTCGTGGACAAGGACGCCCCGCAGGAAGTGAAGACCGAGCTCGCCAACTACTACGAGCTCTACTACGGTCCGGGCGGCGTCACCCAGCAGGACGACATGGAGAACTGGTACGCCCTGACGATCGCCAGCAAGGGGCCGGTTGCGCAGAAGCTCGACCTCAACTACCAGATGCGGCTCTCCGAGCCCCCGCTCCACGGCCCGACGGAGTTCGACATGCCGGGCCTGTTCGCCCACAACTACAGCGATGAGAACCACAGGCGCTACTACCAGCGTTGGGCAGAGGTGATGCAGGCGAAGGACTGGGGCGAGATGGCCCCCACCAGGTCCGCCGCTACCAGGGACGACTGGATGACCAACAGGAACGGGAGATAGGAGGCGCGCCGTGGCTGACCTGCTTTCCAACGAGGAGCTGCTGCTGCGCCTCGAGATAGAGGACTTCCTGTACATGGAGGCCGACCTGCTGGACGAGCACCGCTACGAGGAGTGGCTCGACCTCTTCACCGAAGACACCCGCTACCACGCGCCGATGAAGCGCAACGTCTCGTCGAAGGAGATGGACACGGAGCTGACGCGCGAGAAGATCGAGATGTCCTGGTTCGACGAGGGCAAGGACACGCTCGTGAAACGCGTCGCTCAGATCCGCACGGGAGTGCACTGGGCGGAAGAACCGCTCTCCCGCGTCACCCACTTCGTCTCCAACGTCCGCCTGCTGGACTCTGGCACCGGCGAAGTGGGGGCCGGCGAGATCCGGGTCAAGTCCCGCTTCCTGGTGCACCGCAACCGGCTGGAAGACGAGGACAACACCTGGATCGGCAACCGCATCGACACCCTGCGCAGGGTCGATGGAGCGTGGAAGATCTGCCGCAGGGAGATCTACCTCGACCAGAACGTGCTGCTCTCCAAGAACCTGACCAACTTCTTCTGATCCGGCGCATAGGCTGATCTGCGGCCAGTCTATGGTCGCAATCTTCCGGGCGCCCCCCGTCCTGATGGGAGGACAAGATGCCGCTGGCAGTGCTCGCCATGGCCTTCATGACGTTCCTTGTGGTGGCGAACATCATCGCCACCAAGATCGTTACGCTGGGCGGTTGGGAGGTGTCGGTAAGCTTCATCGCCTACCCGCTGACGTTCCTCGTCACCGACACCATCTCCGAGGTGTACGGCAGGCGCACCGTCACCGTCGTCGTCTGGACGGGGTTCGCGCTGAGCCTGCTGGTCGTACTGCTCACCTACGTGGGCGGCATCATCCCCGCCGCTTCTTTCTGGGAAGGCCAGGGGGCCTACGACGAGATACTCGGGTCGGTGCCGCGCATCGTGCTCGCGTCGATGATCGCCTACCTCATCTCCCAGAACAACGACGTGCTCGTCTTCCACCTCCTCAAGAAGGTGACGAAGGACAAGCACCTCTGGCTGCGCAACAACGGCTCGACCATGATCTCGCAGGCGCTGGACTCGGCGGTGTTCGTCTCCATCGCGTTCGCGGGAACGGTGCCGGGCGGCGTGCTGTGGGAGCTCATCTACGTGCAGTACGTCATCAAGCTGGGCATCGCGGCAATAGACACGCCGCTGGTCTACGGGCTCGTCGGCCTCGTACGGCGCATCGAGGGCAAGGAGTCGGTCGAAGCATAGGTCCCGTCGCTCCTGCGGAGGCAAGAACCTCGTCTCTCGGGGCTCGCAGGGCCGTGCCTCCCGCCCGCCGGTGCTGCTTGCCTACCCTTCCTCCGCCAATTGCACGCGGGCCTCAATCGACACGAGCCCACCCTCGCCGGGTGGTTCGAACGAGCCGATGCTCGGACGGGCGTCGTTGTAGTCGCGTCCGACGGCGAAGGTGAGCAGCTCGGTGGTGGGCGGGAGCATCCGCCCTCGCGTGGGGTCTGCGGGGAGCCAGCCGTGGTCCGGGTGGTGGAACTCGATCCAGGCGTGCGTCTCGCCCACCTGCGAGGCGAGCAGGCCGGAGACGTAGCGCGCCGGGATGCCGAGCGCGCGCAGCAGGCCGATGGCGGCGTGCGTGTAGTCCTGGCAGACGCCGCGCCCGCGTGCGATGGCCTCTGCCGCCGTGGTGAACACGGAGGTGTGGCCGCGCTCGTACACGATACGGCGCTGCAGCCACGCGGTAACCGCCTCGACAACGCCAAGCAGCGAGGTAGCGCCGCCCGCCGCGGCGCTCGCCTGTTCGATGAGCGCGGTGGGGTCCACGAGCTCCGTCCCCGCGAGGTACACATTGCCGGGGAGCAGTCGCTGCCGGTATACCTCCATCCGCATATCGGTCACCGGCTGGCGTACCAGGAGGATGGCCACGGAGCCGTGCGCTTCCACATCCATCTGGCGGTGCGGCTGCGTTACGCGTGAGCGGAGGACCCGGTTGCCGAAGGCGTCGTGGTGCTCCGTCTGCCCGCCGTCCGGGACCGTGCGCACCTCGCAGGCGGCGTTGTACTGCGCGCCGTCCACGCGGGGGGCCAGGCGGAACACGTTCTCGTTACGGGTCACCTCGTGACCGTAGGCGTAGTGCGCGCGGTAGGTGTAGCGGGCGATAGCCGCTGCGCCGGTTCCTTTGCTGCGGAGCGGGTCTGCTTGCATGGGGCTCCGGTAGGACTACACGTCGGCAGCGGTGACAGGCACGCCGACATCGATCGCGCCTCGCGACGTCAGGCCCATGGCTCAACCTCCGGCGGCCACGATGGCGGCGGCGAGCTTGGCAAGAGTCTCCTCGGAAACGCATTCGAACATGAAGGCGCCGGCCGGGTCGTTGGCCAATTCCATCGTGATAGTCATCTCCTGGGCCATCGCAAACATCGCTTCGCCAGCGGTCTCCTTGAGGCAGGCGAGCTCGGGCTCAGGGAGCAGGGCGAAGAGATCGCTTCCCTTGATGCCGCCTCCGGCGGAGACAGGGGCAGGCGTGGGTGTGGGAGTCGGGGTGGCGGTGGGAGTTGGCGTAGGTGTAGGTGTGGGGGTCGGAGTAGGCTCGGCGCAGGCAACGGCCGAACCGAGGAGTACGATGAGGATGAGCGGCAGCGCGAGGGATGCGCGCCAACCGGCAGGTTGCCTGGTTCCGCCTTTGGTCAACGACACGTCGGTCCTCCTCCGGGCAGGGTGTGTGGATGGAGCTATCCTACCCGCGCCGCGGGTGGCGGTGTCAACGGGTTCAACCCTCGCTGCGCGCTGAGGCGCGCTACGCTCCCACGCAGAGACTGAGGGATGCGCCCGCCTGCAACGGCAAGACGCCGAGACTGCGGGATTCCCGCGAGGGCGGGAATGCCTGGCCTACTTCCGGTTCACCGATGCCACTCGCCGATGTTCCAGAGTTCGCTGTCCCAGCCGTTGATGCGGACGCCCTTCAGCGTGTTGAGGTGCGCGGACACGAAACCGCGGGTCACCAGCGGGATCTCGACGTAACTCTGCACGTGCAGGTCGTTCAGCCGCTTGATCAGCGCTGCGCGCTCCGGTCCTATACCCAGTTCCGCGAACTCGGCATAGAGCTCGTCGTACGCGGGATTGCAGGAGCGGGCGTTGTTGCCGTCGGCCCAGATATTCTCGCGCGCCTGGATGTGGTCGCAGAGCTGGCTGAACAGGTACTGCTGCGGATCGATGCCGGAGCCTCCTGCGTACATCTGCACGTCGGCGAAGAACCTGCGGTACGACTCCTCAGGGTTCTCCACCGGGTCGCCGCCGAAGAAGAGGGCGGCGTCGTGGTGCACGATCTCGGTATCGATGCCTATCTCACGCCACCAGTCGCGGATGAGGGCCTGCGTCTCCTGCCGGATGCTATTGGTGGAGGTCTGGTAGGCGATGCGCAGCGGGACGCCGTTGTGCTCCCGAATGCCGTCGCCGTCGGTATCGAGCACCCCGTTGTCGTCCAGCAGACGGTTCGCTCCGTCGATGTCCTGCGTGAGGCAGCCGTCGTTGGCAGTGGAAGCATAGGCCGGAGGGCCCGCGATGATGTTGCACGCCGCCTCCCCGGCAAACCCGTACAGCCCGTCCGTGATGAGATTGCGGTCTATAGCCATGGACATGGCCTGCCGGACGGGTGGGAGGGTCAGGAAGGGATGCGGGTTGTCTCCATCGAGGTATTCGGAGCGGTCCTCGCCAAGCGCAGGGTCAGCGTTGGTCTGGTTGACGACGATGCGCTCCACGAGGCTGGAGAATGCCGCGACGACCTTGCCCTGCCCCGCCGCTTCCATGCCTGTGAGGACGTCCGGGGCTATCTGGAGGTTCCAGGCGTAGTCGGCCTCGCCCGCTTCCAGGACGGTCCGCGCCGCCGATAGTGCGTCGCCGCCACCGATGATGACGACGCGGTCGAAATAGGCCTCCGGGCCTCGATAGAAGGGGTTGCGCTCGTAGGCAGCCTCCGCGTTGGGATCGAAACCTGTGATGCGGTACGGCCCGGTGCCGAGCGGCGCGTAGTTCTGCGCATCGCAGGTCGTGGCCGCCGCGCCGACGCAGTCGGCGAACTGTGCACCGCTGATGACAGGCGTGCTCATTCCGACGAACGCGTTGTAGGGATAGGGCGTTGGGTCTTCGAACGTGATCCTCACGGTGAGAGCATCGAGGGCTTCCATGGAATCGATGCCCTCGAACGCGTCGGAGGCGGTGCAGCCCGTGCCATGGTCCGAGCAGTACCGCCAGGTGAAGACCACGTCGTCGGCAGTCACGGGGCTGCCGTCCGACCAGAGCAGCCCTTCCTTCAGCGTCCAGGTGATCGACATGAAGTCTGGCGCAACGCCGCCGTTATTCAGCGTCGGCACGGCAGCAGCCAGATCAGGCACGATGTTGCCGTCCGGGTCGTACACCGCGAGGGGCTCCAGCGTAACCGCGCCTGCGTCCGTGTCTTTGTTGCCGCCGGAGAGATACGGGTTGGGCACCGACGGCGCCTGCCAGTAGAGGACCGTCAGGACCTCCTCGTCTCCGGCTACCGCAGGGGCAGGCGTGGGTGTCCACGCGGGAGGTGTGGGCGTGTCCGTGGCGCCGTCGCAGGCCGCCAAGAGTGAAAAGACGAGGAGGACGATGATGATATGCAAGGATTTACGCACGACCAGACCCTGACTTCGGGATGATGCAGGCAGATATCTTACCCCACGCCTCCGGCAGGATGCCTTCGGAGCACGACCCTCCGAAGTTGTCCACACCGTCAGCACGCGCTCTTTCTCCTGGATATCGTCGCGCTATACTTGCAGCATGGCGGTAGTCGTCGATTCCGGCTCCGCAACGCCGGGGTACCGCTTTGTTCCATCACGCGGCGGCGCCAGTCCAGAGCCGGACGAACCGACTATGGGCAACGACGTCCAGACGAGGAGGCATGCCGATGTTGAGCACCGCACAGAACGAGAAGTTGACGCAGGTGGGACAGGGAACGCCGATGGGCGAGCTCATGCGCCGGTACTGGCAGCCCATCGCCGCCGCGGGTGAATTGCGCGAGCGTCCCACCAAGGCAGTGCGGCTGCTCGGCGAGGACCTCGTTCTCTACAGGGACAAGTCCGGCACGCTCGGCCTCATCGACCGCTTCTGCCCGCACCGCCGCGTCGACCTCTCCTACGGCATCCCCGAGGAGCACGGCCTCCGCTGCATGTACCACGGCTGGATGATGGACGAGACCGGCCAGTGCATCGAGCAGCCCTTCGAGGAAACGGTGCACCCGGACGGGCGGTTCAAGGAGAAGGTCAAGGTCGCCGGCTACCCAGTCCAGGAGCTCTCCGGCCTCATCTTCGCGTACATGGGCCCGAAGCCGACCCCCCTCCTGCCACACTGGGAGCCGTTGATCGCCGAGAACGTGGCCTGCGACATCGCGATCACGGAGTTGCCATGCAACTGGCTGCAGTGCCAGGAGAACTCATTGGACCCCGTGCACACGGAGTGGCTGCACTCCTACTGGACGCGTTACCAGCAACGGGCGGCAGGGCTCACGGAGAACGTTCGCGGAGAGTCCGCGCCCCACGAGCGCATCAGCTTCGACCTGTTCGAGCACGGCATCATCAAACGGCGCGTCCTGAAAGGGCTGGGCGAGGACCACGACCTGTGGAAAGTGGGACACCCCATCCTCTTCCCCAACATCCTGCAGGTAGGTTCGCCGCAGAAGCTCACGATGCAGTTCCGTGTTCCCGTGGACGACGAGCACACGCTGCACATCTCCATCTACATCTTCCGGGCAGCCGACGGAGCGGTCGTGCCCCGGCAGGACCCCGTGCCGTACTACTACAACCCCCTGATAGGCGAGGACGGCCGGTTCATCACGGACGTTACCTTCAACCAGGACTACATGGCGTGGGTAACGCAGGGGCCGGTGGCCCTTCGCGAACTCGAGAAGCTCGGCGAGTCCGACAAGGGCATCATCATGTTCCGCAAGATGCTCAACGAGCAGATGGAGGTCGTCCAGGACGGCGGCGACCCCATGAACGTGTTCCGAAGCGAGCTCGACCAGGAGCTCAGGCTTCCCGTTGAGCCGAGCAGGGGGTTCGTCAACGGCGCACCCCGCAAGTACATCCCGCAGGAGGCGGGGCCAAGTGTCGCCCACGCAGACGTGGAACGCGTGCTGGCTACCTATGCCTAGCGGCCACAGGGGTTTCGCTCAGCACGTCAGCGCAACGCGATGAGCGTCCCCGCCTCTTCGGACGTGACGTAGAGTGCGTCCCGCGTTACGACGGTCCGGCCGGACGGCCTGACGCCCAGGTGAATGGTCTGGACAAGATCGCCCGTCGAGCGGTCGACGACATGGACGTTCCCGTCGTCGGCGCCGAAGTAGACGAGATCGCCGGCGACCGCAGGGGCCGTGTGCACCAGCGCGCCGGTGTCGTACTCCCAGAGCTGCTCGCCGTCGGCTGCAAATAGTGCGTAGAGCACCCCGTTCCTGCCGGCGACGTACGCCATTCCATCGAGTACGGTCGGTGAGCTCAACGCGCTGTCCCGGGAGAGGGTGCGCCCCCAGGCCAGACCTTTCGGGAGCGGCGGTTCAGCCTGCAGTCCCCAGATGAAGAACTGCTGCCGCCAGGAACGAAGCGCCCGCTCGAACGGGTATTCGAGCTTCGTCCAGTCTACGGCCGCCAATCTCCCCCGACCGGTGCTGACCAGGACGTAGTCGCCGGCGAATACCGGGCTCTCCGAAAGAGCGTTGAGCGTATCGAAGATTAGGCGCTTCCTGCCGGTGACCAGGTCGATCAGGTACACGAGGCCGTCGTCGGTGGCGAGCGCCATGAGGTCATCCTGGAATGCGGGGGCTGCAACGATGCTTCCGCGAGCCCGGAACGTCCAGAGTTCGACCCCGGTCTCCGCGTCCAGCGCGTAGAGCGTGCCGTTCCATGAGCCCGCATAGACGACGCCCCGGTAGACGACCGGGGATGCGAAGAGCGGGCTGTCGGCCTGCAGGTCCCACAGCAGCGTGCCGGTGTGACGGTCCAGCTTGAGCAACTGGCCGTCGCGGACCGCCACAAAGACCGCGACGTCTGTTACCGCCGGCGCCGCACTCGTGAAGAGGCCAAGCCGACGCTCCCAGAGGAGGTCTCCGGTGGCGCTATCCAACGCCACGAACCGGGCGTCCCCCGTTCCGACGAATACCTGGCTGCCGGATGCCGCGGGCACGGCGCGAAGAGGACGTCCTGCCTCCAATCTCCACGTCTCCCTGCCCGCGAAAGCGCCGTGCTCCGGGACAGCCGACGTGTGCGCAACGTCGCGGCCCGCCAATGCCCAACTGTTTTTGTTCACGGGTGCTTCGACGCGTGTCGACGGCACAGCCACGGGCCCGGCGAAGACGTCCCACTCCCAGAGACCCCAGGTGAGCAGGACGATGCCGATGAAGGCGGCAGCTGCAAGGCATCTGAGCCTTAGTCGCAGACGCGCACGGTGCACCCGCGCATCACGTTGTTCCAGGGGTTCCGAGGAGTACATCAGACCTGTTCCCACTGCAAGCAGGGCCTCAGTCGCGTGGAGGGTGCGTCCCTCCCTTCGACCCGATGGTATAGTACGTGCAGTTTTCCGGCCGGAGTGTTCGATGAAGGGATATCGGTAGTCCCGCAGGCTTCCGCAAATGCGGACGAACGAAGGAGTGTCCAATGGCAACGGTAATCGACGCTGACACGCACGTGATCGAGTCGGAGCGCGTCTGGGACTTCTTCGACGAGGAGATGGCGCACCGCAAGCCGCAGCTCGTTCCCAGCGCAGACCCGAACAACGGGGCGGTGCGCAACTTCTGGATCATCGACAGCCACTTCGTCCCGCACCCGCCCGGCAAGGGAGGTCAGGCGCTGGCGACGCCCCCCATAGAAGACGACATACGCAACTCGACAGCCTGGCACAAGCGCGCGATGACCGACATCGACGCCCGGTTGGACGACGCGACGAACATGGGCGTTGACGTGCAGATCATCTACCCCACGCTGTTCATCGGGTTCCTGACGCACGACGTGGAGCTGGAGGTGGCGCTGGCGCGGTGCTACAACCGCTTCATGGCCGACGCCTGCTCCCGCTCAGGCGGACGCATGCGCTGGATCGTCGTGCCGCCGTTGCGCGACCTGGACGCAACGATGGAAGAGCTGCACTTCGGCAAGGAGAACGGCGCGTGCGGGGTGCTCTTCAAGGGCGTCGAGAAGGACCGCTCGCTGGCGGAACCGTACTTCTTCCCGGTGTACGAGGAGGCCCAGCGACTTGACCTGCCCATCTGCATCCACACCGGGCCAGGCTCTCCCGTCCTGACGGAGTTCTTCGACAGCCGCCTGAGCTTCGTGTTTCCGGACGTGCGGCTCCTGCCGGTCATGGCCTTCTACGACCTCGCCTGCAGCAAGATACCGGAGCGCTTCCCGGACCTGCGGTGGGGGTTCATCGAGGCAAACTCCTCGTGGATACCGTACCTCGTCCACTTCCTGCACCGGCGTTTGCGCGTTCCCAGCGCGGAGTTCGGGCCGTCGTACTTCCGGGAGAACCGGCTTTTCGTGGCGTGTGAGGCGGACGAAGACCTGCCCTACATCCTGCAGTACCTGGGCGAGGAGAACATGATCACCGGCTCCGACTACGGCCACGGCGACCAGTCCGCCGAACCGGAACTGGTCCACCTGCTCCGAGGCCGGGAGGACATCTCGCCGCAAACGCTGGAGAAGGTGCTCTCCCACAACCCCTCCCGCTTCTACGGGTTTTAGCCAACGCACTGGCTGAGGCAGCCTGCGCAGGTGGAGCCACATCCAACGCGGCGCGCAACGACGCCAGGGGCCGACCATGAGCGAATCCCATACGCGTGAGCACCCGTCGCTGTGGGTCAGCCTGCTGGGCGCCACGGTCCGCGTCGTGTCCGGCGCACGCTACCGGACGCGCGTCATCGAAGCCGGGTCCGGCGACCCGCTCATCCTGGTCCACGGCGTGGGGAGCAGCGCGGAGCTGTTCGCCCGCAACGTCATGCGTCTGGCGAACCACTTCCACGTCTACGCCATCGACGCGCTCTACCACGGCTACTCGTCGCTGGAACCCTACGACGCCGAACACCGCGTCGAGCGGCAAGCGGAGGCCGTGCTGGACTTCATGGACGCGCTCGGCATCGAGTGGGCGCACATCGAAGGCGAGTCGATGGGCGCAGGGATGGCGTTCCACATCGGCCTGCATCACCCGGAGCGATGCGGAAAGCTGGTGCTGAATTCCGGCTCCTACTACGTCAACCTCAAGCGCGAGTTCCCGGACATGCCGGAGGGCAGCCTGCTGGTGCCGCTCTGCCGCGACGCGGTAACGAACTTCAGCAGGGAGACCGTGCGGAGGCGCATGGAGTACCTGGTCGCGAGTCCGGGCCACCTCACCGAGGAGTTGGTGGACGTGCAGTACCGCATGTACGCCGTCCCGGAGGTCCGCGAGTCCATGGCGAGGGTGTACGGCATCTCAGCCCCCAGGCCCCGGCTGATGCACTATGAAGAAGAGGTCGCGGCGACGCTGCAGCCGCCAGTGCTGGTGCTGTGGACCGACCGGAACCGGGGCGCCGGGCCGGAGGTGGGCGAGTACCTCGCAAGCGTGATCCCGGGTGCGCAGTTCCAACTGATCGCGAACGCGGCCCACTGGCCCCAGTGGGAACAACCCGAGCAGCACGACGAGATCGTCGCGGCTTTCCTGAAGGCGCCTCGCTGACCCGCGCTGGGGCTGCCGTGTGGCGCAAGAGGGCGCGCGCGGCTAGACTCGCACCTGTACCCAGCGGATGCCACTAAAGGAGCAGCCATGGCAACCTCTCCTGCGTCGCCATTCACCATCATCGGTAGGCCCATCCCCCGCGTAGAGGGTGTCGACAAGGTCAACGGCTCGGCCTCCTACTCCGCCGACGTCGTGCCGCCGGGGACGGTCTGGGCGAAGAACGTCCGCAGCCCCCATCCCCACGCGCGCATCGTCTCCATAGACGCTTCGCGGGCGCTCGCGTTGCCCGGCGTGCTCGCGGTGGTCACTGCGGCCGACATCCCGAACGGCCGCACGGGCAGGAATATCAAGGACGTGCCCCTGCTCTGCGACGACAAGGTGCGGTTCATCGGGGACAAGGTGGCCACGGTTGCAGCGGAGAGCCGGGAGGCAGCAGCAGCGGGTGCGCAACTGGTGGAGGTGGAGTACGAGGAACTGCCGGCCGTCTTCGACCCGGAAGAGGCGATGCAGGCGGGAGCCCCGCCCCTGCACGAGGATGCGGCGGACTACCTGGGGTTCCCGGAGGTGCCCGGGGACGTGCCGAACCTCTGCGGGTACGCTCTCTCGGAGACCGGCGACGTCGAGCAAGGCTTCAGGGAAGCGGACGTCGTCGTGGAGCGTCGGTACGTGACTCAACTGTCGCATCAGGCGTACCTGGAGCCGACCGCATGGCTCGTGGACAGCTCGCCCACCGGGGACGAGCAGCCCGAGCGCGTGGAGGTATGGGCGTCCAACAAGGTGCCGTACACGACGCGGAAGGAGCTTGGCAGGCTGATCGACCGGCCGGAAGAGGACATCCGCCTGAACCAGGTGGTCATCGGCGCGGACTTCGGCAGCAAGAGCGCCACGGGAGACGCCCCGGTCGGCTATCACCTGTCACGCATGCTCGGACGGCCGGTCAAGTTCGTCAACAGCGCGATCGAGGACCTGACCACCGTGTCGCCGAAGCACGCGTTCATCGTCAGTCTCCGCACGGGGCTGAAGCGCGACGGGAGGATCGTCGCGCACGATGCCAGGGTCATCATGAACCGCGGCGCGTACACCGGCCAGAACTCGTCCGCGAACGGCCTCCTCGGAGGTGCGCAGCGCGTCGGCAACTTCTACGACATCCCCAACGTGCGCATCGAGGCGTTCGCCGTTTACACCAACCGCGTCCCGTGCGGCTACATGCGGGCCCCCGGTTCGCCGCAGGCGCTCTTCGCCATCGAGGCGCACATGGACGCCATCGCTACGGAGCTCGGCATCGATCCGATCGAGTTGAGGAAGCGCAACGTCCCCGCCAACGCTCCTACCGGAGCGCCGCACCTGGCCCCACACGTGCTCGACGAGGCCGGACGCGCCTTCGGCTGGAGCGACCGGACGCAGGCCGGCTCACGCGAACGGGGGCGCAACAGGCTCGTGGGCCAAGGGGTCGGCATGGCCGACCGGGGACACGGCGCGGGCCAGGCATCGTCGTCGATAAGGGTCAACCCGGACGGCTCGATAACGGCAACGACCTCCCTGCCAGAGAACGGCACGGGCGGCCTTACCGTCGTCGCGGCCATCGTCGCCGAGAGCTTCGGGGTGCCGTTGGACCGCGTGCACATCGTCCACTCGGACACCGACGAGTTTCCCATCGACGTGGAGGCAGGCGGGAGCAAGACCACGAACAGCTCCGGTACGGCGGCGCTGACGGCGTGCGACCAGGTCAAGGAACAGCTCGCGCCGCTCGCCGCGCAGGCACTGGGAAGCGATGCCGTCGATTGGCGTCCGGCCCGATGGGGCGAGGACGGCGCGCTGGCGCCCGGAGGCTGGGAGTCGGATGACGGGCGTTTCATGTCCTTGGAGAGCCTCGCGGCGGAATTGGTCCGGGAGGACGAACCGCTGGCGAGCGCGAAGGTAACGCTACAGGCCCCGCGCACGCCCGACCCCGGCGTGTGCGTGCAGATGGCGGAGGTAGAGGTGGACAGCGAGACCGGCCAGGTGACGCTGCAGCGCCTCGTCACCGCACAGGACGTGGGAACGATCATCAACGAGCTGGGGCACCAGGGACAGATCAACGGCGCCGTCGTCCAGGGCATCGGCTACGCCTTGATGGAAGAGCTCATCGTCGAGGACGGGCGCGTGACGACGCCCAATTTCGCCGACTACAAGATCCCCACGGTGCGGGACATACCTGAACTCGTCACCGTGAACGTCCCGGACTACGGCGAGGCACTCGGGCCGTTCCACGCAAAGTCCATCGGGGAGATCCCCACCATCCCGACGGCGGGAGCGATCGCCAACGCCGTCGCTGACGCCATCGGCGCACCGGTCGTCGAACTGCCCCTCACCGCCGAGCGCGTGCTCCAGGCGATAGCAAGGAAGGGCGGTTGAATACCGCCCTTCCCGTGCCGTCGAGTTTCCCGTAGCGGGGGCGCTAGCCGCGGTAGGCGCTGCTCCGCAGGAGCCGTCCGGGGAGCGCACCGGTGTGCTCGCCGTCCTCTATCAGCACCTCGCCATTGACGATGGTGCACGCCACGCCCTGACTGGGCCGGCGCATCCGCACCGCGTCTCCGGGATAGTCCGCTACCTCGTCCAGTTCACCCGCGCCGACGTTGTCGGGGTCGAACACGGTCAGGTCGGCAGCCAGGCCGGGCCGGATGAGGCCACGGTCGTGCAGGCCGAAGGCGCTCGCGCCCATGAACGTCAGCTTCCGGACGGCGTCTTCCAGCGAGAGCGCCTGTTGCTCCCTCACCCAGAACGACAGCAGGAAGGTCGAGAAGTGGCTGTCGCAGCGCCGGGTGACGTGAGCGCCGCCGTCCGACAGTCCCGGCAGCACGAACGGGTCGGCGAGCACCTCCCCCATCTCCGATATGCCCACGTCCGAGCGGAAGTAGAAGAGTGTCTTGAGGTCTTCCTCGAGCGCGAGGTCGAGGAACGCGTCGAGCGGGTCCTTGCCCACGTGGGCTGCGATGTCGGCGATGTTCCGTTCCACCAGGGACTGGTTCTTCTCCAGCGCCACCCTTGCCACGTAGAGCAGGTCCCACCGCACGCAGGGGGACCCGGGGTTCCGCTTATCCGGCGCGTCAGCGTCCGCCCTGAGCCCCGCCCGCACCGAGAGGTCGTGGAACGCCACGCGCTTCTCATCCGGCGAACTGCTCATCACGGGAAGCCAGTGCGGGAAGCCGTCAAAGCTCCCCACGGTCAGCAGGGTCCAGCGCGCCGTGTTCTCCGTGAAGGGCGAGACCATCGCATACATGCGGATGTCGTTCCGGGTGGAGCCTGCGCGCCCTGCAAGACTGGAGATGACCGGGCGCCCCGTAGCCCGCGCTGTTCGCGAGAGCAGGCGCTCGGACAGTTCGATGCGTTCCGAGTCGCCGAACTGGACGGAACCCGCCCCGACCTCGGCGAGCGCCCCTGCCACGGCGATGAACTCCTCCGGCGGCGCGGCGTTCGCAGGCAGCAGGCGGTTCTCCAGGTCCATGTGGCGCAGGTTGCGCTCTGAGGACAGCCCGAGCGCCCCGGCGCGTATCCCCTCCCGCACGATCTCCTTCATCTGCTCGATCTGCTCGGGGTTCGCCACCGCGGAGTAGGCAGCCTCGCCCATGACGTGCCGCCGCACCGCCGAGAAGCCGATGAGCGAGCCGACGTTCACGCCGAGTTCACGGTCGATGGTCTCGAGGTACTGTGGCACCGACTCCCACGACCACTCGACTCCTGCCTGCAGCGACTCGACCGGTATGGCCTCGACACGCGAGAGCATCGAGACGAGGTCGGCGCGCTCCTCCGGCCGGGCGGGAGCGAGCCCCAGCGAGCAGTTGCCGTTGATGACGGTCGTGGCGCCGTGGTAGCAGGCGAAGGTGCAGAGCGGGTCCCACAACACCTGTGCATCGTAGTGGCAGTGGTTGTCGATGAAACCGGGAGAGATGACCTGCCCCTGCACGTCGATGACCCGTTTCGCTGACGCTCCGAGCCTGCCGGTCTCCGCGATGCGTCCGTCCACGACGGCTACGTCTCCCTCATAGGAGGGCCCACCGGTACCGTCCACGATTCGCCCGTTCTTGAGCAACAGGTCGTAACTCATCGTCATCCTCCCTCAGAGAGCTTCCGGTACCGGTATGTCGTACAGACGGCAGACGTTGGTGCTGAGGACCTTGGTGCGCGTCTCCGCGTCCAGGTGCCCGAGGTGCTCGGCGATCACCTTGCGGGAGTTCGGCCACGTGGAGTTCGCGTGGGGGTAATCGTTGGACCACATGCAGGCGTCCGCACCCCAGCTCGACAGGTACCGTGTGCCGATGGCGTCGTTGAAGAACGTCGCGTAGATCTGGTCGGCCAGGTACTCGTCCGGCATCTTGTCCGGCGCGGGGCCGGGCTCATGGTGACGGTGTCTGCCCAAGTAGTAGCCCCACTGCTGGAGAGCGAAGGGTATCCAGCCGATCTCGTTCTCCACGAGCACGATCTTGAGGTTGGGGAACCGGTCCAGCGCCTGGTAGAAGATGATGTCGAAGAGGCTGTTCATCACCTCCCCGATCTTGAGGTTCACGCTGGCGCGGTAGTGCTCGGTGCCGCCGCGGCGGCGCTGCATGTAGCCGTGCCCCGTCAGGATGTGCAGGCTCACCGGCATCTGCAGGTCCTGTGCGGCAGCCCAGAACGGGTCGTAGTGGTCCGACGAGAACGGCAGGTCCTCAGGAGGGTTCTGCCAGATCATGGCGCCGCGCAGCCCCGCGTTCCGGCAGCGCTCCAACTCGGCGACGGCGTGGTCGATGTCGTACAGCGATATGAGGCCGATCCCGAACAAGCGGTCCGGTCTCACCGCGCAGTACTCGATCAGCCAGTCGTTGAAGGCCCGGACGCACGCCTCCTGCAACGACACGTCCTCTATGCGGAAGAGCGTCATGCCGCGGGTCGCGTAGAGCACCTCGAGGCTAACACCGTCGACCGCCATCTCCTTCAGCCGCTCGTTCGGGTCCCAGCCGCCGGGCTTGGCCTGGTCGGAGACCGTGTCGGGGAAGGTTGGCGCCTGATCGCGCAGTCCCTTGGGCAGGCGGGTTGCCCACAGGTCGCCCGGCTCCATGACGTGGGAGTCGGAGGAGATCAGGAGTTCGTTGACGGCCCCTTGCGTACCTGTGCTCGCGATCGTGGTGGTCATCGCCGTTCCTCCTCGCGTTCCGGGTCGCCCGGCTCTCGGCGGAAGGGAACAGAGCCCGGAGCGTTCTTCCGGCACTTAACCACCGCGTCGAACGGCTGTCAATGAAACACACGCATCGCCGGCCTGCGGTCGATTGACAATCGTTCGGCGGAGTGCTTTATTGCTGGAACAGGAACCGGGTTTCGTCTCTCAGTCCGTCGTTCGGGACACACACCGCAGGAAGAAGGGGCGCCATGGCAAATCTCATCGTCGCACGCGGGGACCGTTCTCTTCGATCGCTCATCGACACCGAGAGCGGCACGGTGAGCCGGGAACTGTACGTCAACGAGGACATCTTCGAGCAGGAGCAGGAGCAGCTATTCAACCGGTGCTGGCTGTTCCTCGGCCACGAGAGCCAGGTACCGAACCCCGGGGACTTCATCGTGACGCGCATGGGCACGGAGGAAGTGCTGGTGGTGCGCGGACGCAAGGACAACCAGATCCGCGCGTTCCTCAATTCCTGCGCGCACCGGGGCATGAAGGTCTGCCGGTACGACCAGGGCAATGCCCTCGTCTTCACCTGCCCGTTCCACGCCTGGACCTACGACTGCACCGGCGCCCTTGTCGGCGCCGCGTACCAGTACGCTCCCTACGCCTACGACGGCGGCATCGACCGGGAGCAGTGGGGGCTGACGCCGGTGGCGCAGTTCAAGAACTACTACGGCTCGCTCTGGGCAACCTGGGACCCGAAGGCCCCGTCCTTCGAGGACTACGTCGGGCCGTTCGCGGAGGGCATACGGTACGACTGCGAGGCCAGCGACGGCGAGGAGTCCGGCATCGAGGTCTTCAGGCCGTTCCAGAAATGGCGCCTGCCGACGAACTGGAAGGTGCCCGCCTTCTCCTCATCGACCGACCTGACCCATGCCGCGATGACGCACCGCTCCGTGAACGCAGCCTCCATCGGCCCGGACCGCGGGACGATGTCCGGGGGCGAACGTCACAGGCGCCGGGCCCCCTTCCCCTCCGACCGGTACGCCGTGGGAGACCACAACCTCGGGCACGGGGGCAACTGGACGGTGTACCAGCAGCCCGGAATACCGGAATATGTGGACACGTGGTTCGAGCCCGGCGTCGACGAGTACTTCCGTGAGGCGCACGACCGCAAGGCGATGAAGTACGCCGACCGGATACTGCCTCCGCACGGCCACGAGGGCGGACACTTCTGCGTGTTCCCCAACTTCATCATGGACAGCTGGCGCTGGCGCTGGTGGCACCCGCATACGGTGGGCGTCGTCGAGCGATGGAGCCTGTTCGGAGTGGACAAGAACGCACCAAAGCACGTGAAGGACGCCGTCCGCCACTACGTGATGCGGTACAACGGTCCGACAGGCGCCACCGAATCGGACGACATGGAGAACTGGAACTACGTCTACTCCGCCAGCCGGGGCGCAAGGGCCCGCAAGCGCAACTACTTCTTCGCGAGCGGCCTGGGCCGCGGCATCGAGAGCGACCAGTATCCAGGCATCGTCTTCAACGGCACGCACACCGAAGAAGCCCACCGCGCACGGTTCAGCCGGTGGCTCGCCTTCATGGAAGCATCGAGCTGGGACGACCTCTACCCGGTGAACAGGGCGAAGTCGCACCGCATCTGGTAGGAACGGCGGCAACAGAACATCGAGCAGCCGGGGACACGAAGGGGGCCGTGGGATGACTGAACGCGCCAACGCGAGTCTGGAGGCGATGGACCGCGTCGTCCTGCTGAAGGACATCGAGCAGTTCCTCTACATGGAGGCGCTCCTGCTGGACGAGCGCAGGCTCACCGAGTGGCTGGACATGCTGGCGGAGGACATCCACTACTGGATGCCCATCCGCAGGAACGTCAAGTTCGGCGACTGGGACCTCGAGTTCAGTGACCCCGATTCGGAGATCTCCTACTTCGACGAAGGCAAGGACATCCTTACCGGGCGGGTCCGGCAGATCAACACGGGCGTGCACTGGGCGGAGGAGCCGGTGTCCCGGTTCTCTCACATCATCTCCAACATCCTCCTGCTGGAGATCAGCGGCGACGAGGCGAAGGTCAGCAGCAAGTTCTTCTGCTATCAGAACCGCCTCCAGGACGAGGTGAACGTCTTCGTCGGCAGGCGCTACGACACGCTCCGGCGCGACCCCGACACCGTGTTCAAGATCGCCAAGCGCGACATCATCCTGGACCAGAACGTGTTGCTCCCGAAGGTGATCAATACGTTCTTCTAGGGCAAGCGATGCGCATCG
Organism: Dehalococcoidia bacterium; assembly: GCA_034423175.1. Classification (GTDB taxonomy): domain Bacteria; phylum Chloroflexota; class Dehalococcoidia; order Lucifugimonadales; family Australimonadaceae; genus Bin16. The sequence continues at coordinate 86,168 of DAOUJA010000015.1, forward strand.
AGTGGCGGTACCGGGACCAGCAGGACGCTCTCATCTCCGTCGACGAGGAGGGCAACACGGCGCTTGAGGCATGGGAGTTCAACAAGGAGTTGCTGTCCGACTTCCTCAACCTCATGACCGGCCTCGACGGGCACGGCAGGCACGGCATCGCCGACGACAACCGGCGTGACCCGCAGGAGTGGGGCACGCTCGTCATCGCGCGCTCAGACGACGGCGACGTGCTGAGGATAGACCCGGAACTGTACTGGGACCGCGTTTCATACTGGTTCCGCTCCCAGGGCGCCGACCCCAACCCCTACCGGCCGTAGCGACGAGCACCGCGCGGCAGCGCGCAGCCGGCTACCCCGCCCCCGGCGAGGCCGCCTCCTTCTCCGGCTTCTTGAGCGTCTCCTCCAGGAAGAACGCCACGACGATGGCCGCGAGGAAGGCCGTCGACGACAGCAGCACGAAGGCCGCGCCGAACCCGAACGCGCCGGACAGCAGGCCGAAGCTGGTGGGGCTGGCCGTGGAGCCGCCCTGCGCGACAAGCCGCGACATGCCGAAGAAGAGCCCGCGCGCCTGCGGCGGCGCGACGTCCGTGCCGAGCGTCTGCATGTTCCCGGAGATGATGCTGATGGCCAGGTGCACGAAGACGAAACTCGCCACGAACCACGCCAGCGACAACTCCATGAACGCCGTGACGGACACCGCGGCCATGGAGAGGCTCGTCAGCACGAGTCCGGGCACGATGGTGTACTTCCTGCCGAACCGGTCCATCACGAACCCGGTGGAGAACAGGATGGGGATCGTCCCAATGGCCATTGCGCTCCGCAGCACGCCCAGTTCCGCGGGGTCCAGGCCGTAGGCGTAGGAGGGGTACAGCAGGATGACGCCTCCCTCGAAGACTGCCCCCCTCGTCACGTTCGTCAGGAACTGGACCGAGAAGACGGTGGGGATCGGTTTGCTCAGCAGCAGCGCCCAGCGGGACCCCTCGACAGCACCTTCGACCGCCCGTCTCGCCGCAGGCGCGGTCTCTTTCACGACGAAGTACGTCGGCAGGATCGACAGCAGCGTGAGGATGGCATGGATCAGGAACGGCGACCACAATCCCCAGGTGACGGCGGCGAACCCTCCTATCAGCGGGCCGACCAGCGCCCCGACCTGCTGGACACCGAACATCTGCGTGACCTGCTTGCCCCGCTGCTGCGCGGCCCCGGTGTCCGCGATGACCGTGATGCGGCTCTGCATCCACATCTGCGTGCCGACTCCGGCGATGAACCGGTACACGAGCAGTTCGGGGAACGAGCCAGAGACGGCGGCCTTGGCTATGAGCAGGGAGGAGAGCGCGACCACCAGCGGGCCGGCCAGCAATATCCAGCGGCGGCCGATCCGGTCGATGAGGATGCCCGTAGGGAGCGAGGCGACCAGCGTGCCGAGGAGGTAGACGACGAACACCCACGATGCCTCGACGATGCTGACCCCGTAGACCTTCGTCAGCGCCGGCAGCACAGGCAGCCCGATACCGTTGCCCAGTCCCAGTGCGATGGCCGGAACGTGGAGCCCAAGTATGAGGCGAAGCTGCGGATGAAGCCCCCGCCTCCCGTCGCTGTGCTGCTGCATGGAGGCGATTGTACTCCCATAGCCCGGCGCCCATTCACGCAGGCCATCGACGAGCGAAGCGCACTCGTCTAACCTCCGGTTGGCGCTATCCAAACGGAGGAAGGGCATGAACACCAGGGTACGGCTGAGCATCGAACGGCAGGTGAATCTCGCCGAGGGGACCTCATTCGGAGACGCGGGGCCGTACGAGCGGTTGACCGGGTCCGCGTTCTTCGAGTTGGACCCGGACGACCCCGCGAACGCGAACGTCGTAGACCTGCCGCTCGCACCGCGTAACGCGAACGGGGCCGTCGAGTTCCGGGCAGACGTCGACGTCCTGAAGCCCGTCGACCTCTCACGCGGCAACGGACGCCTGCTGTACGACGTCAACAACCGCGGGAACAAGACCGCGCTCCGGGCGTTCAACGACTCCCCTCCGGACAACGACCCGCTCACGTCGGCGTCGGCAGGCAACGGCTTCCTGATGCGGCAGGGCTACACCGTGGTCTGGTCGGCCTGGCAGGGAGACCTCGTGCCGGGCGACGGGCTCCTCACCGCTGACCTGCCGCAGGCGCTGGAGGACGGGAGACCGGTCCGGGGCAGGGTGCGCCAGGAGTTCATCGCGGAGCAGGAAGGAGTGCTCTGGATGCCGCTGAGCGGCGCACCGAGCATCCGGTCCTACCCCGCACTGGACCTCGACACGGCCCGCGCGACGATGACGCTGCGCGAACACGAACGCGACCCCCGAGTGCCCCTGCCGCCCGACGCCTGGGCGTTCGCGGAAGCCGGGACAGTCAACGGCGCGCTGGAGGTGCGCCCTTCCTCCACCGCCTGCTACGTAAGGGGCGGCTTCAAGCCGGGCTGGATCTACGAGTTGGTCTACGAGACGGAAGGCTCCCGCGTCATGGGACTCGGCATCGTGGGCATCAGGGACCTGATGTCGATGCTGCTCCACGATGCCGTCGGCGCCGACGGCGCACCGAACCCCTTGGCCGGGCACGAGCGCGCCTACATGTACGGACAATCGCTGAGCGCCCGTGTGATCCGGCAGTTCATCTACGACGGGTACAACGTGGACCCGGAGGGCCGGAGGGTGTTCGACGCCGTCTACCCGCACGTCTCCGGCGCGGGGAGGTTGTTCGCGAACGCCCGGTTCGCCCAGGTGGGACGCTACCCGCGCCAGCACGAGGAGCACCAGTGGCCTTCGGAGCGCTACCCGTTCGCCTACTCGATCGCGCCGGACGCCTTCTCGGACACGCTGGACAGCGTCCTCAAGCGCCCGGACTCGGACCCGCTGGTCCTGCACACGCACACCAACACGGAGTACTGGAACCGCCACGCCTCGCTCGGACACACGTCGCCGCGAACGGGCGAGGACATCGAGTTCCCGGAGTCGGTGCGCGTCTACTTCCTGGCGAGCGCGCAGCACACGGGAGCGAACCCTCCGCCGGAGGACGTTTCGCAGCAGCGATCCAACGTAATGAACAACGGGCCGCTCATGCGCGCCGCCCTGACCTCGATGGACCGCTGGGCGACCGAGGGCACACCCCCGCCGCCCAGCATCGTACCCCGGCGTGCCGACGGCACGCTGGTGACGCCGGAGGAGGCGCTCGCGGCATTCCCGAAGGTACCGGGCTTCCCGCTGCCGGCGAGCCCCAGCCGCCTGCCGCTGTACGACTACGGCCCCGGCTTCGACCGGGGACTGGTCACCGAGCATCCGCCGCAACCCATGCCGGGCAAGGAGTACGCGGTGCAGATGCCGCAGGTGGACGAGGACGGCAACGACATCGGCGGCCTGCGTTCGCCCGAGATCGCGGTCCCGGTCGGCACCCACACCGGATGGAACCTGAGACGCGCAGGCTTCGCTGAGGGCGACCTCGCCTCCCTGGCCGGGAGCTTCGTGCCGTTCGCTCGCACCCGTGCAGAGCGGGAGTCCAACGGCGACCCCCGCCGCTCCATCGAAGAGCGGTACGAGTCGCACGACGAGTACGTAAGCCGCGTAGCAGAAGCGGCGTGGGAACTGGTATCGGCAGGCTTCTTGTTGGACGAGGACGCCGCCCGGTACGTGGACGCGGCAAAGGCGCGCAACCCCCTCGACCCCAGCGTGCCGCTGGCCCCGCTCGCGCTCGGCAGGAACGTGCCGTCCCCCGCGGCGGCCACCGCCGGACAGGCGTCGTGACGCGCACTCGACGACTGAGCGCAAAAAGAGCACAATCCGCCTGCAAGTGAGAAGACCAACACCCAGGGAGGTCGTTCCATGGTTACCACGGCAGAAGAGACCGCCAGCACCACCAAGCGCATCAACATCGGCGTCATCGGCATCGGCGTCGGAGGGCTCGAGATCCTGCGCTCCGTCGTCCAGCAGCCGGACATCGTCCACCTCTCGGCGGGCTGCGACGTCGTCCCCGTCACACGGGAGCGCTTCCAGGAACGGTTCCCGGACGCGAAGGTTTACGAGAGCGCCGAGGACATCTGCAAGGACCCGGACGTGGACGCCGTCTACATCGCGTCGCCGAACCGATTCCACGCTGCGCACACCATCACGGCTGCCCGGAACGGCAAGCACGTGATGGTGGAGAAGCCCATGGCCATCTCGCTCAAGGAGACGGAGCAGATGGTGGAGGAGTGCGACAAGGCTGGAGTGCACCTCGTTTGCGCCCACACGGCCAGCTTCGCCCTTCCCTACCGCACGATGCGCAAGATCATCGAGTCCGGTGAGATCGGCGCGGTGCGCGCCATCCACCTCATCGCGTACACGGACTGGATGCTCAGGCCGCGCACACCGGACGAGTTGGACTTCGCCCAGGGCGGCGGCGTGCCCTACCGCCAGGGGCCGCACCAGATCGACACCGTCCGTCTGCTGGGCGGCGGAATGGTGAAGCGGGTCTGGGGCAAGGTCGGCCAGTGGATGCCGGAGCGGCCCATGCCCGGCTACTACACGGCCCACTTCGAGTTCGAGGACGGCGCCGTAGCCACGGCAACCCACAACGGCTACGGCTACTTCACGCTGAGCGACATCAACGGGCCCGCATCCGGGCGCAGCTCCATTGAGAACCTCGTCCGCATCCGCAAGGAGATGCAGGGCGGGACGCGAAACGAGGAGCAGGACAAGCAGGACCTCCGCATCGGCGGCAGGATCGAGGCGCAGCAGTTCGCCGAGGCCCTCCGCTCCGACGGCGGGCGCGGCAACTTCGGCCGCCAGGTCAATCGCGAGCGCGGCGACCGGTCCGGGCTGAACGACACCGGCGACCCCGGCACCATCGTCGTAACCTGCGACCACGGCGACATGCGCATCGGCGCGGAGGGCGTCCTCGTCTACGACGACAACGGCGTTCGCGAGGTTACGGGCGAGTCGAACGTTCACAGCCGCGGCGAGGTGCACGAGCTCTACGACGCGGTTGTCAACGGCAGACCCGTCTACCACTCGGGGCGCTGGGGCATGGCGACGGCGGAGGCGATCTTCGGGATGGTCGAGTCCTCGCAGACCGGCAAGGTCGTCGAGATGAGCCACCAGGTCCCTGTCCACCCCGAATACGATGCCGACCTGAGGGTCGTCCCGATCTAGCCAGCTGCCAAGCCGCTCAGGAGGTTCGCCGATGCCCTTGAACAACAAGGAGATGGACGAGATCTTCAAGCTCGGCCCCGGCACGCCGTCGGGCGAGGTGTTCCGTCGCTACTGGCTGCCGGTGGAAACGACGGCGAACCTCGACGGCGGTAAGGGGCCGGTCCGGCCCAGCGCGAAGAACCCCGTACGGGTGAAGGTGCTGGGAGAGAACCTCGTGCTGTTCCGCGATGCATCGGGCAAGCCGGGGCTGCTCGAGGAGCACTGCTCGCACCGCGGCACCTCGCTCGTGTACGGTCGTGTCGAGGACGAGGGGCTCAGGTGCCTCTACCACGGTTGGCTGTACGACCGCGACGGCAACTGTCTCGATATGCCCTGCGAGCCTCCGGGGCGGCGCTTCCGCAACTCGGTCAAGCATCCGTCCTACCCGTGCGTCGAAGTCGGTGGGCTGATCTTCGCCTACCTCGGCCCGCCGGAGCTGCAACCGCCGTTCCCCCGGTACCCGGCGCTGTTCAGGCAGGACGGCATGCGCGTGGCCGGAAAGGGCAACCGCATACAGAAGTCGAACGCCCTGCTGCAGACGCTGGACAACGTGTTGGACGTCTGGCACCGCGAGGTCGCCCACGGTTGGTTCAAGGGCGGCGACCCGGTGCACGCCATCCACCACGGACGGAACGGCGAGCCGGCCACTCCCGTGCGGTTCGAGACGACTCCGTGGGGCGCCTGCTACGTGACGCTTCAGAACACCCGGGACCCGGCCGTGTACGAGTACCACGAGACGCACGCCCTATTCCCCTGCCAGCGCGCGCGGACCAACACCATCAACTGGGCCGTGCCCATGGACGACCACACCACGCGCTGGTTCGGGGTGAGTTTCGAGCCGTTCGGCCCCGATGGGCAGGTATCGGAAGCCGCGCTGCGCAGGCTCCATGCCGACACCCCTGCCGATGCGGGAGGCCCCTTCTACGAGGGCTGGTTCGAGGACGTTGGCTACTGGTGGAACACGGGCCACCCGCTCCGGCAGGGGCCCATCTGGGAAGACGAAGCCATCATGAGCACCCAGGGCAGGGAAGAGCGCGGGGGCATGCCCGACTTCGAGAAGATGACGTTCGGCAGTTCGGACCGCGGCGTGCTGCTCATGCACAAGCTGTGGGAGGAGCAGATCGCGCGTGTGCAGGATGGCATCGACCCGGTCGGCATCGTCCGCGGCGCCGAGGCGGAGCAGATCATCCCCGTTCCGGGGCAGGTCGCCTTCGTCGGCCGCGATGAGGGCATGCGACTCTTCAATACGCCGCTGGAACAACGCATCGAGGAACTGGCGGAGAGGGTACAGTCGCGATAGACGTCCCGGCTTCAGCGTTCGTCGGCTCAGCCGCGCGGGTTCCGGATGTAGAGCCGGGCGCAGTCTTCGATGCCCGGCCAGGACGGCAGCGGCAGCATTCGCTCCAGGCTCCAGTCGCGGCTGATCAGTTCGTGGAAGGCGGCGTCTCCGGTGAAGCGGCTGTCGCCGATGAAGACGAACCGCCCTCCCCGGAACCGCAGCAGCGCTTCCGCCGCCACCGGCTGACCCTCGGGAGGCCAGCAGAGGAGCAGCGCATCGCACTGTCCGTGCGCAGCTATGGCCGACAGCGCATCGCGTCGTTCGATGCAGACGTAGGAAGGCCCCCGCAGCTCACCGGAGTCGGTCGCGAGCACGCTCACGCCCTCGTCGCGAAGGAGCCGTGCCCACAACCCCAGCCCGGCACAGGCCTCCAGCACTGAGCATCCCTCGAGGAAGTCCGCAACGGCACGAACGGCCTCCCGCGTCGGCGCCGCATACCCGTACCATGCGATGAAGGTGCGCCTGCGGGCGTGCTCCCCGCGCAGGGCATCGTCCGAATCGGCCGACTCCGACCCCTGGTGCTCCCACGGCCTCGGGCCCGCCGCCTCGATCGCGCTCCACAGCGCTTCGGAGTCGATGTCGACGAGCGGGGCCAACGTGCGCCGTCGGGAGCCGCTAGATTCTCAGCGCCCGGGCCAGGTTCCCGCCGAGGATCTTGTCCTTGTCCTCGCCGGACAGCCCGCTCCCGCTGATGTCGGTCGTGGAGTTCGGCAGGCGCTGGAACTCCGGATGGGGGAAGTCCGTACCGATGACGAAGTTGTCCGCGCCATACGCTTCCACCAGCTGCTCCAACGGCTCTATGCTTTCCACCGCGGTCATGCAGTGCTGCTTGATGAGCTCGCTCGGCCGGGTGTCTGTCCGGGCGCAGGCGCGCTCGATGTAGAACGACCGGTCTGTGCCGTGCATCGCGTACGCCATCCACGACGCTCCGGCCTCGAAGAAGAGGAAGCGGAGTTTCGGGAACCGGTCCAGCACGCCGCCGAGCGTCAGCGCCGCACACGCGATCGTGTAGTCCAGACCGAACCCGACGTACGTCCCGATATGCATGCGGTGGTAGCGCTCCGTGCCGACCATCGGGTACGACGTGCGGTGGTCGTGGAAGTTCCCGCGGTGCCCCTGCGTGAAGTTGTGGACCATGCAGGCGAGGTCAAGGTCGCTCACCGCCTCCCAGAACGGGTAGAGCTCGTAAGCGTCGAGGTTCCCCTCCAGGTAGCTTCCGCAGATGGTCACCGCGCGGAGACCCATCGCCGCGGCGCGTTCGAGTTCCCTCACGGACTCCTCGATGTCGTCCCACGGCACCGTGATCTGGCAGATGAAACGGTCGGGGTAGCGGTCCTGCAGCTCTGCTGCCGCGTTGTTGTAGAGCCTCGCGAGCGCCGCGCGGAGCCATAGCGGGCTGTCCGGCGGCATGAGGAGGTTGGGCATAGCCCGCTGTGTGTTGAGCACCTGCATGTCGAAGCCCAGCCTGTCCATCTCGGCAAGCCGCGCCTCGGGGTCCCACGTCGGGTCGCCCGCGTGCCCGTCCAGGGAGGGCTCCCCTCCCGCGATCGCCGCCTTGACCACGTCCAGGTCGACGACCTGGAGCGCATCGCGGTACATCATCTCCTCGATCAGGGCGCTGCCGGAGCGCGGGATCATGTCCCGCAGTTCCCTGTGGTCGATGGTCAGGCTGAAGTGCGTGTCGGCGTCTATCCGCTTCGTCATCACCTGCGTCGCCATGGCTGCCTCCTCTGGGCGAACTCCGCTGCCTGAAACACGGCCATATTACTCCTTGGCACAACCGCCTTCACGAGGAATCGGGTTACGCTCCCCCCGCGGAACGCTTCCTCCACGGAACGCCAACCGCAACCAGGAATGTGACGGCGGAGCCCGGGCCTGCCCCGACAGCCTCCACGACCTCGTCGTCGTAGAACGTCAGCCCCGTTGCGCCGAGTCCCAGCGCATACGCCGCCAGGTACACGCGCCCGGCCCTGATGCTGGCATCGAGATGGGCGGTGCGATACCCGCGTGCGCCCCACCTGTCGAGGACGGCGGGCATATCTGCGATGAAGTACAGGTCCGCTGCCGCGTCACCACCCAGCGGTTGGTCCAGGTCGAGATGTGTGGCCAGCTCCCGCGTCTCGGATATCCTGACCGGCTCCAACGAGCGCTGCGACGGCTGGTATCGATAGATGCCCTCCGCCAGGCCCTCGACCGCGTTGGCGATAACGTACAGGTCGTTGAATACCTCGCCCGCGTCAACGCCGTCCGGCCCGACAGGCCGCGCAGCAGCGTCCAGCATCGCGGCAAGCGACGACAATCGGATGGGCTCGCGGGCGAACCTGCGCGACGACCCACGCTGCAGGACCGTGTCCTCCAGCGTCCTCGTGAGCGGTTCGCCTTCGTTCACCGGGATCAGGTTCCCGCCTGATGTGCCGCTGCCCTCTCGGGGTCTGGTTGGCGAGTCTGCCGGGGCGGGGCGGTCCAGCGTGGTCGCAGCGTGTGCCTCGCGGATCAGCGGATAGTCGATAGAGTTGCGAGAGGGCGGCACTACAGGGATGTCCAGCCGAGCCGGAGCGTCGACAGGCCGCGCATCGGACCCTGCCCCCAGCGGAAGCAGCGCGACCGATGCTTCCGTCTCCGCGTCAACGCCGATGAGGTCGTTGACGGCCGCGTCCGCGTACCTTGTGACCAGGTGGGCCCGCAGGCTGTTGGCGCGAGCGGCCGCCAGGCTGTGCGCGAGGACCGTCCCGGAGTCCCAGAAGGCGTGCCGGTACGTCCTGCTCTGGTACTTCCAGGAGTTGCGCCAGAACGTAGACGTGTACACGACCATCGCAGCGGGGGTGCGCTCCAACCCGGCCGCCTCCATCATCGCCGCCCTGAAGTCTCCTTCGCGGAGCCTGCGGAGCGTGTTGTCGTGCGCGCCGTAGTGATAGACACCGGCGGGCAGGTCCGACAGCGGCCCGGTAACGACGTACAGATCGATGTGATAGAGAGCGCCCGTGCATGCCGCCGCGCGGAAGTACATGTAGCCGCCGCCCGCGCGCAAGCGCTTGGTGATTCCCGCGGACAACTGCAGGACGCTCGCCAGCTTAGGAAGAGTCAGGTCAGCACCCTCGGCGAGCTGCCGGCTTTCGTCCGGAAGCGCCTCGCCAACAGGGACGCCGGTACGGTTCAGCTCGGACGGCAGCGGAGTCTCGTCCAGCGGAACGTCGTACAGCTTCCACGAACGGGGCATGTTCGTGAAGTCGAGCATGTGCTCGCCGCGCCGGACACTCTCCACCGAGTGCTTGGTAGCCTCATGGTACGCGAGGATGGCCTCGACGCCGGAGCCGCGCTGCGTCACGTGATCATCCGCTAGTGAACGACCGCTGCCTCGTAGTTGAGGCTTCCCGCCTGGCCGGCCGGGAAGAGGTCGTGCAGCATCATCCAGTGGTGTGTTCGCTCAAAGACTTCCACGGTGTACGGCTCGAACACGAGCCGCTCGCCGATTCCGCAACGCCGGATGTCCAGCATGGAGTGGTACTTCTCCGGAAGCTCGTTCAGCAGGTAGTGCTTGTATCGCTCCGGCTCGACGTCGATGTCGCGCTGGGCCCGCTGCAACGCCCGGAAGTACTTCGCGGCGTCCTCGTCCGTCGCCGTGTCCTGGATCAGGAAGCCGATCATGAACGAGGTGTCGACGACCTTCCTGAACCCTTGTTGCTCGAGCACGTACGACGCCGTGCCGAAGACGTTGCCCGCCAAGACGCGCCTGTCCAACAGCAACTGCAGCCTGTCCAGCGGACCGCCCACGAACTGCAGCTCCACGTGCTCAGGCGTCAGCAGCGGTTCGAGTGCCTGGAGCGCCGAGAAGTGGCTGCCCGAGTGAAAGCCGACCGCAACCGGCACATCCGCAAGCTGCTCCGGCTCCGTGACGGGCGATTCGGGCGGCACCCAGACGCCGGACGGCGTCACCGAGTAGGCGTGCCCCCACATCCGGCCGTGCTGCGCGCTGGCGGCCATACCCACCGCCCAGTGGCACGCCGAGCTGACGTCGCACGCGCGGCCCGCCTCCATCGACTCGAACGCGCCACGCTTCACCTCGTCCGGCGCTCCCTCGGCCGAATTCACGGACGGGTTCCGCGACGATTCGCCTGAAGGCCTGAACACGTAGTCAAGGCCTTCGCCCGCAAAGTAGCCGTTCTCCTCGGCTACCCACTCCTGAAGCCTCTGGTGAGGCTGGATGATGAACGTGCCCATGGCTCTTCTCCGGTGTCGATTGCTCACCTTGCGGGCATGCTACCACCGCAAGGCTTCCGTGAGCAGGCGCACGTAGCGCCGACCCCGGATTTGCGGTACGCTCACGCCGCATAGCACGAGGAGGAACGGCCATGGGAACAGTCCTCTACCTGGGAACGCGCAACGGAGTGCTGACGGTCGCCGAAGACGGCGGCGCATGGGCCATCGCCAGCCACGACCTCAAGGGATGGGAGGTGACGGAGGTCGAGCCGTCACCGGACGATCCCCAGCGCGTGCTGGCGGGCACCAGGGGAGACGGGGTCTGGCGGAGCGAGGACGCGGGCGCCCACTGGTCCAAGCCGTCCTACGGCAGAATCGCGCCGGGGAAGGTGCGCTGCGTCACGGTCGACCCGCACGACCCCCAGACCGTCTACGCGGGCTGCGAGCCGATCAGTATGTGGAAGAGCGCCGACGGCGGAGCGTCCTGGACGGAGATCGAGTCCGTCCGCAACTTCCCGACCGTCGCCAGCACGGGTTATCCGGTCCCCATTGTCGAACCGCACGTGCGCGACATCACCATCGATCGTTACGACCCGAATACCATCTACGCCGCGCTCCAGGTCGGCTACATGCTCAAGACCATGGACGGCGGGGCCACGTGGCGCTTGCTCGACAACGGACTCGACGAGGACGTACACGCCATCATCACCGACCCCCGTGACACGAGCCACCTCTATATCTCGAGCGGCGGAGAGGGAATGAGGTCAGGCAAGGCGTCGGGGCGCAGCCTCTACCGAAGCCTGGACGGCGGGGACAGCTGGCTGCCCATTGCGCTGGAATTCCAGAACGAGTACTCGGTCGCTTTCGCCTACGACCCGGCGGACCCGTCCGTCATGTACTCGGCGGTAGCCAACGGCAATCCCGGCCAGTGGCGCGCTCGCGACTCAGGTGCAGAGGCGAACCTCATCCGCTCCCGGGACGCAGGCGAGACCTGGCACGAACTGAACGCCGGCGACGAGATGGTCCGCGGGTTCCCGGAGGCGATAGCCGTCGACCCCCAGACCCCTGGACGCGTCTTCGTCGCCACCCGCTCAGGACGGCTCTTCACGAGTAACGACGGCGGCGACACCTGGAGCGACCTCGGCGTCACAACGCCCGACGTCGCCAACATGAAGATCGCCCACGTCTAGGTCGTCGAATCCATCAAAGAGGGACCTGATGAGCGTCGTGGAATCCTCAACCCGGGAGCTTCGAATCTCCGCCGACTCCCATATGGGCGAGCCGCCCGACTTGTGGGAGAAGGAGCTTCCGCTCAAGTTCCGTTCGCGCGCGCTGCAGATCGAAGAGAGGCCATTCGAGACGAACCACCTCCTTCGCGCGGGCTGCTGGGACCCTCACGAGCGGCTGAAGGACCTCGCTCTCGACGGCGTCAGCGCCGAGGTGCTCTACCCGACCTTCGCGGCGCGGGCCTGGCTCATAGACGACCGCGAGCTCCAGGAGGCGCACCTGCGCGTCTACAACGATTGGATGATCGACTTCTGCGGGGTCGCGCCGCACCGCTACTGGGGGCTGGGCATGGTCTCCTTGTGGAACGTGGACCACGCCATCCAGGAGATGCGACGGTTCATCGACGCCGGGCTGCGGGGCGTCGATATCTGGATCGCGCCGCCCAGGGGGATGCCCTACAGCTCGGAACGCTACGAGCCTTTCTGGGCCGCCGCCGAGGAACTCGGCGCGACGGTCAACATGCACATCAACGGAATCGCCGAGCCCCGGGAACGCGACCCTGCGGGCATCCCCATCCATTCGATAAACGGGCACAAGAACGATGCGATGAATTCACTGCTGCACATCATCGCTTCGGGAGTACTCGAACGTCACCCGCGCCTCAGGGTCGCGGTCGCGGAGGCCGGCGCCGGTTGGGTGCCCTTCTGGTTGCAGGAAGCCGACCACTACACGATGAGCAGGCGGAGCACCCTGCCGATGCCCCCCAGCGCGTATTTCAGGCGGCAGGTCTTCTGCACGTTCATCAGCGACGCAGTCGGCGCCTACCTGCTGCGGGACTTCGGGCAGGACAACTTCATGTGGTCCAACGACTACCCGCATCCCGCCTGCACGTGGCCTGACTCGCGCATCCTCATTCAGGATGAACTGGGGGACCTTCCCGCCGAGGTGCAGGAGAAGGTCGTCTGGCGGACCGCTGCGAGCGTCTACAACAACGACGAGCCTCCCGCTCCGCCCGACGCGCCCGGTGACCGCGCGGAGGTCGAGCGATGGCTGGCGGACCATCGGAACTTCGGGGCCAGCGCGCGCCCGAAGCACCGCATGGTCGTATGACTCTGGCGTAGCCCATCGTTCCACGCTCGAACCATGACGAAACGAGGTTGAGGAACGGTCCGAATAGGAGTAATCTCCCGACAAGTCGAACGAGGAAGGAGTACGGGTATGGCAACCACGAAGCAATGGGGCCGTGACAAGCTCTCCCCCGACGAATTGATGGACGAACTCGAAGAGATCCGGGCGGAATGGAAGCAGGGCCATCCGGAGCGTCCGAAGGCGAACACTATCGAAGCGATCGCCGAGCGCAAGCGCCGCGCCCACCAGGGCGGGGACGGCAACCACCGTTTCGAGGGCGAGCGCTACATCAACACGACCAACAAGGACGTGCGCCGCTTCCAGCTTCGGAAGCTCATCGACGAAGGCGGACAGGACTCTGTAGGCGGACCCGTACCCAGCCACCCAACCCTCAGCCGCTGGCACTCCGAGGAGTTCGGCCTTGCGAAGGAAGAGATCGACACCCTGGAGAAGAGCGACTGGACGCCCGAGGAGCTCGTTTCCAACGGCTGGTACTACTGGATGCACCGGACCGAGCCGTGGCCCGTCCTGCTGGGCAGCGCCCTGGTGGGCGAGGGCGAGAAGCGACTGCCCGAGGTCCGCGAGCAGATGATCCAGGACCTGGAGGAGACCAAGCAGCTCTACGAGAAGCTTGGCATCAAGGACATCGAGCGGGCGATGCTCAACCAGCGGGAGCACTCACCCATCGGAGCGGATGCGGACCACGTCGTCTTTGGAGAGGACGTGACCAAGGCCTTCGTGGACACGCCGGACCTGCAGGAACGGCTGCGCCGGGTCTTCATCTTCAGGCTGCAGCGCAAGTAGCGATGCTCAACCACCCCCCATACACCGCCAACGACCTGAAGGACCCGCCGCTGCCCGGGGCTGAATTCATCCAGTTGCTCCACCGCCAGAAAGCGGAGCGTTACCCGGCCCCCCCGCCGCTTTACCAACTTCTCTATGACGGCTCCCTGAGCCGGGACGACCTGCAATTGTGGGCCAAGAACCACTACTACTACCTGGACCACGGACTCCAGTTCAGCACCGCCGCTCTCTACATCAAGAACAACGACGAGGCGTCGCGCACCCACGAGTTGAGGAAGCTCGTCAAGATCGAAGGCAGGGACATCGTGAACGACCTCGTCGGATGGACGACCCCCGCCTACGAAGAGTTGTGGCTGCGCTTTTGTGAGGGCCTCGGCCTCCAACGCGAGGAGGTCACGGCATGGCGTAACTTCACCCGCTCCTACTTCGCGGTGTCCACGCTGTCGCTGTGCACACGGTGGTGGGAGTGGTCATGGCTCGACGGCATCGCGGGGTTGTTCGCAGGCGACCTGCTGGCTGCGGAAACCATGAGCAGGATTGGTGAGGCCCTGAAGGCGCAGTACAGCATCGGAGACGAGCACCTCGAGGTCTTCCAACGCATCGCTGAGGACTCGGAAGAGGACCTGGGGTGGGAGGAAGCAACGCTCGCCGAGTGGGCCTGCACTACCGAGCGGCAGCTCACCGCCGCACGGGCCTTCCGCTATCGGCTGGACATCGACTACCAGTACGTCCAGCCCGTTCATGCCGCGATTACGACAGGCGAATTCCCGGTTCAGGTGCCGGTCTCGCTCTACGAGGAAGCGCCGCCCGCCCTCTAGCCGAGCCGCGGCGCTCCGCCGTCGCCGGTCCACCAGATCTCGCCGTCCGTCATACCCGCGAATGTTGGAGCGGTTGCATTGTCTACACGTCGGAAGTAGAGTCACGAGTGTGAGGTTCTCAGCGGTCCCTGCTGGGAATCGTGTATCCGACGCGCTTCGCTCGGAAGCGCCCCCCGAATCGCAGGCATTGGATAGTGAAGAGGAGGGTACGCTCATGGTAGACGAACTCACGAAACCCGATCTGATCACGGAAGAGCAGAGGCTGGAGGAGAGTGAACAGAGCCGCCAGTACAAGAGCCCATACCAGCTCTGGAGGGAGTCCCAGGGGCTCGACTCCGTGACGGGCTTCTTCATCCAGAACATCTTCACCCACCCGGTCAAACCCTGGGCCGCACGCGGCGGCAGCGGCGTCTTCATCAACCTGGATGGCGCCCAGGGCTTCAATGATTCCTACATCTACGAACTCGCGCCTGGCGAGTCTTCCGCCGTCATCAAGCACGTCTACGACGAGTTGATCTTCGTCCTCTCCGGACGCGGCGCGACCACCATCTGGAACGACGAGAGCAAGAAGCAGTCTTTCGAGTGGGGTAGAGGCAGCTATTTCGCTCTTCCACCCAACGCTTCCCACCAGTTCCACAACGCCTCGGGCATCGAGTCCTGCCGGTTCTACGCCATGACCGCGGCCCCTCGCGTCATCGACACCTTCAAGGACCTCGGCTTCGTCTTCGACAACCCCTACCGGTTCAAGGACATCTTCGACGATGAACCTGGCTACTTCTCTCAGACGGAGTGGACCAAGGGGTGGCAGACCAACTACATCGCCGACGTTTACGCTCTTGCACCCAGGAGGCGCGCGTCAGCCGAGGAGGTGGCAGCCAAGGCTCGCGCCGCTCGCGCCGAGGGCCGGGGATGGAAGTCTGTCGGCAGGTTCCTCGTCGCCGGTGAAGAGTCCCAGCGCAACTACTCCGCCACCATGTTGAAGGGAACAGTCCGCGCCGGAATCGCTTTCGGGTCGCAGCCCGGCACCCATCCTCCACCCCACCGGCACGGACCCGGCATCCACGTAACCGTCCTCGACGGCCACGGCTACACCCTCCTCCAGAGTCCGGCCATGGACCAGACCGTCAGGGTCGACTGGCAACCAGGCACCGTCTTCGTTCCGCCCGAGGGTTGGTGGCACGCCCACTACAACACCGGACCCGAACCCTGGGACTGGCTGCGCATAGGCTGGGGCTCCGAGAAACCCAAACCCGGCGGCGGCACCTACGACTACAGCCGCACCCCCCAGGAAGGCGGCGACCAGATCTCCTTCGATGACATGGACCCCGCCGTCCACCTGGAGTTCGAGGAGGAGCTCAAGCGGAAGGGCACGCCCTGCCTCATGCTCCATCATCCCCACTGCACCTACGCCTAGTCCTCGGCCGCGGCAACTCGGCCCTGCACAAGGAGACCCGCTCACTCCAGCGGGTCTCCTGCTTCATTGCCCGATAGCAAGCGGCCCTCCCCAACCTGGGGAGGGCCGTCTGCATGCTCTCTACTGTCTCACCTTCAC
>DAOUJA010000016.1:0-1581 GCA_034423175.1 Dehalococcoidia bacterium
CGGCCGACAGGTCCGCCCCTTCCAGCTCGTACCGGATGCCGATGCCCACCCTGGTTCCGCCGGCCGCCTCAGGCAGCGTGAGGGAGACGCTCTCGCCTACCGTCCAGGACTGGATATCTATGAACGGGAGGGTCGGCGCCTCGTTCACGGTGATGGAGTTGGAGGCGATGACGCGGGCGCCGTTCTCGTCCTCGGCCCAGTAGTCCACGCTGTAGAACGCCTTCGCGGAGGGCGCGGTCGCACCGGTGTCGCTGGTGAGGGCGCGGGTGGCGGCGTTGAAGGAGAAGCCTGGGGCGTCGTCGTTGATGCTGTACTCCCAGTGGCGGGTTACCTGCCGCCCGTCCACCGTCCTCGTCTCCTTCACCCAGTAGCTCAGGCCGTAGGTCAGCGTTCCGTGTCCGCCCTCGGCCGCGGGCAGCGTCATGTTGATGGGCGTGTCCTGGCCGACGGTGTACTCGATGATGGTGTTCTTGAAGGTCCGAACCGCGTCTGCATCGGAGAACTCCACCGGCGGGGCGACGGACACGTCGAAGGTGAGGGAGATCGAGCTGCCGATCTCGTCGGTGGCGGTGTAGGTGACTTCGGCAGGCTCCGTGGTGGCGGCGGTGGGGGCGCCCTGGAGGAGCCTGCCCTGGCCCAGCCACAGCCCGTCGGGGAGCCCGGTGGCCGTGTAGGTGATCTCGCCGGAGTAGTATTCGACGCTGGCCTTGGGCAGCCTGAGCGCGTCTATCTCCTCCTCGCTGAGGCCCAGGTGCGAGATCTCGTGGCCCGCGGTGTAGGTCCTGTCGTCGATCGTGGTGGTATCGAAGGTCGGCGAGTCAGCCGTGATCTTCTGCAGGTCGAAGTAGTGGAAGCCGTCGTTGGCGCCGTTGCCCGTTGTCTTGTGGACGCGAAGTCCGGGACGGCTGGGGTTGACGCTGTTCGTCAGAGTGTCGCCCGAAGTGGAGGTCCTGGCAATCTCTGAGGAGCCCGCATAGCTCCAGGAGCTGTGGTTCCTCTCGAACAGCTCGACCTCGTCAACCGTGTTATCCGTCCAGGAGGGGTAGAAGGTGATGCTCTGCAGGTCGTTGGGGACCCGGACGGTGTATATCCTCGTGTGCGGCGCGAACACCGGGTTCGCGACGAGGGGAATGGTGTACGTCTCGCCGTCGCGGGTGACGGTGCCGGTGATGAACAGCTCCGACAGGACGGGGGCGGAGTCGCCGTGGCCCGCCTGGGCCGGCGGTGCGTCGTGGACGAGGAGGCCCGCCAGGGCCATGAGCGCGACGGCCAGGAGGAGGAGGGGGGAACGGCGGAGGGCGCTCAGCTTCATGCCGGGCCGCCCTTTGGGTGTGACGCGGCTGGTGGTGGTCGTCTCTCTGCTGTTGAACATGGCTGAGTCATCCTCCTTTGGCGTTTCGCCCCGTGTCGGGAACAGCGCAGGCTCTACGTTTCATGCTCGCTCCCGCTCCCCGCTTACAGACCGCCCACGGGCAGCGTGACCAGCTTCAGCGACACCGGGACGCCCTCGTACCAGGTCAGGCCGGCGCCGGTCCAGGTCAGCACCCATGCGCCCTCGTTGGTCCACTCGTTGGTGCCGTC
>DAOUJA010000017.1:0-110393 GCA_034423175.1 Dehalococcoidia bacterium
ATCGACCTGGTCAAGCCGTACGAGGTCCACACGGAGATCACGGTCGGCGAGCGCACGGTGGCGGTCATCATCCGGAGCGAGAAGTCGGGCGGGTTCAACCAGGGCCGGTACGAGCCGGAGAAGAACTACTACTACGAGAGCCTCGGGCCGCGCCAGACGCCGGTCGAGATGTTCCCGCAGCAGTAGCAGCAGCGCATCCGAGCGCCGGAGGTACGGCCGGCAGCCAGCGCGGGCGCCGTGCCGGGAAGCCGGACGAGTCAGGCCACTATAAGGGGAGGTGACTCATGACTCTGCTGATCAACACGGAAGAAGCGCGGCGCGTCCTGTCCATGGACGACTGCCTGGACTACCTCGACACGGCCTACAAGGACCTGGCGAACAAGGAAGCCGTTACCGCGCCTCCCGGAGGCCGCTGGGACGTGTGGGTGCCGGTGGGCGACGAGAAATACTACGTGTTCGGCACGCTCCAGGGCGCGAGCCGCCGCCTGGGCGTGTTCGCCATGCGGTTCAAGTCGGACATCATGCACTATCCGTGGGAAGCCGACGGCCAGACACTGGACAAGTACTGCGTCGAGCCGGGGAAGTACTGCGGCCTGATCATGCTGTTCAGCGTGTGGAACGCGGAGCTGCTGGCCATCCTGAACGACGGCCATATCCAGCACATGCGGGTGGGCGCGACGGCGGGCGTAGCGGCGAACTACATGGCGCGGGAGAACGCCACGTCGGTCGGCATGTTCGGCTCAGGAGGTATGGCGAGGACGTACCTGGAGGCGTTCGCGAAGGTGCGCAAGATCGACTACTGCCGCGTGTACAGCCCCACCCGCGCGCACCGCGAAGCGTACGCGGCGGAGATGAGCGACAAGCTGGACATCAACGTCGTGGCGGTGGACAGCCCGGAGCTGGTGACCGAAGGCGTGGACATCGTCGCGGGGTGCACCGACTCGGCGCAGCCCATCATCCACCCGCAGTACCTCTCGGCCGGCATGCACGTGACCCCCGTCGTGCCGAAGGAGCTGCCGGTGGAATCGGTCGAGAAGTTCGACGTCGTCGTGCGACATAACTATGGCGGAGCCGAGGGGTTCTTCGTTGGCGAAGACGAGGACTATGCAGGGCTGCCCGCCGGGCACTTCGACAGCTCCTACCGGGGCGTGGACCGCAGCGACTCCCCTACCCTGGCGGACCTGGTCTCGGGCAAGGCCCAGGGGCGGACGAGCGACGACCAGTTGACGTGCTACTACAACGTGCCGGGCTCCGGGTTGCAGTTCGCCGCGGTCGCGTACCGCGTCTACGAGTTGGCGAAAGCCGCCGGGTTGGGGCGCGAGCTGCCGACCGAGTGGTTCCTGCAGGACGAACGGGACTAGAAAGGCTGCCTGAACGCGCGCTCCTTGACACGTAGGAGTACGTTCTCCATCATAAGCGGTCAGCGCCGGACCGGCAGCGAAAACGAAGGCAGGAGGGCCTCATGGGAAATCGAATCAGGACATGGCGACTCCTATTGGGGTTGGCTATCGTTGCCGGGCTGATGGCGGTCCTCGCTGCCTGCGGCAGCGACCCGACAGCTACGCCGACGCCGGTGCCGCCGACCCCCACACCCACGGCCGCAGCTCCCGAACCGGCCGCAACGGCCGAACCGAGCGCGCCCACTCCCACCGCGATGCCGGAGCCATCGTTCGACGCGGAAGCCTACTTCTCCGGCAAGACGATACGCGTCGTCGTCGCTTGGGACCCCGGTAACAGCATCGACGCGCACGCGCGGGCGGTATCCCGCTACCTGCCGCGGTACATCCCGGGCAACCCGAAGTCCATCGTGGTCAACAAGGACGGTGCCGCAGGCACCGTGGGCGGGAACTGGTGGCACGAAAACGCCGAGGACGACGGCCTCTGGCTGCTCGCGAACACCGGCGCGAACCCCATCTCGCAGATCCTGCGCCCAGGCGTACGGTACGACTTCCGCGACTACACGTCGGTCGGCGGCATCATGCAGCGGACGACGATGTGGATCGCCTCCGGCGACGCTCCATACGGCCGCATCCAGGAGGCGTCCGGCGGCACGGAAGAGTTCACCGTCGGGCTGAACACAGAGTCCGAGACCGGCACGGCGAAGGTGCTGGCCCTGGCCGAATGGCTCGACCTGCCGATGAGGCCGCTCTACGGCATCGGCTCGGGGTTCTCCGCCTTCCTGACGACGTTCGACCGCGGCGACGCCCAGACGTACGTGTCCGGCAGCGCCTGGTACCGGACGCCCGGCTCACGTCCGGGCTGGTTCGCGGACGGAGTCGTCCAGCCCTTCGCGATGCTGGGCTCGGCGGAGGTCTTCGACAACAACGGCGAGATCGACGTTCCGGACGACCTCCCGCCCATAGTGGAGCTGCTGACTCCCGAGCAGCAGGCGATCTGGTCCGGCATGAACCTGGAGGACACGGCGTTCTACCGCGGCCTGTTCACGCCGAAGACGATCGAACCGGAAGTGCTCGCGGTGTTGCGCAAGGCGATGGCCGACATGTTCAACGACCCTGAGTACCAGGAGATCTACGAGAGCCTCGTCGGTCTATCGGTCGAGCGGGGCGGCAGGCTCGAGCCAGAAGTCGTGGACGCGGAACTGGAGAACTGGGCTGCGAACGCTGACGCGATCAAGGCGGTATACGAGCAGTTCCTCCCGTAGGAGGACTACGTGAGCCGGTCAGCCGCTTCCGCTGAGGAAGCGGCCGGCCGGCTCGCATCAGCACTCAGCGCCTAAGGAGTCAGCAGCGTGGGCGAGTACATTGCCGCCTTGGGGTTTCTCGGAGACCCGCTCTACTGGACGATGCTGGTTCTGGCGGTCTTGCTGCTGGGAACGATCGGCCTGATCCCCGGTCTCGGCAGCACAACCATCGCCGCGATCGCCATTCCCTTCCTGCTGTTCAACTTCGGCGACAACCCCACCGCCGGCATCATCTTCCTTGCGGCCCTGGGCGGGCTGAACAACACGCTGGACTCGGTGCCCGCGGTGCTGCTGGGCTACCCGGGCGCCGCCACGCAGGTCACTTTCCTGGAAGGTCATCAGCTCGCGATGCGCGGCCGGGCCGCGCACACGCTGGGGGCCGTCTATGCCGTGTCCGCCATCGGCGGCGTGGTCGGCGCGATAGCGCTGCTCGCCATGATCCCGTTCATGCGCCCGATCCTCGTACGGTTCTCGTTCCCGGAGATCGCGGCGATGGCGATGTTCGGCGTGCTCATGGTTTCCGTGCTGAGCCGGGGGGCGATGATCAAGGGCATCATCTCCGGCCTGCTCGGCGTCCTGGCCAGCACGATCGGCACCGACGGCATCCAGGGCCTCCCACGGCTCACGTTCGAACAGATCTACCTGCTCGACGGGCTCCCGTTGATCCCGACGCTCATCGGCTTCTTCGCGCTACCCGAACTGATCGACCTCACCATGACGGGGCGCCCGGTCTCCGCGCCGGGGACCGTCTCGACCAAGGAGGTGCTGTCAGGCGTGCGGTACGGCGCGGGCAAGTGGCGTGTGGCCATCCGCCAGAGCATCTTCGGCGTGTTCATGGGCGCTATCCCGGGGATCGGGAGCGCGGTCATCGACTGGCTCTCGTACGCGTTCGGCATGGCGCTGTCGAAAGACAAGACCGAGTTCGGCAAGGGCTCGCTGGACGGCGTGCTGTTCGCCGAGTCGGCCCAGAACTCGAAGGAGGGCGGTCAGGCCATCCCGACGCTGGCGTTCGGGATCCCGGGCGGCTCGTCGTGGGCCATCGTGCTGGTGGGACTGCTCTTCTACGGCATCGCCCCCGGCCTCGGGATGCTGGACCAGCACCTGGACGTGATGGTCGCCATCGTGGTGACGCTGGGACTGGGCAACCTGCTCATCACCCTGCTGGGCATGGTGGCTACGGGCCAGATCGCCAAGGTGACGCTGGTGCCCTACCCGCTGCTGGCGGCCGCCCTGTTCCCGCTGGTGTTCATCGCGGCGTTCCAGTCGACGACGGCCTGGGGGGACATCATGGTGCTCATCGGCGCGGGCCTGCTCGGCCTCGCGATGAAGTGGCTGGGATGGCCACGCCCCCCGTTCATCCTCGGATTCATCCTGGGGCCCATCATCGAGAAGAACCTGTGGACGGCAGTGAACGTATTCGGACCGGTGGGCATGGCGACACGGCCGATCTCGATCATCCTGCTGATCTTCGCCATCCTCAGCGTCATCTACCTGACGAAGGCGATGGCCAGGGGGACGGCCATCAGCCAGATCGCATCGGCCACCGCCGCGCAGCAGGGGGTGACCCCGCCGCAAGGGGGAGCGGGAGACGGGGCCGGAGGCGCACGCTCCGCCTGGACGAGGATACTGCCCGGCAAGCCGCGCGCCCGCTGGACGTGGGACTCGCTCTTCCCGTTCGCGATACTTGCGATAGTCATCGCGTTCCTCGTGGACGTCAGCTCCCTGAAGACGGGGGCGGCGAAGTTCCTTCCGCTGTACCTGAGCGCCGCACTCGTGCCGCTCATCCTCTACGAGACGTTCCGTATGAACGTGTACCGCTCTGAGCAGGTGGAGATCATGGACCTGGGGATGCGCACCGGCACAGACCGGGTGGCGTTCCGGGCATTCCTCGGTATCTCGGCCTGGCTCGCGGCGATGGTCATCGGGGCAGCTATCGTCGGGCTTCAGTACGCCACCGTCGCGTTCGCGCTCTTGTTCGGGTTCGCATCGCTGCAGTGGCGAGGCCGCGCGAGGCTGTGGGCGCTGGTTCCCGGAGTGCTCGTTGCAGCAGTTGTATTCGGAGTCCTAGACGCGGTCATGCACGTCATCTGGCCTGACCGCGTTATACTCGATGCGCTTCTCGGCCGTTAAGGGACGCCGGGATTCGACAAAAGGAGGCAACCATGCGCCGCATCTTCGTTAGGCAGACCACCACAGCAGCCCTCATCACGGCGCTGGTCCTGGCAGTCCTTCTCGCCTTCATGGCAGGAGTCGCGCCGTTCGGCTCCGAGGCAAGGGGACAGGACGCCGACTCCGCACCCAGCGTTGCGGTCTGGCCGGGCGTCGGAGAGCTCCACAGCGGGAGCAGTTTCGCACTCATGGGCACCGGGTTCCAGCCGGGGCAGAAGGTACACGTGCTGCTGCAGACGAGCATCGGGCGCGGCTTCGCAGGCACCGTGGTGAACGAGATCACCGAGAACGTGGACCCGCCGATCATGGCGGTGGACGAAGCGGGGAACTTCGCGGCACGCTTCGACATGGGACGGTTCGAGCGCGTGATGTCGGAAGGGATCGCGGGCATCAGCGTGACCGACGCGGACTTCAACACGCTGGCAACCACACCCGTGGCGATGTGCGACCCGCAGGGCAGGTCCCGCGTTGAGGTGTACCCGCGCGGCGCTCCCGACTACGCAGCGAACCCGGACGACCCGCGCCCGAGCACGTACTGCGCCGGTTTCTTCGAGTACCCCGAGCGTCCCGAAGCGGGCTAGCCCGCGTTCAGCATCACAGCGCAGAAGGGCCGGCCTGTCGCCGGCCCTTCTCGTGTGCGAAGGCGCGGCGCGTATGCGCCAGGTTGCCGGTGGTATGCTGCGCGTGACCCCACGCGAGGACTCCCGGAGAGGTGACCTTCCGATGTCCAACTCCCCAACGGCTTCCCACCTGCGCATCGACGTCAACGACCCCACGAACCCGCCGCTCAGCGAGTCATCCCGGTTCGCGGAAAGGGCCGAGGAGTTGGGCTTTGCCGGCGTGGGGATGCCGGACCATCCCCACAGCGGCAGGGACGTGTTCGTGCGGCTCGCGCTCGCGGCGCAGCGCACCACGCGGGTCACGCTGTTCCCGTCCGTCACGAACCCGGTCTCGCGAGGGCCCATGATGCTCGCGACTCACGGAGCGACGCTTGGAGAGCTCGCACCGGGCCGGGCCCGCCTGGTGATCAGCAGCGGGAAGGCCGCGGTCGAATACACAGGCGGTGCGAGGGCCACCGCGTCCCAGGTGACAAGAGCCGTGGAGACGGTCCGGGAGACCCTGGCCGCAAGGTTCGGCCCCGTGTTGCCCGTACCGGTCTATGTCAACGCCAGCAGCCCCAGGATGCTGTCGGCCGCGGGGGGCGCCGCGGACGGCGTCTACGCCATGGTCGGCGTCGATCCGGACGTGGTGGCCACGGCGATGGACCACGTGGCGGCCGGGGCCCGCGACGCGGGGCGGGACCCGGACGACGTCGCAGTCGCGCTCGGGCTCCCGGTGTTCATGGCCGAGTCCACGGAGCGGGCATACGAGAGCGCCGGCGAGTACGCTCTTGGCAACCTGTCGACCCGCAGCAGGGTCTTCTCGAGGGTGCTGCGCGAACGCACGCCATCGCTCGAAGATGTCTCACAAGCGTCCGACCTGTCGCCTGCACAACTGCACAGCCTGGTTGACGCCATGGTGATAGCGGGTACTCCCCAGGAGGCGGCTGCCAAGGCGCTCGCACTCGCGGAGAGCGCGAAGAGGCGCCACTTCATCGCGCGCGTGGAGCTTGCCGGTGAGGACGCGTTCCGCGCCATAGAGGCGTTCAGCGCCGGGCTGCGCGCCGTTGGGGGCGAGGGAGTCCTGCACCCAGGCGAATGACATCCGTACCGGAGGAAGCGACATGACAGCCACCACACAGGGACTGACGCGCACGGTCTGCGAGTACGTGGCCGCCAGCCGCTACGACGACCTCCCCGCCGACGTGGTCGAGGTCGCGAAGCGGCTGACCCTCGACTCCCTCGGCACCACCCTTGCGGGCGGGACACTCGGGGACGGAGGGACGGAGACGGCAGCCGTCGTCCTCAGTTCCGGGGGCAACCCGGAGAGCACGGTGCTCGGCTACGACAAGAAGGTATCGGCGGTGATGGCGGGCCTTGCCAACGGCGCGATGGTACACGCGCTGAACTACGACGCCATCGGCGCCGAGGGCGGACACCCGGGGGCGTTTGCCCTCACCGCACCCCTTGCGATCGCAGAACGCCGCGGAGGACTCAGCGGGAAGGACTTCATCAATGCCCTCGTGGCGGGCGTAGAGGTGGAGATGCGGTCCGTCATAGCGTTGCTCCGCGCGGGAGTGAACACCAAGGGCCGCTTCCTGGAGGGACAACTCCTCAGCTACCTGGGCGCAACGCTCAGCGCAGGCCGGGCGCTCGAACTGTCGGTGGACCAGCTCGACAGCGCCCTGGGCCTCATGCTGATGCAGGCGTCAGGAAGCCGGCAGGTGGTGGTGTACGGCGACCCGCCGGCGAAAGGGATCTACGCGGCCTTCCCGAACCAGGGAGGAGTGCTTGCGGCGCTGCTCGCCCAGGAGGGACTGGGCGCGCACTGCGACGCCCTCGAAGGGCAGGCGGGGTTCTTCGCCATGTTCTACGACGGGGTGTACGACGCTTCGATCATCACCGAAGGGTTGGGAACGACCTACTACACGCTCGACTCCTCGTTCAAGCCGTGGCCGACGAGCGGGTTGATCCACGCGTTCATCGAGGCAGGCCTTCAACTGCGCAACGAGGACGGGGTCGACCCCGACGACGTCGTCGAGCTCAGGCTCACCGGCCACCCCGACTCACGGAACTGGTTCGAGCCGGTGGAGGAGCGCCAGCGGCCCGGCAGCGCAGCCTCTGCGGCCAACAGCGTCTACTTCGGCGCGGCCAAGGCCCTGGCGAACGGCGCGGTTACGCTGTCCGACTTCACGTCCGAGGGTCTCGGTCAGCCCGAGCCGCTGAGGCTGACGGCGAAGGGCAGTCACGAGCTCGATGCATCACTGTCACCGCACGCCGGGATAGTAGAGGTCGTCCTCCGCTCAGGCGCCACGGCAGCGCGACGCATCGACCTGCCCCTCGGACATCCGGCGAGGCCGTTGAGCCGCGAACAGCTCGTCGACAAGTTCATGGACTGTGCGTCTCACGCTCCGCTGCCGCTCTCGCAGGGGGCCCTCGAATCAGTGGTCGACCTCATCGACCGGCTCGAAGAGCTCGATGACGTGGCAGCGATCCCGGAGGCATTGTCACAGGGATAACGCCGAGAGATGTTCGACTCCGCCTCCGGCTTCGCTCAACATGACCGGTCCCAGACATCGAACCACTACCCAGACGTACGGTTCGTTGACTGCGCCTCCGGGGGTCTCTAACATGAACTCCCGGCTGACCATGCGCGCACCGGGGGGCCCGATGCCCATGGCACGCAGGGCGAGGTGAGCCAATGCTGACCGCTGAACAGAACGAACGCCTTACTCGCACAGGCCCGGGAACCCCGATGGGAGAAGCGATGCGCCGGTACTGGATCCCGGCGCTGCTCAGCATGGAGCTTCCCGAGCCCGACTGCCCGCCCGTGCGTGTGAAGCTGCTCGGAGAAGACCTGGTCGCATTCCGCGACACCAGCGGCAGGATCGGGCTGTTGGGCGAGTTCTGCGCACACCGGCGGGCGTCCCTCTGGTTGGGCCGAAACGAAGAGGACGGCCTGCGGTGCGTGTACCACGGCTGGAAGTTCGACGTAACCGGCCAGTGCGTGGACCAGATGAACGAACCCGGACAGTTCGACTTCAGCCAGAAGGTGCGCACCAAGTCCTACCCCGTGGAAGAGATGGGCGGCCTGGTCTGGACCTACATGGGCCCGCCGGAGAGCAAGCCTCCCCTGCCGAACTACGAGTGGACGCGTGTGCCCGAGGAGCAACGCACGCTCACGAAGGTGGTCCAGGAGTGCAACTGGCTGCAGGCCCTCGAGGGAGGCGTGGACACGTCCCACGCGCCCATCATGCACCGCCGCCTGCGCGAGGGCGTGACGCTTCCCGGAACGCCCTTCCAGAGCGCGTTCGTACAGGGAAGCGCGCCGCTCCTCGAACTGGACGAGACTGATTACGGCTACCGGTACTTCGGGGTGCGGCAGTTGGGCGAGGACCGGCGGTACGTGCGGGGCTATCACTTCATCATGCCATTCACCCAGCTCCGTCCGCCCGGACTCGGCCTGGCCGAGGTACACGGGCATCACTGGGTGCCCATCGACGACGACAACGTCATGGTCTACAACTGGTACTACGCCTACGGCGACGCGCCCCTGGCCGAAGAGGCCCAGGACCCCCAGGTGAGCGGCAACAGCTTCACGACGGACATCGACCCGAACGATGGCTTCCGCAGCTACCGCAACAAGTCGAACGATTGGATGATCGACCGGCAGGTGCAGAAGACCGACACGTTCACCGGCATCTACGGCATCAACACGCAGGACCGCGCCGTGCAGGAATCGATGGGGGCGATCGTCGACCGCGAGCAGGAGCACCTCGGGCAGGCCGACCGCGCCATCATCGTGACGCGGAGGATGCTTCAGCAGGCGATTGACGTCGTGAAGGACGGCGGTCAGCCTGCGGGAATCGCGCCCACCTACTACGACCTCCGGGCAGCGGAGTGCACGATAGGCTCCAGCGAAGACTGGCGGGCCGCCCTGATGCCCCTTATGGACCCGACCGGCAACACTGGATAGGGGACGTCCCACGCGCACGGCTCCAGGGAAGTGCGGTGCGCAACCCCGGTGCTCATCGGCGAGAACGGAAGAGGCCCCCGCGAGTGCGGGGGCCTCTCTCGTGCGCTGTCCAGCCGTTGAGCCGCTAGTTCCTGAGCTGCTCGGCCAACGCGATGGTGTCCTTCAGGAGGTCTGCATTGCTCTCGAAGTCGGGCACCGTGTAGGTCTCGATGCGGTCGTAGTCCGGGTGGTTCTGGAACGGGTGATGCGGCATACCCTTGCGCCTGCTGTTGGCCATGGTGGAGGCCCAGATGCGCTGGCCATCGTCGCCGAGGAACCAGTTGACGAAGACCTTCGTGGCGTTGGGGTGCGGGGCGTTCTTGTAGACGGCGAACCCGTCCGGGCTGATGTGGCCCCAGCCCAGTCTTCGCTCGATGGCCAGACCGACGCCCTCGGTGTTGAACTCGTCCAGGAAGTTGTCGTACACGCCGATGCCGATTGGCACGCGCTCCGTCACCATCCACTCCGCGGTGGTGCGCGGGTCTTCGATGATGATCGGCTCCTGGTCGGTGAGCAGCTTGGTGACGAAGTCCTCACCCTTGAAGGCAAGCAGCGAACCGATGGCTGCGGTGCCGCCTCCATTCGCGGCCGGGTCGTGGATGAGGATCTTGCCCTTCCACTTCGGGTCCAGCAGTTCGTCAACGTCCGTCAGGCCGCTGGGCTCCAGATCGCGGTTGACGTAGAAGCCGCCGCGCAGGTCCATAGCGAAGTAGAAGACCTGGTCCAGCCCGCTGGCGTCGTTGCCATAGACGTCAAAGCCCAGGTACCAGTTGTCGTCGTCGGTCACCTCGGGAAGGATCAGGAAGGGTTCGAGGTCCTGGAACGTGCCGGCGGGCGCCATGACGTTGGTCATGTTCCCGGCGAAGTTGGCCATCACGTCCCAGAGGTACTGACCAGCCTCCTGCTCAGCGATGATCCTCGGCCCGAACCTGCTGGGGAAGGCCGTGGTGTGCTCCACTTCTATGTCCGGGAAGGTCCTCTTGAACTCCTTTATCAGGAAGTTTGCCCCGTCCCCGGGCTTGGTGTTGATGACGAGTTTCTCGCTCTTGGCGGCTTCCTGTGCTGCTGCCCATTCAGCTACGTGAGCACCCTCAGGGGTCGGAGTCGCGGTCACAACGACTTCGACGACGACCGGTGTCGGCGTGGGCGCAGGAGTCGGCGTGGGGTCTTCGCCGCACGCGACCGCCATCAATGCCAGCGTCCCTGCCAACGCTGCGAGCATCGCCGTCCTCAGTGTCCTACTCATCAGACGTCCTTTCTCAGACAAGCGACCAGTGTCGACGTTCCCAAGCACCCCCGCGGTGAGCACCTGCCCTGGTCGCTCGTCGTCCTGGTCCTCCGTCGGACAGCAACTGCAATCACCGCGGGCCACGCCATGGATATGGCGCGGCAGCCGTTATAGGGCTATATGAGTCACATGTCAAGGCTGGATTCGCCGAATTACATGAATTCAGATGGAGGATTCAATCACGATTCCGGCTTGACCCTCAGAGAACCGCACCCTTAAGCTGCGCCACAGTCCGCAACGCTTCGGGCGCATAGCCCAACCACGACGACAGCGAGGCCCAGTGTCTTCATGACCGATGCATCCACCAAAGAGCGCCCGCCGGTACTGGAGCTTCGCGGCGTCGGGAAGCGTTTCGGGGCAGTGCAAGCGGTCAAGAACGCGTCGATCGAGGTCCATCCGGGTGAAGTGCTCACCCTGCTGGGGCCGAGCGGGTGCGGAAAGACGACTACGCTGCGCATGGTCATCGGCCTGGAGCGTGTGTCGAGCGGGCAGATCGTCTACGACGGCGTGGTTGTCGACGGCGGCAACGGCCGCAGTTTCGTTCCTCCCAACAAGCGGAACATGGGCATGGTGTTCCAGTCGTATGCCATCTGGCCGCACATGACGGTGGCCGAGAACGTGGCGTACCCGCTCAACGTGAGGCGAGTCGGACGGTCGGAGACGCGGGAACGAGTAGCACGGGTCCTCGACCAGGTGGGCCTCACGGGCATGGGCGACCGCCAGTCCACCATGCTCAGCGGGGGGCAGCAGCAGCGGGTTGCAGTCGCCCGCAGCCTCGTATTCGAGCCCAACCTGCTGCTCCTGGACGAGCCTTTCTCCAACCTGGACGCCAAGCTCCGGGAGCAGATGCGGGTAGAGCTGAAGGAGCTCCAGCGCCGCCTCGGCATCACGGTGCTCTTCGTCACCCATGACCAGATCGAGGCGCTCAGCCTGTCGGACCGCATCGTGGTCATGGACCACGGCAACGTGGAACAGGTCGGTACTCCGACGCACCTGTACAGGAACCCGCAGACTCCGGCGGTGCGCGATTTCCTGGGCCGCACCGTGATGTTCACCGGCACAGTGGCCGACGGCGACGGCGTCGAGACGATCCCGGTGCAGCTCGAAGAAGCGGGAGGGCCGACCATCCGGGCGCGCGTTACGTCGGGCAACGTGCTCCGACCCGGCGAGAGGTGCAACGTCGCGGTCAGGCCGGAAGTCGTCGACGTGAGCCGCGTCGACGTGAGCCCAAGCAGCGGTGGACAGGGACTGGTGGGCTCCATCAGCGCCATCCTCTTCGTCGGAGAACGGTACGAAGCGCGCGTGCGGCTTCCGTGGGGGCAGGACGTGCAGGTCTATCTCCCCGCTTCCCAGGACTGGGAGGAGGGGCTGGACGTATCCCTGGAATTCGACGGCCTGCAAGCCCAGGCGTGGCCCGTCGCCGCCTGATCGAGGCGCCGTTCCGCTATGTGGACGGATCGGTTGTCGAGATGCCTCGCAGCTTCAATCCCAGGATGCGCGCCCCCGCAGCCATGCCGAGCGTCAGCAGCAGTATCAGGAGGCCGATAACAGACGCCTCCTCGAACTTCCCTTCCGCCATATAGTCGAGCTGCAGCATCGACAGCGGCTCGGAGCTCCTCGTCGACAGCAGGGCCACGACACTGATCGCTTTCGCGGCCTGGACGAATGAGAGCAGCCCCACGAGCACCAATGCGGGGGCTATGAGTGGGAGGAATATCCGCCGGAACGTATAGAGATGCGAGGCGCCGCTCACCCAGGAGGCTTCTTCCAGCTCCGAGCCGATCTGCATCATGTTGGTCTTGAGCAGCTGGACCCCCAGCGTGATGCTGGCCAGGCTTACCGCGAGCACCAGAACGAACATGGTTCCGTAGAGCAGATTGAGGCCGGGCGTTTTGAGGAACAGCCACAGGAAGCCGAGGCCGATGACGATGCCGGGGATGGTGGCGGGCAGCCAGGTCAGGAAGTCGAGCGCGTGCCGGCCGACGAACCGCGTCCTGGCGCTGATATAGGCGATGAGCGAGAACGCGACCATCGAAAAGAGCGCGGCGCCTATGCCGATGAGGAAGGTGTTCTTGAGCGCTCCCAGGATCCGTGCGTCTGAGAGGCTTACCACCCAGTTTTTCAGGGTCCAGGGATTCGGTATTTCGAAGAAGCCGAACAGCCTCATGAAGGTGCCGAGCGTCACCATGATGATGGGAAAGACCGTCATCATCAGTACCATGAAGGTGATGACCGAGAACAAGGGCCAGCGGAGACGGCCCAGCCCGTGCAACCGGGCGGAATATTTGCCGGAGAGCGTCTGGCTGCTCCGTCGCCTGCTTATCCATTGCTGCAGGATGATCAGGGGCAGCAGGAGCGCGAGGACCATCATGCTGAGAGCCATGGCCTCGCCGAACTCGGGAGGCTCTTTGAGCAGGACACGGCGGTAGATCAGCGTGCTGTAGACGTCGATCCTGGCCGGCGACCCGAGGATGAGCTCGACCTCGAAGGCCTCCATCGACTTGATCGTCCCGAGCAGGAAGATCACGAGGATGGTGGGCGCCATCACGGGAACGACCACCCGGAACAGGGTCCTGAGCGTGCCCGCGCCGAGGATGCGCGACGCTTCCTCAAGGGATGCATCCATGTTCCGGAACGCCGGGGTGAGGAGCATGACCTTTATGGCGACCGTCGTGGTCATGAGGTGGATGAACGTGATCCCCCACCACGAATAGATCTGGAACGGCGCCTCATCTATGAAGGGGAGCCGCATCAGCAACTGGTTGAAGAGGCCCCTGTCCCCGTCCAGCATCAGCGACCAGGCGATGACGACGGGCAGCGCCGGGATGAAGAAGGCGGTCCAGAAGCCGAACTCCAGCCAGCCCTTGTACGGCAGGTCCGTCCTGGCGAAGACCCAGGCAAGGGCCACTCCGACGAAGAAGGCTATCAGCTGGCGCGTTCCGGTCAGGGTGATCGTGTTCACGAACGCGTCCCGGAGCTGGCGCTCCTCGAACACGGCCGTCCAGTTGTCGAACCCGAAGGTCGTATCGGTGCCGAACTGCCCTACCTGCAGGCTGTTCAGGAACAACAAGAGGATGGGGTAGAGCGAGATGAACGCCACGGCGCCCAGCACCAGCGTGAAGACCACCGTTGCCGGGCCGAGGCGCACCGCATTCAGCAGACGCAAGCCAACTCCTTCGTGCGCCGGACCCCTGGCGCCGGCCAACCAGGCGGAACGCAGCCTGCGGGTATGGCCGTAGCCTGCCGGGTCTAGCGCGACCCGGCGAATTCAGCCGGGTGCATCTCGTCGAGCGTCTGCGCCTTGTAGTCAGACCCCGCTTCCAGGATCTTTGCGATGCCCCGCAGGCCGTAGTACGAGGTCCCCGTGCCGGGTGGGTCGCCTCCGTCGGCGACCGTCTTCACGGCGTCGAACAGCACCTGCCTGAGCTGGATGATGGGCTGATCTGCGGGGCCGAGGCGCTCTATGGAGCGGTCCACGATCGGCCCCACCGCCTCCTGGACGGCCCGGTCCTGCAGGTTCACTCCCTTTATGCCGGAGTAGGACATGGTCTTCTGGTACTCCCGGTCCAGCCCCCACTCCTGCTCCGCGCCGATCCTGGAGCGGAACGTCTTCTGGTCCACCGCGCTGGGGCCGTTCGCCATTCCGATGTCCGCGCTCTCCCGTTCGGAGTCGGAGAGCGGTTCCTCTCCGAAGCTGTACTCCCAGTTCCATACCATGCAGTGTTCGTCGTCGATCGGCACGTACATGTGGCCCGGCGAGCGGTACGGTTTCTGCACGGAACGGATCTGGGTCCATGGAGCCACGAAGTGGTGTGAGAGCACCAGCTCCTTCCCCTCAGCAGGCAGGGGACGGACGGCCCAGAACTCGTGGCCGTAGTCAGTCTTGTTGATCTCGTAGATCCCCGGTTTCGCTCGCATCGAGGCGTACGTCGGGTGGAGTCCGGCCTCCGGTCCGGCGTCCATGCTTATGGCCCCGTGCAGAACGGGAGCATGGGAGGGGTCGATCCCTCCCTCCACGGCCTGCACCCAGTTGCAGTCCTGGACGACCTTGGAGATGTCCCTGTGCGATGCGGGGACCTGCGTCCATTCGAAGTTCGGCGGTGGGGGCAGCCGGTCAGGCGGACCGAAGTACACCCAGACAACCCCTCCCACCTCCACGTTCGGGTACGACCGAATCTGGATCTTCTCCTTGAAGCGCAGCTCCTCCGGCTCGTTCATCTGGTCGACGCAGTTGCCCTCGACGTCGTACTTCCAGCCGTGGTAGAGGCAACGGAGGCCGTCCTCTTCGTTGCGGCCAAGCCACAGGGGCGTGCCCCGGTGAGCGCAGAAGGACTGAAGCACCCCGATACGGCCGCTGGTGTCCTTGAAGGCGACCAGGTCTTCTCCCAGGAGCCTGAACGGGACGGGCGTTCCGTCAGGCGTAAGCTCCCAGGAGAGCAAGGCGGGGGCCCAATAGCGCCGGACCACTTCGCCCATCGGGGTGCCGGGGCCGATGCGGCACAGGAGTTCGTTCTGTTCGGCGGTCAGCATAATCAGCCTCCATCCGAGCCTGCATACACTCTGCCATCGTTCCTATTCGCGCCTTCGCGCATAGCAGTATATCCCCACGCTTACCGGATGCAAGGGCACGACTCCGGCCCGATGGACAGGGCGCAATCACTCTTGCATGGCTGAGTTTTCCAGGGACGCGGAACCGGCCGAACCAGGGTGTGGCGAACCGCCGCAGAGGAATGACGTCAGACCAGACAGGGCGGCGTGGTGGGCCGGGCAGGACTTGAACCCGCGACCAGACGATTATGAGTCGTCCGCTCTGACCAACTGAGCTACCGGCCCCCGGGCACTAGTATATGCGCCCCGCGCGAAGCCGGGGACAGGGAGCCCCGAAGGGGCTGACAGGCTGGACCCGAGGAAGGGCGCAGGCTATTCGTCGGACTCAGCGGGCATCCCGCGCATGACCGAGGCGACGCGGTCGGCCGTGATCCCGGAGCTGTCGAGGAGCTGCCCGGCGACGTCCTCGGGGTTCTCCACCAGCGCAAGCAGCAGGTGGCCGGTCCCGACGGTGCGAACGCCGCTGTTGCGCGCTATGCGCACGGCACGTTCGACGACGCGCTGGCAGCGCTGCGTCATGCTCGCCTTGCCGCCGAACAGGGGTCCGCGCCTGCTGATGATGTTCTCCACCTCACGGCGGATGGACGCGGGATCGGCGCCGAGGTCGATCACGATCCGCGCAGCCTGCGAGCGGGTGTCGCTCAGGACCCCGAGGAGCAGGTGCTCCGTACCCATGTTGGACTGCTCGAAGCGCTTGGCCTCCTCCTGCATGAAGGAGAGTGCGCGCCAGGCGAGGCCGGTGAAGCGTCCGGGAGCAGCGTCCCTGGACGCGCCGCCACCGGAGGAGCGCTGCGTCAGCGCTCGCGCCGCGCCCTCGTCGGGCGGGGCCTTCAGGAGCACCCGCATGCCCAGCGTACCGAGCAGGACCGAGCCGAGCGCCGTAGCGATGACCATCCGCCCCGGGATGCCGACCAGGAAGGACGGCAGGCCGAGGAATGTGCCCGAGTTGAAGCGTTCCAGCGGAATGAACAGCAGGATGAGCAGAGGCACGACGACGAAGACGTAGATGAGCCAGGAGTAGCGTTCGCCGTACTGGGAGCTGCCCCGTATTCCCACGATCATCGCTCCACCCACGACGATCCCGAAGACCGCCACGAGCAGAGTCCGCAGGTATGCGGCCAACCCGTTGAGCGCGCTCGGGAGCGGGCCGTGTCCCAAGGCGGAGTCGGTCCCTTCGACGAACCACGCCGCAAAGAGGACGAGCACCCAGAGGATGATGGAGGCGAGGATAACGGACGTTGCCTGTCGCGCTGGAGACTTTTCGGTCATATCCACACTGAGGCGGCGAAGGGCCGCGAGGTATTCTCAAACATTTACTTTACTCCCCCGAACGGGCAGGGTGAAGGAGTTGCCCTTTCCTGTTTAGGGCTATTGCGGGGCGCGTCCCCTGCCCTGCCGCAGGCGTCCGGATCCAGCGGGAAGTCCACACGCCAGAGAAAGGGGTTGATGCCCGGGCGAGTCCATCTGGCAGCGGGACGGCGGCGGCGATAAGATGATGCACCGAGACCAGACCGGCGGCCGCGTCCGCCGAGCCCAAGGAGCCGAGCTTCACGATGACGGAAACGAAAGCGTCCCGCATAGAGAAAGACACGATGGGTGAGATGGAGGTGCCGGCGGACGCTTACTGGGGCGCGTCCACGCAGCGGGCCGTGCTCAACTTCCCCATCAGCAACCTGCGCTACCCGCCCGCCTTCATCCACATGCTGGGGCGCATCAAGCGCGCCGCCGCGCGGACCAACGCGGGACTGGGCCTGCTCGACCAGGCCGTCGCGGACAGCATCGACGCCGCGGCCAGCGAGGTGGTCGACGGGAAGTGGGACGAGCACTTCGTGGTGGACCTCTTCCAGACCGGCTCCGGCACGTCCACGAACACGAACGCGAACGAGGTCATCGCCCGCCGCGCCCGCGAGCTGACGCCCGGCGTGAACGTTCACCCGAACGACCACGTCAACATGGCGCAGTCCTCCAACGACGTCATCCCGACGGCAAGCCACCTCGCTGCCGCCGAGGCGCTCAACGGGGAGCTCATCCCCGCGCTGGAACAGGCGCGGGGGGCGCTCGCCGCCAAGTCCGGGGAGTTCTGGGAGATCATCAAGACCGGCAGGACGCACCTTCAGGACGCGACGCCCATCCGGCTGGGACAGGAGTTCGCCGGATACGCCAGCCAGCTCGAGCTGAGCATCGCGCGGTTGCGCCCGCACGTCGAAGCGCTGTCCGAGGTCGCCCTGGGCGGGACAGCGGTCGGCACGGGGATCAACGCACACGAGGAGTTCGCGGCGCGCACGTGCGCGACCCTCGGCGGTGAGCTGGGGCTGCCGGTCGTCGAGACGGCGCACCACTTCCAGGCGCAGGGCACTCAGGACACGATGCTCGCGGCGAGCGGTGCGGTGCGCGGCGCCGCGGTGTCGCTGCAGAAGATAGCGAACGACCTGCGCTGGCTGTCGTCCGGCCCACGGGCGGGACTTGCCGAGCTGGAACTGCCCACCGTGCAGCCCGGCTCTTCGATCATGCCGGGCAAGGTGAACCCGGTGATACCGGAATCGGTCGTGCAGGTGGTGTGCCAGGTCATCGGCAACGACGCGGCGGTGGCGGCGGCGGCGCAGGGCGGCTACCTGGAGCTCAACACCTACTGGCCGGTCGCGGCGTACAACCTGCACCAGGCGATAACGCTGCTGGCGTCGGCCACGGCGAACTTCGAGGAGCAGTGCCTGCGCGGCATCAAGGCCACCAGCAAGGGGCCGGACATGGTTGAGCAGGGGCTGATGATGGCCACCGGCCTGACGCCCGCCATCGGCTACGACAAGGCGACCGCCATCGCCAAGACCGCGGCCGCGCAGGGCGTCACGATACGGGAGCTTGCGAAGACGGAGGCCGGGCTCACCGACGAGCAGCTCGAGGAGTTGCTGGACCCCGCACGCATGACGGCCCCCGGCATCGTGGAGGGCGCGTCGGGTGGCGGAGGCTAGACCAGGGAACCGGCATCGATGCACAGGACGGGGGCGAGGAGGCGAAGCCAGGCTGCGAGGTCCCTGCCTCCGCAGGAACGACGACAAGGGGGCGAGGAGGCGAAGTCAGGCTGCGAGGTTCCTGCCTCCGCAGGAACGACGGCAAGGGGGCGAGGTCCCAGCCTCCGCGGGAATGACGGTAAGGAGGAGGTCGACGTGGATTTCGGCATCCAGATAAGGGAGTTCAAACCGCAGAAGACAGCGGCCGTACGGGCGAAGACCACCATCAACAAGGTGACGCCCAAGGTCGTGCAACTGCTCCAGGAGACAGCCGACTACCTGGAGTCGGTCGGCGTACGGCCAACCGGCCCGGGCTTCGGGGTCTACTACGAGGTCGGCGCGTTCCTGGTGGACGTGGAGGTGGGCTACCCGGTGGACGTGGAGGTGGAAGGCAACGGTCGCGTGCAGCCCAACTCGCTCCCGGGCGGGAAGTTCGCGGTCGCCCAGTACAAGGGCCCACACGAGCAGATAGCGGAAGCGCACCGGGCGGTCCACACCTGGATGCACGTCAACGACGTGAAGTCCACGGGCGAGCCCGCGCGGGAGGTCTACATCACGGACCTCCGGGAGGTCGGCGAGGGCGAGGAGTGCGAGGCCGAGTCCGTCTGGCCCATCATCCACGAGACGCGCGCCGAGCGCCGCCGGCAGCAGCGCGCGAAGGCGTAAGGAACCACGATGCAACAGTCCATCACAGACCACGTCGACAGCCACCTTGACGAGACCATCGAGCAGTTGAAGCGGCTCACGCGCCAGCCGAGCGTGAGCGCTCAACGGCTCGGCGTCATCGAGTGCGGCGAGATGGTGGTGGAGATGCTGCGCGACGCCGGGTTCGACGCGGGCCTCGTCCCCACCGCCGACCCCGGCTATCCGGGCATCATCGCGGAGCTGAAGGGGGCGTCCGACCGGTCGATGCTCTTCTACAACCACTACGACGTGCAGCCCCCGGACCCGCTCGACGAGTGGGAGACGCCGCCCTTCGAGCCGACGGAGCGCGACGGCTACCTGTACGGGCGCGGCATATCGGACGACAAGGGGCCCATCGCCGCCCGGCTCGCCGCCATCAAGGCTGTGCGGGACACGATGGGCGAGCTGCCCGTCACGATCCGCTGGTGCCTGGAAGGCGCGGAAGAGATCGGCAGTCCCGGCTTCCACGACTTCGTGGAGCAGAACGCGGAGCGCATCAAGTCGGACGTCTGCATCTGGGAGGGGGGCGGCGTCAACTGGGACGGGCGTCCGATGATCATGCTGGGGGTGAAGGGCCTGCTGTACGTGGAACTGGAGTGCCGCTCCGCGAAGACGGACTCGCACTCGTCGTACGCGCCGGTCGTGCCGAACCCGGCATGGCGGCTGGTATGGGCACTCAACACGCTGAAGGACGAGAACGAGCGCATCGCCATCCCCGGCTTCTACGACCGCATACGACCGGCGCTGGAGAACGAGACGAAGGCGATAGCCGCCCTGCCCGACACGTCGCGCGAGTTTCTGCACGACCTCGGCGTCGAGATTGCGGTGGGCGAGGCGTCCGGCTACGAGTTCCGGCGGCGCCTCATCATGGAGCCGACGGCGAACATCGCGGGGTTCGGCGCGGGCTACACCGGCCAGGGCGCCAAGACCATCCTGCCCGCCGTCGCACGCGCCAAGCTCGACTTCAGGCTCGTCCCGAACCAGGACCCGCAAGAGATACTGCGAAACCTCAGGGAGCACCTGGACCGGCACGGATTCAGCGACGTCACGATATCCAGCCTCACGTCGGAGCACCCGGCTCGCACGTCGATAGAGGACCCGTTCGTGCAACAGGTGGCGGACTCGGCGCGGCGCGTTTACGAGAGCGAGCCGTACATCGTGCCGAGCATGACGGGCACCGGGCCGCAGCACCCGGTGCAGCACATCCTCGGCGTTCCCGTCGCCTCGTGCGGCATCGACTACCCCGGTAACCGCATCCACGCGCCCAACGAGAACATCCGCCTGGACTACTTCCGCCTGGGAGTGCTCCACACGGCGGAGCTCATCACGGAACTCGGCGCGTAACGATCGGGTCCATGGAGGCGAACGCCGAACAGCAGATCGCCGAGCTGGCGAGACGCTATCTGCCCGACGTCGAACGCTACCTGCGCGAAGCGGTCGCCGCGAGCGACGACCTCGGCCCCATGATGCGCTACCACCTGGGCTGGGAGAACCTCGAGGGCACCCCCACAAGCGGGGGCGGCAAGGCGCTGCGCCCCGTCCTCTGCCTCGCGGCGTGCGAGATGTCCGGCGGCGACTGGCGCGACGCGCTCCCCGCGGCAGCGGCGCTGGAACTCGTCCACAACTTCTCGCTCGTCCACGACGACATCCAGGACGGCGATGAGACCCGGCGCGGGACGCCCACGCTGTGGCGCATCCACGGCGTACCGGCTGCGCTCACCGCGGGCAACGCCATGCGCGTCGTCGCGGACCGGACGGCCGACAGGCTCAACGCCGGAGGGGCAACGCCGGAGGTCGCACAGGGCACCATCGCGGAACTCACCCGGAGATACCTGGAGATGATCGAGGGGCAGTACCTGGACCTCTCCTTCGAGGCCGCCGAGCACGTCTCGGTCTCAGACTACCTGGACATGATCGGGCGGAAGACGGGCGCGCTGATCGAGAGCGCGATGCACATGGGGGCGTTGGTGGCGACGGGCGACGAGGCCACGGCGCGCGGGTTCGGGGAGTGCGGGAAGCGGCTCGGCCTCGCCTTCCAGGTGCGGGACGACTACCTGGGCGTCTGGGGCGACCCGGCGTTCACCGGCAAGCCGGTGGGGGCGGACATCCGCAGGAAGAAGAAGTCTCTTCCGGCGGTCTACCTGTTCGACAATGCGCCGGACGACGAGCGTCCGTGGCTGGAAGAGACGTACCGCGCCGACGAGATAGAGGGAGAGCGGCTGGACGGCGTCATGGCGATGCTCGAACGCCTCGGCGGCGGTCCGTACGTGCAGCGCATCGCCGAGGAACAGGCGCAGCTGGCGGTCGTCGCGGTGGACGCGCTCGACATTCCGGCCGAGTCCAAGCAGCTCCTGACCTCGGTGGCCGAGTTCTTCGTCAAGCGGGACATGTAGGGACGGCGCAGGCGGGAAGCATCCTTCGCACCACCGGCCCTCAGGAGCAACCGGAGGAGAGAGTATTGAGCATCGGACCCTCCGTCGCCACCAGGATCATTCGCATCACGCAAGCAATCACCCGTCTGCTAGCCATAGTTTCCCAAGAGGTTGTTGGACGGAGTCGCAGTTGCTACGTCGACCCGCCGCCGTGTCCTGTGTGCGGGGCTCCGATCACCCGCATGACGCCAGACCACATCATCTGCTCCCGCTGTGGGCGCGGCGTGTTCCTATCCCCCGTACACAGGAGAGATAACCCATGACCGAAATCAGAGACCCCACGGTCATTCTGCACCAGCCGTTCGCCTCGCTCTTGGCGGATCGGCACGAGACATAGAGGCGGTTACTGTTCGGAATTCGTGCGCTCGGTCTCACGCGGCGGAACCCTCGTCGCGTGCCCTCACCCAGCCCTCTTCTGCCACCGCGTGCACTGACCGCGCACCCTAGATTCCCACCTGTGCGGGAATGACGGACCGTCGGTGGGGGTGCCTCTTCGTAAGAACGACGAGGCACATGAATGGTAAACCGAGCGGCGCGTCGAGACACGTGTATAGCAAAGGCCGGCAACGCGACGAGGCATGCGTGTGGTAGAGTGAGCGGCGATAGGGCACGTGTGTAGCAGGCCGAGCGGCGACATGATGGGAATCAGTCCTTGCCCGCTCGGGAACAACGAGGAGCGGAAGCAATGAGCATCGACCTGGGAGCAATGACTGGCTGGCGGTCGTCGTGACGGCGGTTGCCGCCTACGTGCTGGGCGCCGTCTACTACATGGCGCTTGCGAAGCCGTGGATGGCCGCGGCGAAACTGACCCGCGAGATGATCAGTAGGGACGAGTTGTCCTGCCGTTGCAGTCCGGCGGCTGCAGGCAACCCGCCTCGATAAGCTGAGTGTCGCGCAGATCCCGGTCTCAATAAGGTAGTCGCAACCCTGAAGCATTGACTCTCCGTCACTCCGATGCTACGTTGATAGTCGTTGTACCAACGTCTGATCGCACCGCCACCATCGCAGGACCGCCCAAAGGACAAGGAATGACGAGCACTACCGTAACCCGCCTGCGCATCGAGACGACCGGCGCCCCCGAGTTCTACGACATCACCGAGCACGTCCGATGGGCGCTCGCCGATTCCCGAGTGCGCGACGGATTGCTGTGTGTTTACTGCGCCCATACCACAGCAGCCATCGTCATCAACGAGCACGAGCCGCTGCTCATCGACGACATGAAGCGCTTCCTGCGCAACATCGCGCCGGAAGACGCCTACTACGCCCACAACGACTTCGCCATCCGCACCGTCAACATGACGCCTGACGAGGCGCCCAACGGCCACTCGCACTGCGCGCACCTGCTCCTGCCGTCCAGCGAGACCATCCCCGTCATCGACGGCGAGCTTGCGCTGGGCACCTACCAGAGCGTGTTCATGGTCGAGCTCGACCATCCCCGGACGCGAGAGGTAATCATCAGCGTCTACGGCAGCTGAGGCCCCGCATGGCCGTGTTCCATGCAACCGCCCAACCTCCTTCCCTGGCCGAGTCCTACGCCTACTGCGCCGACCTGGCACGCTCCCACTACGAGAACTTCACGGTCATCTCCCGGTTCACGCCCAGGAGGCACCGGTCTGCGCTGGAAGCCATCTACGCCTTCTGCCGCCATACCGACGATCTCGGCGACGAGGCCGCAGGCGACCGGCTCACGCTGCTCGACGA
The DNA here is from genome assembly GCA_034423175.1 of Dehalococcoidia bacterium. Classification (GTDB taxonomy): domain Bacteria; phylum Chloroflexota; class Dehalococcoidia; order Lucifugimonadales; family Australimonadaceae; genus Bin16. The sequence goes on from DAOUJA010000017.1 coordinate 23,203, forward strand.
GTGGGACGCGGAGCTCTCCCGCGCCCTCACCCCCGCATCAAGTGCGGGGCAGGCTCCAGCCCTCTCCCAGGGGGAGAGGGGACCGGAAGGGCCCACTCACCCCATAATGGTCGCCCTTCAGGACGTCGTCAGGCGTTGCAGGATACCGGAGGAGCCGTTCCGCAAGCTGATCGAGGCGAACCGCATGGACCAGGGGTCGGGGCGCTTCGAAACGTACGGCGACGTCCTCCACTACTGCGACCACTCCGCCAACCCGGTGGGGCGCATGGTGCTGCACGTTCTCGGTGCAGCCACCGAGGAGAACGTGCGGCTCTCCGACGCGACGTGCACCGCGCTCCAACTGGCCAACTTCTGGCAGGACGTCGCGCGCGACTATGCGATGGGCCGCATCTACATCCCACTGGAGGACATGCGGGCGTTCGGCTGCACCGAGGGACAGATCGCGGACGGCGTCGCGGACGGAGCGTTCCGCGACCTGATGCGCTTCGAAGTCGACCGCGCCCAGGCGCTGTTCGAGGAGGGACTGCCTCTGGCGACGCGGCTCAGCGGACGGGCCAGGCTCGCGGTCGCGCTTTTCAGCAGGGGCGGCCTGCGCGTGCTGGACGCCATCCGCAATCAGGGCTACGACGTACTGAGCAACCGACCGACCGTTACCCGATCCCGGAAGATGTGGCTCATCCTCTCAACGGCCGCCCGACTGACCGTGTTGCGACGCCCATGACGACCGCGACGGACAAGGCCGCGCTCGACGCCGCCTACGAGGAATGCCAGTCCATCACCAAGCGGGAGGCGCGCAACTTCTACTACGCCTTCCTGACCCTCCCCCACCCGCGCCGGCGCGCCATCTACGCCGCCTACGCGTTCAGCCGCCTCGCCGACGACATCGCGGACGGCGACGGCGCCCCGCCGCGGAAGCGGAGCGAGCTCGGGGCGCTGCGCGAACGCCTGCGCGACGCCTACGCCGGCCGGGCGGACGGCCCCGTCCTGACGGCGCTCGCAGACGCAGCCGCAACGTACGCCATCCCGGAGTCGCTCTTCCAGGACATCATCACCGGCGTTGAGATGGACCTGGAGCCCCGGCGTTTCGCGAGCTTCGACGAACTCCGACACTACTGCTACCACGTGGCGTCGGTCGTAGGCCTCGTCTCCATCCGCATCTTCGGCTACCGGGACGTGCCGCTGGCGCAGGAGACCGCGGTGGACTTCGGCCTCGCGATGCAGCTCACGAACATCCTGAGGGACCTGCGGGAGGACATCGAGCGCGACCGCGTCTATCTGCCTCAGAACGAGATGGCGCGCTTCGGTTATTCCGAGGACGACCTGCGGGAGGGGGTGGTCAACGACGCGTTCCGGCTCCTGATGCGCTTCCAGGCCAACCGCGCGGAACGCTACTTCGAGTCGGCCTCACGGCTGATGCCGCTCCTGGAGCCGGAGTCGCGCGGTTGTGCGGAAGGGCTGCACCACCTCTACAATCGCCTGCTGCGCAGGATGGACTCGCGCGGCTGGGACGTCTTCTCGGAGCGCGTCAGCCTGTCGTCCTGGGAGAAGCTCAAACTGACATGCAGACTGTGGACAACGGCCCGGCTCCGCAGCGTCCTGAAGCGCTGACCTCCGTCGCGGTGCTCGGAGGCGGGCTGGCGGGCATGGCCGCGGCGTGGCGGCTCGTCAACGCGGGCTACCGCGTGACGCTCGTGGAGCGCAGACCGTACCTCGGCGGCAGGGCGTACTCGTTCGTCGACCGCGAGACCGGGCAGGAGATCGACAACGGCCAGCACGTCTTCCTCGGCTGCTGCGACGCCTACCGGACGTTCCTCGACGAGATAGGCTCGCTCGAACTGACGAGCCGCCAGAAGCGGCTGCGCGTGGAGGTGCGCGCGCCGGACGGAAGGCGGGGCGTGCTCTCCGGCCTCGCCCTGCCCGCGCCGTTCCACCTGCTGCCGTCGCTGCTGCGCTACCCTCACATCAGCATATTGGAGCGGCTCCGCGCGATACCCGCGCTCCTGCTCATATGGCTGGAGCGCAACCGCGACCGCCCCGCGCTCCGACGGCAGTCGCTCCACCGCTGGCTGCGGTCGCACTGGCAGTCGGAGCGTTCCATATCCGTGTTCTGGGACCTCATCGTCGTCCCGGCGCTGAACGACTCGGCGGAGGACGTATCCGCGAGCGCCGGGTTCATGCTGTTCCAGGAGGCGCTGCTGCGCGATCGGAACGGCGGCAACATCGGCTTCGCGAAGGCCGGACTCTCCGCCGTGATGGGCGACGCCGTGCGCGAGCGGCTCACGGCCGCGGGCGCCAGCGTGCTGCTCGACAGGACGGCGGACGCGCTCGTCGTGGAGGACGGGCGCGTCACCGGCGTCCGCTTCATGGACGGCGGGACGCTGCCCGTGGACGCCTGCGTGAGCGCTCTCCCGCCGGACGGCCTGCTCCGCCTGCTGCCGGAGGAGGTGCGGGAGCACGCGGCCTTCGCTCCCGCCGCCACGCACACGTGGTCGCCCATCGTGAACCTGCACGTCTGGTACGACCGGCAAGTCGCGGACTTCGACTTTCTCGCGTTCGTGGACAGCCCCGTCCAGTGGGTGTTCAACCGGACGGAGATTGCGGGCCTTGAGGGTCCGGGGCAGTACATCACCGTGTCGCTCTCCGGGGCATGGGAGTTCTGGCCGATGAGCAAGGAGGCGCTCCGCGAGACGTTCATCCCGGAGCTGGCGCGTCTCTTCCCCGCCGCGAAGGACGCGGAGATCACGCGGTTCGTCATCGTGAAGGAGCAGCGGGCGACGTTCCGCTCGCTCCCGGACGGGCCGGACAACCGCCTGCCGGCCGCCACTCCCCTGCCCAACCTGTTCCTCGCGGGCGACTGGACGGACACCGGCTGGCCTGCAACGATGGAGAGCGCCGTGCGCAGCGGCAACATCGCCGCGGAGGCGGTACAGAAACGTGAGGCATTTGCGTAAGCCATCCACCTCCCTGTCTCCGCAGGAATCGGTCAGGCCGTGTGAAGGAATGAAGAACGAGAGGCATCCCATCCCGGCCCCACACCGCGTGCGCTGCCCGCGCACTCTGGATTCCCGCCGGTGCGGGAATGACGGACCGCCAGCGTGGCGCCTTCTTCACGAGAACAACGCCCCTTTCTCCCCGGCGAGGGACGCTCGATGAACACGCTCGTGCTTGCGCCGTTCTCCGATGACGGGCTCGGGCGCCTTGCAGCGCTGGGGCGCGTTGTGCATGAGCCGTGGACAGAGACGCGCACGCTCTGGGACCCTGAGGAGTTGGGCGCGCGGCTGACGAGCGAGGGGTTCGACGCGCTCGCGGTCGAGGCCGACTTCCTCTTCGAGGAGCTGTTCGACGCCGCGCCCGGACTGCGCATCGCGGCCATCTGCCGCGGCGACCTCCACCATGCCGACCTCGACGCCGCGACCGAGCGCGGCATCGCCGTGGTGCGCACGCCCGCGCGGAACGCGCAGGCCGTCGCCGAGTTCGCGGTCGCACAGATGCTCGCGCTCGCCCGCCATACGAGTATCGGAGAGCGGTACGTGCGGGAGGGCCGGTGGGAGGACCCCACGGAGCCGTATGTGCGCTTCCGGGGACAGGAGTTGGCCGGGGCGACGCTGGGGATCGTCGGCTTCGGGGCCATAGGCCGCATCGTCGCGCGGATCGCCGCCGGGTTCGGCATGCGCGTCCTCGCTTACGACCCTTACGTGTCTGCGTCCGCTGCAGCGGACGTGACCGAGGGCGTTGAGATGACCGGCCTCGAAGCATTGCTCGCCGCTGCGGACTTCGTGTCGATGCACGTGCCGGACACGCCGGAGACGATGGGGATGCTGGACGAGGCGCGCATCGCGGCGATGAAGCCGGGTGCGTACCTCGTGAACGTGACCAACTCGTCGGTGGCGGACCGGGCGGCGCTTGCGGCGGCGCTGGCCTCGGGCAGGCTCGCCGGGGCCGCGCTCGACGTGCACGAGGCGCACCCCATCCCGCCCGACTCGCCGTTCCTCGGGCTGCCGAACGTGCTGCTCACGCCCCACATCGGCGGGGCGACGCAGGAGACGATCGAGCGGCACTCCGCGATGGTGGCCGAGGACTTCGAGCGCTTCGCGCGCGGCGAGCAGCCGCTGCGGCTGGTCAACCCGGACGTGTGGGGGCGGAGGAGGAACCCCGGCCCACGCTCAGTCTGACCCTTTACTTCAGGGAAGAGGGGGACAAGGCCGGATGCAAACGATGCAAGCCATCCTCCAGTGTGTGCTGAACGGCGACGGCCCGTGCATACGACAATCCGCCCTTAGCGAGGTCGTCCAGAGCGCAGGCAAGGTCAGGGGCGAACTCCCGGACTTGGTCTGCCATCTCCGGCCGGGAGAGCGGCATGACTCCCCGCTTCAAGAGCAGGGCGCGCGCGAGGTGGCTGGCGGCGTACAGGGATTGCTCTTCGAAGGCGTCCGTGTCACCGGTCTCCAGGAGTTGCCGCGCCCATCTCAGCGACTTCCCTGCCCGCGCCACCTTGGCGGTCCAGTCCGGCGAGTGCGGGTGTCTCAGTTCGTCCGCCGCCGTCCGAGCCCACCAGCCATCGGGATCATGCAGCGCTTTGCCGTACAAGAGCGCCCAGACGGGATAATCATCGCCTTCGCCGAGCCGTTGCAGGAAATGCGCCCTGCTCTCCTGTTGGAGATGGACCTCGATCGGGGGCCGGATGCCCAGCCGTTCTTCACCCGAGAAGACGACGAGCAGGTCGATGTCGCTCCGCCAGGTCTCGACGCCGCGAGCCGCCGACCCTATCAGGACGACTGAGGCGCGCGCGCTCAAGCCTGCCCTCTCCAGTTGCTGGAGCAGCCAGTCTCCATATTCCCTGGATCCTGTTTTCATCAGTCACCTGCCGAAGCGAAGAGCCCAGCCACCTCGTCGATAAAGGCCTCCAAGTCGGCGGCGAGATTCTCCAAGTCAACGTCGAGCAGATCCAAGCCGGGGAGACCGTATTGAACGTCCTTCCTGAGCTCGTTCAGCCGCTCCAGCTCGTCGCCGATGTCTCTGTGTACATGCTCGTTCACATACAACTGACGCGCAACCGCGACCTTGTCGTAATGCACCCTTCGCCAAGGGAGGCCGAGCGCTTCAGCCGCCGCCACCACGCAGTTCTCGTAGGCATAGAAGGCCCAAGTGACGGCCTCTTCATGGTCTCCTGGGGGGAAAGCAGCGTCACTGACACGCTCCCAATGCTTGCGCGCCCTGTCAAGAGCGGCTTGCGCTTCCAAGCGTCCCATAACAGCAGGTTACCACTATGCGGCTAACCCTCGAGGGCGTAGAGGCGGGCGCAGTTGTCCCAGAGCACCTTGCGGCGGGACTCGTCCGGGAGGTCGAGCTCGAAGAACTCGTCCATGGCGTGGGGGAAGGCGCTGTCCGGGTGGGGGTAGTCCGTGGAGATGACCATGATGTCGTTGCCGTAGCGTTCCATCACGTCCGCCGCGAGCTCCTCGTCCGCTTCCATGGAGAGGACGCACTGCCGCAGGAAGTACTCGCTCGGCCGAAGCGACAGGTCGGTCTCCACGTACTTGGCGTACTGGTCGTCCAGCCGGTAGAGGAGCCAGGGCAGCCAGCCGCAGTTGGCCTCCAGGAACGCGACGCGCAGCGCGGGGTGACGCTCCAGCACGCCGGTCATCGTGAGTCCGGCCATCGCGCCCATGATCTGCGTCGGGAAGCTGAGCGCGTGCGTCATCGTGCGGGGCGACGGGTGGCGCAGGAACTTGCGGCTGATGTCCTCGCGGCCCGGAGCGGTGGACGTGCCGTGGAGACAGACCGCGGCCCCCAGCCGCTCCACCTCCGTCCAGAGCGGCTCCACCTCCTCGTCGTACAGCAGGCGTCCGTTGACCGGCTCCGTGTGAACGGTGACTCCCACGAAGCCCAGCTCCGTCACGGCGCGGCGCGCTTCCTCGATGGCGAGGTCGAGCGCCTGCAGCGGCAGGAGCGCGATGCCCTTCAGCCGGTCGGGGTCGGTCGCGCAGTAGTCGCGCATCCAGTTGTTGTAGGCGCGGCAGAGGGCCGCGGCGTAGTCGGGTTCGAGGTCGTCCAGTCCCACGATCCACGTGCCGCCGTTCGTGCGGAAGAGGGCGGCCACGTCGACGCCCTCGATGTCCATCGCTTCGAGGGTGGTCGCGGCGTCGAAGCCATGCTCGAACGCCTTGACCTGGAACGGCGTGCGCTCTTTCTTCGTCTTGAGCAGGGCGTTCGCCTTGAAGAACTCCGGCCACTCGTTCCAGAGCGGGAACGGTTTGCCGTCGATGACCCACGTGTCGACGCCGGTGACGTCGCTGCGCTGCATGACGGGCATGCGGGAGCGGAAGGGCGCTTCGAGGTAGTCCTCGAAAAGGCTCGCCGGTTCGATGACGTGGATGTCGCTGTCGAGGACCTTGAAGCCGTTCTTCATGGCGTCTTTCTACCGGAACCGGCGTGCTGCGGTCAATGCGGCGCGGTCCGGCGGGTGGTAGGCTTCCGCGCACTATGGCGCGCGTGATACTCGTGCTCGACCTCGGCAGCAGCCGCCTGCGATGCGCGGTCGTCCCGCTCGACGGGGACGGTGCGCCAGTGGAGGCAGCGCACACCCCCTACCCCGCCGCGAGCGACCGCGCCGGTACGCTGGCGCACTCCTACAACCCGCGGCTGCTCCGGGAGCGGCTGCTGCGCGTGCTGGCGGAGGGTGCGCGGACCGCGGGTCCGTGCGCCGTGGCTGCAATCACCGTGACCGCGCAGCGTCTCGCGACGTGCTTCTTCGATGAGGACCTCAACACGCTGAGCGCGGGCGCGAACAACGACACGCGCGCCGTCTTCCAGGGCGGCGCGATGGACGACGTCCACGGTCCGCTCATCTATCGCACGACGGGCCACCTACCCTCCATGCTGTTCGCGCCAGCCAAGTACGCGTGGTGGCGCGAGAACCGTCCACGAAGGGCACGGCGCATCGCCAGGACGGCAGGGCTCGACGCCTGGGCCGCGCTGCAGCTGACGGGAACGCTCGCCGAGACGACGCCGGGGCTCGCGGAGTCCGGTCTGCTGGACGTGACGTCCGGCGCGCCGGCAACGGCGCTTCTGGAGCTGCTCGGCGTGCCGCCGGAACTGCCGGCGGACATGCTGCCCCCGGACATAGCCGTTGGACGTCTGACCGCGGAGGCGGCGGAGGCGACGGGCCTGCCGGGCGAGACACCCGTACACCTCGCGGGGCCGGACTCGCACGCGGCCGCGATCGGTTGCGGCGCTGCGACTGACGGGGCGGCGGCCTGCGCCGCGGGGTGGAGCGCGCCGGTGCAGGTGACGACGCCATCGCCCTCTTTCGACGCGCAGGCGCGGACGTGGACGTCACTGCGGGGGGTCAGCGGGAAGTGGGCGGTGGAGGCGAACCCCGGCGACACAGGGCGGATGCTGCACGCGGTGCGGCGGTTGATCGCGCCACGCGCATCGCTCGCGCGGTTCGACGCACTGGTGCGCTCCGCCTTCGAGAGCGGCAAGCCGGTCGCCGCGTTCCTCGGCCCGCGCGCGATCGACCTCTCCAACCCGGGCATCACGATGGGGGGCGTACTGATGCCCGCACCCATCACGCAGGAGGGGCTGGACCCCGCCGACGTCGCCCGAGCCGCCTACGAGAACGCCGCGTTCGCCATCCGCGAGAGTCTCGAACTCGCGCGCAGCGTGGCCGGCAAGGGAACCGGGCCGTTCGCGCTCACCGGCGGGCTGGCGGAGAGCGCCGTGTTCCCGCAACTGCTGGCCGACGCGCTGGGCGAGCCCGTGCGCGTGCACCGCAACGCTACGGCAACGGGTGCGGCGGCGCTGGCAACGACGCCCGCGAACGAACTCACGGGACGCTGCTCGGACCTCGCGTCGAACGGCGTCAGCGTCGAGCCGGGGCCGCGTTCGCGGGAGTGCGGGGAGTCGTACGAGCGGTGGCTGAGGCTGCGGGAACGGCTGGATGCGCTGACGGAGGATCTGTAGGGCCTTTCGCTGTCATTCCGAGCGTAGCCGAGGAATCTCTCGGTACGCCCACGCAGTGGGCCAACGCTCCCCGAGAGATGTTTCGACTTCGCCTCCGGCTCCGCTCAACATGACAACACTCCGCCACGCCCGCATCCCGCGAGACTAACGATCGCCCTCGACTCCAACCTCGCGGGATCGATGAGGGCGAGGTTCCTGCCTGCGCAGGAACGACGGAAGAGGCACAGGAACGACGGATGAGGCACAGGAACGACGAAGGGACGCTCCCATGCCTGTCTTGTCCGCTGCTATGCTTAATCCGAGATGACGTCGAACGGGACGACATACGAGCAGTTGCGGCGCGAGGTGATGGAGGCCGCGCGGGCGATGCACCGCAGCGGGCTGGTCGTGGGCTCGTCGGGCAACGTGAGCACGCGAGTGAAGGGGGAGGAACTGCTCGCCATCACGACGGCGGGCAAGGACTACGAGACGATGGGCCTCGACGAGGTGGTCGTCACCGACTTCGAGGGCGACGCCGTCGAGGGCGACGGCCTGCCGTCCACCGAGATGCTGATGCACGTCGCGATCTACCGCGCCCGCCGGGACGTGCGCGCCGTGATGCACACGCACTCGGTGTACGCGAGTGCGCTCGCGGTCGCAGCCGAGCCGCTTCCGCCCCTCATCGACGAGATGGTCATCGCGCTGGGCGACAGCATCCAGGTGTCCGAGTACGCGTTCCCGGCAACGGAGGAGTTGGGCGACGCGGTCGTCGCCGCGCTGGGCGAGCGGAACGCCGCGCTCATCCGCAACCATGGGCTGGTCGGCGTCGGCGGAAGTCTCGCGGAGGCGTTGCACGTCTGCCAACTGGCTGAACACGTCGCGCACATCTACGCCGCGGCGAAGACCCTCGGCACGCCCCGGGCGCTGCCGGAGGAGGCTATCGCTACTGAAATGGCACTCTTCCGCATGAGCAGGAAGGTGGAGAGCGCATGAAGGTGCCCCCGTTCCTGCTCCGCAGGTTGTACGTGAAGGGCAGCCTGACTGCGACGGCCGACGGTTTCACGTTCCAGCTGCAGAACAGGCTCGGCTCCGGCTACGCGAAGCGGATGCTGCCGCTGACGCTGGACGGCGAGTCGCTGGACATGGCGACGTCGATATTCGAGATCGACGGAGAGGAGACGGTCTTCGACGCGGTCTCGGAGAGCGTGCCGTTCACGCTCGCGATGAACAAGACGACGACCATCGCCTACCGCGGCGGCGCGGTGACGCCGGGCCCGCACAGGGTCGGCATGGCATTCGAAGTCGCGGGTCTCGGAGAGCTCGGGTTCGACTTCACGGACGAGGCTGCCGCGACAGAGCGCGGGACGGGGTGAGCGCGCCACGCTCCGTCGCCGTCACCGGCGCGTCGGGATACATCGGCACGCGCCTCGTGCGGCGCCTGCTCGAGACGAAGGGCGTCGAGCGTGTGACGGGCGTTGACGTGCGCGGCCCGAGCATCCGGCACGAGCGCTATACCCACTTCCGGCAGGACATGACCTCCCCGCTCGACGACGCGTTCACAGGTGTGGACGCGGTCATCCACCTCGCATTCGTGCTTCGGCAGCTTCGCGACCGCGCGGAGGGCAGGCGCATCAACGTCGGCGGGGCGGAGAGCGTCCTGCGGGCCTGCGCGAGCGCGGGCGTGGAGCGCATCGTCCTGATGTCGAGCGCGACGGTGTACGGTCCGCGTCCGGACAACCCGCCCGCACTGGCCGAGGACGCGCCGCTTCGCCCGCCTGCCGGGTTCGCCTACGCGGAGGACAAGGCGGCGTGCGAGGCGCTCTTCCAGGCATTCGCGGAAGAACATCCCCAGGCATGCGTTTCCATCCTGCGCGGGTGCGTGGTCATGGGGCCGAACGCGGCGAACTTCATCACCGCCGCGCTGGACAAGCCGGTGCTGATAGGCGTCCGGGGCGACGACCCGGAGATGCAGTTCGTCCATGAAGACGACCTCGCCGAGGTGCTCTTGCGCTTCGCAGCCGAGTCACACGCCGGCGTGTACAACGTGGCGGGGGCCGGCAGCGTGCGCTGGAGCGAGGCGGTGTCGCTCGCGGGGAAACGGCTTATCCGGTTCTCCGCCCCGCTCGCCTACGGGCTGACAGGACTCGCATGGCGCACGCGAGCGCAGAGCGACTCTCCATCGGCCGGGCTGGGCTTCGTCCGGTGGCCATGGACGGTGAGCACGGAGAAGCTGACAGCGGAGACGGGTTACGCGTTCCGGCACACGTCGCGGGACGCACTGGAGGCGTACCTCAGGCGCCGGGCGCGCAGGAAGCGCACGAGACGCAGCCACATCTACCTGCGCCGGCCGGAAGAAGCAGACAGGCTCAGATACATGCCGGAAGAGATTGCGCCCACGTTCGGGAACAAGATGCGCTGGCGCCTCGCCGGACTACGCGGCAGGGTGCACACGCTCCTTGACAGGTTTACGCTACGGCCATAGCCTATTGTTGACCTCAGCAGTCGACAATACTGCAGAAGGGGACACCCACTCCGCGCGCTGAAGCGCGTTACCCTCTCCCGAGGGGAGAGGGGGAAGGCGAAATGACCAACCGCACCGTTCAAGAACTCGCCGAGCAGTCCTACAAGTACGGGTGGACAACCGAGGTCGAGGAAGAGTCGGCTCCGCCCGGCCTCAGCGAGGAGATCGTGCGGTGGATATCCGAGCGGAAGGGCGAGCCTGAGTGGCTCCTGGAGTGGCGGTTAAAGGCATACCGGCACTTCATGCGCCTGCTGGGCGACGCGCAACTGCCCGCGTGGGCGAACGTGAGCCACCCCCCCATCGACTTCCAGTCGATACGCTACTACGCCGCGCCCAAGCCGAAGCTCGAGCTCGAGAGCCTCGACCAGGTCGACGCCGAGATCCTCAAGACGTACGAGAGGCTCGGCATCCCGCTCGAGGAGCAGAAGCGGCTTGCGGGCGTGGCGGTCGACGCCATCTTCGACAGCGTGAGCGTCATGACCACCGCGAAGGAGACGCTGGCGAAGTACGGCGTCATCTTCTCGTCCGTGTCGGAAGCGGTGAAGGACCACCCGGAGCTCGTGCGCAAGTACCTCGGCTCCGTGGTCCCGCACTCGGATAACTTCTACGCGGCGCTGAACTCGGCAGTGTTCTCGGACGGCTCGTTCGTCTACATCCCGCCGGGCGTCCGCTGCCCGCTGGAGCTGTCCACGTACTTCCGCATCAACGCGGAGGGGTCGGGGCAGTTCGAGCGCACGCTCATCATCGCGGACAAGGGTTCGTACGTGAGCTACCTGGAGGGCTGCTCGGCGCCGATGCGGGACGAGAACCAGCTGCACGCCGCCGTGGTGGAGCTCGTCGCGATGGACGACGCTGAGATCAAGTACTCGACGATCCAGAACTGGTACCCGGGCGACGACAACGGCCGGGGCGGCATCTACAACTTCGTCACGAAGCGCGGGAAGTGCGCGGGCGACCGCTCCCGCATCTCCTGGACGCAGGTGGAGACCGGCTCCGCCATCACGTGGAAGTACCCGAGCGTGCTGCTGCAGGGCGACTACTCGACCGGCGAGTTCTACTCGGTTGCGCTCGCCAAGGGACGCCAGCAGGCGGACACCGGCACGAAGATGACCCACATCGGCAGGAACACGTCCAGCCGCATCATCTCCAAGGGCATCTCCGCAGGCCACGGGAACAACACGTACCGAGGGCTCGTGAAGGTGCTGCCGAGGGCCGAGGGCGCGGTCAACTTCACGCAGTGCGACTCGCTGCTCATCGGCGACCAGTGCGGCGCGCACACCGTGCCGTACATCGAGGTGCAGAACCGCTCGGCGAACGTTGAGCACGAGGCTTCCACGACCAAAGTGAGCGAGGAGCAGCTCTTCTACTGCCAGCAGCGCGGGCTCGCACGGGAAGACGCGCAGTCCGTCATCGTCAACGGGTTCGTTCGTGACGTGGTGAAACGCCTGCCGCTGGAGTTCGCTGTGGAGGCGGACCGGCTGCTCGAAGTCAACCTGGAGGGAACGGTAGGGTGATGCTGGAAGTGAGAGACCTCCACGCCGAGGTGAACGGCGTCGAGATACTGAAAGGCGTCAACCTCAGCGTCGGCGCAGACGAAACACATGCCATCATGGGGCCGAACGGCTCCGGCAAGAGCACGCTCGCCTACGTGCTGGCGGGGCGTCCGGGCTACGAGATGACGGCCGGCAGCGTGACGTTCGACGGCGAGGACCTGCTTGCCCTGCCCGCCGAGGAGCGGGCCCGCAAGGGGCTGTTCCTCTCGTTCCAGCACCCGGTGGAGATACCCGGCGTGCGGATGGACCACTTCCTGCGCGCGGGCTACAACGAGCTCCGCAAGAGCGCGGGCGAGGAGCAGTTGGACCCGCTGAAGTTCGACCGGCTGATACGCGGCAAGGCCAAGGCCGTCGAGATGGAAGCGGCGATGACCAAGCGGGCCGTCAATGAAGGCTTCTCCGGCGGCGAGAAGAAGCGGAACGAGGTGCTGCAGATGGCGGTGCTGGAGCCGCGCCTGCGCATCCTGGACGAGATCGACTCCGGGCTGGACGTCGACGCGCTGCGCGAGGTGGCACGCGGCATCACGGACCTCAGCGTCCCCGGTACGTCCACCGTCCTCGTGACCCACTACGACCGCATCCTCTCCTACCTCGAACCGGACCACGTCCACGTGCTCATCGACGGCCGCATCGCGCGCTCCGGCGGAAGGGGGCTCGCAAAGGAGATCGAGGAGCGCGGCTACGACTGGCTCGAGGCAGGGGCAGGCGCCTGACGCTCCGATGACCCAGCACGCGACCGCAACCGAGTCCTGGACCGAGCAGTTCCACCGCTTCGAGCGGAACGGCGCGGAGATCAGCCCCGCGTGGCTGCGCGACGTCCGACGGAGCGCGTTCGGCGATTTCGAGCGTCTCGGTTTCCCAACGGCCCGCAGGGGCAACGAGCCATGGAAGTACACCAACGTCCGACCGATAGCCGAGGCGGCCTTCGCGCTCGCGGAGCACGCGCCGGAGGCCGGCGCAGGCGTGAACCTGCATGCGTACGAACTCCCCTGCCCGCGCGTCCACCAGCTCGTATTCGTTGACGGCCACTACGAGCCGGGGCTCTCCACCGAGCCGGTCAGCGAGGCCGGACTGCACAGCGACGTGCTGGGACGCCACGGCGACGGCCCGGTCGTTGGCCGGCTCGCGGACGCCATCGAGTACCGCGTCCCGCTCGTACGCGAGCATCTGGGGCGGCTTGCTCCGGCCTCCGGCAACGCGTTCACCGCGCTCAACACGGCGTTCCTGCGGGACGGCGCTTTCGTGCAGATACCGGATGGAACGTTCGTGCCGGAGCCCATCTACCTGCTCTTCATTTCCACTGGCGCGCAGGCTGTGGTTACACACCCCCGTGTGCTCATCGCCGCGGGCGCAGACAGCAGCGCGACGGTCCTCCAGAGCTTCCACAGCCTGGACGGCGGCACGTACCTCACCAACGCGCTCACGGAGGTCGTCTCCGCCCCCGGCGCGAACCTGCGCCTCTGTACGCTCCAACGCGAAAGCAACGACGCCTTCCACATCGCCACGACGCGCATGGAGCAAGCGCGCGACAGCCGCATCTCCTCCGTGACGGTCGACCTCGGCGGGCGGCTCGTGCGCCGCGACGTCGCGACGCTGCTGGGCGCGCCGGGCGCGAGCGTCAACCTCTGCGGGCTGTACCACGGCGCGGGCGAGCGTCACGTGGACAACCAGACGTTCGTCGACCACGCTGCGCCGGGGGCATCCTCGAACGAGGTCTACAAGGGCATCCTGGACGACGCATCGCACGGCGTATTCTCGGGCGGCGTGCTCGTCAGGCCGGACTCACAGCAGACCGTCGCGCACCAGGTCAACAAGAACCTGTTGCTCTCCTCCGACGCCGAGATCGACACGCAGCCGAAGCTGGAGATCTACGCGGACGACGTCACCTGCACCCACGGCGCGGCAGTGGGACAACTGGACGCCGACGCGCTCTTCTACCTCAAGAGCAGGGGCATCGGCGAGGACGTGGCCCGCAACCTGCTGATGCACGGGTTCGTGAGCGAGGTGCTGGACGCGATAGAGGACGGGGCGGTTCGGCAGCACGTCGAGCAGGCCGTCGACGGGTGCCTGCACGGGAGCGGATGATGTACGACATCGCACAGGTGCGGAAAGACTTCCCCATCCTGGACCGCGTGGTCAACAACGTGCCGCTGGTCTACCTGGACAACGCGGCGACGTCGCAGAAGCCCGCGTCCGTCATCGCCGCGCTCGTGGACTACTACGAGCAGTACAACGCGAACGTCCACCGCGGCGCGCACACCCTCGCGATGGAAGCCACCATGGCCTACGAAGAGGCGCGCGAGAAGGTGGCGGCGTTCATCAACGCCCCGTCGCCGGAGAACATCGTCTTCGTGCGTAACACGACGGAAGCGATCAACCTCGTGGCGCACACGTGGGCCGCGGAGCGCGTCGGCGCGGGCGACCGCATCGTCAGCACGGAGATGGAACACCACTCCAACCTCGTGCCGTGGCAGCACGTCGCTCGCGTCAACGACGCCGAACTGCGCCTTATGGCCGTCGGCGCAGACTACACGCTCGACCTCTCCGACCTCGACGAGTTGCTGACGCCCAACACAAAGCTCGTGGCGCTCACGCACATGTCCAATGTGCTTGGGACCATCACGCCGGTAAGGGAGATAACGGAGGCTGCACACCGGGTGGGCGCGCGTGTGCTGGTCGACGCCGCGCAGAGCGTCCCGCACATGCCCGTGGACGTGCAGGAGATCGGCTGCGACTTCATGGCGTTCTCCGGCCACAAGATGGCGGGACCAACCGGCATCGGGGGGTTGTACGTCTCCCCCGACGTCATCGACGAGGTCGAGCCGTTCCTGCGGGGCGGCGAGATGGTGCTGGAGGTCACGTACGAGAGCGCGACCTGGAGCCCTCCTCCGATGAAGTTCGAGGCCGGCACACCGAACATCGCGGACGCCATAGCGCTCGGCGCGGCGGTCGACTACCTGAGCGGCCTCGGGATGGAGCAGGTCCGCGAGCACGAGATAGCGCTCACCGGCTACGCGCTGGAGCGCTTCCGCGAACTGGAGGACGTCGAGACGTACGGCCCGACCGACCTGTCGGTGCGCGGCGGGGTCGTCTCGTTCTACATGAGCGGCATCCACCCGCACGACATCAGCCAGGTGCTGGACAGCTTCGGCGTCGCGATCCGGGCGGGGCACCACTGCGCGATGCCGCTGGTGCGCAGCAAGCTGCACGTCCCGGCGACGGCGCGGGCGAGCTTCTACCTCTACAATACGGAGCAGGAGGTGGACGTGCTCATCTCCGCGCTCAGGCACACGATGGAGTACTTCAGCGATGCAGATGCCCGACAGGCTCGATGACCTCTACAAGGACATCATCCTGGACCACTACCGCCGCCCCCGGAACCAGGGCCTGATCCCCGAGCCGGACCTGCAATCGACGGGCTTCAACCCGTTCTGCGGCGACCAGGTGGTGCTGACCATCAGCCTCGGCGGCGACGGGCGCATCAGCGAGACCAAGTTCGAGGGCGAAGGCTGCTCGATCAGCCAGGCGTCAGCCTCGATGCTCACGACGCACCTCTGCGGTCAGACGATCGATGAAGCCGAGGCGCTCGTGCAGACGTTCAAGGGCGTCATGCAGGGCGAGGAGCTCACGGAAGAGCAGGAGGACGCGCTGGGCGACATCGTGGCGCTGCAGGGCGTGCGGGAGTTCCCCATCCGCATCAAGTGCGCGCTCCTCGGCTGGACGACGCTCCAGGACGCCATCGCCGACTACCGGAAGTCGCAGACGGATAGAGGATAGTACCTGTCAGTACCGATTCGTTGCATAGAACTATTGACAACCATCGGGAACTCCTGTAGGCTAAAGAAAACCACAGGAGGTGGTCACCATGACCAACAACGGTTCAGTCCCTGTCACGATACGGTTGGGTAACCAGGACTTCATCTTGGAGAGGAAGGTGGTGCCCATCGATTGGCTGAAACTCGACCCTCGCAACCAGCGCCTCAGCCACGCACTGACCCAAGAGGGCAACACTCCGTCCGATGCCCGGCTCCAAGAGCTGCTGTGGTCTATCGACGCGGTGAAGGACCTCTACCAAAGCGTCCTTCAGAATGGCGGCCTCATTGACGACCCCATCGTCACTCAGGAAGGGGTCGTTGTGGAAGGGAACTCGCGGACGGTCGTACTCCGTGAACTCCATAAGAAGTACCCAGCGGATCCGCGATGGAAAGAGACCTACGTTCGGCTCCTGCCACCTGACGTTACGCCTGAGCAAATCGTCACTCTGCTGGGAGAACTCCATATCGCAGGAAAGATCGAGTGGCGGGCCTACGAACAGGCAGAGTACGTCTGGCGCATGAACAAGGAGTTTGGACGCACCTACGATTTCCTCGCTGCCCACTTACGTTGGTCTCGGTCAAAGATAGCCCAGAAGATCGGGGCCTTCGAGGAAACTCGGGTCTACTTGGCTGAGTATGCTGACCCCCAGGGAGTAAACCGCTTCTCCCACTTTGAAGAGTTCATGAAGAAGAAAGACCTCCGCGAGCGCCGTGAGAGCGACCCTCTCTTCATGAAGGAGTTCAGACAGTGGGTGCATCAAGGGAAGTTCCCAGGCGCAACGGACATGCGCATCCTGCCGGACGTGCTCGCGAACGACAAAGCACTAGCAGCGCTCCGAGAGTACAACATCCAATCCGCAGAGGCGGTTTTGAATGACGCTGACCCCTCGCGGAATTCCGATCTGTACTACAGCGTTGACCAGACATGTCAGCAGCTTCGCAACGTGCCTCTCTCGGAAGTCAAGGCACTTCAGCACGGCTCTCCCACAAAGCTTGCGAAACTCGCTGAACTACAAGCCGCTCTCGATGAACTGGCGCAGATGGCAGGGATCAGCGTGAGGCGCTAGCCATGGAAGACAAGGTCATCAGCCGGCTCCGCAAGAACGCATCAGAAGAAATCAGAATCGCGTTTCGCGAATACCACGGCAGAAAACTTGTTGACATACGCATATTTGCCGGACCACGTGGGCAAGAGACCGTACCCACTCCGAAAGGAGTCAGCGTACCCATAGAGATATTCGGCGAGTTCAAGAACGCCATCGACGACGCGGAGGAGTTTCTTGAGCAGAGGTAGCAGGGGTAGAACGAACGCAGGCTTGGCGATGCCCAGCCTGCGTTCGTTCTACCCCTCGTCCCCTGCGGCGACCGCCGTCCTTCAGGCGGCACAGTCCAGGCGTGCCCCGCATCACCGTCGGCATGGCGCACCGCATCCTCACAAGACCCATAAACGCACGCGGTAGCACGGTCCACCGCCGGATTCCTCCCGGTAACGAACCTCCCGAATCTGCCGGTCATCCTGATACAGCATCACCTCGGCGAGGGTCTCGAGGTGGCTAAGGTCGGCATTCACTCGGCGAGCTTGGAGTGCATCAGCAACGCCGCCGAGGAAGTTCGTGGCATCGGCGCGATCGTTCATCCCCGCAGGTTTGCCCGACGGTTCGGCCACGACAAGTTCGAGTCCAACGTGCCTCGCTTCAGGCGGCTGCCAATTCGAGCCAGGCAATGCTGCCTGCGCTGCCTCAAGAAGCGTTCGTACACGGGATGCAGAGCCGTGAGTCGGATTGAACATGGACAGTGCCTCACCCTTAGCAGGAGGCCAGCCGTCCACATCAAACTCTATGCTCGGCGCGTTACTCATCCTCCACGACGACGGCGGTGCCATAGGCGAGCAGTTCCGACGCGCCCGTCATCACCATGGACGTGACGAAGCGCATGCCGACTACGGCGTTCGCTCCCAGGCCCTCGGCCTGCTCCACCATCCTCGAGATGGCCTGCTCGCGCGACTCGGCCATGAGGCGCGTGTACTCCGTCACCTCGCCGCCCACGATGTTGCGCAGGCCGGCGACGATGTCGCGTCCGATGTTGCGCGCGCGGATCGTGTTGCCCTGCACGAGGCCCTTCACCTCGGTGATGCGCTTCCCGGGGACCTGGTCGGATGTGGCAAGAATCATCGGTCAACCTCCTCGAATCGTTCGGTCTTGCTTTCGCGTATCCGGTCGCGGATGACCGATGCCGCCAGCACCAGGAACCCTACGACAACCGCAAAGAGGGACAGCCTGATCGCCAACGGAACCTCGGCGGCGGCGAACAGCTCCGCCAGCGCGTAGTAGACCCCGACGCCCAGCAGCCCGGCCAACCCCACCAGCAACAGACCCAGGCCTACGGTTTGCATCTCGCTCACCCCCGTGTGAAACCGGGCGAGATTCCTGCCTCCGCAGGGATGACGAAGCTGCGCGCCGCTGAGGCCGCGCTACCCCGACGCGCCCATTATACGGCAGGGCGAGGAGCCCCTACCGCAGCTCCACCTCGGTGGCGCCGTCGCCGCCACGCTCGCGCGGCGCGAACGCGTAGGAAGCGACCACGCTGCTGTCCGCGAGCCGCCGCCAGACGGCGTTGCGCAATGCGCCGGTCCCCTTGCCGTGCACGATGCGGACGCGCGTCAGGCCGTACGCGACGGCGCTGTCGAGGTAGGCGTCGAGCCGTTCGACCGCACCGTTGGCGCGCTCACCGCGCACGTCCAGCTCGATGCCGGGGGCAGGTGTGGAGAGCGGTATCGC
The DNA here is from genome assembly GCA_034423175.1 of Dehalococcoidia bacterium. Classification (GTDB taxonomy): domain Bacteria; phylum Chloroflexota; class Dehalococcoidia; order Lucifugimonadales; family Australimonadaceae; genus Bin16. The sequence goes on from DAOUJA010000017.1 coordinate 41,813, forward strand.
GACGCCGGAGCGAGCGGGGCGCTGCGTCCGCTCGTCTTCCACCGGCTCTCCCGCGCGGCGGAGGCGCGAGACGTCCAGCTGTATCCGGGCCGAGCCGACGAGCACCTCGACGCGGCCCGCGCCGTCGGGCGCGGTCAGCACCGCGCCCTTGATGCCGAGCGCTCCCACCTCCACCGTCTCCCCCACCTGAAGCCTGGTCTTACGCCCCGTTGGCACGGGCGGCCGCTTGCCCCAGACGCGGGAGCGGAGGGCGCGCTGCACGTCGGCCACGTCGGCGGAGGCGGCTTCCATGACGCGCGGCGGAGGCGGCCCGCCGCGGAACGTCTGCCACTCCGCCGCGGACTCGGCCTGCTTCAGCTTCGCACGCACGCGGTCCGCCTCCTGCCGCAGCTCGGCCCGCACCTCCTCCACGACGGACGCCTGCGCGGATTCAAGCGCCTCGACCTGTTGCGTCAGCTCAGCAGACAGTTCCGCCGCGCGGGCGCGTTCCGCCTCGGCCTCGTCCAGCTTCTCGCGGGTGAGCGCACGCTCCCAGCGTATCGCCGAGAGCAGACCCTCCGTCTCCCGGTGCACGGGACCGAGCCGCTGCTGCGCGGCCTCGATGATGCGCGCGTCCAGCCCGGTCCGCGCCGCGATGTCCATGGCGTAGCTCCTGCCGGGCAGCCCCATCGTCAGCTTGTACGTGGGGCGGAGCGTCTGCGGGTCGAGCTCGACGCTCGCGTTCTCCATCGCCTCGTGCTCCTCGGCGAGCGCCGCCAGCGGACGGTGGTGCGTCGTGACGACGCACGGCACGCCCTGCTCCGCAAGGTGCGCGGCGACCGCGCAGCCGAGCGCCGCGCCCTCTTCCGGGTCCGTCGACGTGCCGAGCTCGTCGAACAGCACGAGCGAGCGCGGGGTCGCGTGCGCCAGGATGCCGGCGATCGCCGTTACGTGCGAGCTGAAGGTGGAGACGGCGAGCTCGATGCTCTGCTGGTCGCCGATGTCGGCGTAGACGCCGTCGAAGAGCGGCAGCGACGTCTGAGCCGCGCACGGCAGTTGCAGGCCGCTCTGCCGCATGAGCGCCATGAGGCCGAGCGTCTTGAGCGCGACGGTCTTGCCGCCCGTGTTGGGGCCGGTGACGACGAGCACCGAGACCGGCGGCTCCAGCGCGAGCGAGACGGGAACGGCGCCGGTCTCGATCAGCGGGTGGCGCGCGTCCACGAGTTGCACGGAGGCGCCCTCCCCGACCGCGACGCCCCGGTACGTGCGGGCGTAGCGCGCCTTCGCGAGCGCCGCATCCACCCGCCCCACCATCTCCAGCGCGTGCATCGCCTCCGCCCCGCGACGCGCCACGCTCAGGGTGAGGCGCTGCAGGATGCGGCGCACCTCGTCCTGCTCGGCGTCGCCGGCCTCGCGCCAGCGGTTGGTGCGGTGCACGTTGGCGAACGGCTCGATGAAGAGCGTCGCGCCGGAGTCGGAGGAGCCGTGGACGATGCCGGGCATCCTGCCCTTGAAGTCGGCCTTCACCGGCAGCACGAGCCTGCCGCCGCGCACCGTGTAGAGCCGGTCCTGCAGCACCTCGGCGCCGAGGTCGGAGTCGACGAAGGCCTGCATGCCCTGCGACGCGTTGTGATAGGCGTCGCGGCTCTCGGCGCGGAGCTGGCGCAGCAGGGGGCTGGCGTCGTCCTTGAGCTCGCCCGAAGGCGTCAGCTTCGCGCGCAGCTCGCGCTCCAGGGGGCGCAGGTCCGCGATGTTGCGCGTGAGCTTCCGCAGCAGGGGCGTCTGCGAGCGCGCCGAGCCGCCGAGCGCCTTGGCCGCGCGGGCGGCGTCGAGGCCGTCGGCGACGGCGACGAGTTCGCTGCCGGAGAGCGCGCTGCCCATGGCGGCGCGCTGGACCAGCGGACGCGGGTCGTGGGAGAGCGCGAGCGCCGGCGATTCGTCGAGCAGGAGCGCTGCCTCGGCGGTCTCCTGCTGCAGTTCGGCTACGGCTGCGGAGTCGTAGACGGGCGTGAGCGCGAGCACGCGTTCGGAGGACATCGGCGTGCGGGTATGGCTCGCCAGCGCCTCGCGGATGCGGGGGAACTCGAGGAGCCCCAGCGTCCGCTCGCGCAGTTCAGGCCCCGTCGCGGAGGCGGGCCGCACGTCCGGCAGGTTCGTCATGCCGAGGAGCCTTTTGCTGCCCTCACCCCAGCCCTCTCCCAGAGGGAGAGGGGAGCAAGCCAAGGGGGCCGGCGAAAGTTTGGGGGGAAATTACTGCGCATTTCCGCTCATCAGCCTCGATTTCACCTCTGGACCCGCCTTGAATCGCGAGCGGTCCGACTGTGCAAAACCGCTCATCTGCCGCTCATTTCCGCTCATCTGCCCTGCAAAACCGTTCATTTCCGTTCGGCCGGTCTATCCGCGAGCGGCTACGCCACAAGCCAACGCCACACCCCAAGGACAGCGTACGCGGCAAGGGGGCGATTGCGAAAGGGGCGCGTGTCGCGTCCGGGCGGGATGCGGGGAAGGGTTGCGGATTGCCCGAGGGATGTTTCGACTCCGCCTCCGGCTCCGCTCAACATGACAAGGCCCCAGTCCCCCACTCCTGCGTAGTGCACGGGCGTTCTCGCGGAATGCGTTAGAATCGAGAGCACGTATGAACCCGGAAGACCAGGCCCGTGAACACATAGACCAGATGCTTCGCGACAGCGGCTGGGTCGTTCAAGACTACAAGGCCATCAACCTGTACGCGGGGCTCGGGGTAGCAGTTCGGGAGTTCGTTCTGAAGGACGGGCATGGCCGTGCGGACTACCTGCTGTACGTAGACCAAGCCGCGGTCGGCGTCGTGGAGGCGAAGCCCGTGGGCCACACGCTCTCTGGCGTGGAGACGCAGACGGACAAGTACAGCGACGGTCTGCCCGACGAGTTGCCGTATTACCGCAAACCGCTGCCCTTTCTCTACCAGAGCACCGGCGTAGAGACGTGCTTCACGAACCTGTACGACCCCGACCCGCGCAGCAGGTCGCTCTTCACGTTCCACAGGCCCGAGACGATTGCAGAGTGGCTGGGCGTGGGTCCGCACGACGCGGGGCTGCAGGCCGCGGAGATCAAACGCGCTCCCTTCGTGACCACGTTCCTTGTTGCGATGCAGAACAACATGCCCCTGTTGGACACGCAGGGGTTATGGGGCGCACAGATCAACGCCATAAGCAACGTGGAGCGTTCCCTTGCGAGAGGAGACCCGCGCTTGCTCGTCCAGATGGCAACCGGCAGCGGGAAGACCCGAATGGCCTGCGCCCTCGCCTACCGGCTCATCAGGTACGCAGGGGTAAAGCGCATCCTCTTCCTCGTGGACCGGAGCAACCTGGCGCGGCAGACGTTCCGCGAGTTCCAGGGCTACGACACGCCGGACGACGGCCGGAAGTTCACGGAACTCTACAACGTGCAGCACCTGCGCTCGGACCGCATAGACCGGGTCAGCAACGTGTGCATCTCCACCATCCAGCGCGTCTACTCCATCCTCAAGGGAGAGCCCCTGGACGAAGAATGGGATGAGAGGTCCACCTACGAAGCGGGGATGCTTCAGGGGGCGCAGGCAACGGTGGAGTACAACCCCTCCGTTCCCATCGAAACGTTCGACATCATCATTGTCGACGAGACGCACCGCTCCATCTACAACCTCTGGCGGCAGGTGCTGGAGTACTTCGACGCGCGGCTCATCGGGCTCACCGCCACGCCGTCCAAGCAGACCTTCGGCTTCTTCAGGCAGAACCTCGTTATGGAGTACGGCCGCGAGCAGGCTGTCGCAGACGGCGTCAACGTCGACTTCGACGTCTTCCGCATCAGGACGGAGATCACAGAGGGAGGCAGCACGGTAGAGGCGGGCTACTACGTGGACAAGCGCGACCGCGAGACGCGCGCCGTCCGGTGGGAGAAGCTGGACGACGACCTCGAATACGCGGCGTCGGACCTCGACCGGAGCGTCGTCGCGGAGGACCAGATACGCACCGTGCTGCAGGCGTTCAGGGAAGGCCTGCCAACGATGTTCCCGGGCCGTGATGACGTGCCGAAGACGCTCATCTTCGCCAAGGACGACAGCCACGCCGAGGACATCGTGCGCATCGCCAGGGAGGTGTTCGGCAAGGGCAACGAGTTCTGCCAGAAGATCACGTACAAGACGACGGGCGCGAAGCCGGAGGACCTCCTCCACCGCACTCGCCCGCGCCGAGGGCCGCGACTACGAGCACGCGTCTGTATTGTTGGAGCGGATCGCGAAAGAGCGTCAGGCCCGGTGGGAATCCAGTGATAAGAGGCGAGGTCAGTACAAGGCACCCACTACACCAGACACTTCCATTCTGCCAGAACTTCCTCCAGGATGGGTTTGGGGTAGCATAGAGCAGATATCTGAAGTTGGCACAGGCTCCACTCCCCTCAAATCCCGATCGGAATTCTATGCGAATGGAACCGTCCCTTGGGCTACCAGTTCAGCGTTAAATCACCCTGAAATCCGTGCTCCCATAAGCTTTGTTACGGAGAAAGCCGTCCAAGAGTGCCATCTGTCGTACTATCCGCCGCACACTTTGCTTGTCGCAATGTATGGCGAGGGCAGGACGCGTGGTAAGTGCGCCGAATTGATGTTCCACTCAACAATCAATCAGGCAATTGCCGCAATAGTAATGGAAGAATCTGCTGCGAACTGTCGTCACTACACTAAACTGTTTCTCGAAAGCAACTACATAGAGACTCGGCGGCTCTCTTCGGGTGGAGTACAACCGAATCTAAACCTCACATTGATTAAGGAGATTGCTGTTCCACTGCCGCCCTCGGCAGAGCAACTACGCATCATCGCGGAGGTGGATCGAAGACTGTCGGTAGCAGGGCAGGCCGAGGCTGCGCTTGAGGCCAACCTGAAGCGCGCCGAGCGGCTGCGGCAGGCCATCCTCAAACGCGCGTTCGAGGGTCGGCTCGTTCCCCGGGACCCGGACGACGAGCCCGCCTCGGTGCTGCTGGAGCGTATCAGGACGGAGAAGGCGAGCAAAGAGCGGGAGAGGCCAGGGAGGAGGAGACTGGAATATCTAGTACCTACGAGTGAGTATGCGGAATAGCCACCCACTGGCGCTGCGGCACCATGTTGATTCCCCTCTTTATGCATCTCGTGATTAGCATCCTCCCGTCAAGCCTGGAATCTTCTGCTGCGTTCATGTAGTGACTGATAACAGAATCTATTGTGCTTTCTGTTTCTGGGTCGTCTATGAGCAATCCCAATCTGATCATACCTCCCATGCTATGGTGGGTGCCGAAACTCACATAGTCGAACAAGTCGCGATTCATAACGAATTGGTAGATGGCAGGATATTCAAGCGACGTGAATGGACTCCATTCGTGCATATCGCACCAATCCTTGACAGTTGTTGGAGTTTTATTGGCGCGAGAAGGGTGCGCGCAGAAACCTTCTTCAATGCCCCAGAGGACCATTCCCATGGTGTTGTCGGGTTGGTAGTGCTGGCAATTTTGACAAGCTGCGCCACCGTGACGGTCAAATGGCGTTCCCGTTTCAGGGAGTAGTGTAATCAGCCTCCAGTGTTTCATGTTGCTTACAAACACAGCCCTATGAGGCACACCGTCTATGAAGCCTTGCAACACCAATCTTATTTCGCCATTCTTATCCTCTTCTCGGAGCGGCACCGCGTTAGCAAAATCAAACCTGCTGATCTCTGGCCAATCCGTTCTCTTTCCGTCATCTTTCGATGCGTGGTACCGTCGGTTTCTCTTACTCCACTCGACAATACCGAACGGCGTGGCGATTGCTTGGCTGTCGCAATGCGGGCATACCTCCAGCTGGCCACCTGTGGACAACCAAGCATGAATGCCGTCAGGGGCACGTTCGCACTTGCCGTCGCGTGCCCTTCGTTCCTTCTCCATCAGTGCGTCGCGGTCGTAAACGCTCATCAGGTTTGCGCATCGCTCACACCAGCGCGCGCCAAGCGAAAGCCTCTCGGCTACGATGCCGTCTGCATCGCCACAGAGAGCGCCGCCATTAGGGCGAACCTTATGAACAACGACGGACATCCGCGAACTCCCTTTGGGCTGTAACTGCCCACTGACAACAGTCTACCGCACCGCCTTGTGAACAGAGACCTTGGCGTAGCTCGTCACGGAGCGCGGGCTGCGAGCGGTGCGTTATCCTGACGCTCCTCTGGAGGGGCGCATGACGACGAACGGCCAGATCGGGCAGAAGGTGTGGAGCTACTGCAACGTCCTGCGGGATGCGGGGCTCTCCTACGGCGACTACCTGGAGCAGATCACCTACCTGCTCTTTCTCAAGATGATGGACGAGCGCTCCAAGCCGCCGTACACGCTCATGCCCGGGCACGTTCCGCCGCCGATACCGGAGCACCACAACTGGCAGAGCTTGGTGGAGTTGGACGGGCCGGACTTGGAAACGCACTACCGCTCTACGCTGGCCGCGCTGGGGCGGGAGCGGGGGGCGCTGGGCCTCATCTTCCGCAGGGCGCAGAACAAGGTGCAGGACCCCGCGATGCTGCGCCGCCTCGTGGTCGACCTCGTCGGCACGGAGAACTGGTCGGCGATGGGAAGCGACGTGAAGGGCAGCGTCTACGAGGAGCTGCTGGAGCGGTACGCGCAGGACGTTAAAGCGGGTGCGGGGCAGTACTTCACGCCCCGCTCGCTCATCGCCGCCATCGTGGACGTGATGCACCCCGAGCCGGACACGACGGTCTGTGACCCCGCAGCCGGCACAGGCGGCTTTCTCCTCCGCGCCCACGACTACATCGTCGAGCACAATCCTCACCTGAGCAAGGATGAACTCGACGCGCTGAAGAACGACGCGCTCTCCGGCTGGGAGATCGTGCAGCAGACGGCACGGCTCTGCGTGATGAACCTCTACCTGCACGGCATCGGCGGGGACGAGCCCACCATCACTGTGGACGACAGTCTTCGCTCCCGCCACGGCGAGTACGGGATGGTGCTCACCAATCCGCCGTTCGGCAAGAAGTCGTCGCTGTCGTACGGGCTGGACGAGGACGGGGCCGACGACGACCTCCTCGTGGAGCGGGATGACTTCTGGGCCACAACGAAGAACAAGCAGCTGAACTTCCTGCAGCACGTGCGCTCCATCCTGAAGATCAACGGGCGCGCCGCCATTGTGGTGCCGGACAACGTGCTGTTCGAGGGCGGCGCGGGCGAGACGATACGCAAGCGCCTGCTGCACGAGTGCGACGTCCATACGCTGCTGCGCCTACCGACCGGCATCTTCTACGCGCAGGGCGTCAAAGCGAACGTGCTCTTCTTCGACCGCAAACCCGCAAGCGAGACGCCGTGGACGAAGATGCTCTGGATATACGACCTGCGCACGAACAAGCACTTCACGCTCAAGACGAAACAGATGGGCCGTGCCGACCTCGACGATTTCGTGGCCTGCTTCAATCCCGCCAATCGCTACGAGCGGCAGGAGACGGAGCGTTTCCATTCTTTCTCCTATGATGACCTCGTCAAGCGCGACAAGGTCAACATGGACATCACCTGGCTCCGCGACGAGAGCGTCGAGGACGCCGCGTCGCTCCCGGAGCCGGAGGCGCTGGCGGAGGAGATCGTCGAGGACCTGCAGACGGCGCTGGACCAGTTCGCCGCGATCAGCGCGGACCTTGGCGCGGAGGCCTCTTCATGAGACGCCGTGCGCCGGCACGGGAACCCTCACGCCGCCTGCGATGGCACATGCGATAACAGAGGGGAGTGCCCATCCCTGACACCCCTCCCGCGCGTGCTGCCCGCACGCCCTGGATTCCCGCCGGTGCGGGAACGACAGAATGGCGGGGGAGCCCTGCGGCTCCTGCTCAACATTTCACAGGGCTCCAACTCTGGTCCGTTTCCTTCGCAGCGACACCTATCACGCCTGCGTGTTCCGTGCTAAACTCAGCCATTGCGCTCTGGCACGAGCGATGCGGAGCGGGAACGGAGGACCCAGGACGACGTGCGGGTCATCGGGCTGACGGGCGGGATCGGCACCGGCAAGAGCGAGGCCGCGCGCATCCTCGCTGAGTTCGGCGCAGCGGTGATCGATGCCGACGCCGAGGGGCACCGCGCCTACACCAAAGGGTCCATCGGCTGGAGACGTCTCGTCGAGCTCTTCAGCAGCGGCATCCTGAACGACGAACAGGAGGTAGACCGCGCCAAGCTCGGCCAACTCGTGTTCGCCAACCCGCAGGCGCTCGCCTGGCTCAACGCCGCGATACACCCCCTCATCCGCCAGCAGGTGTCCCAGGCGATCGAGCGGCACCGGCAGGGCGGCGAACACGCCGTCGTCATCGACGCGGCGCTCCTCTACCAGGCGAAGTGGGACGACCTCGCGGACGAGGTCTGGGCCGTCTCCGCACGGCCAGACGTCGTACTGCAGCGCATGCAGCAACGCGGGCTGAGCCCGGAGGACGTGCGCCGCCGCTCCGACGCGCAGGGAGGCGGCGATACCGCACTGGGCAGAGCGGACGCTATCATCGAGAACTCGGGCCCGCCGGAGGACCTGCGGGCGCGCGTTCAAGAGTTGTGGGAAGAGAGAATCCTGTCCGTAAGGTAGTGGGACACATGGCAAACCAGACCCAGCTCTATCAGCAGCACAACATCGAAGAGTATTTCATCGAGAAGGAGCCGTTCTACTTGGAGGTCGCCGACGAGATCGACATCTTCGAGGCTGCTTACGCGCAGCGGGTGCCGATCCTGCTCAAGGGCCCCACCGGCTCCGGCAAGACCCGCTTCGTGGAGTACATGTCGTGGCGCCTCAACCAGGCGCGGAAGCGCGACGGGCGCGCCGACCAGATGTCGCCGCTCGTCACGGTCGCCTGCCACGAGGACCTCACCGCGAGCGACCTCGTCGGACGCTACCTGCTCGAGCCGGAAGGCACGCGCTGGATAGACGGCCCGCTCACCCGCGCGGTCAAGCACGGCGGCATCTGCTACCTGGACGAGGTCGTGGAGGCGCGGAAGGACACCACGGTGCTCATCCACCCGCTCTCCGACCACCGCCGCCTGCTGCACATCGAGAAGATCGGCGAGGTGCTGGAGTCGCACCCCAACTTCCTGCTGGTCATCTCCTACAACCCCGGCTACCAGAGCGCACTGAAGGACCTGAAGCACTCGACGCGCCAGCGCTTCATCGCCATCGAGTTCGACTTCCCCCCGCGCGACCTCGAAGGGCCGATCATCGAGCACGAGAGCGGCGTCGACCGCCAGACGGCCCAGCAGCTGGCGCTGCTTGGCGAGAAGATACGCAACCTCATCGGCCAGGGGCTCCAGGAGGGTGTCAGCACGCGCCTGCTCATCTACGCGGGCAAGCTCATAGAGCATGGCATCGCGCAGCGCAGGGCGTGCGAGGTCGCCATCGTCTGGGGTCTCACCGACGACCACGAGACTCAAGCGAGCGTGATGGAGATAGTGACCTCCATCTTCCCGTAATGGCGGCCACCTTGCAGAAGACGCCGATACCGGCGGAAGCAGCCTCCCGCATGGAGGAGCTGCGGAACGCTCTCGCCACACGCGAGCCATCCGCGCCGTCCGATACGGGCGGAGCACGGCCGGCCGGCGTCCTCATTCCCCTGCACTTCCACGACGGGGCGTGGCACGTGATCCTCAACGTACGTTCGCAGTTCGTGGGGCTGCACCAGGGCGAGATCGCCTTTCCCGGCGGAAAGTTCGAGCCGGCGGACCCGGACATGCTGGCCTGCGCCCTCCGCGAGGCCCACGAGGAAATGGGCATCGCCCCGGAGGACGTGGACGTGCTCGGCGCGCTCCACCCGGTCCTGACGCGGACCGACTACCTCGTCTGGCCCACGGTGGGAATCATCCCCTACCCCTACCGGTTCGAGGTCGACGAGAACGAAGTCGCCGAGATCATCGAGATACCGCTCGACGACCTGCTGACCGGCAGCGCAGAGCGCCACGAGGCGCGGCTGAACCCGGATGGCGCCCTGCTGCAGCGGAAGGCGTACGCCCACGGCCCGCACCTGGTGTTCGGCGCGACGGCGTGGATACTGGCGCAGCTGCTGGACCTGCTGAAGGACCTGCGCCCCGGCGACGAGGGGCGGGAGAAGGAGACGGCGTGACGAGCGAGCACGACAGCGTCATCCAGGAGCTCAAGAAGCACCCGTCCGCACTGATCGCCGCCTACGAGGCGGTCAGCGACGAAGTGGCGGAAGCGCTCGGCCCCGCCCCCGCCCTGCGGTGGGCGCAGCAGGGCGTCCGCATCGCCGCGCAGGGGCCGCGCGCCTGGGAAGCCGCGACGGAGTACTTCAAGGCTTCACCCCAGGTCGTGCAGACGATCGGCTTCACCCAGTTCGAGCGGTGGGTGGAGAGCGGTATCGAGCTCACGACGGAGGCGCCGGTCATCGCGGCGTCGTTCTTCCGCGCCAGCCCGCGCGTCCTGCCCACACTTGCGCCGCGCCATATCAGCGGATGGGCATCGCTCGGACGTGGGCTCTCGAGGGGAACGTGGAAGTCGTCCAGCCTTGCGGCCCGCTTCTTCGACGTGAGCGACGACCTCGTGCAGCAGGTGAACTTCCACGAACTGCAGTTGTTCGTCTCGCTCGTGCAGACCCTCGCAAGCCGTTCCTACGACCTGGCGGCAGAGGCGCTCGTGCTCGGACAGCGCGTGCTGCCGGCCGTCAGCGAGCGCGAGGAGCTGATCTCGCTCGCTAAGGTGCTCGCGGAGACGAGCTGGCGCGAGGTACGGGGCTCGTTCGAGGCCGCGACCCGCGTCGGCAACACCGTTGACCGCCGCCTGCGCCCGCGCTACTTCGCGCTGAGCGAACGGCTCGCCCGGCAGGGGCTCGGCAACGTCTCGGCCTTCATGGTGGAGAGCGCGCAGTCGCTCGGTCAGCTCCCGCAGGAGTTGCAGACGATGGTGCTGGAGCGCGCCGAGGACCTCGCCGACAGCTCCGCCGAGGCCGTCAGCGCGTTCCTCCGCACTGCCCCCACCGTGCTTGACCGCATAAGCCCCGCGCAACTGGACACGTGGTTCGGACGCGGGCTGGAGTTCCTGCGCGACAACCCGGACGCGGGTATCGCCTACTTCCGGCTCGAGTCGGCGCGCGCCGAGACGCTCCTCGACCAGCTCTCTTCCAGCATCGAACTGGAGAAGGTGCACGGGCTCCTGCGCATGTACTCGAACGCCCTCGCAGGCACGGAGGTCGAACTGCAGGAGGCGAACGACATCACCCACCGCAACATCGGCTGGGTCTCCGTAGAGTTCGCCACGACCGACGGCAAGAGCGTCTTCCTCCCGTCCACCGTCGACCTGCGCGACTCAAAGAGTGAGAACTTCGCCTGGCTCAAGGTGGTCACCACGCACCAGGTGGGCCACCTGGAGTTCAAGAGTTTCGACTTCGATTTCCACGCTCCCTCGTCCGGCTTCAACGATTACCGGGAGGGCATCGCTGAAGGGCTCGGCACGACGCCCGGCTCCACCGAGGTGACATCGTTCTTCGACCTGTTCCCGGTGCGCGCCATGGCGGCCGACCTCTTCTCCACCACGGAGAGCGCGCGCATAGACCACCGCGTCATGAACCAGTACCGCGGCCTGGCGCCCAGCTACGAGCGCGTCCAGACAGACGCCCTCGAGGCGCGCGGCCCCATCGAGATGATGCCCGCCCAGATGGCGCTCATGGAGACGCTCGTGCGGCTCAGCCTCGGGCAGACAGACGCCCGCGTCCCGTCCAGCTACGCACGGCAAGCCAGGCAGCTTGCGGGTCTCCTGCGCAGCGTGCGCAACCACGATGCCACGTCCGAGGACTCCGCCGAGGCGGCGCTCCGCATGTACTACACGCTCTCCCAGGTGCCCAACGAGTTCGTCGCGCTCGACGACTGGGAGACCGTAGACATCCGCGACGCCGAGTTCGACGAGCCCACGCTCGAAGAGGTTGTGGCGCGGCTGCGCGCCGAGGCCGAGGAGGCCCAGGAGGAGACGCCCGGCGACGAATACGAGTCGCCGGACGACGTCGACTACCGCGGCGACTTCAAGCCGGAGATGGTGCAGCTGCTCGCCCAGATGCGCGGACAGGCCGAGCCCGGTGATGACGACGGCTCCGAGAGCGCCCAGGGTATGTCGCAGGCGGAGCTCGAGCAGGCGCTGCGCGACTCCACCGAGATCGACTTCGCCGACGATGCGGAGGTCACGACCGTCGCGGCGAACATGATGAAGGAGATGGGCGCGGACGCGCCGCAGAACCCCGCGGGCTCCGGCTACAACCAGATACCCCACGTCGACGAGGAAGGAGGGCCGCTCGAAGCGCTCGAACCCCGCTCCTACGCCTACGACGAGTGGGACTTCCGCGCCAACGACTACCGGCCGCGCTGGTGCATCGTGCAGGAGCGGATCGCCGTTTCCGGCGAGACCGCCTTCTACAACGAGACGATGCACGCCTACGCGGGACTCATCGAGCAGATCAAGCGCCAGTTCGAGTCCGTGCGCCCGGAGATGTACCGCAAGGTGAAGCGGCTGCCGGAAGGCGAGGACGTGGACCTGGACGCCGGCATCGAGGCCCTCATCGACCTGCGGAACAACATGACGCCGGACGAGCGGATCTACTGGCGGCGCAACAAGGACGAGCGCGACGTCGCCGTCGTCTTCCTCCTGGACATGAGCGCGTCGACCGCGGAGGCGGTCGAGGAGAGTTCACGCGACTCCGACTGGAACGCTCCCGGCGACCCCGTTGCCTACACGGCGTGGCTCCGCGCCCGCCGCGGCGAGACCGCGCGCCGTCCCTACAAGCGCATCATCGACGTCGAGAAGGAGTCGATGGTGCTGCTGATGAACGCGCTGGAGACCATCGGCGACCGCTACGGCGTCTACGGCTTCTCCGGCTTCGGGCGTGAGAACGTCGAGTTCTACGTCATCAAGGAGGTCGAGGAGCTGTTCACGGACCGCGTGAAGCGCCGCATGGACAAGGTGGCCCCGCTGCACGCGACGCGCATGGGTCCGGCCATACGCCACGCGACCTCGAAACTCGCGGGGGTGGACGCCAAGACGAAGTTCATGTTCGTCATCAGCGACGGCCGCCCGCAGGACCGCGGCTACTCGCGCGAGGGCGTCGAGAAGGAGTACGCCGTGCAGGACACGCGCATGGCCCTGATGGAGGCGCGCAACGTGGACATCACGCCCTTCTGTCTCACCGTCGACCGCAACGGCCACGACTACCTCCGCACCATGACCGGCGACCTCAACTACGAGGTGCTGCCGGACATCATGGAGCTCCCTCGCCGCCTGCCGCAGCTCTACAAGAAGATCACGCTGTAGTGGGCGAGAGCACAGCGACCGAACGAAGCCCCCGCGCCGGCTGGCCGACGCGGGGGCTTCGTTTGTGCGACACACGGCCATTGCCCCTGCTTCCGGGAGCGTTCTACACTCGTCTGGACGGTTCTTATTCGGAGGAACACATGAATATCAGGCTGCCGTTCCCCCGCAGAAGCGTGGCTGCTCGCGGGCAAGCCATTTACCGGAAGAAGATACGCCCACTCGTCTACCCCGCGATGAAGGGCAGGATCGTCGTCATCGACGTGGACAGCGGTGACTATGAGATAGACGATGACGACGAGCGCGCTTTCGAAACCCTTATGACCCGGCGGCCCGGCGCACGCACGTGGGCTGAGCGGGTCGGCTACCGAGCCCTCTACAGCACCGGGGGAGGCGCCATCCCCGATGACGATGAATAATGGGACGGTGCGCGGCAGGGAGGCTTTCGTCTCTCTGTCCATAGACGATGGCTCCGGCGGGTCCCAATCCGTTCCATGCGTGCTGGACACGGGCTTTACGGGCTACCTTGCGCTACCAAAGTCGATGATTGGTCAGTTGGGACTGGTCAGTGAAGGAGTAGGCCGAATCACACTGGCTGATGGAAGCGTGCAGATGCGCGACATCTACCGCACCGCGGTCGTATGGCACGGCGGGCGGCGGACGATTCCCATAATGGAATGGGAGACAAACCTCTCATCGGAATGCGCTTGCTCACCGGCAGCCGTGTCACGCTGGACGTGGTCGAAGGCGGTGCCGTCGCCATCGAACCTCTCGTCGCTTAGCATCCCCCGCTCCCGCGTCTGCCATCTGCTAACATCCGCCCGGTATGGACTTCGAACTCGAATGGACGCCTGAGCAGGACGCCTTCCGCGCGGAGGCGCGCGCCTGGATCGAGGCGAACGTCCCCCACATCCCCGACCACCCGGACCCGGCGGACCTCACCCGCGAGGAGTACGAGTTGCAGCGCGAGTTCGGGCGCAGGCTGGGCGCGAAGGGCTGGCTCTACCCCACCATGCCCGCCGAGTACGGCGGGGGCGGGCTCTCCATGGAGCTCGCCATGGCGCTGGAAGAGGAGCTCGACCGCTACAACATGCCGCTTCCGCCCTACTACGACACCGGCGGCAAGCTCGGGGCCGTCGCCATCAACGTCTGGGGCACGGAGGAACAGAAGGCCCACTTCCTCCCGATGATCCTGCGTGGCGAGATACGCACCTGGCAGTTGCTCACCGAGCCCGAGTCCGGCTCCGACCTCGCCAGCGTCCGCACGACCGCTATCCGCGACGGCGACGAGTACGTCGTCAACGGCACGAAGATATTCGTGGGCAGCAGCCACGGCGCCGAGTATTCGTGGATGATCGTGGTGACCGACCCGGACGCGCCGCGCCACGAGAACCTCGGCTGGCTGATGATGCCGATGGACCTGCCGGGCGTCACGGTCGAGCAGATGGACCTGCTCTTCGTCGGAGGCGAGCGCGGGGCCGCGAGCGGCATCAAGAACACGGTCTACTTCGACAACGTGCGCGTTCCCGCGTTCAACCTCGTCGGCGGCGAGGGCAACGGCTGGAAGGTGGCGGGGACGCACCTGGAGATCGAGCACGGCCTGCTCCGCAGCGCCGTCCGCGACGACCCGCTCACCGAGCGCGTATTCGACTACGCTCGCAACGCGAAGCGCGGCGGCAGGCCGCTCCTGGACGACCAGGACGTGCGCGACCGGCTCGTGGACTTCTACATCGATGCAGAAGTGACGCGCCTGCTGCACTTCCGCAACTACGCCTGGCGCGGCCAGGGGAAGCAGCTCACCTACGAGGGCGCGCAGGCGTACCTCTACCAGAAGCGCGGCCAACTCGCGAAGGCGCGCGCCGTGCTGGACGTGATGGGCCCGCAGGCGCTCGTGGAAGCGCCGGACGAGTGGGCTGTCGCCGGCGGCCACGTCGAGGTGCACCAGCGCGGCGCCATCGTCGACCAGCATCCCGGCGGCACCGCGGAGATCCAGCGCGTCATCATCGCGCGGCGGCTCGGCATCGGGCGCGATGTCCGGGAGGAGCCCGGAAGGCTGCGGTAGCGATGGACCTGCTCCTGAACGAACAGCAGCGCATGCTGCAGTCCACCATCCAGGACCTGCTGCGGCGCGACCTCACGAAGGAGACGCTTGTCTCCATTGATGCCGGCAGCGTGGACGTGTCCCGGGGATGGTCCGCGCTCGCCTCCACCGGCCTGCTCGGCAGCCTCGTACCGGAGGAACACGGCGGTGTTGGCGGCTCGTTCGGTGACGCGGGGGTGGTGTTCGAGGAGCTCGGACGCGGCCCCGTGCCCGGAGCGCACTTCTCATCCGGAGTTTTCGCAGCGCTCGCGCTACAGGAGTGTGCGAGCGCCGCGCAGCAGGCCGCGCACCTGCCCGCCATCGCATCGGGTGACCAGGTCTTCGCCGTCGCCGTCACCGAGCCGGAGTACGGCTGGGAGCGCGGCGACGTACAGACGACAGCCGAGCGCTCTGCGGACGGCTACACGCTCAGCGGCGTGAAGCTCCACGTGCCCGACGCCGCGCAGGCAACGCACCTGCTCGTGACGGCGCGCACCGGCGGAGAAAGCGTCGGGCTCTTCGTTGTCCCTGCGGATGCACAGGGCATCGCGTGTCGAACACTGCCGGGACTCTCGACCGGCCTTGGCGAGGTGCGGCTGGACGGCGTCGCGGTCGGCGAGGACGCGCTGCTCGGCGGCGCGGCGGAGGGCTGGGACGCGTTCGAGCGGGCGATGCTCAAGGCGACGGCAGTGCTCTGCGCGTACCAGGTCGGCGGCCTGGAGAGCGCCTTCCAGATGTGCCTGGAGTACAGCCGCACGCGGCGCCAGTTCCAGCAGCCCATAGGACGCTTCCAGCGCGTGCAGGACCACATCATCGACATCGTGAACCACCTGGACGCCGCCCGATGGACGACCTACGAGGCGCTCTGGAAGCTCGACACCGGACGCCCGGCCGAGAGCAGCGTGCACATGGCCGCCACTCTCGCGAGCGAGGGCTACTACCTCGCCTGCAACGCCGCCCACGACGTGCACGCGGGCGTCGGCATCGTCCGCGAGTACGGACTGACGCTGCACACCCGCATGTCCCGCACTCTCTACCACCACCTCGGCAGCCCCCGCCACCACCGACGCAGGCTCGCCGGGGCGCTCGGCCTCTAGCCGGGCCCGCCTGCCCATGCTCTCTCCGTACCGCGTCATAGACCTCGCAGACGACCGGGGCATCTTCTGCGGGCGTGTCCTCGCCGACCTCGGCGCGGAGGTGATCAAGGTCGAACCGACGGCAGGCGACCCCGCTCGCCGGATCGGCCCCTTCCACCGCGACGAGCCGGGCATCGAGAACAGCCTTTTCTGGCAGCTCTATGCCGCGAACAAGAAGAGCGCCGCGCTCGACATCGAGGCGGACGCCGCGCGCGATGCCCTGCGACGGCTCATCGCCTCCGCCGACTTCCTCATCGAATCGTTCCGTCCCGGCTACCTCGAAGAGTTCGGACTCGGCTATGGCGACGTCCACGCACTCAATCCCGCGCTCGTCTACGTCTCCATCACGCCGTTCGGGCAGGACGGCCCGTATCGCGACTTCGCCGCAACCGACCTCACCGGTTCCGCGCTCAGCGGCTTCGCTTACCTCACCGGCGACCCGGATCGTCCCCCGCTGCGCGTGAGTGTGCCGCAGTTCTGGACGCTGGGCGGCGCGGCAGGCGCGGCAGGCGCCATGACGGCGCACGCGCACCGCGTCCACACCGGACGGGGCCAGCACGTCGATGTCTCCTGCCAGCAGGCGCTCACCCGCACGCTCTCCCACGCGCCGCAGTTCTGGGACATGAACGAGATCATCCTCAAGCGGTCCGGCCCCTTCCGCCCCATCGGCGACGGGCGCAACCTGCGCGTGAACTTCGAGTGCGCAGACGGCTACGTCAACTACATCCAGCCCGGCGGCGCGACCGGCGGACGCGGCATGGCCGCCCTCTGCGCGTGGATGGACGAGCACGGCGAGGGCCACCCGCTCCTGAACAGCACCGATTTCGGCGCCTACGGCTTCGGGCAGCTCCCCGACGACGTGCTCGATGCGATGAGCGAGACGCTCGAGGCGTTCTTCCGCTCCCGCACGAAGCGCCACCTCTCCGAGGAAGCCATCAAGCGACGCGTCCTGCTCTTTCCCGTGAACGACCCCGCAGACGTCTGCTCCTACCCGCAGCTCGCTGCGCGCGGTTTCTTCCGCGAGACCGAGGCGCCGGACGGCGGCACGATGACCACACTTGGCCCGTGGGTGAAGTCGAGCGAGCGCCCGCTGCAGCTCCGTCGCGCGCCGAGACTCGGCGAGCACACGGAAGAAGTACTCACCGGCCTCGGCCTCGGGGCGGATGAGATAGCGGACCTGCGCGCGTCGGGAGCGGCGCGATGACCCAGCCGTTCGAAGGGCTGCGTGTCCTCGACTTCTGCTGGGTCGTCATAGGTCCCATGACGACGCGCTATCTCAGCGATTTCGGTGCGGAGGTGCTGCGCGTCGAGTCCTCGCTGCGGCCGGACGTCATCCGCCACGGTCTGCCGTTCGCTGAGGGCAAGCCAGGGACGAACCGCAGCGGCTACTGGGCCAACTACAACAGCGGCAAGCTCGGCCTCGGCCTCAACATGGGCGATGAACGCGCCCGGAGTATCGCCTTCCGCCTGGCGACGGAGTGGGCGGACGTCGTCACCGAGAACTTCACTCCTGGCACGATGGAGAAGTGGGGGCTCGGCTACGACGCGCTGCGCGAGCACAACCCCGGCCTCGTCATGTTCAGCGCGTCGATGCTCGGACGCGGCGGCCCGTACGACTCCCAGCCCGGTTTCGGCCCCGTGCTGACCGCGCTCTCCGGCCACACGAACTTCACCGGCTGGCCGGACCGCGTGCCCGTCAGCCCCTACGGAGCGTACACCGACTTCCTCATCCCCCACATCGCGTTCTCCGCCGTTTGCGCCGCGCTGGACCACAAGCGCCGCACCGGGCGGGGGCAACATCTGGACCTTTCACAACTGGAAGCCGCCCTCTACTTCGCCGGGCCGCCGGTGCTGGACTACCTCGCCAACGGGCGCATCCAGACGCGCAACGGCAACCACGACCCCGACATGGCCCCGCACGCGGTCTACCGCTGCGACGGCAACGACCGCTGGTGCGCCATCGCCTGCCCCACCGACGCAGCGTGGCGTGCCCTCGCCGTGGTGATCGGCCGTTCCGACCTTGCCGACGACCCCGGCCTCGCCACGCTGGACGGGCGCAAGCAGCGCGAGGCAGAGCTCGACGCTGCGATGGAGGCGTGGACCATCACGCGCTCGCCGGACGAGGTCATGCAGGCCTGCCAGGCCGCGGGCATCCCCGCGGGCGCCGTGCGCGACTGCCGCGACCTCTTCGACGACCCGCAGGAAGCGCACCGCGGCCACTTCGTGTTCATGGACCACCCGGAGATGGGGCGCTACGCCTCGGACGCCAACTGCTTCGTGCTCTCCGAAGCCGCGCCGGAGTACCGCCGATCTCCTCTGCTCGGCGAGCACACCGAGTACGTCATGCGCGACCTGCTCGGCATGCCCGAGGACGAGTACCGCGCGCTGTCAGACGACGGTGTGTTCGAGTAGAGCGCCCTCACCCCCGCCCTGCCATCCGGGCGACATGGCCCGCAGAGAGCATCCCTCCAACAAGGCCCGACGCCACGCCTGCCACAGCGGTGAGCGCAACAGTTGCCAGAGTCGCGTCGGTATCCAGCAGTCCGGCATCGGATACTGGCTTCCTCAAGAGCAGCGGTGCCAGCGTCCAGAATGTCGCTCCGATGCCCGCCCATGCTCTCGCCATGGGCCAGGTCCAATCTTGCAAGCGCTCGTTCCGGCTCAAGCGGAGTGCGACTCCCATTGCGACGCCTGCCACGGCGCCGGCCGCGCACCCGGCCACCGGGAACATAAGGGCGAAGACACCCGACATGCAGGCGTCGGAGGAAGTGAGCTCACACCCGGAGCCGACAGCCAGAGTTACCATCGCTGCGGCCAGCCCCACGAATGCGCCAACAGCGGCACCGATGACCAGACCCACCGCCGCCCTTGCCAACCACTGGATGGACCCGGAAAGGAGTCCCCACAGGATAAGGCACTGCACCACGAGTACGGGCGCACCGAAACTGACGCCGACTGCTACCTGCCAGCGGGGCGAGGAGAGAAGGTTGTGCAAGCCGTTCTCACTCGCGACGGCGGCGCTCACAATCTCGGCCAAGCCTCCGCCAACCCCCAGCGCGATGGCCGTTCCAGATACCCAGAGTGGCAACAATCTTCTCTGCATCGCTCACAGCATATCCGGTCTCGCCGTCCCCATGTCCCACCGTGCCTCCCCGCGCCGTGATAGGCTTGCCCTGACACCCGCCGACACAGGAGGACGCGCATGGCGGACAAGCCGCTGGAAGGGAAGGTCGCGCTCATCACCGGCGCGGGAAGCTCCATGGGGATGGGGCGCGAGATGGCGCTGGCGCTTGCAGAAGCCGGTGCGCGGGTCGCCCTCATGGACATCGACGCCGACCAGTTGGAGCGCAACGCGAACGACGCGCGGGAGGTCGGGGGCGACGGCTGCGCACTCCCCGTCGTCGGCAGCGTCAACAGCTGGGACGACGCACAGCGCGCCGTGAGCGAGACTATCTCCGGGCTCGGCGGGCTGCACGTCCTCGTGAACAACGCGGGAGTCCCCACTCACCGCACGGGCGGGTTCTGGGAGCTGCCGCCTGAGGAGTGGCTGCACGCGCTCAGCGTCAACTCCAGCGGACCGTTCCTCATGGCGCGCGCAGCCGTCGGCCACCTGCGAGAGCAGGGCTGGGGCCGCATCGTCGGCGTCACCACGAGCCTCGACACCATGATCCGCAACCTCCCGTACGGCCCTTCGAAGTCCGCGCACGAATCGTTCATCTCCATCATCGCCAGGCAGCTGGACGGCTCAGGGGTCACCGCGAACGTCCTCATCCCCGGCGGGGCCACGAACACCGGCTTCATCTCGGACGACGCCGCACGCGACCGCGACGCCCTCATCCAGCCGCACGTGATGCGCGCGCCCATCGTCTGGCTCGCTTCCGATCAGGCCGACGACATCAACGGGCGGCGGATCATCGCCTCGAAGTGGGACGAGAGCCTGCCCATCGAACAGCGGCTGGAGACCGCGGCAGCGCCCGCCGCCTGGCCCCAGCTCGGACGCCCCGCCGCCGAACAGGGACCCTAGGGAGCACGCCATGACCACCGACCCGCACGACGAACTGCAGGACGCAGCGCTCAACCACCTCTGGATGCCGACCCAGGACTGGGCCGACCTCGCCGAGAACGGCGTGACGTTCATGGATGAGGGCGACGGCGTCCGCATCAGGACATCCGACGGCAAGTGGGGCTACGACGGCGTCGCCGGTCTGATGCTCGTGAACGTCGGTCACGGACGGCGGGAGATCGTGGACGCCGTCGCCGGGCAGCTGGGCAGGCTGCACTACGCCAACACGTTCAAGTACGGCTCGGAGCCCGTCGCGCGCTTCGCCGCCAAGGTCGCCTCGCACACGCCGGGCGACCTCAACCGCGTCTACTTCACCAGCGGCGGGTCGGAGGCGGTCGAGACCGCCCTGAAGGTCGCCTACCGCTATCACTACAACCGGGGCGAGCCCGGCAGGCGCAAGTTCATCGGGCGCGAGGGTTCCTACCACGGCACCACGCGCGGCGCGCTCAGCGTCTCCACTTCCGGCTACCTCGACCGCCCTTCCTACGACGAGATCCTGCCGGACAACTTCCGCGTCGCGCCTCAGCCCGCCTACTACCGCCGTGAGGACGAATCGCTCTCGCCGTCCGAGTTCAGCATCCGCTGCGCGCAGGCCGTCGAAGACATCATCCTGGAAGAGGGGCCGGAGACGGTCGCCGCCGTCATCGCCGAGCCGGTCTCCTTCTCCGCGGGGGTCGCCATCCCCGCCGCCGAGTACTGGCCGATGCTGCGCGACATCTGCGACCGCCACGGCGTGCTGCTCATCGCGGACGAGGTCATCACCGGCTGGGGGCGCACCGGCAGGTGGTTCGGCATCGAGCACTGGAACGTCGTGCCGGACATGATGACGATGGCCAAGGGCATCACCAGCGGCTACTTCCCGGTGGGCGCGTGCGTCGTCCGGGACGCGGTGTTCGCCGAGTTCCAGGGAGGGCCGGAGACGACGTACCGCCACGGCATCACCTACGGCGGACACCCGGCCGGCGGGGCCGCCGGCCTCGTGAACTGCGACATCATGGAGCGGGAGGACCTCATCGGCAACTCGGAGCGGATGGGCGAGCGCCTCCTCGCGCGGCTCGAAGCGATGCGCGAGCACCCCACCGTTGGCGACGTGCGCGGCCTCGGCCTCATGTGCGCAGTCGAGCTCGTATCCGACAAGCAGGCCAGGACGCTCCTCTCCGAGACTCCCGGCGCGGTCGAGTCGCTCAATGAACGCCTGATGGACGGCGGGCTCTACACCCGCGCCACGCGCCAGGTCTTCTTCGCGCCCCCGCTCTGCGTGACCGCGGAGGAGATTGACGACATGGCGGACATCTTCGAGCGTTCACTGGCCGCCACCGAACAGGAGCTTGGCCTCAAGTGAAGCGTCCGCGCCCCTTCGCGCGCAGAGAAACTACGCTCACCGTACTCGCGTGCGCCGCTGCCACACTGGCGATGGCCGCGTGCGCTCCCGCACCGACGCCCACGCCCACCCCGAGTCCAACGCCAACCCCAAGCCCGACGCCGTCCCCTACCCCGACGGCTACGCCCACCCCCACCCCAACGCCCATCCCCGCCGCCTACGCCATCGATTACGACGGCGCGTCGTTCACCATGGCGGGCGAAGGCGTCGTGGAGGTCGTCCTCTCCTTGAGCGTCACCAACACCGGCGAAGCGACGGGCGAGTCCGTTGCATTGCGCGCCTCGTTCGGCGGGGATGCACCCGAAGTCGCCGACCGCATCGAGCGCCTCCCGGGCGGCGAGACGGCGGAACTCGTCGTGGAGCGCTCGCTCCCGCCCGGCGAGCACGCCGTGACGTTCAGCGTCGGCCAGGCGCGGCACACGGCTGATGTGAACGTACAGGTGGCCGACCTCACGCTCGAACTGCTGCCGGACTATGCCGCGTCCGAGGGCGGAGTGACCACCTTCGAGGCGCTCGTCACGAATAACGGCGACATCCCCGCCGAAGGCGTTACGCTCACTGTCGAGTGGACGCCGCAGCCCGGCGAGGACGGCGCCTCCGGCAGCGCAGACCCCGCCGCCACGATCGAGCGCATCGAGCCCGGAGCGAGCGAGACCGCCAGCCTGGCCCTGCCCATCGCCGCGGGCGCGTACGACCTCGCTCTCACCGCCGCGACCACGTCGCTCGAGGCCAGGACCCAGGACAACGGTGCCGGCGCTCCCATCGAGGTCGAATACGTGGAGCTCGTCACCACCGTTACGGGGACCCGCACGACCGGCTATCAGCGCGACGGCAGCGGCATCGTGGAGGTTACGCTGCGAGTATCGAACGAGGGCATCGCCCCCAGCGGCCCGCTTATGATCGGCGTCCTCTGCGCGAGCGATGCCTCTCCGTGCGGCGCGGATACGATGGTCGATTCCGTCTCGCCGGAGCGGAGCGCCAGCGCCGCGCTCACCCTCACGCTCCCGCAGGGCGCCACCGCCCTCATCGCCTACGCCGGAGCCGGGGACGACGGCTACCGCTGGGGCGAGCGCAACGTCGTCGACAGGCGCGTGACCGTGGCGGAGAAGCCCGCTGTCGAGTTCGTGCTCGACGTCCTCGTAGACGTGCTCGGCTACCGGCAGGACGGCACAGCGGAGATCGATCTCTCGGTGGCGTTCCAGAACGACGGCTACAGTCCCGCTCGAGACGCCCCCGTCCCCTCGCTGGAGTGCAGCCTGGACGGCGAGCCGCTGGACGGTTGCGGAATCCCGCTGGACGGCCTCGAGCTGACAGACGGCTTCGGCCCCGCCGAGAGCACGGTCCGCCTGCGTGCGCCGATGGGCTCGGAGCTGCGCGCCGCGCTGAGCAGCGGGGCGGTCTCGAACGCCGTCACGGTCCCCGAGCGAGTCCTGGGCGTAGAACGGAGCATCTGGGAGTGCTTCAGCGACAGGCCGCTTCGCGAGGCGACACTTGAGAACGATTTCCTCGGCGGGTGCGGCGGGTGGACGTCAGCGACCGTGCTCAAATGGGACCAGGATGAGCCGGTGAGGGTGTGGGCCCACCCTTCCGGGGACGACCTCTACCTGCGGATACTCGAAGAAGCGCTCGACCGGCTCTCGCCCCTGCTCAACCTCGAATTCGAGTGGGTGGAGACGGCGGAAGAGGCGACGCTCAAGGCGTTCGTCGGCGTCCCTCAGAGTTGGAGCGGGCGCGCCGGGTTCCCCTCGTACTGCGCCGACGCGGCGGGCTGCGCCGGGCCGGACGGCTTCGACGACGGCAGGATCACCAGCGCCTCGATGAGCGTCTGGCTGAACACGAACATCCGGAGTCAGCAGCAGCTCCGCGACGAGATCGAGTACGTCACTGTCCACGAAGCGCTCCACGCGCTCGCCGAGATGCACCACCGTCCCGGACCGTCCAGCATCATGTCGGTCAACGCCGCAGTGCGGCTGCCGTCCTTGAGCGCGTCGGACGAGGCGCTGCTGCGGTTGTACGCGCACCCGCTCGTACTTCCCGGCATGACCATGCCCCAGGTGGAGCGGCTCATCGTGTTCGCGGACGAGTTGCTCGATGCGCCCACCGACCCGGCGCCGTCGGAGGACGACGCAGTCCGCATCGCCGAACGTACCTACGAGGCACTGCTGGAAGCGGGCTCAGCACGCTACCGCGTCCGCGGCCGGTGGCCGGGCAGCGGCTGCGACCACATCTTCTCCGGGTTCCACGCGATAGGAGGGTTCGTCCGCGGTTACCCTTCAATCGTCCATTTCGACAACAACTCCGCCGACATCTTCCTCATCAACGACCCGGGCACAGGCTGGACCGGCTGGCGGCACATCGTCGGCGAGTGGAGGTCGGGCGGCATCGGTCAGGTCTACGACGTCACGAACTGGCGCCTGAGCTTCACCGACCCTGTCGAGATGCTCCTCAACGTCATCAGCTACGCCAGCCCCGGCGACATCGCCGTCACGCGGCCATCGGAGCGGACGATCACGCTCGGTGGAACGATCGAGAACGTCCCGCCTCCGCCGTGGGCGAACGGCGCTATTCTCCACATCAGCATCACGCTGGACGCGGAGACGTACCGCATGACGGACTACGAGATGCGCTGGCGGTTCGACGTGCGGAGCAGCGGTTCATGCCCACGCTACGAGGTGGACGCCACCGAGGGCGAGTACGGCGTGCCGATCGACCTTCCCACCGCAATCGGCGGCGCCTCTTGACGAGACAGGCCGTCATGTTGAGCGAAGCCCGCTACTGACGCGCAACATCCTCCCGCTACCGTACCGCCAGCTCCGTCACCGCCGCGACCGCGCGCTCCACGTCGCTCGCGTCGTTGAACGCAGCCGTGCAGATGCGCACGCCGGGCGGATGCCCCACGTGCCGCGCCACGACACGGTAGCGCTCCCACAGCGCCTCGACGAACGCGGGCGGCTCCCAGCCCTCCACGCTGATAACGGTGATGGCGCACGCGGTCGGACCGTCGGTGGGTCCGTTGAACCGCACGCCGTCGATGCCGGACAGCTCCGCGCGCAGCGCCGCCGCCAGCCCGCAGGTGTGCTCTTCCACGCGCTCCGGGCCCAGCTCCCGGTTGATGCGCACGGCCTCAGCATACCCCGCGCGCTCCGCCACCCCCTGCGACGCCAGCGCGTACGGGCCCAGCCCCGGCCGGTAGCTCGCGCCGGGCAGTCTCAGCAGCGGCTTCAGCAGCTCCCGGCGGTCCGGACGCACGTAGAAGGCGCCGCTGCCCGTGGGTCCCATCAGCCACTTCTGCCCCGACGTCGCGTAGAAGTCGACACCCATCGCCGCGAAGTCCATCGCGATGTGACCGGCCGTCTGCGCTCCGTCGAACAACACGAGAGCGCCCGCCTCGTGGGCGGCTGCCACGATCTCGTCCGCGGGCAATCGCAACCCGGTCGTGAACATCACGTGACTGAGCGCCGCGATCTTCACGCGCGGGTCCAGGCCTGAGCGGAACGCTTCCACGCAGGCGTCCGCCGAGCCGTCAGGCGGCATCGCCACGCGCCTGATCTCAACGCCGCGCTCCTCCAGCACCGCGACCGGCGAGTCGATGCCGGGGTGTTCGAGATCGGTCGTGAGCAGCACGTCCCCGGGCTGCCAGTCGAGCCCCAGCAGCGCGATGGCGACGCCCTCCGACGTCCCGTGCGTGACCAGCACGTCCGCCGGGTCCACGTTGAAGAGGCCCGCCGCCTCCGTGCGCGCCTCCTCCTCGACAGACGACGCGAGCGCCCTGCCCTCCGGCCCCGCGGGCCCCGCGGCGCTCTCGCGCTCCACGGCCTCCCGCATCCGCTCCACCACGTGCGACGGGCTCGGTCCGGCCCAGCCTGCGTTCATGTAGGTCATCGACTCCATGCAGGGGACCGAATCGCGTAGCGAGGCGAAGTCCATCCGCGTACCTCCCTTTACCGTGCCTGTCTACACCCGCGCCAGCGCGAGCGCGAACAGGTCGTCCGGGTCCGTGTACCACTCGACGCTGCCGAACCCGGCCGCTGCGAGCGTTCCGGAGAACGCTTCCCTCGTGAACTTGTACGAGCTTTCCGTCCAGATCGTCTCACCCGCCCGGATGCTCACCGTCTCCCCGCTCGTGGGGAGCACGAACGACACGTCCCTGAGCGCCTCCAGGTGCATCTCGATCCGCGAATGTTCCGCGTCGAACAGCGCGCAGTGCCTGAACTGGTCCGTGTCTATCTCGACGCCGAGCAGGTCGTTCACCGCTTTCAGCGAGTTCAGGTTGAACAGGGCCGTCACTCCCCTCGCGTCGTTGTACGCCGCCTCGATGACGGACGTCTCCTTCACCAGGTCGGCGCCCACGAGGAAGGCGTCGCCCGGACTGAGCATGCTCTCGCGTATCTCCGACAGGAAGTCGCGTTGCTCCTCAGGATGCAGGTTGCCGATCGTCGATCCAAGCAGCGCGGCGAGACGCGTTCCCCCTGCCGGCGGCACTTCGCGGAGGTGGCGCCAGAAGTCGCCCACAACCGCCGCGATCTCCTGCAGATCCGGGTACGCCGCCATCAGCGCTGCGCCTCCCTCGCGCAGCGCCTCCTCGCTGATGTCGAACGGCACGTAGCGCCGCAGCGCCCCCATGGCCAGCGCCGGGCCGATCAGCAACCCGCTCTTCGCGCTGTTCCCCGGTCCCAACTCCACGATGTCGTACGGCTGCACGCTCCGCACGATCTCCGCGCCGTGGCGCTCCAGCAGATACCGCTCCACGCGCGTGGGGTAGTACTCCTCCAGCCGCGTGATCTCGTCGAACAGCTCGGACCCGTCCCCGTGGTACAGGAATTTCGGGTCCAGCGTCTTCGGCTCGGCGGTGAGCCCCCGCACGATGTCGTCCACTGCGGAGAGGCGTTCGTCGTCTGCCTGCGTGTGGACGGCGACGCTGAGTCGGTCGGTCGTCAAGATGCTCTCCTCCATCGCCTCGCGTTCTCGTGCGAGGCGGGCCGCTCGGGGCCGCGACGGCGGGAGCCGCCGCGCCATGCAGCCCGCGAGATGATAGCACTGCGAAGGCGTGCGCCCCGACGCCGACTGGTACAATCCCTCCAACCTGGCCACAGGGAGAACGCCATGGCGAACTACATCCTGCTGATGAAACTCACTCCGGAGGGGCAGCACGCCATCCTGTCGAACCCGGACTCCATAGCGATAGCTGCGTCGGAGGTGCACGTACAGGACGTTACCGGCCTCGGCCTCTACGCCGTGCTGGGACCATACGACTTCGTCAGCATCATCCAGGCGCCGGACAACGAGGCCGCGGCGCGCTACTCCATCCAACTCGGCGTCCGCGTCGGCGTCAGCATCACCACGCTTCCGGCCGTGCCCATCTCGCTCCTCCACGAGCGCGACGAGCCGGACATCGATTCCCTCATCGCCGGACGGGAGGCGCCGCTGGGCGAGCCCGCCGGGCCCTGACCTCCCCGCGGCGCACGCCCCGCGCTCACCTGCTAGAATTCGCGCGCACGAACGCGTACTGAGACAACACGATCGGGAGGAAGCACATGACCACCACCAACCTGGAGATCATCGTCGACGGCGACGGGCACATCATGGAGGACGTTCAGGCCATGGCCGAGTTCCTCCCGCCCAAGTTCCGCGACCATCCCGCCCGCAGGCTCAACTCCTCACTTTTCCCGCCGCTGGACCACCTCCACGCCGGGCACTTCGTCGAGACGCCAGGGCGCCGCGACCGCAAGGGCGCGTTCGTCGGGCCGGACGGCTGGGAGGTCTTCCTCACCGACGTCGGCATCGACGCCACCGTCCTCTACCCCACCACGGGCCTCTCCTACGGCAAGATCGTCAGCCGCGACTGGGCCATCGCAACCGCCCAGGCCTACAACGACTGGCTCTACGACACCTACGTCAAGCGCGACTCCCGCTTCCACGGCGTCGGCCTCATCCCCATGCAGGAGCCCGCCGAGGCGGTCAAGGAGCTCCGCCGCTGCGTCGAGGACCTCGGCTTCGTCGGCGCGATGCTCCCCTCCTTCGGCCTCCCGGACCACCTCGGCTCCAAGATCTACTGGCCCGTGTACGAGGAGGCAGACCGCCTGCGCTGCGCCATCGCCGTGCACGGCGGCGCGCACAGCGGCATCGGGCTGGACCACATGAACGTGTACGCCCCCATCCACGCCCTCGGACACCCCGCCGGACAGGCCATCGCTCTCGCGGGCATGGTCTTCAACGGCGTCTTCGAGCGCTTCCCCAACGCCCGCTTCGGCTTCCTGGAGGGCGGCATCGGCTGGTTCGTGATGTGCTTGGAGCGCTTCGACCGCTCCCACAGCACCCATATGGAGTACCAACTCCGCGACGACGACATGCTCGGCCCCCAGATCGACGAGAGCGTTCAGGCCTACATCCAGCGCCAGATAGACAACGACCGCCTCTTCATCGGCTGCGAGGGCGAGGAGCCCGCGATAGCCTTCGCGGTCAGCCAGGTCGGCAACAAGCCCTTCTTCTTCTCCACCGACTTCCCCCACGAGGTCACGACTGAGACCTGCCGCCACGAGCTGCAGGAGCTTCTGGACAACCCCCAGCTCACCGACGAGGACAAGGAGGCCATCCTCCACAAGAACTCCCGCCGCTTCTACCGCCTCGGCGAGGCGTAGGGGGCAGCCGGGCATGACCACATTCACGACGAATCCCGTCACTCTCAAGACGCTGCTCCAACAGGTGAGCAGCGGAGAGATACGACTGCCCGACTTCCAGCGCGGGTGGATATGGGATGACAATCGCATTCGGGAACTGCTAGTAAGCATCTCGCGAGGTTTTCCCATCGGAGCCGTTATGACACTCCACACAGGGGGTGACATCAATTTCAACACTCGCTTGGTTCAAGGAGTGAATAACCAACAGGCCATAAGTGAGGTAAATCAATTCCTTCTCGACGGTCAACAGCGGCTTACTTCTCTATGGCAAGCACTAATGTCCCCAGAGCCAGTCTTGACCAGAGACAACCGCGGTGGCCACATCGAGCGTTTGTACTACGTTGATGTTCTCCAGGCGTTAGACGACTTTACCGATCAAGAGACGGTTGTTCGCAGTGTACCTAGTAACAGGCAGATAAGAGATTTCCGGCGTGAAATGATACTCGATGTTTCGACTCCTGAACTTGAATATCAGAACCATCTAATTCCTACCTGGCAAGTATTCAACGCAGTGAATTGGATATTTGGCTACGATGCCTATTGGCGTGAGCAAGGCCGCGAGCATCCTAGTGGGGACCTCAACCTATTTAGGGAGCGTATTCAAAATGAGATAAGTAATGCTTTTGCCGGATATAATATACCCGTCATCGCTTTAGGTGCAGAAACTCCAAAAGAAGCTGTCTGCACTGTTTTCGAAAAGGTCAATACAGGAGGTGTCCCTCTCACAGTTTTTGAGTTAGTGACCGCTTCATTTGCCGCAAGCGACTTCCCATTGCGGGACAACTGGGATGAGCGGCGTAAACGAATGCGTCGAGAATCTGTTCTCCACGGCATTGAAGGCGAACAGTTCTTACAGGCTGTTGCGCTCCTGGCAACTCAAGAACGCCGGAGAGCCAAGGTTCAAGAGCAACCTGATGCTCCTCCCAACCAGATTCCTCGTATCGGTTGCCAGAAACGCGATGTCCTCAGCTTGACTCTCGATGAATACCTAGTTTGGGCAGACAAGGTTGAACAGGGCTTCTTCGAAGCGGCAAAGTTCCTTCATTCGCAGTACGTCTTCAATGCTTGGGACGTACCCTACGCTACGCAACTAGTGCCGCTCGCAGTGCTATTCGTAGAACTCGGTAGCGACTTGGAAGACGCCAATGCAAGGGAACGACTGGAACACTGGTACTGGTCGGGAATCTTCGGCGAAGCCTACGGGAGCGCCATTGAGACACAGTACGCGCGCGACTTGGAGCAGGTGGCAGTATACGTTCGGACGGGTGCAGAGCCCTTACTAGTGGAGGAGGCTAACTTCGTTCCCCAACGACTCCTCACCCTTCGGACACGCAACATCGCGGCCTACAAGGGGCTTTACGCTCTCCAAATGAAGAGCGGCGCGGCTGATTGGCGTACAGGCGAAAAACTCACCTTGGCAACCTACCATGACGAGGCCATCGACATTCACCATATCTTCCCTGTCGCATGGTGCCAAGCAGACCCACCCATTCCTGCAGACCTGTATAACTCCATCATCAACAAGACTCCTATCGACGCAGGCACCAACAGGAGGATCGGCGGACGAGCACCTTCCGAGTACCTCCCTAGGCTCAGGACCCGCTATTCCAACCTTGACGAAGCCCTCCAAGCCCATTGGGTCAACCCTGAGCACCTAGAAGAGGACGACTTCTACACCAGTTTCATCGAGCGGGGTGAGCAGATGCTCAGCCTTATCGGCAATGCGATGCGGAAGGACATACAGGGTGGGAGAGAAGTGTTCCGCACCGCACTGCTTCGAGGCATGCCTGAAGACCTCATTCCTGAAGGCGAAGCCGAAGATGCAGACGACGATGCCGAGCTACAGGAGTTCGACGACAACGAAAATGAGTATGATGACGTGAGTAATGCCGAGTACGGCGTAGAAGACGACGAATAGCGAGGTGTAGGAGAACATGATTCCAAGCCACGTCAACGAGGAACTCACGCAGGTAGGCCCCGGCACGCCCATGGGCGAACTCATGCGCCGCTACTGGCACCCCATCGCCGCCGCCGGCGAGCTGATGGAGCGCCCCACCAAGGCCGTCCGCATCCTCGGCGAGGACCTCGTCCTCTACAGGGACAGGTCCGGCACCCTCGGCCTCATCGACCGCTTCTGCCCCCACCGCCGCGTCGACCTCTCCTACGGCATCCCTGAGGAGCACGGCCTCCGTTGCATGTACCACGGCTGGATGATGGACGAGACCGGACAGTGCATCGAGCAGCCCTTCGAGGAGACCGTCCACCCGGACGGACGCTTCAAGGAGAAGGTGAAGGTCGCCGGCTACCCGGTGCAGGAGCTCGGCGGACTCATCTTCGCCTACATGGGCCCGCAGCCCGCGCCGCTGCTCCCCCGCTGGGAGCAGCTCACCTACGACGACGCCGTCCGCGACATCGCCATCTCCCACCTGCCCTGCAGCTGGCTGCAGTGCCAGGAGAACTCCGTCGACCCCGTCCACACGGAGTGGCTGCACTTCTACTTCGGCAACTACGTCCGCAACGGCGTCGCCGCCGCCCCGGAGACCCAGCCAAAGACCATGAAGATCGCCTTCGACGCCTTCGAGTACGGCATCATCAAGCGCAGGCTGCAGCTGGGCTTCCCGGAAGACGGCGAGGACTGGGCCAAGGGCCATCCCATCATGTTCCCGAACATCCTCTTCGTCGGCGACCAGGTGCGCACCACCACCCAGTGGCGCGTTCCCATCGACGACGAGAACACGTACCACGTCTCCTACTACGTCTACCGCGCGAAGCCCGGGACTCCCGTGCCGCAGCAGGATGTCGCGGCCTACCGCTACGTGCCGCTCTACGAGCCGGACGGGCGCTTCTACACCGGCGCGACGTTCAACCAGGACTACATGTGCTGGATAAGCCAGGGCGCCGTCGCCCGGCGCGACAAGGAGATGCTCGGCGAGTCCGACATCGGCCTCATCCTCTTCCGCAAGATGCTCCGCCAGCAGATGAAGGTCGTCGAGGACGGCGGCGACCCCATGAACGTCTTCCGCGACCCCGCGAAGGCCAACCACATCGCCCTGCCGATGGAGAGCGTCAAGCACGGCATCAAGCCGGACGGGCGCTACCGCCCCGGCGAGAACGGCGAGAGCCCCATCATCCCCATGATCGAGGAAGTGCTCCGCAGTTGGGTGCCGGAGGAGGTCGTCGCCCAGTCGGCGGACCTCGGTCTCTTCTAGGGACAATCCTGTCTCAATAGGTGGTAACATCGCTCGCGCATTCGCCACGCAAAAGGAGGCCCTATGTCCCGCGAGATCGACGAGATCAAGTACGAAGTCGCAATGGCAACCCGCATCCTCTCCCACATGGGCCTCGCCACCGGCGTGACCGCCGCCCTGGGACACGTCAGCATGCGCGTCCCCAACCAGCCCGAGCTGTTCGTGGTCAAGGGCCGGGGCTACGCCATCGACGCCCTGGAGGAGATGCAGTACTACGACATGATCGTCTGCGACCTGGACGGCTACAAGGTGGACGGCCCCGCGCGCTCCACGCAGTGCTCGGAGGTCAAGATCCACTCCTCCATCATGAAGGCGCGCCCGGACGTGAACTCGGTCGTCCACGTGCACCCGCGCAACGTCGTCCTCATGACCGTCCTCGAAGAGCCCATCCGACCGATGGCGCAGGAAGGCTCGCAGATGGTCATGGAGCAGCCCCACCCGGTCTACCCCCACACCAAGACCGTCTGGAGCCACGAGGAGGGGCTGGAGCTCGCGGAGTGCCTCGGCGACCACAAGTTCGTCCTCATGAAGGGCCACGGCGCGTCCATGACCGGCAACGACCCCCAGGACTCCGTCGTCAGCATGCTCCAGTTGGAGGAGCAGGCGCGCATGAACTACTGGGGCCTCGTCGCCAAAGGCTCGGACCACCCATACCTCTCCGACGAGCTCGTCATGGAATCATCGAACCGCCCGCGCCAGGACGAGTACCCGCACTTCAAGGAGCTCATGCGCCGCATCGGCGGCAACCCGCCCCGCGACGGCGTCTGGAACTCCTACAAGAAGAAGGTCTCCGGCGACATGATCGCCCCGTAAGCGGCCCTTGTCGTTCCTGCGCAGGCAGGAACCTCGCAGCCCATGTCTGTTCAAGGGGGCGGCCATCTGGCCGCCCCCTTCGTCGCAGGATGCGTTGACACGACCTTCCTTACCTGACTATCCTGAAAGTAAGGGAATCCATGATCATCAAGATCACATCGAAGCGCCAGGTCACGTTTCCCGCACGGGTGCTGGACGCGCTCGGCGTGTCGCCGGGTGACCGATTGGAGTTGATCGAGGGACCGGACGGTTTCATGCTCAAGCCCAAGCCCATCGACCTGTCCAGGCTGGGCGGGCTGCGAGACAAGATAGCCCCGGACACTCCCGCGTTCGACATCCGAAAGTTCCGGGATGAAGGGTATGACCCAGCGGCGTATCGGGATTGATACCTCCATTCTCGTGAGGCTGGTCACGGGTGACCCTCCCGACGCCTATGCGTACTGCGTGGAACGGTTGCACGCGCTCGTGGCGGGCGGCGCCGAGGTCTATGCGTCTAACCAGGTCATCGGAGAGGCTTTCATGGCAGTGCGGCATCACTATGGTGTAACGAGTGCGGATGCGTGCGCCGAACTCGCCAACACGCTCAAGAGCGGACTGGTTACCCCGCTGAATGGGCCTGCCGTTCTCGAAGCCCTCGCATCCACCGGCGGCACGGGACTCTTCGACCGGCTCATCTCCAACGACTACCAGCGGTCCGACCTCGAGACGCTCACACTGGACCGGCAGATGGCTTCGCTGCCCGGCGCACGATTGCTCTAGGACCGACAAGCTCCCCTCGCCCAGGATGAGAGGGCCAACACGGTGCCACCGCCTCCCGTAGCGCACCCTTGCCAACCTGTGGTACACTACCCCGCGATATGAATATCGCGCTCACCACCTGCGCTTGTTGTTGTCGACCATAGGGCCGACAGTTCTCGCACGCCGACAGGAAACTGCGCCCTTCTCAGGAATCACGGAGAAGGGCGCTTTCTTTATGCAAAGGAGAAGCAGATGACCAGCACCGCGCCACGTCCCATCATCCGCGGCACCAAGACCGTCGACGAGAAGCTGCAGTACGACTACTCGAAGAGTGTGCTGCCCTACGTCCCCGAAGAGGTCGACGACTTCGAGACCGAGGCGACCCGCTACCTCAACGGCGAGTGGCCGTCCGAGGAGCAGTTCATCATGTATCGCCTCGTACGGGGCGTCTACGGGCAGCGGCAGCCGGACGTGCAGATGATGCGCATCAAGATCCCCGGCGGCGCGCTCACGCCCGGGCACCTCGAGGCCTTCGGCGACGTCGTCAGCCAGTACGCGCCGCTCAAGAAGGGCCACATCACCACCCGCGAGAACCTGCAGGTCCACTTCGTCAAGCTCGCCGACACCCCGCACGTCATGCGCATCCTCGGCGACGCGGGCCTCATCACCCGCGAGGCGTGCGGCAACACCGTCCGCAACGTCGCCGGCGACCCCCTCTCCGGCGTCAAGCTGGAGGAACCCTTCTACGTCGCGCCCTACCTCGCGGCCTACGCCCGCTACTTCGTCCGCCACGAGTACACCCAGGCGCTCCCCCGCAAGTGGAAGACCTCCTTCTCCAGCGGCGGCAACGACGACGTCGTCGCAGACATCCACGACCTCGCCTTCATCCCGAGGCTCCGCGAACGCGAGGACGGCGGCGAGCCGGAGAAGGGCTTCGAGATCCGCATCGGCGGCGGCACGTCCATCATGCCCCGCATCGCGTGGACGCTCTTCGATTTCGTCCCCGTCACCGAGTACCTCAAGGCGGCGGAGGCAGCCATCCGCGTCTTCCACCGCACCGACGAGCTCCGCAAGAACCGCATGCGCGCCCGCATCAAGTTCTACGTCGACCGTATCGGCATCGACGCCTTCCGCGAGGAGGTCGAGGAGGAGATGCGGGGCGACTGGGCGCAGGCCGACTTCGACCCCACGCCCTGGATGGAGCTCCCGCCCGAGATGATCGACGAGCCCCCCGCCCTCGTGCCGGTCGAGCCGCATGACGACCCGGAGTTCCTCGCGTGGCGCAGGGACAACGCCCACCCGCAGCAGCAGGAGGGCTACCACGCCGTCTACGTCACGCTGCCGCTCGGCGACATCTACGCGCACCAGTTCCCCGTGCTCGCCGACATCGGCCGGAAGTACGCGGGCGGGATCCGGGCCACCACCGAGCAGAACATCCTCTACCGCTGGGTGCCGGAGGGCCACCTGTTCGACGTCTGGGCCGCGCTCAGGGCCACGGGCCTCGCCGAGGACGGCGCGAACTCCATCACGGACGTCGTCGCCTGCCCCGGCACGGACAGCTGCAAGATGGGCATCACGTCCTCCATGGGAGTCGCCGAGGCGCTCCGGAACAGCATCCGCAGCCACGGCACGGACGACCCCGGCATCAAGGACCTCCACGTCAAGGTCAGCGGCTGCCCCAACGGCTGCTCCCGCCACCACATCGCCAACATCGGCTTCCACGGCGCCGCCACCAAGGGCGACGGCAACCAGGTGCCCGCCTACGAGGTCTTCCTCGCCGGCAACTACGGCAACCAGGACCCCGTCCGCTTCGGCCACCGCGTGAAGGCCAAGGTGCCCGCCAAGCGCGTCCCCGCCTTCATGGACGGCATCCTCTCCCACTACCAGGACAACCGCGAGGAAGGCGAGTCGTTCAACGACTTCGTGGACCGCGTCGGCACCTCCCCGTTCGAGGAGCTCGCCGGACAGTTCCGCGAGGTGGGCGCCCTCAACAAGGAGAACCTGGACACCTACATCGACTGGGGCAAGTCCATCCTCTACAAGGTGGAGCGCGGCGAAGGCGAGTGCGCCGTCTAGCGCGCGCATGGCCATCTCCCGGACGAAAGCCCTCGACTACGCGGAGCGCCTCATCAACCGCCCGCGTGGCGACACGCCGGTCACGCTCCGCCGCAACCGGAACGGCTACACCCTGCTCCACAACCGGCGCGCGCTCACCAGGACGCACGCCTCAGGTGTGGGCGCGCTGCAGGCGCAGGCGATGGCCCTCGCCCTCGGCGTCGACCTCCCGCAGGAGGTCGGCGGCGAGGTGAGCACGAAGGTCGGCTCCGGCGTCCTCTACCGTGCGATCGGCGCGTCGTCGCTGGACCTGCGCCGCCCCGAGGCCCACGTCGTCCTTGAGCAACTCCTCGCCACCGCCGCCCTCCAGCGCGGCGTCTTCCGCACCCTGGAGATCGGGTAGACGGTAATTATCAGTACGCGGGAACGAGGTCGCGGAAGCGGTCGAACTCTGGGGGCAACAACCGCAGCAAGTCATCTGCCGTCATGCCATACACGTCATAGGTGAGGGAGAGATGATTCAGCACCGCCAGTAGCCGGGGCAAGCTGCCTGGAGGAGCCGCGGCATTGCTCATACCGCGCGTGCCCTCACGCAGCCGCCCAGTTCCTCTATCGGCGTACAGCAAATGCGCGAGGCGGACGACTCCCCTAGAACGAAAGACCTCCGGAGCCTGAACCAGCCGCAGTGTGAACTGGCTCATCGAACTAACAGGGTCGTTGAGCAACAGCCACGCATCCTCGCCGTGCCGCGTCCAGACATCGTAGGCGATCAGCAACCGATGGTGAGAGCGGTCGCGCGAGTCTCGATTCACTGGATCAATCAGGTAAGCTGCCTCAGAGTATTCACCAATTCTACGCGCGCTATCCATGTCGCGTCTGGTGACCGCTTCCAAGTAAAACATCGCCAGCCACGACCACATATATGGATTATTGACGCCCCCAACAGCGGCAATAGGCTCAAGTTGCTGCGCAAGGTACTGACCTGCCTCCCTCCGATCCGCGAAGTCCCGCACCTGCACATACGCCTCCGGCTCCAAGGGTTCCGAATACCTATGGTCAGACAGCAACCCGGATGGTAGCTGCATCCACCCAATCTCGCGTATCGATTTCAGATATATCTTGGCCTGAAGCATGCCCTCTGCTGTTAGTTCACACACCACTGCACGTTCGGTCATAGCTGCCTCAACGCTGGCCCAACGCGGCCGCATAGAAATCACTGGCATGGAAGTGGCGCTTCGTGAACGCCGCAACCGCCGCGTCAATCCAGTCCATTCGCGCCTCTCGCTCATCTCCGTCCCCATCGGATCCGAGCGGTTCTGCGTAAAAGCCGCGCACGAACTGCATCAATTCGCTCCAGTCGCCGCCCTCGTCATCAGGCGCGTAGTTGTCCACGACGAGCGCCCTCGTAAGCATCGCTCGCAGCACCTCCGGCATCACCAGACCCCGAAAGGCATTGTCGTGAAGAACTGCCTCGCCAATGCCGTGGATGTTCTCGTTCACCAGTAGCGTGGGAGCACCTGTGCCGGCAAATTGCAAGCGCCAAACCTCTTTCCCTAAATCCTCTCCCTTCAACCAAACGAGTGAACCGTAGTGCTGCTCTCGGTGTGGCCTGACGCGGTTCGCCATCGCCAGCAAAACGCCCGATCCATCAGGTGTAACGACTTTAACTCGAAATGAAGGATTCACCGGCATATCCATCAGGCGACGGTCAAGCGGCGGAGCCAAGGCCCCTACTTCCCCCCATGCAAACCTGAGGGCAGCTCGTCCGCTGTACGCTTCAATGATCACCGACGCGTCGGACGGCAATTCTAGCCCGTCTAGATTTAACTCTGCCGTAAACGCTGGCGGTGCGCCATCATCCCTTTCCTCAATTCTGACGGCGACGCGCTGCTGGTCGATGCGTTTGCGCTCGGTGAAGTTAAACCTACGTATCATCGCTCGCGCCTCCACCGCCGGACCGACCATCATCAGTCCTCTGCACGTCTACCAATAGGTCACGGCGAGCATCGAAACCCCGCACTGTCACGAAGAAAAGCGCCGGGGAGTCGATCTCCAAGAGCAACTCATTCCCCTTCTCGCCGTTCACAATTCGGCAGCCTTCTACGGTCACATCGAGCGCGCGTCCCCCATGGAGTCGAAAATCATGGGGGTTGTAGCTGGTCATTGCGTTCCCACGCGGAACCTCATAGGCAGCCCGCAGCCGAACGCGGCTGGGCGGTTTCTCAACACCTGATGCCAGCCGCAGACCAAACCCACCGTTCACCTGATGCAGGTCAAAGTCGGGGTGATGTGACGGGGGATCGGGATGGATCGGAATAGGGCCTTCCGGCGGTGCTCCATCTCGGCTCCTACGCGGTCGAGGACCGCCCCCAGCAGGGAAAATGTCAGCGAGCGCGTCCTTTTGCAGGCCCACCGGGGTCGCTTCCCAGATACTGAGGAGCGCCAATGGTGCCTCGCGGACTTGCTTGATGCGCCGATAAGGTGCTACCCACCGCTTCCCAACCCGCTCGTCCTGCGGGCGCCAGGATGTATGCGCTGGCGGCTCCGAGTCGCGCAGCATAGCCGCCAACGGCTCCTGCTCATCCACAATCAACAGTGTCCTAGCTGGGCGATGACCCAAGAAATCCTTCTCGGGTATGGAGAGCATGCCGCGAACATAGTAATCGTGCCCGCGAGGCAGCGAGTCGTCATGCTGCACGTATAACCGGAAAGACGTCTTCCGTTTGGGTTCGTTCTTCCTTTCGACCGTCATACCAACCCGAAACGCGAGCAGTTCGCCGCTGTCGTACCGAGAGCGCAATTCGGCAAGCTCTGCCCGATGTGTGTACCCTTGCGCATTCCGAGGAGGCGTACTCAGTTCCATATGCCTGTAAGCTGGGTCAAGCGCGGTTCGGCACATTTCAAATAGCCGCCGATAGCTTTCCTGGCTTCGCTCTCCACTGCTCTCCAAAGGGAGGCGTGTCAAGACTTCGTCTATCGTGTCCGCGTTGACTTCAACCGGCTCAGTGTCCTCTCCTTCATCCACTATCACCTTCAGCCGCCCCGCGATGATGGCGTAGAAGTAGTTGTGCGTCACAGCGTGCAGCACTTGCTCCCTGCTGATCTGTTCCTCCTCGTCAACGCGGGGGAAGGGAACGATCACAGACAGGCCGGGTTCCTCGCGAAAGCGTAGCCCGAAGTCGGCGATGCACTGCTCAACAAAGGATCGGTGCGCCGACTCCGACATCCGCAACGGAACAGGTAAGCCCTGTTCATCCTCTTCGGCGAAGAATCCATATGGTGCGTACCGATGTCCCTCGATAGTGTGCTTTGTAAGCACCGATTGCCCCATCAGAAGTGTCTCGCCGTCGGAGCGTCGACGCGTTACGGCGATATACGCGCTTGCGTGCGACGCGTCAGGAAACACCCACTTACCCAGCCCCCAAGAGCCGCCGTCCTCGTCTCCCTTGCCGGAACGCCCAATGTTGCGGAAGAACCAGTAAAAGTGATTGTTGTCGGCAGGCTCCTCTTCGGAGTCATCATACTGCCGCCAATCACCCTCCAGCCCGACCGTTCCAGCATCTTCCACGACTAGGTATTGCATCTCCTTGTCAGCCAGCCCACGCAACGTCGTTAGTCGACGGAAGTCGTCATCCCGGTCAAGCCCTTCCTTCAGGTGCTCATCCAATCCGTCCAAATACTCGGATGCCCTGATTGCATCCAAGGGTTGATGAACGCCCTGCAGGGAAAACCGTACGCGAACCGGCTCGCTCGTAGAGCGATCCACACGCGCAATGCTGGCGTCGAGCGAGTTCTGCACCACCTCCCGGACGAGGCGCTCATTGAGGCTCTCTTCTGCAAACAGCTCCCGTTCCATCGGGTTCTGATTGATCTCCGCAGGTGACATCTCGCGGAAGCGCCAGTGCACATCGACCATGGATGTGATCTCCCTTCTGAAAGTGCCAGATCGGGGGATGCTAGCAATGCAGACCCATTGAAACAACCCCTGCCCTTAGTGCGCCACGACCTGACGCCGTCTGCGGTATCATCGCGGCACCCTGCCCGTGCGGAGGCCCTCCATGTCCAACCTGGAACTCTCGTTCGCCATCACCGCCTACGACCGCGTCATGCCGATAATCAACGGCGAGGTGCGACCGGACGGCATCACCCTCGACTACCAGGGGATGCCGGGGGCAGTGCCCCGTGTCTTCTACGAGCAGATCAAGTTCCACCGCTACGACGTCTCCGAGATGTCGATGTCGTCGTACCTCCGCATGCGGCCGCTCGGCTTCCCGTACCGGATGCTGCCCGTCTTCCACAACCGCACCTTTTCCTACACCAATGTCTACGTCCGCAAGGCGTCCGGCATCCGGCAGGACCACCCGGAGGACCTCAAGGGCAAACGCTTCGGCATCGGCGACTACCAGCAGTCCGTCGGACTCTGGACGCGCGGCATCCTGCAGCTGGAGTGGGGGATCAGGCCGCAGGACATGACGTGGTACATGGAGCGCAGCGAGCACTTCAGCCACACCGGAGCGTCGAAGGACGCCGGCCTCGGCCTGCCCGAGGACCTCGACCTGCGCCACGCCACCACCGACTTCAGCTCCATGTACCTCGACGGCGAGCTCGACGCCTCGATCGGCATCGGCTCCGCGCAGGGCTCCGGCATCGACCGTATGCAGAGCGTCAACCTCATCGACAACCCGGACTTCCCTACCCTCTTCTCCGACCCGAAGGCCGAGTCCGTCCGCTTCTTCCGCAAGCACGGCGTCTTCCCGCCGCACCACGTCACCGTCGTGCGCGAGAGCATCGTGGAGGAGCATCCGTGGGTCGCGGTGAGCCTCATGGAGGCGTTCGAGTCGTCCAAGCGGCTCGCCATCCAGCGGCTGCGCGCCATGCCGCCCACGCTCTACGTGTTCGGGCGCCAGTTCCAGCAGGAGGTCGACGGCGTGTTCGGGCCGGACCCGTTCGCCTACGGCATCACCGCGAACGCAAAGGCGTTCGACATGGCCCAGACGTTCTCCGTGGAGCAGGGACTCAGCGCCCGCAAGCAGCCGTGGGACGAGATCTTCCCGGAGGAGGTCTTCTACCGCGAGGAGCGCGCCGCGTCATCGGCGGGCGGCGGGCATTAGGTCTGCGGCACGGCACTAATGAGCATGACCGTGCCCGTCGTCTTCGCCGAACACCTCCGGGTAGACGAAGGCAGCGAGTTTCTCAACAGTATCCATGAACCGTGGACTATCCGGGCTGAACGAATAGCCTTCGCGCAATACGAATATGTGATGGTCGATATGTGTCGCGTCCTGTGCCATATGCAGGTCCGATAGTTCGGGGTTTCCGATCACGCTGATTATCGAGTCCGTAATGATGATGTCGGGTTCGACCGCCACTATCGATTCCGGGCTGAGCTCCTGGTAGCCGTCGTGGGTGGCTATGTTCTCCAGTTTCAGCAGTTCGAAGACGTCGTTCATCAGCGTTTTTCTTCCGGGTGTGACCCAGTCTTCGCTGTAGAGATACACCGTCCATACCGGCTCGACCGGGTCCATCATCGTCCGGACAGCGTCGAGGCGAGCGCCGAGATTGCCCGCGATGCGCTCATCCTCCAGCCTCGGAGGCAGAGGCGTCGGCGTTGGCTCCGGTGTGGGGGTGGGCGTGGCCGTCGCTGTTGGTGCCGGGCCGCTGCACGCGGTCAGCAGCAGCAACACCGCCAGCGCCATTCCTATGAAGGTGGCCGTTGCAGATGTCTCTCGCGACAGCGTTCCGGTTCTCATTGCATTCTCTCGTTCACCCTCACCCGCCGCTGCGCGGCTCCCTCTCCCTTCGAGGGCGAGGGGATCATTCGGACTGGAGCGCGCGGATGAGCTGGAGCAGCGCGGCGGTGACGGCGCGGTTGCGCACGAGGGGACGGCGCGACGGGAACTCGTGGCGCGTGACGTTCGCGTTCCCGGGCGTCGCGACGCCGATGTAGACGGTGCCCGCCTTGATGCCGTCCTGGTCGCCCGGTCCGGCGACGCCGGTGACGCTGATGCCGCAGTCTGCGGCGTAGGTGCGGCGGGCGGCGTCGGCCATCGCGCGGGCGGTCTCTTCGCTGACCGCGCCATGCGCCTCGATCGTCTCCCGTGGCACGCCGGACTGCACCTTCATGTCGTCGGAGTAGGTGATGGC
This sequence comes from Dehalococcoidia bacterium, assembly GCA_034423175.1. Lineage (GTDB taxonomy): Bacteria > Chloroflexota > Dehalococcoidia > Lucifugimonadales > Australimonadaceae > Bin16. The sequence goes on from DAOUJA010000017.1 coordinate 83,403, forward strand.
GCCGCCGACGAAGTAGTCGGACGAGCCAGAGATCTCGGTGAGCGCGGCGCCGATCATCCCGCCGGTGCACGACTCCAGCACCGCGAGCGTGTAGCCCTTCTCGCGCAGCAGATCGCCGACGCGCTCCGGCGGGTACTCCTCATCGGTGCCCCAGATGTAGTCGCCCAGCGCCTCGCGCACCATCGTCTCGGCGCGGAGGAGGGTCGTGAGGGCCTCGCCCTCCGTGTCCGCCTTCGCGATGCCGCGCAGGTAGATGCCGTCCTGCTTCGCGTAGACGCCGAAGTCCATGCCGGGGACGTCGTAGACGTCGCGCACCATCTCGTCGACCGCGGCTTCGCTCAGGCCGATCGTCTTGAACGTACGCGCCATGATCTTCTGGCCGGGCAGCCGCTCCTTCAGGCGCGGGGCTATCTCGGTGGTCCACATGTTGGTGAGCTCGCGCGGCGGGCCGGGGAGTGTGATGAGGATCTTGTCTCCCTTCTCGATCCACCAGCTGGGCGCGGTGCCCATGGCGTTGCGGATGGCGACGGCGGACGGGATGATGCCGGCCTGGCGGTAGTTCTGCTGCGGCATCGGGTTGACGTTGCGGCGCGCGAAGTTCTCCTCCAGCCAGACCCTGAGTTCCGGGTCCGTGGTGATCTGCTCGCCGAGCATGTTGGCGATGCCGTCGCGGGTCATGTCGTCGAGCGTAGGGCCGAGGCCGCCCATCGCGATGACGACGTCCGACCTGCGCCACGCGCGGTCGAGCGTCTCCGTGAGGCGCGTGAGGTCGTCGCCGACGATGGTGACGAACTTGAGCTCGAGGCCGAACTCCGGCAGGCGCTGGCCGAGCCAGGACGAGTTGGTGTCCTGGGTCTCGCCCATGAGAAGCTCGGTGCCGACGGCGATGATCTCGGTGTTCATGTCTCCCCTACCCCGAAATGGCAGTCCGGCGAGTATAGCCGGGAACCGACATCGATGGACAGGATGGTTCCCGTCGTTCCCCCCTTGACCAAGGTGCTCAACCACCTCGGCATTCTGAACCCCTTGGTCGCGGTCTACGAGTAAATCGACGGCTCCATCTGAGCATCTTGGTCACCTTGGTCAGGGGCATTTCCAAGGCCGTGGCCTGCTTCCCGCGACCAAGGGACCAAGGCGCTCATCGAAAACAAAGTTTCGCCGCCGGACCCATAGGCCCGATTGATAGCTGGGCCCACGAGCCATAAACGCGGTCTATGGGTACTGCCAGCGCGACGGTCATGCAACCAGCGTACGCGGTCGGGGCGCGACCGCGTAAGGGGCGGGTGTCGCCTGGAGTCGTTCCGGTGCAGGCAGGGACCTTGCAGCCCAGACGTTGTACGGACACCCGTCACTTCAGCATCCGTTGAGTTCGTCTTAGCAGTGGTCATTCAGGAGTGGTAGCCTAGCAGGCTATGACGAACGCTCAAACCGCTGGGGAACGCCCAACCATACCACCGTGCCCTGAATGCGGAGCCCCTATGGTGCGCCGCACTGCGGGCCGAGGTCCGAATGCAGGAAACCAGTTCTGGGGCTGTTCCCGATACCCCGCATGCAGAGGGACTCGGGACATCGGACCCGCTGACGCGCCGGAGCAGGCCGCCCCTGCCGCCCAAGCGCGCAACGCAAGCGTGAGCGCGACAGGGGCAGCGCCGACGTCCACCCTTGCGAGCGACCCATCTCTGCGCTGGGCCCTCCCGCGCGAAGTCGTCGCACGGGCATCCACGCCCAGTAATCAGGTGGCATTCTTCCAGTCCAACCAGCAAGCCGCGTACATCGTAGACGCTGCCTACTCCGAACAGATTGACCGCTCCCTATTGGCCCTGGGATCTCAATGGCGGCTTGAGTTCCCTCCTCCCAAACCAGGCTCACAACCTACCCCCGAGGAACGCACCCTCCTGTCTATCGTTGAGAAACTTGCTACACGGGGCACTTTCAGCTATACGACGCTGGCGCTCGAAGAGTTCATCCTTGACCGCACCGGGCTCAGGGGCATCCCGCAGGGTTCACTCGGACCGGCAGTAAGGGCAGCGACTGTAGACATGACTTACCCCCACAAGCCAGGTTCGTTCGACAGCGATGAAGAGCGGCAGTTCTCAGAGTGGTTCCTAGAGCAGGGTTCGCAATGGAGCATCCTTGAACAGGTGGACTTTGCATCTTTGCAACTGCGCGGGTCCTCTGAAGTGCGCGACGCCAACAGGACTGACTTCCTGCTCGTGTCTCCTGATGGAGAGGCAGATGTAATAGAAATCGACGGCCAGCAACATGAGTCAAGCAAGGAAACGGACGCAGACAGAGACCGTGCCTTGATGCAAGCAGGTATTGGGGTGAAGAGAATCCCCGTTTCCGATGTGCGTGTGGGAGGGCAGCAGCTTGGGAACCACCTACGCCGGTTTATGGGTTCAACCCGCGTTGAACAGGCAGACCCCGCACTCCTGCTCGCCATTCGCTTGGGAAAGATGGCACATCAAGCGCAGGTTGCCATAGTGCAGGCTCTCCTGGGAGGCTGGCTCCCAATCAACGGCCCGTGGCGAATCGGGCTTGAATTCCCCTCGGCAGCTGCCATAGACCCTGATCTCGCGGCTGACGCGCTGGAGGTCGCTGCCCGGGACTGCGCCGAGCTTCTCCACAGGGCATGCAATCTCTATGGTGGTGGACAGGACCTGCCAGTGGTGACCACGGGTCTTAGTAGAAATAACCCTGAACCCGACATTGTCATCCGTTTCTCTGGCGCAGAGGAACACACGGCAATGGCACCTGCTTTCTCTGTGGCGGACATACGGTTCCCAGGCACGATTGCCGCTCCGAGAACTAATGCGCAGCCAATGGATGCGGACAGACCAAACCGGGAAGACACCCAGTACTTTCTGCAATACCTGTTCAGAAAAGAGGATTTCCGTGAAGGCCAATGGGAAACCATTGAACGAACGCTGCGAGGATTGGATTCCATAGTTCTGTTGCCGACAGGCGGGGGCAAGTCCATTGCATTCCAGTTGAGCGCGCTCTTACGGCCAGGTTGCTGTGTCGTTGTAGACCCGATACTTTCGCTCATTGAAGACCAGATCGACAATCTGCATAAGGTAGGCATCGACCGTTGCTTGGAGATATCCAGTCAGGTCGCCAGCGAGATTCGCAGGGAGTCTGTACAGAATATGGCGAACTACCTGTTTGTGTATATAGCTCCTGAGAGGTTCCAGAATCAAGAATTCAGAGATGCTCTCCGCTCCCTTACGGTTTCTGTGCCAATTTCAGAGGTAGCGATAGATGAAGCGCACTGCGTTTCCGAGTGGGGACACGATTTCCGAACGTCATACCTGCGACTTGGCAGCAACGCCAGAGGCTACTGCACCTCACAAGGCTGTGTCCCCCCGGTCGTCGCGCTGACGGGGACCGCAAGCAGGATGGTGCTCAAGAACATTCAGTTGGACCTGGGCATCCATGAGTTCGACGCCGTTGTCACTCCAAAGACTTTCAACCGCGAAGAACTGGACTTCATAGCCATTCAGTGCAGCATCGATGAATCGGCGGCAGGGTTGAAAGGCCTGGTCGACAGATTACCGGGGGAATTCGGGTTGTCAAAGGGTGGTTTCTTCGCTACGGCGGGAATCCACACACAGTCCGTCATAATCTTCACACCAACCGTGAACGGGTCTAAGGGTACAGAGCAGACTGCGCAAGAGTTACGCAAACATTTGAGGATACCCATAGGAACCTACAGTGGAAGCGCGCCCAGAAGCTCAAGAGATGAATGGGATGACATAAAGAAAAGCAACGCTAGACGCTTCAAGTACAACGAGATACCCATGCTCGTAGCAACCAAGGCCTACGGCATGGGCATTGACAAACCGAATGTACGTTCCACTGTCCACTTCGGACTGCCTCCTTCGATAGAAGCGTTCTACCAGGAAGCTGGACGAGCAGGGAGGGATCAATCGCGGGCCGTGTGCGGGGTCGTCTTCACGGCGAGTGCAGATTCGCAAACCTTATTGGACGCAGCTATTCCTATAGAGGTTACTGCAGCAGCATTAGATAACGTGCCGCGTACAGAACAGGATGATGTTTTTCAAGCTCTCTGGTTTCACAATCAATCGTTCAAGGGAGTAGCAGCGGAACAACGGCGGCTTACGGAAACTGTCCGGACATTGGGAGACATGGGGCGCGAACGGTCCGTCACTCTAGCATGGGACGACAAGACAGAGCAGGGCTTCGAAAAATCCCTATACCGGCTTTCTGTTCTCGGAGCAATCACCGACTATACGAAAGATCACAGTGCACGTAAATTCACCGTGCGGGTTGCAATAATAGACCACGAACATATCGTTGAGAATCTCTCAGGGTACATCTCCAACTATCAAGCATCGCTTGCAAACAATATACGTAATGACCTGTTGCATCAGATTCACCAGTCCATTGAAGATTTTGCAATTGGCGCAGGCACCAAGCTGATTGAGTTTGTCTACGATCACGTGGAAAAGTCCAGGAGGCGCGCATTGTTTGAGATGTTGCAAGCAGCGCAAGCAGCCGCCAGCAATCCAACTAATGGTAACCAAGTGCTGCGAGAGCGGGTCTTGCGCCACCTCGAATGGTCTGAATTCGATGATGTTCTCCAGATGGTTGTCGATTCTAGCCAAGGCGGGTTGGATGCCCTCGCCGGAGTATTCGATCAGGTTGACACACCTACCGCTGCCGGAACACTGCGTGGTGCGGTAGGCCGGCTCCTGGAATCTTACCCGGACCAGCCTGGCCTCCTCATCATCAGAGGTGTCGCGGAAGCACTGGCACGCGACTCCAAGCAGGATGCCCTCCGTCAAGACATCCAGGCCGCGTTGACCTACGCAACTTCAACGTATCGCATCGACCGTGAGGTAATCGCAGACGCTCTTGGTGAGTCTATCAACGCGGCAAGCAGCAAGGGCCAGACCGGCGAGGCAATCGTAGCGGCAATCGCCGAACACGAGTTATTCGACAGAGAAATTGCCCGTCTACTGGTGTCGCGCATCCCCCAACACTTGGCCTACCCACTGGTGGCTTGGCTTGCCCGCCGGCTGACGACGTCGTCACAGGAGATACGAAAGGTATACCATGACAAACAGCAACAATAACCAGTTCCTAGCGATCGAGAAGACGGCAAACGATCTGGTCAACCAGTTGCAGGACCTGGCCAAGGTGGTGCAGAGCTACAACGAGGTCAACAGCAACCTGAAGCAGGCGTCCCAAGGCCTCTTCACTATGACGACACAGTACCAGGATGTCGCGTCACAAGTTGGCCAAGTTGCCATTACCATGCGCCAGGTCGGAATGCCGGACCTTCTGGACGCCGTGGAACAAGCGAGGCAGGAAACCTCTTCGAACCTTGTTCAACTGCTCAGCGCCATAGAGCAGGCACAGCAATCGGTCTCCACCGGCCACGACAACCTGCTGGCGTCCGTAAAGGAAGCAACGGAACAAGTCCTCACACAGCAGTCCCTGATATACCACGCGGTACTCTCGCTCGCGAACCAGCAACAGCGCGACGCCGCGCAGACCAAACGGCTGATCATCGTAGGAGCGCTGCTTGCCACAGCAGCGGGAGTCACGGCAACGGTACTCCCCCTGTTGAACCTCACGCTGTAGGAATCTGGGTGAGGGACAATACCCAGTCACCCGAACCCCCATGCTATCCGCCTTCAACATAACCAAGGCCTACTCCACCAGGACCCTCTTCACCGGCCTCACGCTCAACGTCGACGCCGGGGACCGCATTGCGCTGATCGGGGCGAACGGGTCCGGGAAGACGACGCTCATGGACATCCTGGCGGGCGATACGCCGCCGGATTCGGGGAACGTGTCCACGCGGCGCGACGTCTCCATCGGCTATCTCAAGCAGGAGCCTGCGTCGTTCAACGGCAAGCCGCTCCTCCAGGAGGTGCTGGACGCCGGCGAGGAGGTGATCGCGCTCACGGACGACATCGCCGCGACGCGGGAGGCGCTGGCGTCGGAGCCCGACCCGGCGCAGCAGGCCGGTCTGCTGGAGCGCCTCAGCGAGCTCGACATGGCGCTGGACGCCGCGGGCGGGGACGACCGGGAGCACGAGGCGAAGACCATCCTCTCCGGCCTCGGGTTCAAGCAGACCGACTTCCTGCGGCCTATGAGCGAGTTCAGCGGCGGCTGGGCGATGCGGGCAGGTCTCGCGCGGCTGCTGTTCAGGAGCCCTGCCCTGCTGTTCCTGGACGAGCCGACCAACCACCTCGACCTCGAAGCCAACCTGTGGTTCGAGAAGTACCTGGCGTCGTTCCGGGGCGGGGTGCTCATCACGTCGCACGACCGCGCCTTCCTGAACCAGGTCGCAACGAAGGTGCTCGCCATCGAGGAGGACGAGGTCGTGCTGATGAAGGGCGACTACGACGAGTACGTCGTCGCGCGCGAGCAGTCGCTGGCGGTCAAGCGGGCGGCGGCGGCGCGGCAGGAGCGCCGGATGCAGAAGCAGATGCGCTTCGTGGAGCGCTTCCGGTCCAAGGCGACGAAGGCCACGCAGGTGCAGAGCCGACTGAAGCAGCTCGAGAAGGTGCAGACCATCGAGCTGCCGAGGACGACGAAGAAGGTGCGCTACTCGTTCCCGGAGCCGCCCCGCAGCGGCGCCGAGGTCATATCGCTGGTCAACGTGAGCAAGTCGTACGGCGACAAGCCGGTGTATCGCGGCGTCAACCTGTCGCTGTCGCGCGGCGACCGCGTCGCGCTGGTCGGGCCGAACGGTGCGGGGAAGACCACGATGCTGAAGATACTCGCGGGCGTCCTGCCGATCGACGAGGGGGAGCTGAAGACGGGCCACAACGTTGTGTCGGCCTACTACGCGCAGCACGTGCTCGAACTGCTCGACCCGGCCAACTCGCTCCTCGACGAGCTGCGGCATGCCGCGCCGGACGTGCCGGAGCAGACCCTGCGCACGACGCTGGGCGGCTTCCTGTTCAGCGGCGACGACGTCCGCAAGCCGATATCCGTGCTGTCGGGTGGCGAGAAGGCGCGGGTGGCGCTGGCCAAGCTGCTCCTCCAGCCGAGCAACCTGCTCCTGATGGACGAGCCGACGAACCACCTCGACATGCCGTCGCGGGAGATACTCGCGGACGCACTCGGCGACTACAAAGGCACGATCTGCCTCATCACGCACGACCGGACGCTCATCCGGCAGGCCGCCAACAAGATTATCGAGATCGAAGACGGAGAGCCCACGGTCTTCCCCGGCGGCTACGACGACTACCTGTACCGGAAGCAGACCGAGGCCGCGAACGGGGCCGACGCGCCGTCGGCCAACGGTGCGGTCGATGCGGCGCCGGTGCAGAGCCGCGGCAGAAGGCGCGGGCGGCCGCTCGAACCCGATGAGATCGAGCGGCGGTCGCTGCGCAGCGAGGCGCGCAGGCTAGCGATACGGATCGAGGAGGTGGGCGCTTCGCTGTCCGACCGGGAGTCGCGCATCGCGGAGCTGGAAGCGATGTTCTCGCAGCCGGACCTGTTCGACGGCCCGGCGCACCTGGCCTCGGCGGGAGAGGAGTACGGCGCGCTCAAGGAGGAGGCAGCATCGCTCTGGGAGGAGTGGGAGCGGCTGTCGTTGGAGGCGGAGGCGGTCGAGGGGAGGTTGGAGGAGTTGGGAGTGGGTTAGGGGAAGAGGGCGGGAGCGCCGCGCCCTGCCCCGCTCACGGCCCCCTCACCCACCGCCGCCGTGCGGCGGCACCCTCTCCCCCAGGAGAGGGGAGCAGACCGCAGGCGAGATTGCGCGCTGCAGCGCGGGCTTTCGCTGGAGTGACGGAGGCTGTAGCCCCCGTCCGGTTCCGCCCTCACCCGCCGCTGCGCGTCGACCTCTCCCCGGGGGAGAGGTGGGGGTCAGGCAGGGCGCCCACAAGGGACGCCCCTACACCAGACATCGCGCAGTTGTGAGGGCGCAGGCGGATGCGACACCCGCCCCTTTCGCGGTCGCTCCATGGCCGCGTACGCTGGTCGGTGACGGCGCGGCGCCGGATCCGCGTCCCCGCGAAGGATGGGCCCTTGGAGTGGCGTGGCCCGAGCGGGTATCGGCGGTCTTGCGCGGCATTGCGCGCCGATGAGCGGTTTCGAGCGGTACGGCGAGGTTGAGCACCCGGCGCAAGCCAGGAGTGGATGAGCGCGGAATGAGCGCAGATGAGCGGTTTCGCACGGGGGAATTTTCTTCGCTCCGGCTTGCGATGGGTGACGCTCCCCTGCCCCGCTCCCAGGGGCCCTCACCCACCGCCGCCGTGCGGCGGCACCCTCTCCCCCAGGAGAGGGGAGCAGACATCCCCCCTCCCACGCCCCTCCGATTCACCCTCTCCCTGACCCTCTCCCCTCAAGGGAGAGGGGACCGGGCCGCAGGCGAGGTTGAGCGCTTCAGCGCGGGCTTCGCTGGAGTGACGGAGGCCGTAGCCCCGTCCGGACCACCCTCACCGGCTGCCACGCGGCAGCTTCCTCTCCCCGGGGGAGAGGTGGGGGTCAGGCAGGGCGCCCACAAGGGACGCCCCTACACCAGGCGAAGTTGCGCGCTGCAGCGCGGGCTTCGCTGGAGTGACGAAGGCCGTAGCCCCCGTCCGGACCCACCCTCACCGGCTGCCACGCGGCAGCTTCCTCTCCCCGGGGGAGAGGTGGGGGTCAGGCAGGGCGCCCACGAGGGGACGCCCCTACACCAGGCGAGATTGCGCGGTGCAGCGCGGGCTGAGGCGCGGGAATGACGGGTGAGGCGCGTTGCTTGACGCTGCCGGGGACGGGGAGTAGGCTCGCCGCACTTGCAGGCCGGGGACCGCTATCACACCCAGGGAGGTGTCCATGCGTACCAGAGTTCTGTCAGCGATCGGACTCGGAGCCCTCCTCATCGGTCTCCTTGCGGCCTGCGGCGAGGACCCCACGCCGACTCCCACGCCCGTTCCGGCTACGCCGACGCCCACGCCGGAAGCCATGCCCCACCCGCCCGTGACGCTGAACTTCCAGGGCACCGCGCGCACGTGGGGCGAGATCCTCGAAGGGATGAACAAGATCCTCGAAGCCAACGACAGCTTCATCGAGCGGATCACCATCCTGGACGTGAACCCTGACAACGCCATGCGCGCCTGGGCCGACATGTCCGCGGACGAGCGGAAGTACTCGCTCATCTACGGGCTCGAGAACAACGTGGACGTCAACGAAGCGGGGCTGCACCCGATCTTCGCTGACTCGCCGCTCCCGCCCGGTCTGAAGGCGGTGATGTCCAACGGCCCGCTGGGCTGCTCCGGCCATGGCACGTGGGACGCCGACCTGCTCTCCCTGGCGGACACGGCCGGCAAGAAGGTGGACATGGACTCGGAGCCCATCGGCCCGGTCCGGGAAGAGATCATGCGCGGACTCGGCGTGCTCGACACGGCAGAGATAACGTTCCTCGGCGCGGGTCCCCGCACCGTCGAGACGTTGAAGAACAAGAACGTCGACGTGGACATCATCCACCTCACCGGCGCTACCCGGCCCATTCCTCCGCACATCCAGATCCTCACCGAGGCGGAGACCTACATCGTCGACGCCACGAAGGAGGGGATCGACGCGGCCGTCCGCTCGAACCCGGATGTCTTCAAGTCGATGTACCCCTTCCCGCTCTACGAGGGCGACCTCGCCGAAGCGCTGGGGCTGAGCTACAACCCGGTGCGCGAGCCTGTCGTCTACTGCATCGGCGGTCAGAACCCGCATATCCTCGCCGGCGAGGAGGTCGACTCCGAGATCATCGAGGAGCTCGTCCGCGTCATCCTGGAGAACAAGCAGGACTTCCACCAGTACGTGACGGGCGACGTGGAATCGCTCATCGACGGACTCCCGCTGGTGGTGCGCCCCAAGAGCGGCTTCCACTCCGGAGCGCAGGCCGCCTACGAGTCGCTGGGCGTGCCCTACGGCGTCAACGCCATGGTGGAGATCGAGCAGCGCAGGGCGCAGGAGCACGGACAAGAGCTCTACATCCCGGACTACCTGCAAGACCGGTTGGAGTGATACCAACCGCACCGCTGGGAGACGCCTCCAGTTCACCCTCACCCTAACCCTCTCCCCTCAAGGGAGAGGGGATAGGGCCCCAGCTGCCATCCCGAACCGCACGTTTACCGGAGTCGTTGCAAAGGTCTGAAGGCAGGGAAGAGGACGATGCTCCAAGCCCTCAGGATAAGGTCGTGGACGGCGCTGGATGTGGGGATCGCGGTCTTCCTGGTGCTGATGCTGGCCTCCCAGATCATGCAGCGGTGGTGGATCCCCTCCGGCGACCGGTTCAACCTCATCCACATCACGCTGGCGGGACTCATCGTCGTCCTCCGTCTCACGCAGCAGACCAAGGGGCCTTTCAAGTGGGTGCTCGGCGGGGTGGGCGGAGGCGTCCTGGTCCTGGCCTTCACCTATTTCTGGGAGCCCGCGAAGAGTCTCAGCGTTCGCAGCGCGATCCCGACCAACACGGACTTCGTCGTCGGCTGCCTGCTCCTCGCACTCGTCATCTACCTCGTCTACCGCTCATTCGGACTGATCTTCGCAAGCCTCGGCCTGATCGCCGTGGCATACGCATTCCTGGCGGAGCACGTGCCGGCGCCGTTCACGGGTCCCCCTATCAAAGCGGAGTTCGCGCTGGCACGCCTGAGCATGACCAGCCAGTTCACGGGCGTCATCGACACGGTTGCCCGGTTCGTCTGGTTCGTCATCTTCTGGGGCATGCTGGTCGAGGTGTCGGGCGCGGGTCGCGTCATCCAGCACCTGTCGCGCGTGATCGGCAGCAAGCTGGCGTCGGGGCCAGCGCTCGTGGCCGTCTTCGGCAGCGCGCTGGTGGGCAGCCTCACGTCGGCAGGCGGGTCCAACGTCGCCATCACCGGCTCGGTAACGATCCCGATGATGAAGGAAGCCGGCTACTCCGGAAAGGAAGCGGGGGCCATCGAAGCCGCCGCCTCGACGGCGTCGGGCGTCACGCCCCCGATCATGGGCGTGGTGCCCTTCATCATGGCCGACGCCCTGGGCGTGCCGTACCTCACCATCCTCAAGATGGTCCTCCCCATCGCGCTCATCTGGTACCTGAGCGTCGCCGTCTACGTACTGGCAGCGGGGTTCCGCCACAACAACCTTCGCCGAGTGACGAGCGCGCAACTGGCGGCGGAGCGCGTGCCGACGAACGAGGTCTGGCGCTCCGCCGCGCTGTTCGTCGTTCCGGTCGGGGGGTTGATCGTGTTCATCGTTCAGAACATCCCCCTGTCGACTGCCGTCTTCTACGCGTTCTGTCTGACCGTGGTGCTCGCCGTCGTGCTACGGGTGGAGAAGCGGCTCGACGTCTGGTGGCGGGGTATCCGCAATGCCGCGGCGATGGCCAGCCGGATCGTTCTTGCCATCGTCGTCGTCAACGTGCTGGTGGACGTGATGAACTTCACCGGCATCGGCTTCCGCCTCGGCGACATCGTCTTCGACTTCAGCGGGGGAACGCTGCTCTACGCGGGGCTGCTGGTCATGCTGTTCGGCGTCATCCTCGGCGCCGGCCTGCCGCCGCTGGTCGTCTACTTCGTCATGATCGTGACCTTCAAACCCGTGTTCTTCGCGTTCGACCTGCCCGACTCGGTGACGCTCTTCACTGCCTTCTACATGGGCATCCTCGCCAACATCTCCCCGCCCACTGCACCGGCCGCGCTCGTGGCGACGGGTCTCTCCGGCGCGGGGTTCTGGGAGACCTCCATGGAGTCGATGAAGATCGCGGCGGCGGCGTTCTTCATACCGTTCATCGTGCTCGTGGCGCCGGAGGTGCTGGTCGGCGCGCCGGAGATCGATCCGGTCTCGATACTGCGCTTCCTCCTCGTGATGGGCGCGATACTGCTATCGCTCTCCGTTCTGTCGGCTGCGCTGGCGGGATGGCTGGGGATACGGCTGAATCTCAAGATGCGGGCCGTTCTCTCAGCGGTCCCGTTGATCATGTACTTCGGCCTGTACAACGACCTCGAGTACCTCCTGTGGTTCACGATGATCGTGAGCTTCCTGAGCTTCGCGGCCGGCGCGTTCCTCTTCCGGGAGCACCGGCAGAAGACACTCCGCCCCGTTGCGGCCGGAGGCGCTCCGTCCACCGGGTCCAGCCCCTGATACCTCCCGTTCCAGAGAACGCAGAGGAGGACTCCGTGCAGCCCTGCTGTTGTTGACACCCAACCCGGCCAAGACTAGCCTGCCGACAACGAAGCGCACTGGCCGCCCTCAGCATGTCCCTCTCGCGGAGCCGGAGTTCATGGAGAAGCAGACCATGATGGACATCAGACAGTTCGCGCAGCCCGAGTCAGGAAAGATCAACCCCGCCGTCTTCTCCGACATGGATGTCTATGAGCAGGAGCTGGAACAAGTGTTCACTCGCTGCTGGCTCTACGTCGGACACGAGTCCACGGTACCCAACACGGGCGACTACCTGATCAACTTCATGGGCACGGACGAGGTCATCGTCGTCCGCGACCCGAACCGACAGATCCGGGTGTTCCTCAACAAGTGCAGGCATCGCGGCAACAAGGTGTGCTTCTTCGACCGGGGCAACGCACGCTCCTTCACGTGCACGTACCACGGCTGGCAGTACGACACCGAGGGCCGCCTGTTCGGCGTGCCCTTCTACGAGGACGCGTACCTGAGCCAGCTGCAGCGGGAAGTGAACGGGCTTGTCGAGGTCCCCAGGGTGGCGACATACAAGGGGCTGATCTTCGCCTGCTGGGACCCCTCCGTCATGCCGCTGGACGATTACCTGGGCGACATGCGGTACTACCTCGATCACCTGGTCATCCACGAAGAGATCGGAGGCATCGAGGTCGTAGCAGGCAAGCAGCGCTACATGATGCCAACCAACTGGAAGCTGCTCTCCGACAACTTCGCCTCGGACAACTACCACACGCCCACCAGCCACGCTTCCGCCATGAAGGTCTACGCGGAGAATGAGCGGATGCGGCGGGACCGCCCCACCGGGGAGAACTTCCAGGTAGCGGTCGGCTACCCGTCCGGGGTGCCCCACGCGTATGCGGGCCTGCGGTTCTACCCGACCTTCGACGAGGCCCTCCAACGCGACCTCAGGAACGCAGAGGAACTCGGACCCGAAGCCGTGGAGTGGGTCAAGGAGCGGTACCACAGGGCCGAGTTGCATTGGGCGGACGAGCCCATCACGGTGCAGGCCGGCACGAACTCGCACATCTTCCCCAATCTCTCCATGATCACCGCGTCGTCCGGCGCTCTCGAGGCTCGGGGCATCATCCAGTGGCATCCCAAGGGGCCGTTGCTCACCGAGGTATGGCAGTGGGGGGCCGTCGACAAGGAAGCACCGAAGGTGGTCAAGGAGGCTGCCATCCGCAAGCTGATGGCGGGACAGGCGGCGGCCGGCATGATCGCACCCGACGATTCCGAGAACTTCGAGCGCTCGACGGACAATCTCGCCTCGCACATGACCAAGCTCCAACCCTTCGACTACACGATGGGGCTGGGCTTCGAGTCGAGTCATCCCCGGCAATCCGAGTGGGAGGCCGCAGGATTCACCGACATGCCGGGCCTCATCGGTCCCTGGATGTCGGAGGTGAGCCAGCGGCAGTACTACCGCTACTGGGCGCACCTCCTAACCGGTGCGTGAGATGACCGGGCCCCTCGACGTCCAGCCCGAGGTGGAGCGTTTCCTGTACTACGAGGCGCTGTTGCTCGACGAAGGCCGCTTCAACGAGTGGCTGGACCTGCTGACCGACGACATCCGCTACGTGATGCCAACCGCGGAGTCCGTGCAGCGCGAACCCGGAGCAGCAGTCCCGGAAGTGAGCCTCAGCTATATGGACGAGGGGAAGGAGCTGCTTGCCCTCCGCGTGCGCCAGTTGGACACCGGCTTGCGTCACGTGGAGGTGCCCGCGTCGTTGACCCGACGCCTCGTGACCAACGTGCTGGTGACCGGCGCTCCCGCGAAGGACGAACTGAGCGTGGCCTCCAACTTCCTCGTCTTCCAGATCCGACACGGGCGCCATGAGAGCCAGTTCTCCGGCACGCGCCGGGACCGCCTCCGCAGGGTCAACGGGGAGTGGAAGCTCAGCGAGCGGACCGTGCTCGTGACTCAGCCAGTCCTGCCGCGAGCAGTGTCCATCTTCTTCTGAGGACTACGGACGGGACTGGGAGTCGTAGGCCTCGTTGAGGTCGGTGGGCATCGTCGTGTCGGCCCACGTCTCGTATCCACCGAACCCGTGCTCTTCGTTCCACTCCATCACCGGGAACATCCTGCCGGTGATGCCGCTGCCGTCCTGGCAGGCCAGATATCGGGCTATGGGCACGATGTGCTCCGGCACGACCGGTCGGATCCCGGGGTTGATCCCCGCCGCCACCCGGGCCCGCATCGTGTCGTCGAACCATGCCCCCCTGCTGTGGCCGGGGATCAGGATATTGACCGCAACGTTGTGTTGCTTCATCTCCTCGGCGAGATAGAAGCTCATGGCAGCCACCGCCGCCTTGGTCGCCTGGTACGGCATCTCCTGCGACCAGGGGCGCAACGCCGTGAAGGCAGCCCCGCGCGAAAAGTTGAGGATCCCGCTGCTGACGACGTTGATGATGCTCCCCCGCCTCTTCTCGATCATCGGCTGGATGAACCGGCGCGTAACCCGGAGGGGCCCCATCAGGTTCACGCCGAGCATCGTCTCCCAGTCCTCGTCGGTTGTTTCGAGCGTGGTCCGCTTGCCGGTCGGGGTCAAGAACGCAGTGACCAGCGCAGCGTTGTTGATCAGGACATCGACGGTGCCGAACTCCTTCAGGGTGGCCTCGTATGCGTCGGCTACCTGCGCATTGTCGGAGACGTCCATCTCCAGAACGAGGGCGCCCGCATCCTCGATCCTGGCGCGGAGGTCGTCGGCCCCCGACCAGGACTTGTCCGTGGCGACAACCTTCGCGCCTGACGACAGGAACCCCTCCACGTACGCCCTGCCCATCCCTCTTGCAGCGCCCGTCACCGCGACCACCCGCCCCGCGAGTCCTTCGTTCGATGCAACCATGTCCCGCTCCTCTCTCCTCATGCTCCGTGCCGGTTTACGCAGGAAGTATATGCATCGGCGAAAGCGGCGGTCTCCGGCGGTGTCCTCTGCTACACTCGCGCCTCGAAGGACGTTGAGCGCGAAGCAGCAGGAAGGGAGAGCGCGATGACCAGTTCTCAGTCGCGGAGTGAGCAGGTAGTCGACGACTGGCAGACCCGGAGGACGCCGTACGAGAAGTGGGTCCACCGACAGGGCGTCCCCGTCATCGAGGGCTACGGCGTCGAGGACCCGTTCGACCAGGAGTTCGGTCGCTGGGAGCGCATCGGCGCGGACGCCTACTTCGTCATCATGAAGGGCATGGAGGGGATCACGGGCCAGTACGCCGTGCGGCTCCCCGCCGGCCAGAGCACGAACCGGGAGCAGCACCTGTACGAGAAGGTGGTCTACATCTCTCGCGGCAGAGGCGCGACCTCGGTTGAGGACTCGACCGGGAAGCAGCAGCACTTCGAGTGGAAGGAGGGCAGCGTCTTCGCCATACCCCTGAACACGCGCCACTCGATCAGCGCGGTCGAGCCGACCGAGTACGTCGCGTGGACGACCGCCCCGATGGTCTTCGACCTCTTCTACGACGAGAACTTCGTGTACGACAACCCGTACGCGTTCCGCGACCGGTTCGACGGACAGGAGGACTACTTCAGCAAGGAGACGCGCGAGGACAGGTACTGGGAGACGAACTTCATCGCGGACATCCGGATGGCCCGCATCGACCCGGCAGAGTGGCGCGGCGCGGGCACGAACCTCTCGATGTTCGAGATTGCGAACAACAGCCTGATCTGCCACCTGGCCCACTGGCCAGCGGGCCGCTACATGCTGGCGCACTACCACGGCGGCGGCGCCATCCTGCAGATCGTCCAGGGCGAGGGCTTCAGCCTGATGTGGTCCAACGAGTTCGGCGAGCGTCCCTTCGAAAACGGGTACGGCGACCAGGTCGTCCGCATCGACTGGAAGGTGGGGAGCTCGTTCAGCCCCCCGACCAACTGGTACCACCAGCATTTCAACACGAGCCCGGACGCGGCGCTCCAGTTGGCGCTGCGGAACGGCAGCATGAAGAACCCGCTGGGCATCAGGCACGCGCATGCGGCTGCGTTCACGTCGACCATCCCGCTGGAGCGCGAAGACCCCGCGATACGACAGATGTACGAGGAGGACGTGGCGCGGAAGGGGGTCGCCTCGACGATGCCGGGCGTCTAGGGTTCACCCTCACCCTAGCCCTCTCCCCTCAAGGGAGAGGGGATCAAACAGGGCGCCCCTCACCGGACAGGCCGCTGTTGTGAGGAGTCAGAATAGCGTGCTATGCTGTGGGCGGCGTCCCGAGTGCGGGGCGCTGTTATTGTGCTATCGGAGAAGCCCCAATGCACCTGGTGATCGATGGGCACGGCTGCGACGCCGCAGAGCTCTCGGACGCGGAGCGCGTGCGGCGGTTCCTGGACGAGTTCCCGGACCGCATCAGCATGACCAAGATCACGCCGCCCGCCGTCTACACCTACCGCGGCCCGACACCGGAGGACTGGGGCGTCTCCGGGTTCGTCATCATCGCGGAGAGCCACATCAGCGTGCACACGTTCCCGGACCGGGGCTACGTCAACATCGACGTCTTCTCCTGCAAGGAGTTCGACGCCGACGACGCCATGGCGCAGGTGGGCGAGTTCTTCTCGATGGCCGAGGTCCGCAACTGGGTGCTGGACCGCGGGCTGGAGCACCTCGACCCTGCGACGGCCAAGGCGGTCGTCGAAGAAGAGCGGGAGACCCTTCGACAGGCTCAGGGTGAGCGGGAGATCATTCAGCGCGCCTAGGGACGAGGAAGTCTCCTGTCTCGTACATTGTCATTCCGAGCGGAGCGCAGGGGAGTCGAGGAATCTCTCAGGCAGCCCTCCAGTATTCAATAACGCTCCCCGAGAGGACGCTGCGCGCTGAAGCGCGGGACTAGGCCTTTCGGCTACGCTCAGCATGACGAGCCACCCCAAGCCCCACTCCGGAGTACCCTCACCCTAGCCCTCTCCCCTTGTAGGGAGAGGGGACGGAAGGAGAGCAGGGATGAGCGGCGAGACCCCTCGACAGGCTCAGGCCGCTCGCCCTGAGCCCCCCGACACGTTCCTGATACTCGACCCGGACGAGCACACGCTCGACCGCTCGCGCTGCGTCGTGCTGCCTGTCCCGTACGAGGAGACGACCAGCTACCGCAAGGGGACGCGTCGCGGGCCGGAGGCCATCATCCGCGCATCCGCCGAGATGGAGGACTACGACCTCGAGCTCGGCTGCGAGCCGTGCAGCGTGGGCATCCACACCGCGCCCGCGCTGCAGCCCGCTGAGGGGCCGGAGGCGATGGCGGGCCGCGTCCGGGAGGCGGTCGCCGGTTACGCCGCGCAGGGCAAGCTCGTTGGGATGCTCGGCGGCGAGCACTCGATCACGTCCGGCGCGGTCGCCGCGCTCGCGGAGCGGCATCCCGGTCTGAGCGTCCTCTTCTTCGACGCCCAAGCCGACCTGCGCGACGACTACCAGGGGTGGACGCACAGCCATGCCTGCGCGGCGCGGCGCGCCCTCGACCACGCGTCGAGCCTCACGCTCGTCGGCGTGCGCAGCATGACCGCCGAGGAGGCCGCATTCGCCAGGGAGAACGGCGTCGCGCTCTTTCCTCGCGGCGCGGAGCCGATAGCTGACGTGGACGCCATCGTCGACACGCTCGGCGAAGACGTCTACGTCTCGTTCGACCTCGATGCGTTCGACCCGTCGTTCATGGCCGCGGTCGGCACACCGGAGCCGGGCGGCATGGGGTGGTGGGAGGCGCTGCGCATCCTGCGCGCCGTGAGCGAGCACCGACGTATCGTAGGCTTCGACGTAGTCGAGCTCGCGCCGGACGAGGGGCCCGAGGCGTGCGCCTACACCGCGGCGAAGCTGGTGTACAAGCTGTTCGGGTACGCGACGATGGGGGCGTAGGGCGCCCCTTGAGACGTAGGGGGCGGTTTGAAACCGCCCCCTACCACGCCCTGGGAGGCCGAACAGGGCACCCACAAGGGTGCCCCTACACCCGAGGGCAGGAATGCATCGCAGGAGCGTATGCTGTGAGGCAGTTCGTTGGGAGACGCGCACGAGATGACGCCTGAGCAGACGGTCTACATGGACCACGCGGCCACAACGCCGGTGCTGCCAGAGGTGGCAGAGGCGATGCGCCCGTTCTTCACCGAGCGGTACGGCAACCCGTCCAGCATCTACGCGATCGCGCAGCAGGCGCGGCAGGCGCTCGACGAGGCGCGGGAGCGGTGCGCGCGGGTCCTCGGCGCTCGTCCGGGCGACATCGTCTTCACGAGCGGCGGCACGGAGTCCGACAACGCGGGCATCATGGGCCCTGCGCTCGCCCTGAAGGAGCGCGGACGCCACGTCGTCACCACGTCCATCGAGCATCACGCCGTGCTGCACGCCGTCGAACTGCTGGAGAGCCTCGGCTGGGAGGCGGCGTACGTGTCGCCGGGGCGCGACGGCATCGTGCGCCCGGAGGACGTGGCGGACGCCGTCAGGCCGGACACCACGGTCGTGAGCGTCATGCTCGCGAACAACGAGGTCGGCACGCTGCAGCCGGTGGCGGAGATAGCACGGCTCGTGAGGGAGCGCGCAGCGTCGGAGCGGCGCTTCATCGCCGTGCACACGGACGCGGTGCAGGCAGCGGGCGCGGTGCCGGTGAGGGTCGACGACCTCGGTGTCGACCTGCTGTCGCTGTCGGCGCACAAGTTCGGCGGGCCGAAGGGCGTCGGGCTGCTGTACGTCCGGCGGGGGACGCCGTTCGCACCGACACAGGTGGGCGGCGCGCAGGAGCGCGAACGCCGCGCCGGCACCGAGAACACGGCGGGCATCGTCGGGATGACCGTCGCGCTGGAGCGCGCGGAACGCGAGCGCGAGGCGAACGCGGCTGCCTGCGCCGCGCTGCGCGACCGGCTGCTGAGCGGCATCCTGGAGCGCATCGACCGCGTCGAGGTGAACGGCGATATGGACGCCCGGCTGCCAGGCAACGTAAACGTCTCGTTCCACGGCGTCGAGGCAGAACCACTGCTGATGGGGCTGGACCTCGCGGGCGTCGCGGCGTCGAGCGGTAGCGCCTGCACCGCAGGCTCGCTGGAGCCGTCGCACGTGCTGCTGGCGCTCGGACGCTCGAACGAACTGTCGCGCAGTTGCGTGCGGCTCACGCTCGGGCCGGAGAACACGGCGGAGGAGGTCGACTACGTGGTCGAGACGATGGCGAGCCTCGTGCCGAAGCTGCGCGCGCTGTCGAAGGCGGCCTCCCGGTAGCGGTCGCCATGCTGAAGATACGCGCGCCACAGGTTTTTCCTTATGCTCCAGACGACTTGGCTTCGCTCTTGAACAGCCCTTTTCAAGACCCTCGAAAGGACGAGTTCCCCACAGACAAGGTGCTTATCGATCTGCGCGATTGCAGCGCAGTCAGCCCGCTCACTGCACTATGGTGCGTCGTCTATACGTCACTGGTGCAGGCGAAGGGGATACCGTGTCAGGTTGAAGCACCGGCCGCCCCTGACGCGAGAGCCAACCTGGCGGCTTCAGGCTTCTTCTCAGCATTGTCGGACGCGGGCATTACGGTGCCTCAAGACTCGTTCCCTGAGGAAGCTCCACTCGATAGCGTCATCCTTCCTATCGTTCGTCTCGGGAGTGCTTATGAGAACGAACAGAGAGGGTATGCAGTCCAGGACCGGTTACAGCGGATGAAGCAGGTTTCAGGAATATCCCCAGTCTTGCAGCGGAGACATTTTTCGAACTTGTCAATAACGCTCTGGAGCATTCACAGTCGCAGATTGGAGAATTTGTAATGGTGCAGCTGGACAGTCGTAATCGTGTTCTCTGCGCCGTCGCAGACGGCGGTATCTGCATAGCGGAATCGCTGCGGCGCAATCCTGAGATCCACCCTTTCCTTGGAGATGGAGAAGGCATGCTGCTCGCCTTGCAGGAAAGAGTGACGGGCACCACGTCGCCTACACGGGGGATCGGACTGGGATGGGTCGCGAGCGCCTCGCGCCTCACGCTCTACTCAGGAGGTGGTACGATTGACGAGGGCATCGATGTGTCCAGGCAAGAGGTCTTCTTTCCCGGAACCCTTGCCGTATCCGTCCTGGGAGGCTGACAGGCGTGCCGTACGTAGTTCTCTCAGACTTCGTCGAAGCGCAGGTACTCGGAGCACGCAGTTCTGTCGGCGCATTCGCGCCGGTGCTGCGGGAACGCATGGCCGCAGACAGCAGCAGCATCGAGTTCGACTTCAAGGGTATCCATGCCGTTTCGCCCTCTGCACTGGACGAGTTGCTGACGTCTATCCGCCCGCTAGCGAATGACCGCGACATCCGGTTCTCCAACATGACTTCCGGCGCTACATGGAAGTTCGAGGCCATCGCCCGCGCGCATGGACGGACGCTCGTTGAGAACGGCCCGCAGTCGTGGGTGTTCAAGGCCCCTGTCGAGAGCCATGCCTAACCGGCTCATCAACGAGACCTCCCCCTACCTGCTGCAGCACGCCCACAACCCCGTCGACTGGCACCCGTGGGGCGCAGAGGCGTTCGAGCGGGCGAAGGCCGAAGACAAGGTCGTGCTCGTCTCCATCGGCTACGCGGCCTGTCACTGGTGCCACGTCATGGAGCGCGAGTCGTTCGAGAACGAGGAGACCGCCCGGGTGATGAACGACCTCCTGGTCTCCATCAAGGTGGACCGGGAGGAGCGTCCGGACGTGGACGGCATCTACATGAGCGCGGTGCAGCAGCTGCACGGGCACGGCGGCTGGCCGCTCAACGTCTTCCTGCTGCCGGACGGCCGCCCCTTCTACGGCGGCACGTACTTCCCGCCCGTTGACCGGGCCAACATGCCGTCCTGGACGCGAGTAGTCGCCGCCGTGAACGACGCCTATCGCAACCAGCCCGACGCCGTGCTGCAGAACGCGCGCGTCCTGACGGACGCTTTGCAGAACGCGTCGAACGTTGCGATGGCGAACGACGAGGTCACCGAGGGTCTGCTCGCGCAGGCGAGCGCCGGGGCCGTCGCGTTGCACGACGCGGAACATGGCGGCTTCGGCGGCGCTCCCAAGTTCCCGCAGTCGATGCCGATGGAGTTCCTGCTCGCACGCAACGCGCGCGCACCCGACCCGGACGCCCTCGAAGCGGTCGAGACGTCGCTCGCGGCGATGCACAACGGCGGCATCTACGACCACCTCGGCGGCGGGTTCGCCCGCTACTCGACCGACCGCTTCTGGCTGGTGCCGCACTTCGAGAAGATGCTGTACGACAACGCCCTCCTCGTCTCGCTGTACACGCAGGCTTTCCAGGCGACGGGAGACCCGCGCTACCGCGAGGTGATCGAGGAGACGCTCGGCTACCTGCTGCGCGACCTGCGCCACCCGGACGGCGGCTTCTTCTCGTCGCAGGACGCGGACAGCGAGGGCGTCGAGGGGAAGTTCTACGTCTGGACGCCGCAGGAGATCGAGGCCGTGCTCGGCGCAGAAGACGCGCGGCTCTTCCGGCGCTACTACGGCGTGGGCGTCCACCCGAACTTCGAGGGGCGTCACATCCTGCACGTACGCGACAGCGCGGCGGCAGCCGGACGCGAGCTTGGCATCGACGCAGGCGGACTGCTCGAACGGCTGCCGCCGATGCGCCGCGCGCTCCTGCAACGCCGGGCCGAGCGCGTGCCCCCTGCGACCGACGACAAGGTGCTGACCGCGTGGAACGGGCTGGCTCTGCGCGCGCTCGCCGAGGCGGCGTTCGCCCTCGACCGACCCGACCTGCGCGACGCCGCGGAGCGCAACGCGGAGTTCCTCCTGCGCGAGATGCACCGCGACGGGCGGCTGCTCCGGACATGGAAGGACGGGAAAGCGCACCTGCTCGCCTACCTGGAGGACTACGCGCTGCTCATCAACGGGCTGCTGTCGCTGCACACGGCGACGTTCTCGCACCGCTGGCTCCACGAGGCGCAAGCGCTGACGGACGAGATGCTGGCGCTCTTCCAGGACGACCAAGACGGGACGTTCTACGACGTGGGCGCCGACCACGAGGAGCTGATCGTGCGCCCGCGCGACATCACGGACAACGCGACGCCCTCCGGCAGTTCGGCTGCCGCCGAGGCGCTCCTGCGCATGGCCGCGCTCACCGGCGATGAGGCGCTCGCGCAGAAGGCGGAGCGTCTCATACGAAGCGTCGCTCCGCTTGCCACACGCTACCCCCTGGGATTCGGGAACTGGCTGCGCACCATGGACCGGCACCTCGCGCCGTCTACCGAGGTTGTCGTCGTCGGGGGCCCCGCCGACGAACGTACCCGGGCGCTCCTTGCGCCGCTGCGCGGGAGGCTGCCGTCGTTCGCCGTCGTGGGACTGGCCCCCGACGAGCCCTTGCCCTTCCCCACTCCGTTGCTGGAAGGACGCGCCAGCGCGGAGGTCCCTACTGCGTACGTCTGCCACGGCTATGTCTGCGACCTTCCGGCCCACGACGCAGGCACGCTCGCGGCGCAACTGGACACCCGGCCCCCCGGCTAGTCTCAGGGATGATACGGGGGCTTGCTTACTTCTCCCGCCCCCATCGAACGGATAGAATGCCCGTCAGGCAAGCTTATGCTTGAGCGTAACTTCTGGTTCAGAACGGCCGTCGTCGTTATCGCGTTCAGCGCGGTCATCTTCCTTGTCGACACGATGCGGAAGGTCTGGGACTTCCTTGGCGACCTGATCCTCATCTTCTTCCTCGCCTACCTCGTCGGCTCGCTCATCATCCACACCGTGCGCTGGCTCATGCGCATACCCGGCATGAAGCGGCCGCTGGCCATCCTGATCGTCTACCTTGGGCTCGGGGCGATCGTCGCAGTGCTCGGCGCGCTCGTGATACCGGCCACTATCACCCAGGTCGTCGACCTGGCGCAGGCCATACCGGACTATGTCAACCGCATCCCGGAGTTCGTCACGGCGGCGGAGGAGTACCTCGCCAGGTTCGACATACGGGTGGACCTGACGACCCTTCTCCAGGTCGACCAGTGGGGGAACGTCGCCAACGACATCCAGCAGAACATCACGAGCAATGCGCCCGGCCTGCTTGGGAACGTCGTCGCCGTTGTCTTCGCGATCTCGCTGATAACCGTCATCTCCTTCTACGTCGTGCTGGACGGCGGGCGCCGACTCAACGAAGCGTTGAAGGTCCTCCCCCGTAACGCAGAACGCGAGACCCGGTACGTTCTGGGAGTGATCGACGAGACGTTCCGAAGCTACCTGAGGGGCATGATGCTCATCTCCCTCATCTATGGGGTTGGCACGGCCTCGGTCATGCTGGCGACCGGGCTCCCTGCTGCGCTTCCCGTCGCGCTCATCTCCAGCCTGCTGCTCGCTGTCCCGTTCATAGGAGACTGGCTGGCGCTCGCCCTGCCGCTCATCATCGCGGCCCTCTCAGGCGATTTCATCACGCTGATCACGGTGCTGCTCGTGCTGCTGTTCATTCAGCAGGTCATGCTCAACATCCTCAGCCCGCGCATCCTGGGGAGCGCCGTGCGGATGCCCGCCATGCTGGTTGTCATCGCAGTGGTGCTCGGCGCGCGGCTCGCCGGCATCACGGGGGCGCTCCTCGGCGTGCCGACGATGGGCGTCATCTACACGCTCGCGGTGCACTACGGCATGGTCATCCGTCAGCGGCGGGAGGCGGAGGAACAGGCCCGCATCCTGGAGAGCAGGGCCGAGACCATGAGAGCGGCGGAGTCCCGGGCGCAGGCCGAAGAGGAAGCACTGGCGGCGTTGGAAGCCATGGCTGCAGCGGAAGCGCTCGCCGAGTTGGAGGCCGCGCAGACTGCCGGCGTGCCCGGTCCCGGGGAGGAACCGCAGCCCAACTCGCTTCGCAATCCGGAGGACAAGCCGGAGCAACCACCAGCGCCGGACGACGTCCCTCCGTCCGAAGCCGCAGGGTCCGTGCATGAGAGAGCGGACGGACCTACCGGGGACCAGACCGAACCCGACGGCCAGTCCCGGGGACAGAGCGTCTCCCGATAGCGGAGCCGTCGCTGGCCCTGCGCTATCCTGATGAACCGTGATGAAGGCTGGCGACTTCCTCGTTCTGGACGTCGAAACCTCCGGGGGTTCCATGCAGAACTTCCCGGAAGGTTTCCGCCTGCTCCTCACCGGCACGCGGAAGGACACGCTCTACGGCATGTACACCGCCGACCCGGCGAGCCTCGCTCAGCTTCACAACCTCGTCGTCAACTTCCACGGCCCCATCGTCACGTTCAACGGCGCTCGCTTCGACATCCCCATCCTCGACCGATGGATGCGCGACGTGCTCGGTCTCGGCCTCATCGTACCGAGGCACTACGACCTGATGATCGAGATCGTGCGGGCCGCGGGACGCCGCATCAGCCTGGACCGGCTCTGTTTCTACACCTTCGGCGAAGAGAAGGTGACCTGGGACCACCGGCAGAACGCCCGCGCCTGGATCGAGTACCCGCAGCGGCTGGTCGACTACAACCGCGTCGACCTCGACCTGACGCACGAGCTGTTCATGCGCGTGCTGCGCGGAGAGCCGCTCTTTCTCGGCGATGCGACGGTGACGCTGCCCCCGCCGGGTTGAGCGCTATCCGGCTACGTTACGCTGATGATGATCGACACAACTACGGCGATGACGATGAGCCCGATGATGATCTTCTTAGCGTTCACGGCACGTGCCTCCTTTCGAGGTAAGCCGTTTCTATCACTCAGGGATAACCGGATGGAAGCGATTGCGTTGCGGGTTAAAGCCAAAGAGGCGCCGCAGTTGCGCCGCCTCTTCGGTCACTGAGTCTTGCAGTCGACGCCGGTCTAGAAGCCGTACATGTCCACGGTGCGCTCGCCCTGGTGGAGACGGGAGATGGTGTTCGCTTCCTTCTCCTCGCGGGCACGCGCCTTCTCCAACACCTCTCCGATGCGCTCCTGGGGCACGACGACGACGCCGTCCCGGTCGCCGACGACGAGATCGCCGGGGTTCACCCATATCTCGCCGATGCGGATGGGGATGTTGATCGCCCCGTATGCCTCTTTGTTCTTCGCGGTGCCCCGGATGCAGAGCCCCGCGGAGAAGACGGGCATGCCCAACTCCTCCAGGATGGAACCGTCCCGCACGCAGCCGTCGATCACCAGGCCCGCCATACCCACCTGCTGGGCGGCGTGGGTCATGATCTCGCCCCAGTAGCCGGCCTCGTGGAAGCCGCCCGTGTCCACCACCATCACTTCGCCGGGCTGGGCGTGGTAGATGCCGCGGTGCAGCCAGAGATTGTCCTTCGGCGGCGAGAGCACGGTCATCGCCGCGCCGCATACGTACCAGTCCTGCGCGACCGGCTTGATGTACGACGGCAGCGCCCCGATCTGGCCTCCGGCCTCGTGCAACGTCGCCGTTCCGATACCCCGGACCGCGTCGATGAGCGCAGCGTCCGGGCGATTGGTCGTCTCTGTCATTGTTCTCCTCCTGACGATCATTCTGGATCCCCGCTTTCGCGGGAATGACGGAAGATATCCTAGCGGGCGAGCATCTGCTCGTAGTTGATCCCCATCACTTCCACGACCGATTTGCCGTTCATCACGTCCCGCGCCATCGCCTGCTCGCGTGCGACGATACTCTCCGCCTCCGGCACGACCTCGGTGACACGGTCCTGGGGCACAATGACGATGCCGCTGTTGTCAGCGATAACGTAATCGCCGGGCGCGAGGCTCACGCCGCCTATCTCGATGGGCTCGTTCGTGGATTCCTCGACCACGCGGTTCCGCGCAGTCAGCGGCACCGCCGCCCGCGCGAACAGCGGCAAGCCGAGGCCCTTCGCCTCGTCGACGTCGCGCGAAGCGCCGTCGATGATGACGCCCGCGACGCCGCGCGTCTTCGCCGCCGTCGAAAGGATGCCCCCCCAGCCCGCCACGTCCGTCCTGCCCCGGTGGTCGCAGACGATGATGTCGCCCGGGTCGGAGGCCTCGACGGCGGACGTGCCCAGGTGGCGCGTCGTGGTCTCGTTGCCCTTCGTCTTCAGCTTGAACGTTACGGCGCGCCCGGCTATCCGCTCAGTCTCGTACAGCGGCAGGATGCCGATGACGGTGCCCTTGATGCCGAGCTTGTCCTGCGCGTCCGAGACGGCGCAGGTATCGAGCTGGCGCAGCCGCTCAACCCACGTGTCAACTGCCATCTCTTACTCCCCACCCTGTCGCGGTGTTTACTCGCCCACGTACGCGGTGAACTGGATCTGCATCTGCATGGCCCCCGCCAGCCCGTCGTACTGGATGGTGTGGCGCGTGGGACGGTTCTCCTCGTCCGGGAACATGGCGACCCACTGCTCGTTGATGAGCGGACGGATGTCGCGGCTCTTCACGTAGATGTTCATGTGAGCGATGTCGTCCGTCGTCCCACCGGCTGCGGTGACGATGCGGCGCACGTGCTCGAACGCCCACTGCGCCTGTTCCGTCAGGTCTTCCGGTGTCTCGTTCGTCTCGGGATTGAGGCCGCTGACGCCGCCGGACGTCACGATAGGCCCGGTCTTGGTGGCCGGGGGGATCGGCTGGCCGGAGTGCCAGTTCCCGGGGATGTGGATCACCTTCCTCGCCATGTTTCACCTCTGTGGAGTGGAATTCGCGTTGGTCCCGGCCGAACGCTGGACGCCGGCCGCGCGCCGACGCGGAGTATAGCAGGGAGACGACCGAGGTGCGCCACAGGCACGGGGCCGCCTGGTACCCTTGGCTGGACGAAATCGAGAACAGAGGTACCTTCCCTCCTCACCCCGTCCGTCGGCATCGGTATCGTGTACGTCAGTTCAGCCTCGTTTCCCGTTACCGCGATACCCATCACGAAATTCCGGATCAGTGCCTTCCGCTCTGGGAACGTCCCATCCTCTAGCAGGCCCCGGAAGTCCGCCACGTACTCCTTGATCTCCTCGCTCGTCGGCAACTCCTCCTTGCGCTGTTCCAGCTGCCACGCAGATTCCTCACGCGCCGCCAGCAACTGCTCCTCACGAT
>DAOUJA010000018.1:0-4553 GCA_034423175.1 Dehalococcoidia bacterium
GGGAACTCGCGGTCGTCGTAGACGAATATGCGTGCCATGGTTCATCTCCTTCTGCGTCTGTGCTGTGTGCTCTTGCCAAACGCGGGGAGGCCGCCGCTCCAGTTGCGGCGGCCCCTCCCGTGACTCATGCGGCCTTGCGCCCCGCGCCGACCGGCTCTACATCGCGCTCCTGTTCCATGCCGAGCGCCCACTCGAACATGGAGAGGCTCGCGGGCTGGGGTTTGCGGCTCCGGCCCTTCGGCCTCACCGGCCCCTCGGCCATGAACTCCGCCCAGGAGAACAGCGTCTGCGCTGACTCCGGGGACTCGTCGTGCAGGCCGTTGTCGAGCACCGGCTCGATGCCGGTGGCGGTGCCGTCCACCGCAACCGTCTCCGGTCCGGCCTCCGGCGCTCCCCAGCCGTCATCAACCAGGAACTCCTCGGCCTCGGTCTCGGCGTCCCGCGCTGCCGCGAATACCGCCTCCACCGTCTCCGCCTCATCCTCGTCGCCGTTCACGATCTTCCGCGCCAGCGCGAGCATGAGGTCGTCTCCGTCGTCGCCGTAGGCGGCCAGGCCGTCCTCCGGCAGCTCGCCCTCCACCGCCAGCGAGGACTGGAGTTTCTTCGCCACCAGCTTCAGGGCGTCGGCCTGCAGGCTGTTCCTGTAGGCCATGAACACGACACGCACCGGCCTCGTCTGCCCGATGCGCCACGAGCGGCGCGACGCCTGCCGCATCGTGTAGACCGAGTAGTCAGTTTCAAACCAGCAGATGGTCGGGAAATCGATCAGGTCGAGGCCGGTCTGCACCAGCCTCGGGTGGCAGATGAGGACGTCGAGTCCCTTCTCCACCTGCTCGGCCACCCACGCCTCGCGCCGCTGGGGTTCGACGGCATCGGCCTTCATCACCGCCACCCGGAACCCGTGCCGGGTGAGCATGCCCGCCATCCGCCCGGTGATGTCCCGCGTCCCGGTGTGCGTCGCGTACACCAGCACCCGGCGTCCCTCCAGGCGCTCCGCCGCCACGAGGTCGACGAGCGCCTGCTCCTTCGGGTAGGTCCGCTCCTCGGAGAGCGGGGGCACCCCCGCTATGGGGAAGCCCGTCGCGGGGTCGAAGACGGTCTCGCCCCGCGTGCAGCCGTCCGGGTAGGCGAGCAGCGTCTGCAGGTAGGTGGCCAGCAGCCGCTTCGATCCCGTCGCCAGTGCCGCGCCCAGCGCCTGCTTCAGCGCTCCGTAGAGCATGTCGTAGGCCGAGCGCTGCGAGAGGCCCGTGTGGTCCTGCTCGGAGTCCATACGTGAGAGCAGGACCCGCTCCTCGTAGGGAGGCAGCCCGGACGCCACGTCCGAGAGCCGCAGGAAGATGGAGTTTCCGATCAGGTGGAAGAGCGCGGAGGGAGCGAGGCCGGGGCGCTCGCGCACCACTCTACGGTAGCGACGCCTCCGGCTGTTGCGCCCATCCTCGACGGAGGAATCGTCGTTCTTGTGAATCGTCTCCTCGGTGAACCCGTAGCGCTGGATCCAGCGCCCCTCCTCGTTGTGCCGGAACTCGGTCCGAATCTCCGGGGAGAACCGGTAGAGGAGATGGAAGAGGGTGCTGGCATAGCCGCCCATGAGCGTGCCGGAGAGGGTGAGCGACCGCCCGCAGGACTCCGCGAGCACTCCGGCGGCGATGCCCTGCGCGGAGCCGCGCGCTTTGAATTCATGCACCTCGTCACCGATAAAGAGGTCGAAGAAGCCCCGCATCCGGTGCTTCACGTAGTCGGCCAGGGGGTAGCGGCGAGGGCCGGTGTTGTCGGCCTGCCACAACGGGGAGTTGCAGACGTCGCAGACGTGCCGCTTGCGGTTGAGGTCCGCCACCGAGAGGGGCACGCCCTCCCTGTCGAGCACCTGAGCGGCGCAGACGGGGCAGCAGGGGATGCGGAAGGGCTCGCCCGTCTCCTCGACCCGCACGAGCCTGCCGTCCGCCACCGCCCACCGCTCATCGACGGCGGGCTCCCAACGGTAGGCGAGCTTGGCCCGCTCGCGGGACATGACCGCGAAGAGAGGAGCGGTGCCCGGGAAGAGGCGAAGACGCTCGAGGTCGGTGATGGAGGTGACGATGGCGGCGCGGGCGCCGGGGATCGTCTCCTCTACTTCGCGCTTCCACTTCCGTACGAGGTGCGGCGGGCAGAGCACCAGGACTCTCCTGAAGCCCGCCGCGTGGGCGGCGCTGGTGGCAATAAAGGTCTTGCCTGTCCCCATCTCGCCGACGACGGTCGTGCCCTGATTGGCCTGCAGCGAGAGGGCCGCGCCGCGTATGGCGTCGGCCTGTGCGCCGAGCGGTCTCCGGAGGAGTGCGGGGAGTGGAACGGCCTGCTCGGACGGCCGGTAGAGGGGCGGGTACGACTCCACCACCCGCTGGGCGATGGAGTCCCTGAAGGTGTCGATGAAGGTCCCGAGGTTCATGGCGTGTCTCCTTGTGTTCATGGGCTGTCCCCACGGACACAAGGAGCCCGCGCCCTGCTCCCTACCTCCTCGTGGGAGGCATGGAAGCAGGACACGCCCCCCGCCGTCATTGGGCTTGGTTAGGGAGTGCCGGGCGCGGGCGCCCTTGGAGTACCCGTGAGGCACTCCCTGTGTTCGCGTGCGATGTTCCGGTCACGCTCCGGTGTGTGGGCTCGGTAGATGGAAGTCTGCGGAGGTCAGTCCGTCTCGTCCTCGAAAGCATCGTCCTGTTCGTCCGCAGGAGTCTTCGACTGGAAGGGGACGATGCCCTTGTCCCGCCTGGTCTCGGCTGCGGCCTTCGCGCGGTCGCTCTTGGCCTTCTTGACCATGCCGGCGTGCTGCGAGTACATGCGGGCCATGACGCGCGGCGGGATGTAGAGGCGCACCATGCCCTCAGGTGTGAAGGCTTCGAGGAAACCGTGGTAGCCCTCGTCGGTGCGGCACGTCTCGACGACGAACGTGGTCACGCGGTCCACGAGCGGGATGGTCTCCTTGACGGTGCTCTGCCGCGTCTGCAGGCCGGGGAGGTTGGCAATGCTGCCGCGCATCCTGTCGATGATGGGCTGGCCTGCAGAGGCCGCCGCGATCACCTGTTCAGTCATGCTCTGCTGGGTCATAGGTTCGTTCTCCTTGGCAGGGTAGTCGTCAGGTTTCGGGCAGGCGGCAGCCCGTCCCCATAGGAGGCGGGCACCGTGGCCGGGGTTCATCCCCCTGCTACTCGCCGAGCTCTCGTCGGGCATCCTCGAGGGTGTTCCTCGCCTCGCTGATGAGGTTGCGGGCGTGGGAGAGGCGGTCGATGTAGCGGTTCAGCCGCCGGGAGCGGACCTGCGACTGTGCCGCGGTCAGCGACACCGGCTTGGCAAGCGATTCGTGGGCTTCCTTGATGAGCGTCTCGATGTAGCGCTCGGCTGGCATTTCGGGCGTCCTGTGTACCTGGACGACCATCGGCTCGGTGTCGTCGCAGTCCGGGCACAAGCCCGAGCTGACCGCGATGGTGCCGTACTCGTTCACGTGAGCGAGGGCCGGCTGCCGGTGTTCGCAGATCAGGCAGACGCGGTCGGAGTCGATGCTCTCTTCGGGTTGAAAGGTCATGGGTCGGTCTCCTTGCATTGAGTCCGGGAGCCTCCGTTCCAGGAGTCTTCCGGCTGGTTGGCTACGCCTTCTCCAGGTCGCTCATCCGCTGCAGGGCCATGACGACCTCGTCCAGCCTGCCGCGCAGGCGCATGCGCTCCGCCGGGTTCGGCGGCATCCGTTTCAGCTGGCTCTCCAGGGCGAAGCGCTCGCCGGTGAGCCAGGCGCAGAGGCCGCTCCACCGGACCGCGCCGGGCAGGACGAACCTCATGTCCATCGCAACGGCCTCGTCGCACTCGGGACAGTGCTTGCCGAAGACGTACGCGCCGCTGCCATCCTGGTAGACGTACAGCGTCGTCTCGACCTCGTGCTCGCACTGCGGGCACTCGACGGTCGCGGGGTATTCGTTGGGTCTCATGCTCACGATGCCCTCCTTTGTTCCTCTTCTCGCGGCTCACCGCACCGGACGCACTGGCGGACGTCCACGCCTGCCACCTGGAAGGCATGGCCGTCCCGGCAGCCCAGCGGCTGGACCGCTGCGACCCTGCCGTCGATGCCGCACCATGCGGAGCGGTCGCCGGCGTCGTAGGTGTAGAAGCCGCAGCCCTGCGCGCAGCGCAGGTCGAGGGCGGTCAGTTCGCCGTCCTCAACGGCCTCCTCCAGCGTGAAGTTCCTCCCGCCGCAGGCGGGACAGGTGATGCTCCTCAGTTCCATCGGGTCATCTCCTTCGGATTGCTGCGGAGGACTCCGGAGAGACCTCCGTGTGAGTGGCGCACCGGCCGGCGCGCCGTTGCGCCCCCTAGGCGGCGACGGCAGCGTGTGCGGACTCGGCCGCCCAGCGCTCCAGCTTGGCGGCCCGGTAGCAGCCCTTCTCCGTGTGGTACGAGCGGACAGGGGTGGTCGCGACCCGCCCGTCGACGACGTCGACCGAGGCGGTCTGCGCGTACGGCTGGCCGGGCAGGATCGGCTCCTCGCACCGGGCGCACGTCAGGGGAAAGAGCGTGAGTGTGGGGTTGGGAGT
>DAOUJA010000019.1:0-3021 GCA_034423175.1 Dehalococcoidia bacterium
ACTCCCAACCCCACACTCACGCTCTTTCCCCTGACGTGCGCCCGGTGCGAGGAGCCGATCCTGCCCGGCCAGCCGTACGCGCAGACCGCCTCGGTCGACGTCGTCGACGGGCGCATCGCTACCACCCCCGTCCGCTCGTACCACACGGAGAGCGGCTGCTACCGGGCCGCGAAGCTGGAGGCCTGGGCGGCCCAATCGCTCCCCGCCGTGGCATAGCGGCCCCGGAGTCCTTCCGCTGAGGACTCGAAGCACATCGAGGAGAAGACACCATGACCCTGAAAGCCATCAACTGTCCCGCCTGCGGCGGGAGGAACTTCACGCTGGAGGAGGTCGTCGAGGACGACGTGCTCACCGGCCTCGACCTGCGCTGCGCGCGGGGCTGCGGCTTCTACACCTACGAGGCCGGCGACCGCTCCGCGTGGTGCGGCATCGACGGCAAGGTCGCTGCGGTCCAGCCGCTGGGCTGCCGGGACGGCCACGCGTTCCGCGTCGCCGGCGTGGACGTCCGCCACTGCGTCCGGTGCGGCGAGCCGCGAGAAGAAGAGAGGAGAGCATCGTGACCCCAACACCGAACGAATACCCGGCGACCGTGGAGTGCCCGCAGTGCGAGCACGAGGTCGAGACGACGCTGTACGTCTACCAGGATGGCAGCGGCGCATACGTTTTCGGAAAGCACTGCCCCGAGTGCTACGAGGCCGTGGCGATGGACATGAGGTTCGTCCTGCCCGGGGCGGTGCGGTGGAGCGGCCTCTGTGCCTGGCTGACCGGCGAGCGCTTCGCCCTGGAGAACCAACTGAAGCGGATGCCGCCGGACCCCGCGAAGTTCATGCGCCTGCGCGGCAGGTTGGACGAGGTCGTCATGGCCCTGCAGCGGATGAACGACCTGGAGAAGGCGTAGCCAACGTCAACCAAGGAGAACGAACCTATGACCCAGCAGAGCATGACTGAACAGGTGATCGCGGCGGCCTCGGCAGGCCAGCCCATCATCGACCGGATGCGCGGCAGCATTGCCAACCTGCCCGGCCTGCAGACGCGGCAGAGCACCGTCAAGGAGACCATCCCGCTCGTGGACCGCGTGACCACGTTCGTCGTCGAGACCTGCCGCACCGACGAGGGCTACCACGGTTTCCTCGAAGCCTTCACGCCCGAGGGCATGGTGCGCCTCTACATCCCGCCGCGCGTCATGGCCCGCATCTACTCGCAGCACGCCAGCATGGTCAAGAAGGCCAAGAGCGACCGCGCGAAGGCCGCAGCGGAGACCAGGCGCGACAAAGGCATCGTCCCGTTCCAGCCGAGGACTCCGGCGGACGAGCAAGACGACGCCTTCGAGGATGAGACGGACTGAGCGTCCGCAGTCCCAGTAGCCACGGAGCCGCAATCCGCACCGGAGGCGGCCCGCCACTGAGCACACAACGCTCAAGTTGCATCCCATGCAGCATCCCACAAGACGAGAGAGGGTGCCCACGGGCACTCCGCAGGAGCCGCGCCAAGGCGCACCCTCTTCCCCTCAACAAACTGCATGTTGCTCTGGGTGGGGGGGTAGTGTGCCCATGTGCCCTGGCACCCCGTCGGGTGCCGGGCATCGGCTGCGGCCTCTGAGGTCCGTGGGGACACCTCTCCCAAAGGAGAGATTCCCATGAACCTAGCAGGCTTCATCGACACGTTCAGGGACTCCATCGCCCAGCGGGTGGTGGAGTCGTATCCGCCCCTCTACCGGCCGTCCGAGCAGACCGTTCCACTCCCCGCACTCCTCCGGAGACCGCTCGGCGCGCAGGCCGACGCCATACGCGGCGCAGCCCTCTCGCTACAGGCCCACCAGGGCACGACCGTCGTCGGCGAGATGGGAACAGGGAAAACGTTCATCGCAACGAGCGCCGCCCACGCGGCGGGCTTCAGGCGCGTCCTGGTGCTCTGCCCGCCGCACCTCGTACGGAAGTGGAAGCGCGAGGTGGAGGAGACCATCCCCGGCGCTCGTGCTGCCATCGTCACCTCCATCACCGACCTCGAGCGCCTCCGCCTCTTCCCCGGCACCGCTCCCATCTTCGCGGTCATGTCCCGCGAGCGGGCCAAGCTCGCCTACCGCTGGGTGCCCGCCGTCAATGAGCGGTGGGCCGTGGCGAACGGCAGGCTCATGCGGGACGAGGAGACGGGCGAGCCCTTCCGCATCCCCTGCTGCCCCGTCTGCGCCGCGCAGGTGCTCGACAGGGAGGGCGTGCCCCTGTCCACGGCGGACCTCAACCGCAAGCGGCACGTCTGCGACGTCTGCAACTCCCCGCTGTGGCAGGCCGACAACACCGGCCCTCGCCGCTACCCCCTGGCCGACTACGTCAAGCACCGGATGCGGGGATTCTTCGACCTCTTCGTCGGAGACGAGGTCCATGAGTTCAAAGCGCGCGGCTCCGCACAAGGCATCGCCGCCGGCGTGCTCGCGGAGTCGTGCGGCCGCTCGCTCACCCTCTCCGGCACGCTGATGGGCGGGTATGCCAGCACGCTCTTCCATCTCCTCTACCGGTTCTCCCCGGAGATCCGCACGGAGTTCCGGCACAACGAGGAGGGGCGCTGGATCCAGCGCTACGGGTTCACCGAGGAGACGGTGTACAAGAACGACGACTCCTCCGTCGAGGACGGGCGCAACAGCCGGAGGCGTCGCTACCGCAGGGTGGTGCGCGAGCGCCCCGGTCTCGCTCCCTCGGCGCTCTTCCACCTCATCGGTAACTCCATCTTCCTCAGGCTCTCGGACGTGGCGTCCGGGCTGCCCCCCTACGAGGAGCGGGTGCTCCTCTCCCGGATGGACTCTGAACCCGACGTCACGGGCCTCTCCCAGCGCTCGGCCTACGACGCGCTCTACGGGGCGCTGAAGCAGGCGCTGGGCGCTGCGCTGGCCACCGGCTCCAAGCGGCTGCTGGCAACCTACCTGCAGACGCTGCTCGCCTACCCGGACGGCTGCACCAGGGGCGAGACCGTCTTCGACCCCGCGACGGGCTTCCCCATCGCGGGGGTGCCCCCGCTCTCCGAGGAGCG
>DAOUJA010000020.1:0-10251 GCA_034423175.1 Dehalococcoidia bacterium
CGCTCCAGCAACTGCGACGCCGCCTCGAGCATCTGCGGCTTCAGGTTGTCCGTCGCCTCGACGACCGCGCGGCCCATGTGGTACGTCGAGCGGCTCGCCGTCGTCGAGCTGTCCACCGGCACGCGGTAGGTGTCGCTGTGGACGATGCGTACCGAGTCCAGCCCCACGCCGAGCGCGTCGCCCGCTATCTGCGCCATCACCGTGTCCGACCCCTGGCCGATGTTCACCGTGCCGATGCGCACCTCGAACACCCCGTCCTCGACGAGCGCGACTTCCGCGCTGTTCTCCGACATCTCCCGCGCGGGAGTGAGGGTGTATTTGATGGTGCAGGAGACGCCCCTGCCGCGCAGCTTCTTCCCCTCCGGATCGACGGGCAGCGGCTCGTTCCAGCCGATGGCCTCGGTCGCCTGCTCCAGGCACTCGTGCGAGTGTGCGGAGCGCAGGTAGTCGCCGGTGATGTGGATGTCGCCGTCGCGTACGAGGTTCCTGCGGCGCAGCTCCAGCCGGTCGATGCCGAGGTCGCGCGCGATGCGGTCGAACTGCGCCTCGTACGACATCGTGTGCTGCGTCGTCGGCAGGCCGCGGTACGGCGAGGAAGGCGGCTTGTTCGTGTACACGGCGTAGCAGTCCACCTGTGCGTTCGGGATGCGGTACGGGCCGGTCGCAACCTTCAGCGTGTTGTTGGCGCTGCGCGCTCCGCTGATGGCGTAGCCGCCCACGTCCACCCAGAACTCGTTGTGCCGTGCAACGATGGTGCCGTCGCGCTTCACGCCCGTACGCATCCGGTTCCGGTACGCCGGGCGGATGAACGTCATGAACGTCTCTTCCTGGGTGAGCACGTAACGCACCGGACGCCCCGCGAGCTTGGCGGCCGCGGTGATGACGCACTCGATGCGGTCGCGGCTCTTGCTGCCGAACCCGCCCCCCACGTACGGGATGATGACGCGCGCCGGCATCTTGAAGATGCGCTCGAGCTCGCGCCCGAGTGGGAAGGGCGATTGGCAGTTCGTCCACACCGTGATCTGCCCGTCCTCCACCTGCGATATGACGGCGTGCAGGTCCAGCGCGCAGTGCTGCACCGGCGGCGCCAGGAACTCGTCCTCGTAGACGAAGTCCGACTCCGCGAACCCCTGCTCGACGTCGCCGCAGCCGATGGTCGCGTGGTGGCAGACGTTCGTCCCCTCGATGGGCCGCAGCTCCGGTGCTATGGGGAAGAACTCCTCGTGCACCCGCGCCGCGCCCTCGGCCAGCGCCTGCGGCACGTTCATCACCGCTGGCAGCTCCTCGTACTCCACGTCCACGAGCTCGGCGGCGGCCTCCGCGGTGTCGACGTCGTCCGCGACGACCACCGCGACGATGTCGCCCTGGTGCCGCACCTTGTCCATCGCCACGAGCGGCGCGTCTCGGTAGACGAAGCCGTACACCTCCTCCATGTCCGGGTCGGCGCGCACCTCGTCGCGCGTCAGCACGCACACGACGCCCGGCATCGCCCGCGCCTCGGACGCGTCGATCGAGACGATGCGGGCGTGGGGCAGGGGACTCCGCACGACCTTCGCGTGCGCCATGTTGGGGACGGTCAGGTCCGCCATGTACTCGATCCGCCCCGCGGCCTTCTCCGGCGCTTCGAGCGACGGCATCGACTGGCCGACGAGGCGGGTTACGTTCGGGCCCGTTGCAGCGCACATGTCAACGCTTGCTCCACCACTATCCTGAGTATCCGGCGCTTGTACCACTCGGGCCCGCGCAGGTCTTCTATCGGGTCGGCCTCTTCGGCCGCCGCTGCCGCGACCTCCTTGATGCGCTCCGCCGACGCCTCGACACCCACGAGCGCCTGCCCCGCGCCCGCGACGACCGGCACCGGCCCTGCGGCGCCCATCACCACGCGCGCCGCCGTGCACGCGCCCGACGATGGGTCCACGGTGACGAGCGCAGACGCGTTCGCCACCGGCTTGTTCTCCGGTGAGCCCACGGTGAACTTGACGTGCGCGCCGCCCGTGTGCGGCCGCGGCTCCGGCACGTCGATCCCCGACACGATCTCACCCTGTTCCAGGACCGTCTCGTACGGCCCGACGTAGAACTCATCGATCGGCACGCTCCGCTCGCCGGAGACGCCCGCGATGCGCACCGACGCGCCGGAAGCCGTGAGCGCCGTCGGCGTGTCGGTCTGCGGTTCGCCGTAGGCGACCGCCCCGCCGACCGTGGCGACGTTCCGCACGCGCACGTTCGCCACCTGCGACGCCGCCTCCGCGAGCAGCGGGTACGCGCCTCGGACGCCGTCGTCGAGTTCGAGGCTGCGGATGCTTGCCAGCGCGCCTATCTGCAGCCCGCCGTTCCGCCGCAGGCCGCGCATCTCCTCTATGCCGCCGAGGTCGACCACGCACTCCGGGCGCACGACCCCCAGCCGCAGCATCACGACCGCTGCGCTGCCCCCGCCGAGCACGAACGCGTCCTCGCCCCGCTCGGAGAGGATGCCGACCGCCTCCGCGACGCTCGCAGGCCGTATGTACTCGAACGGGCGCATGGCTACGGCGAGCGCCGTATCACGTTCTCCGCGAAGCTCTGCAGGTACTCCCTGCGCGCTTCCAGCGTCTTCGGCAGGTTGTAGAACGTCATGCCAACGTAGTTGATGCCGTGCTCCGCGATTGCCGCGAACTGCTCCAGGCAGTCGTCGCCGTTGCCGGTCACCGCCCAGTCCTCGACCTTCGAGTCGGAGTCGATGTTGATCTTCAGCATCGTGTCTTCCTGCATGTTCCACGTGCTGTACATCCGGTACGACGACGCTGCCGCCTCCTGCGCCTCCGCCGCGGCCGTCGCCCTGTCCTTCCCGTACGCAACGCCGCGCGTCAGCGTGAGCCGCCCCGGTCCGAGGCCGGTCGTTGCCCGCTCATCGCGGTAAGCGGCCACGACCGTGCCGAGGTCCGAGAGCCCCACCTGTGGCGCGATGTAGCACGCGTCGGCGATGCGGGCGGAGCGCCGCACCGCGCCGTCGCTCTGGCACGCTATCCATATCGGCGGGTGAGGGTGCTGCACGGGGACGAAGCCCATCTTCGCCTCATGCACTGTCCAGTAGCGCCCTTCGTAGTTCACCTCTTCGCCGCTCCACAGCTGCTTCATGATCTCGATCGACTCGGTCAGCCGCGGCACGCGATCGCGCCGCGTCGCCCCGACGGCGCCCAGCTCCGTCTCGCGGTAGCCGATGCCGACGCCAAACGTGAGCCGCCCGCGGCAGATGTGGTCGAGTGTCGCCACGTCCTCCGCTATCTGCACTGGGTTATGCAGCGGTAGCAGCACGATGCCGGTGAGCAGCCGCATGTCGCCGGTCTCCGGCGCGAGGCGCGCCAGCACCTGGAACGGCTGCGGCCAGATCGTCGGGTGAGACACCCAGTGCTGCGGCATCGTGACAGCTGAGAAGCCGCTGTCGCGCGCCACGTGGCAGATCTCGACCAGCTCGTCTATCTGCTCGTAGAGCGGGCGCGTGCGGTCGGTGAGAAATGAGCGCAGGTACAGGCCGAATTCCATGAACGTTCCGCCGTTAAGGATTGACGGAGAGCCTATCAGACCTCGAGCCCGCATGGGGAGACGTTCCCCTCCGCGAGGTCGCCCGATCCCCTCTCCCTGCAAGGAGACCGTTACATAAGGCCAGTGCGGCAAGTCCCGTCATTCTCGCACCGGCGGGGATCCAGGGTGCGCGGGCAGCGCACGCGGTGGGGTTGATGGGAGGGGGGCTTACGCTGAGCAGGGTGCTGCCGCGGCGCAGGTCCGGCCTTCTGGATGCCGCTCCCCCGGTGAACTACGCTGCGCTGAACGCAGCCGCCTCACACCCGCGCGGCAGTCTCGCTGCTCTGGAGGCGCGCCAGCTCGTCGAGCGGTATGTGGCAGTGGATCTCGTGCGCCGGCGATGTGGGCGACGACTGCGCGGGCGGCGGAGTGTCGTCGCAGATGCCGCCGATCTTGCGCGGGCAGCGTGAGGCGAAGAAGCAACCCTTGAACTGCTCGTGCTGCTTCGGCACTGACCCCTCCAGGCGGATGGGCGTCGGGATGGCGTCAGGATCGGGTATCGGCGCCGCTGACAGCAGCGCCTCCGTGTAGGGGTGCGACGGCGTGGAGAGCACGTCCTCCGCCGGGCCGGACTCGGCCACGTGGCCCGCGTACAGCACCAGGATCTCGTCCGATACGTAGCGGACGACGCCGAGGTCGTGCGAGATGAAGACGTAGGACGTTCCCTTCTCCCGCTGGTGGTCCTCCAGCAGGTTGAGCACCTGCGCCTGCACCGAGACGTCGAGCGCGGAGACGGGCTCGTCCGCAACGATGAGTTCCGGATCGCCGGCGAATGCAGCCGCGAGCGCCACCCGCTGCTGCTGCCCGCCGCTGAGTTGCAGCGGCTGGCGGTCCATGTAGGAAGCGTCGAGGCCGACGGACTCCAGTAGTTCGCAGGCCCGCTCTTCGCGTTCCCGCGCCTTCATGTCGGTGAACTTCTGCAGCGGGCGCAGGATGCTGTGGCGTACGGGGAGCTTCGGGTTCAGGGACGAGGTCGGGTTCTGGAACACCATCCGGAGCGATGCCTTCTGCTCGGAGTTGCGGCCCTCGGCCTCCGGAGACAGGTCTTCTCCGCACAGCTCGAGGTCGCCGCCGTCCCGGGGCACGAGTCCCACGATGCTCCGCGCGACCGTGCTCTTGCCGGAACCGCTCTCACCGACGATGCCCACGGTGTGCCCTGCCCCGACGTTGAAGTCGACGTTCTCCACCGCGCGGACGGGCGGCTTCACCTTCGGGCCGAAGAACAGGTACTTCCGCTGCCACTGTCCGTAGACGCGGTGCAGCCCCTTCACCGTCAGCGTCGGCTCCTTGCCGTTCTCATGCGCGGCCTCCCGCTCCACCGACTCGTTCCAGAGGTCGGTGCTCACGTCGTTGGGGTAGAGACACCGCGACGCGTGCCCCTCGCCCACGGGGACCGGCTTCGGGGCCTCGCTGGTGCAGCGGTCGGTCGCCATGGGGCACCGGTCGGCGAACAGGCACATGCCCGGGTCCGCCTGGGCGCTGGGGAAAACCGAGCCCTGGATGCTTTGGAGTCGGGTGACCGCTCCGGCGTCCGCAACGGGCTTCGGGACG
The DNA here is from genome assembly GCA_034423175.1 of Dehalococcoidia bacterium. Taxonomy (GTDB): domain Bacteria; phylum Chloroflexota; class Dehalococcoidia; order Lucifugimonadales; family Australimonadaceae; genus Bin16. The sequence continues at coordinate 5,110 of DAOUJA010000020.1, forward strand.
CAGCTGAGCAGCCCCACGGTGTACGGGTGGCGAGGGTCCTTGAACAGGTCGCGCACCGGTGCTTCCTCCACCGTCTGTCCCGCGTACATGACCACGACCCGGTCGGCAACGCGAGCGATGACGCCCAGGTTGTGGCTCACGTACAGGATGCCCGCGTTCACCCGGCCCTTGAGGTCCGAAACGAGGTCGAGGATCGTCGCTTCCGTCGTCACGTCCAGTCCGGTCGTCGGTTCGTCCATCAGGAGCAGGTCGGGGTCGCACGCGAGCGCCATGGCGATGACGATGCGCTGCTGCTGGCCTCCGCTGAGCTGGTGGGGATAGCTCTGGGCGATGCGCTCGGGGTCGGGCAGGCCGACGCTCTCGATGAGCTCCGCCATGCGTTCGGCGGACTGGGCGGCGTCGAGACCCAGGTGCTCGCTGAGCACCTCCTGGATCTGGAGGCCGACCTTCATCGTCGGGTTCAGGGCGAGGGCCGGGTCCTGGTACACCATCGCGATGCGGTTGCCGCGCAGCTTCCGCAGCTCCGCGGGCCCGAATTCCGCCATGTCCTGTCCATCGAGGAAGATCGAGCCGCCGAGCTTCGGCTCGCCGGGGAGATACCCCATGATGGCGAATGCCATCGTTGACTTGCCGCAACCCGACTCTCCCACGAGGCCCACGACCTCGCCGCGCTTGATCTCGAACGAAGCGTCTCGGACCGCCTGCACCGACCCGGTGGGCGTGAAGAACGTAACCGACAGCCCGTCTACTCTCAGCAGCGGTTGGTCGGCCGCCGTCAGGGTTGGGCTTTCGATCATGGTTGTTGTCGTGGTGGCCATTAAGCCTCCTTCTGAGGCAGTCCGCGTGCCTGCTTGATGCCGTCCGCCAGCAGGTTGACCCCGACGACCAGCGAAGCGACCGCAATGATCGGGGCGATCGCCACCCACGGGGCGCTGAACAGGAACTGCCGGCTCTGGCTGATCATGAGGCCCCAGTCAGGCGAGGGCGGCTGCACGCCCATCCCCAGGAATCCGAGGGACGAGACCAGCAGGACCGCGTAGCTCAGCCGCACAGACATCTCTACGGCCAGTGTCGGGAGTGTGTTGGGAAGGATCTCATGGAACACGATGTACGCCGCGCTCTCGCCGCGCAGCTTCGCGTTCTGGACGAACTCCGCTTCCTTGACGGAGAGCGTCACGCTCCGCATCACCCGCGCGACGCGAGGCGTGTTCACGATGGCTATGGTGAGCACGACGAGGGTCTCGTCCCACAGTCCGTCCAGGAACCCGAAGGGGGCCTGGCGCGCGCCCAGCGTTGCTACGACCAGGAGCGCCAGCAGGAGGGAAGGGAAGGACATCAGGCCGTCCATGATCCGCATGACCACGTCGTCCACCTTGCCGCCCTTGTAACCGCTGCTCATGCCGATGGCCGTCCCGGCTGCGACGCCGAGGGCTGCCCCCGCGACGGACATGGCGATGAGCGACGTCGCTCCGGACATGACGCGGCTCAGCACGTCCCGCCCGAACTGATCGCTTCCCAGCAGAAACTCACGGGAAGGGCCCACGAACTGCTTGAGCTCCCCGGAATCGTAGTAGTTGAAATCGGTGGCGGAGTAGGGCGCGAGGAGCGGACCGACGAGCGCCAGTACGGCGTGCACTGCCGCAATGACAAGGCCGACCCGCCCGGTCTTCGTCGCCCAGGCGAGGCGGATGAACGCCACTGCGCCGTGGCGGACGCTCGCTGCCGCCGACCTCACCAGGTCAACGGGGCCCCTCCCTCGAACGTTGTCGAATGTAATGGCAGCCATCAGTTCAGCCTTATCCTGGGGTCCAGCGCCGCGTAGCTCAGGTCCGCGACGAGGTTGCTGAGCGCATAGGTGCCGGCAACGAGCAGGGACAGCGCCTCCAGCAGCGGCACGTCACGGTTCTGGATGGCCTGGTAGAGCATCAGCCCCAGGCCGGGGTAGGCGAACACCGCCTCCACGATGATGAGCCCGCCCAGCATCCAGCCGAAGTTCATCGCGATGATGCTGATGGTGGGGAGCATGGCGTTCGGGAGGACGTGCCGGCGGATCACCGTCCGCATCGGCAGCCCCTTCAGCACCGCCGTGCGGACGTACGCCGTCTGCATGACCTCGATCACGCTCGCTCGCGTCATCCGCATGATGTAGCCGAACAGCACGACCGTGAGCGTCAGCGCCGGCATGATGAGGATCTCCGGCCGGTTGAGCGGGCTCTCGCCCGCCAGCATGGTGCTGGATGGCGGCAGGAGGTTGAACGTCGATGAGAGCAGCAGTATCAGCAGCACCCCCGTGACGAACTCGGGCAGCGATATGCCCACTACGCCGATCACGCTTATCACGCGGTCGAACCTCCCGTTCGGACGCACGCCGGCCCAGACGCCCGCGGCCACCGCCGTCGGGATGCCGAAGACGAGCGCGAACAGGGCGAGCATCAGCGAATGGTTGAGCCGCCGGGGCACGATCTCGGCGATCGGGCGCTTGATGACGTACGAGTCGCCCAGGTCGCCGGTCAGCGCGTTCCCCACCCAGCTGAAGTAGCGCTCCACGGCAGGCCGGTTCAGGCCCAACTCTTCACGCAGGTTCTCCAGGCGCTCGGGCGTCGCATCCTGCTTCAGCATCATGGTGGCCACGTCGCCGGGCAGCACCTCCGTCACGACGAAGATAGCCGCGGAGACCACGAACAGCGTGACCGCCATGAGCGTGAGACGTCTTGTCAGGAATCGGACCATGGTTCTTTATCCCGGTGTCTCACCTGCCGGCCGGGAAGTCCAGGCCGGCAGGGTGGGACCCTCTTACTCCTCTATGTACACCGTGTGCAGCATCATCGTCGCGTCCCACATGGGATCGAAGTCCCGCACGTTGGTACGCATGCCAAGGGACACCGGTCTGAACACCGGGAGGATGCGCGGCACCTCTTCTACCAGGATGCACTGGATCCTGCCGAAGATGCGCTTCTGGTCTTCCAGTTCTGCCGCTCCCAGCGCCTCCTCCAGCAGCGAGTCCAGTTCAGGGCTGCTGTAGTAGGACTCGTTCCACGGCGCGCCCGTGGGGTAGACGACGCTGATTGCCTCGTACGGAGGCCTGCCGCCCCACCAGACCGTCGACAACGGCTTCTGCAGCCAGACGTCTGACCAGTAGCCGTCCTCCGGCGTGACCTCGATGTTGACGTTGATCCCGGCCGGCGCGGCGCTCTCCTTGAACACCGTGGACATCTCAACCATCGCGGCGCCGGACGTGCTCGTGTACAGCGTCACGTCCAGACCGTCCGGGTGCCCTGCCTCCGCCAGCAGCCGCTTGGCGAGTTCAGGGTCGTACTCCGGCGGCTTGCAGTCCTCGTTGAATACCGGGTCGTTCGGTGTGATGGGATGGTCGTACGCGACGCTCCCGATGCCGAACTGCGCGCCTTGCAGGATGGCGTTGCGGTCGGTCGCGGCCTGCATCGCCTTCCGCACGAGGATGTTGTCGAACGGCGCCTCCCGCACGTCCATCGCTATGTTCATGTAGCTGCCGCTTGGAGCTATCACGACTTCCGTGTCAGGGTGGTCCCGCAGGCCCGGGATGCTCGCGATGTCCAGGTCGTAGATCGCGTCGATCGTGCCGGCCTTCAACGCCTCGGCTCGGGCGGTGGGGTCCGGGAGGAAGATGAACTCCAGGTTGTCGACCTTGGGGTGGTCCTCCCACCAGTAGTCCTCATTCCGCACGAAGGTGGCGCGCTCGCCCACCACGAACTCCGTCAGGACGAACGGGCCCGTCCCGAAGGTCTCCTGCGGCGCCCGGTCGACGGGGAGGTTCGAAGGCGTGATGTGCGCGTGGTACTTCACGAGCGATTCGAGCAGCACGGCGTTCGGCGTGCCGAACTCGAATCGGACCGTGTGGTCGTCCACGGCAACGATGGCCGTCGGCTCCGCCATGACGCTGGCGAGCGGCGAATCCACCTCGAACATCCGCTCGAACGTGAACACAACGTCCTCAGCCGTGAAGTCCTTGCCGTTGGAGAACTTGACGCCCTCGCGCAGCTCGAATGTCCACTCTGAAGCGTCGTCGTTGGTCGTCCAACTCGTCGCCAGCATCGGCCGCAGCGACAGGTCGGGGTTGCGGTGCACCAGCACGTCGTACGCGGCCTGCACCGTCACGATGTCGGGTAGCCCCAGGAGCAACGGCGGGTCGAACGAGTTGTGGTCGGCCAGCATGCCAACGCGAAAAGTCGATGGCTCGTCGTCTCCGCCGCATGCGACGGCGCCCACGACGAGGAGCGCTGCCAGGGCCAGCCCGGTGAACAACGCAGCGGCCCTTCGAAGGGCGCCTGTTCCGATAGCTATCGTTTCGGTCATCTGTCACACCTCATCTCTTGGCCGGGCGGAGTGCTTGTCCGCGCGGCGGCCTGTAGTCTTGCGTACCCCTCCCCCGGCGAATGGCGAACGGAATCCCCGCGCCACGCCTGTTCTGAGGTTCATGGGGTGTGGGCGGAGAGAGACTCGTTCGGGGGTTGCCCGAGGGGGGATGACTCGCCAGATGCCGGCCTTTGTTGGGCTGCGGGGACCAGTCCCTGTTTTACCTCGGCTTGGTTTGCAGCCAGCCGGGCGGCGGCGGGTCGAGGTTCACCATAGGCAGGGTCGCTAAGGGGTGTCAACTTTCTGAATCCGTTAACCGCTGCTCCCGATAGCGTCATAAATCGACACCGCTGCACGACCCTGACGACGACGGGCGTGGGCAAGGCCGTTACCACGCGTACGCCGCTTTGGACAGGAGCGGGGCGTCGCCTCTGGGCCTCGGCTGCTACAGGTAAGGCTGCCGGTGGCGCTTACTCCTGCCGTCAGGGGCAGGGAGCCCCGTTGGCTGCGTCGCCATCCTTGCAGTTCCGCGTTCGCGCCATGGCGGCGCCGCATTTCGCCCTGGGCACATACGTTCTGTGCCCATATCCGCCATAATTCGGTCAATCACCAATTTTGCAGGTAATCTTGGCCTGCCTCGCATGCCTTACGGCGACAGCGCTTGGGCATCACGAACGCACATTCCGGCCCAACGGCCCGGCTGAGCCGGTGGTCGATCGTCACGAGCGGACAGTCCAGCGTCTCCGCCAGCGCGACGTACCACGCGTCGTAGGAGGTGAGGTTCCGGCGAAGTGCCCACACCCGGCCAGC